>JACIWL010000023.1:11575-19359 GCA_014360995.1 Candidatus Bipolaricaulota bacterium | reverse complement strand
CAAGGTTTCAAGGTCAGGATCGAGTGGCCGCCGATGCGCTCGGACTACCACTTCGCCGGGGCTAAGGCCTCAGCCCTTCTTGCCTGGACTGAAGCCCAGTAAAAGAAGGTGCGGATGAAGATGTTCTTTTGGTTGGATTGTGTGCGGTTTTGGCGTTCATAGGTGCGGCTTGACCCGAGGACTACGTTATCCGCATTGTCAGCGAGAGAGGGGAAGGGATTTTCATTGACAAAGTGCCGGATGGTTGCCAATCCCCTCCAAATCTCGCTGGGTTCAGGTCTGTTGCTAACTGGCGCGCGCCCCTTGCTGCGGCCAATGTCCTTGTATTTTTGGATCAGGTGGCGCAAACAGTGTGGGCCTTGGATGTAAGCGGGGGAGGCGACGCCGTGACGCTTAGCGAGAAACTTGGCTACTACTTCGCCACGAACGGCGAAGGGAACCCTAGAAGGATTAATGCCACAGCACGTAGGCCTGGAACTTTGGATCAGGACATCGTTGAGGGGCTTGCGGACTTTGGGGGGAAGGCACATGGGTATGTGTGGAGTACTGATCTTGTGCAAGGGAACACAGCGCTGGACACGTACCTGGTAATGATAGAGAGGGGTATACCCCCGATCTTGCTCTTCGAGTTTTGGAACCCCATAAAGCCAACTTCGGTTGAGGTCAGAACCGAAATGGGCCCCAAGTAGATCACTTTTTACCTGTGGGGTGAACCCATAACTTCGACCGAGATGCTGCGCAAGGAAGACCCCAAGGTCCCTGAGGAGCAATGGGACGAGAAAAAGGACGAGGGGCGGAGAATTGGTCATGCCGTCACCGGAGTAGGCTGGTTCAAGGGTGACCCCGACGGGCATGGCCTGCTTCCCAACACGCTTTGGGTCATCGTTCACGATACCTGGAGCACGACCCCTCAGGACGTGGCCGTTCCCTGGAATTACGTGCGCGGACTCGTAAGGCTTGGGCCTTGATAAGCGGGTCCCTTAGAGAAACAGGCCTAAAAGACAGCTAATCACTCTAGAAGCTGAAAGTTACTTTTTGTTAGTTCAGGGCCCATGTTATGAACCGCCCATTGAGCGTGATGCATCAAAAGTCCCTGTTACCGAAGCGGTTACGGTGCTTCACATTTACGGTTACCCATGGAGCTTCCGTAGTTTTTAAAGATTTTCTTCGACCCTTCTGCGCAGGGCCAAAGGCCCAAGCCCTCGATACATTTCCCAAAGCCTCTCTTTGACCTCTTCTCCCACCAACAGGGCAGCCAGGACCCGCTGGAACGGGGTCTGGGCTCGGTCGCAGATCTTCCGCACCTTGCTCCCCACCCGTTCTTTATGGAACAGCTTCCGCACCGGCTGGAAGAGGTTCACTACTAGCTCCCAGTCAGCATAGATGGCTTCCACGAGCTTTCTGGCTTCTTCTGTGTCGTAGCGGGCGTACCCGATGAGCTTTCTGATCACATTCCAGCGTTTTTCCACAGGGGCCTGGTTGTGGCCAAAATGGGCTAGAAATGCGCGGGTCATTGGTTCCTCCTTTCTTGTTGGGTAACAGCCAGTTTGAGGAATCGATGACCCTTTCGGCAACGATTTCAACGAGACAACGGCACCTTGACAACCCCCCGCCCCGCGTCGTAATTAAAGGGCGTGAGCAGCCGAAAGGTTTGGGGAAAGGAGGTGGTCACCGGGGCGAAGGCCTACGTGTGGTATTGGTTCGCATGAGGGCGTGACTCTCTAGAAAAGGAGAGTCATGCCCATTACCGCAAGCAAAAGCTTGCGGTTTTTTGTTTTATAGGGCTCAAAAAGGAGGTGTGAGGTGAAAAGACTCGTCTTGGCTTTCGGGATTCTGGCTTTAGGGGTTTTAGGATTGGCAAAGCCCATCGTCATCGGGATAACCCAGATCATCGACCATCCCGCCTTGAACGCCTGCCGAGATGGGATCGTGCAAAAGGTCAAGGAAGCCGGGCTCGATGTCCAGTTCATCTTCGCCAACGCCCAGGGCGACTTCTCCGTGGCCATGGCCATCGCCCAGGACTTCCTCGCCCGGGGAGTGGACCTCGTCGTTTCCATCACAACACCCTCCTCCCAGGCCATAGTCCAGGTCTTCAAGGACACAAACATCCCCGTCATCTTCTCCGCGGTAACCGATCCAGTTGGGGCTGGCCTTGTGGGCTATCCCAACGTTACCGGGGCTTCAGACATGATCGATGTTAAGGCCGACCTCCTTCTCCTTAAGGCCATGATCCCTGGGCTCAAAAGGCTGGGACAGATCTATAACCCAGGGGAAACTAACTCCGCCATCCTCACGGAGATGACCAAAAAGCACGCGGCCGAATTGGGGATTGAACCTGTGGTGGTACCAGCCAACAGCACCGCTGAGCTTCCCCTGGCCGCTCAATCCCTCATCGGCCGCGTGGACGCCATCTATTGTACCACCGACAACACCGTGGCCGCCGGGATCGATGCGATTGTCGCCGTCTCCAAAACCCATAAGATCCCGTTCCTTATGGCCGATCCCACGAGCCTAGAGAAGGGAGCCTTGATCTGCACGGGTTTTGATTACTTCGACCACGGCCTCCTCACCGGAGAGATCGTGCTCAAGGTCCTTTCCGGGGTTTCGCCTGCGGAGATTCCCTTTGTGAGGCAGGCCGGGACTCAGGTGTGGATTAACCTCGATGTGGCTGAAGCCATCGGATTCAAAGTGCCGGAGGAGGCCAAGGGCCTGGTGACAGGGCTCCTCTTCGGTGGTCGGAGGTTCGTGGCCCAATAACATGCTGTTCCTTGGGGCGTTGGAGCAGGGTCTGATCTATGGGCTTATGGCCCTGGGGGTGTACCTCTCCTTCCGGGTCCTTTCCTTCCCGGACCTCTCCGTGGATGGGACCTTCCCCTTGGGAGCGGCGGTGGCCGGAATTTTGGTGTTTCGCGGATTTGATCCAATCCTTGCCGTTTTGGGGGCGCTCGGGGCCGGCCTTTTGGCCGGAGCCTTTACCGGGGTTTTGGCCACTCGTCTACGTATCCCCGGCCTCCTCGCCGGCGTCCTCACCATGATCATGCTCTATTCCCTGAACCTGCGGATCATGGGCCGCCCCAACCTCCCCCTCCTCGGCCGGCCCACCGCTTTTTTGCGCCTCTCCCAGGTTTTCGCTATCCCGCGGGGTTGGGAGGCCTTAAGCATAGGCGGCCTCTTCGCCCTGGGTCTGGCCCTGCTCCTTTTCCTCTTCCTCAAGACCGAGCTCGGCGGGGCCATGCGCGCCACCGGAGATAACCCCCAAATGGTCCAGGCCTATGGGATGAGCCCCGAATCCTTGACCACTTTGGGGATTTCCATCTCCAACGGCCTTGTGGCCCTTTCTGGGGCTTTAGCTTCCCAATACTCGGGATTCGCCGACGTGGGGATGGGGGTTGGCACCATCATCGCTGGCTTGGCCTCGGTAATAGTGGGAGAAATCCTCTTTCGGCCTCGGGGAATTGCCTGGCATCTTTTGGCGGTGCTGGGTGGATCGGTGGTCTACCGCTTGGCCATTTCTTTGGCGTTGCGGTACGGGGCGACATTGGGCTTCACCGCCTCGGACCTTCGGCTGGTCACGGCCTTGGTGGTGCTTTTGGCCCTGGCCGCCCCGGCCCTGCGCAGCGCGTTAAGGGGGGAGACAGGATGATCCTCCGGGTTTTGGAGGTGACCAAGACCTTCTCCCTTGGCGGGAGCAGGTTTTCGGCCCTGGACAATTTGACCTTATTCCTTTCCGAGGGGGACTTTGCCACAGTGATCGGTTCGAACGGAGCGGGCAAAACCACCCTCCTCAACGTGATTGCCGGGACTTTGCGGCCGGATCGGGGAAAGGTGGAGATCCTTGGGCAGGACGTGACCCGCTGGCCGGCCCAACGCCGGGCCAAGCTCATTGGCCGGGTCTTCCAGGACCCCCTGCGGGGGACGGCTTCTCAGCTGACGGTGGCGGAAAACCTAGCGTTGGCGGCGAAAAAGGGCGGCCGGGGACTAGCTCCCCTCCTTTCCCGCGGGAGGCGACGTTACCTCGCCCAGGTACTCGCCTCCTTGGAAATGGGCTTGGAAGGGCGGTTGGGGGAGAAAGTGGCTCACCTTTCCGGCGGGGAGCGCCAGGCCCTGGCCGTCCTCATGGCCACCCTCACCAGGCCCAAGCTCCTCCTTCTCGATGAGCACACCGCCGCCCTGGATCCGGCCAACGCGGAAAAAGTCCTGGCCATCACAGAAAAGCTTGTGGCCGAACACCGCCTCACCACCCTCATGGTCACCCACCGCATGGATCAAGCGTTGGCCGTGGGAAATAGGCTGATCATGATGCACAAGGGGCAGATTGTTCTGGACCTGGACGAGGAGGAGAAAAGGCGGCTTCGGGTCGAGGACCTTGTGGGGTTATTCCGCAAGGTTGGGGTAAGCGATGATGCCCTTCTTTTGGCGACCAATGACGATGGAGAAAAAGGGATGATGGCCGAAGAGGCCAAAAAGCTGGCCCACCTCCTTTAGGCCGCCGCCAACCCACCAGCACCGCCGGGCCTAGGGGGAGCGGAAGAGGAGCGGAAGCTTCTTAAGGCGGGCAAGCTCCTCCCGCTCCCCCAACCTGGCCCGCCGTATTGCCCGGGCTAAAACGGCGATGGTCCGGTCGTAGGTATCCCGATCCACGGGGTAGGGCGTCCCATCCTTCCCACCGTGGGCGTAGGAAAACCGGGCGGGATCGCGAAAAGAGGCGGGGGCACCGTAAACTAGCTCGGAAAGGAGAGCCAAAGCCCGCAGCCCCTTTGCTCCTAAACCCGGGACGCCCAAAAGTTCTTCAAAGTTTTGAGCTTGGGCCTCGTAAGTGCGGAGGAAAACGCTCTCCAAGCGACGCGGATCGATATCGGAGATCAATAAAGCGTGCCTTTCCGGAAGCTTCAAACTTTTGATCTTCTGAAGCTCTGTCACCAAAACATCGGGAGGCTTTTGGGCCAGCTCAGGGATGACGATCCTGGCGGGCTCCGCCTCCTGGGCCACCAGATTGAGCACTAATTTACTCTCCGCCCCAATCACTCCCGCGTGGGGCTCGACCACAAAACTCCTTAACCCCTGAGAAAGCCAGTGGTAGCGGCGGGCCAAATGGGCGGTTTCCCTCATACCCTGCTGCACCACGCACCAGCGCCCAGCCGAATCGAAGAAGAAGGCGTGGTGATAGATTTGAAAGCCATCCTGAAGGGCAGCGGAGTCCACTTTGGCGCTCATGCGGGAGGCGTAGACGAGGGGAGCGGGGTCGATCCCGATCTTCTCTGCCGAAGTTTGGATCTCCGTGGGCGTGCGCAGGGATACCGCCCCTTTCCCCCCGGCGGCAAAAAGCCCAATTTCCGGGCCCACCTCCCGCAGCGCTTCCTTCAACGCCCCGCAGGTCGTGGTGGTGAGGCCACTGGAATGCCAATCGAATCCAAGAAGACAACCCAGAGCCTGGAACCAGTGGGGATCGGAAAGGCGCCGCAAAATCTCTTGGGTGCCGAATTCGTCGGCCATGAGGAGCAGGATTTCCCGGGCCAGCCGCACCATGCGGGTGAACAGCCAGCGAGGGGCTTTCCCTCCGTGCAGGGGCAAGTCGGCGTAACCCGTGCGGACCCCCATCAGCGCCTCCGCCAGAGGAGCCGGTTTCCCTCCACCACCGCCTGGGCTAAGCCCTCCCGGCTCAACGAGGTGAGGACCGCGTGGATTGTAGTCTGGGCTAAGCAGAAATCCGCAAGACCGAAGAAATTCGCGCCCAGCTTTTCGGCCACGCGGACGACCAGCTCCTCTCCGGTTCGGGGTAGATGGAGCTCGCGGTGCACGATATCCCGTATCTTCTGAAGCTGATCGCGAAATGCGTTGCAGGCCCGGCGCACGCCATCACCGCTGAGGAGGGGACCGTGACCAGGCACCAAATTCTCCGCCCCTTCCACCACCTTCAGGGATTCCAGGGCGCCGTCGAAATCGTGGCAGAAGGGAATGGGATGCTTTCTCAGGACTTCCTCGGGGAAGAGGGCATCGGCGCAGAAAAGTACGTGATTGAACCGCACCCCAATTTGCGCGGGCGCATGCCCGGGTAAGGAAATCACTTCTACGGTGAAAGGGCCCAACTCCAAGGGTCCGGGCTCAATGGGTTGTATCCGGCACGGTTTAGCCAGGGTGAATTTGGCGCGGAGTTCCTGGGGAGGGGTGGCCCCGGCGAAGAGGAAGATGGGTTCCAAAATGGGGTGCTCCATCATCGCACCCTCCAGGGGAGAGGCGTAAAGGGAGAGACCCCGGTTGGCCCAGAGGAATGCGCCCCCGAAGTGATCAGCATGGGCATGGGTGAGGACGGCCGCATGGGGGCTGAGATGGTTTTCCTCGGCCCAGCGGTAAAGTTTTCGGGCTGGACCGTCGTCGAGCCCGGCGTCCACGAAAAGCGCTTTCCCCTCGACCACGATGGCCCCGAGGTTCACCGGGCCGAGAAATACGTGAACCCCATCGCCCAGGTCGCGAACTTCCATTACAGGAGTATACCCCCGGTTGAATTGAACATGGCTCTTGGGCGTTATCTCGCTGGTCTCATTGCTGCTCATGGGGTATTGTGGAGAGGCGGGGCTGAATTTGCCCGAAGGAGGGGCTATGGCGCGGGTATTGCTGGTGTTTTTCCTTCTGGGGTTTGCGGGAAGCCTGGTTTTAGCGGTCGAACCAGAAGAGGTGGTGGGGCTGGAGTTTATGGTGGGGACCCTGTCCGGATATGCCGGGGGCATTGGCGGAGGTTTTGTCCTCGCTTCGATCTTCGTTTATGGTGCGGAGGGCTGGGAAGCATTGGGAAGGTTGCTGGCCGGTTTTATTCTTGGCTACACGGGTGGAGCGGCTTTAGGTGCAAGCCTTGGGGTGGCTGCGGTCGGTTCGTTTTTTGGGGTGGGGGGCAATTTAGGCCTGTGTTTCTTGGGTGGAGCGGGAGGAGCTGGGCTAGTGCTTGGGCCTAGGTTAATCACCAGTTGGGATTTTGTGTTTTGGTTCCTTCCTCCGGCGGCGGCCGCCGGGGCCACGGCCGGCTTCAACGTGGGCGCCCGTTCCCGTTGACCTTTTTGAGGCTTTTCCGCAGAATCACAAACCTCGACACTTTTCAAGCTTCTTTCAAAAACTGAAAGCGCGTGTCCCAACACGATAGCGGATGAGACATCATCGTTGAAATCGTGGACGTAGCCCAAAAGTGGTTTTAAGATAAATGGATGGCGGTTGTCTATCACGGTTCTCGGCAGCGCGGTTTGCGGTTAATTGTCCCTCAAGTAAGCACACATGGTCGACCCTAGGTTTACGCCTGCAAAGACCCAGTGATGGCGGCTCTGTTCCTGAGCGGTACCGGAGGCGATCTCACTTGCGCGGTAGACCGAGAGAAGGAAACAGGACTTCCCTACGTTTGCGAGCGTTTTCCCGGCGCTTTTGAGCACCGCTACGCTGGGGTGCAAGGCTCCATTTACGTGCTCCCTGCTGAAACTTTTCTAGAGGGCCAAACTGGCTGGGAAGAGGAGGTTGTTTCACCTGTTGCCGTGGCTCCAATTGATGAAATTTTGGTTGACGACGCTGCAGCATATATTCGAAGCCTTCAAGATCAGGGACGCCTGCGTATCTACTTTTACCCCTCACGTCCGCCTGAGATTCCTGAGGACGATGAGGACCTTGTGATGCGGGGCATTGTGTGGACGCGAGCTTTTGGGGAACGCGTCTTAGAGGAGTTCATCCGTTACCACCCGCACCTCATCGATCGAATCAAACGGGGGCTCGCTGAGGGGCGCTATAGGGATCTATCGCCCGGACTGGCT
>JACIWL010000023.1:0-11343 GCA_014360995.1 Candidatus Bipolaricaulota bacterium | reverse complement strand
GAATGCAACGGCGGGAAGTGGTGGACTTCCTGGAGGAACGCTTCCCCTTAAGCCTTTCCGAGGAATGGGATAACAGCGGATTACAAGTCGGCCACCTGGACGAGCCCTGTCGGCGTGTGCTCGTGACCCTGGATCTGGAACTCCAACACCTTCCCCTCCTCCCCCAACTCGACCTCGTCATAACCCACCATCCGTTGCTTTTCAGGCCCATCAAAACAATCCCTGCCAAGACACCTTTAGGCCGAAAAATTCAAGCTCTGCTCGCCCACAATGTGGCCCTCTTCTCCCTCCACACGCCCTACGACAGCGCCCAGGGTGGTCTGGGAGAACTTCTCTCCCAGTATCTGGGCCTCGTTTCCTCTAAACCCCTTCTTCCCCGCGGACAACTTCTAAAATTGGTGGTGTTTGTGCCGGCGGGGTACGAGGACAAAGTGGCGCAAGCCATGTTCTCGGCCGGGGCAGGAAAAATCGGGAAATACGGGCACTGCTCTTTCCGATCCCGGGGCACAGGCACCTTCCTCCCCGAGGAGGGCGCACAGCCATTTTTAGGAGAGATCGGCCGGGAAGAACACGTGGAAGAAATCAGGTTGGAAACGATCCTCCCCTCGGAGCGCGTGGATCCCGTGGTTCGGGCAATGCTCGCCGCCCATCCCTACGAAGAGGTCGCCTACGACCTCTATCCCTTGGCCAACCAGGACGTGCGGCATGGTCTGGGGCGCGTGGGAGAACTCGCCTCGCCACAAACGGCAGCGGAAATTCTGCTGGGGTTTTCCCAGAAATTGGGCGTAGCGGGCCCAAAGGCCGTCGTAGGCTCCCTTGAGCGAGTGGCGGAAAAGGTGGCGGTGTGTGGTGGAAACGGAGGCGATCTAGTGCCCCAGGTCCTCGCAAGCGGGGCCGATTTTTACATTACCGGAGAGGCGAGTTACCACCGCCTTAAAGAAGCCGAGGAGGGAGGGCTCACCGTGGCCTTGTTCGGCCATGCTGAAACGGAAAAACCGTTTGTTAGCCATGTGGGATCGCTTTTGCGCCAGGCTTTTCCGGATCTTGAGGTGATCGAGGGATGAGCGAGGCCACTGCCCTCCTCCGCGTCCTGGCGGAAGTGGAAGAGAAACTGCACAAGCTTGCCAGCCGGCTTGCGGATCTGGCGGCGGAGGAGGAAAGGCTTAGGGCACGCCTGGCCGAAGCCGAACAGGCCCTGGCCAGACGCAAGGAGGAGCACCGCAAGCTCCGCCTGGCCGCCCAGGAACGGACGTCAGAGGTGGACGCCACCGATGCCAAGATCCGGGAATACCAGAGGAAGCTCGATCACGACATCATTCCCTACAAGGAAATGGAGTTCCTGCGGGAACAAATCCAGGTGTTGCGGAAAAAACTCGACCAATTGAGCGAAGAAGCCCTCTCCCTTATGGACGCGGTGGAGGAGGACGCCAAGAAACTTGCGGAGTACGAGGCCCATTATCGGGAGCAGCGCGCGCGTCTGGAAGAGGAGATTCAGGTGCTGCAGAACCGGCGCGGGGAGATGAAGAAAGAGGAGGAGGCTACAGAGGCCCAGCTTCGGGAACTGGTGGCGCAGCTCCCCCTCCATCTTCGCCAGCACTACGAGAAGCTGGTGGCGCGTGTCCCCAATCCTGTAGTGTATGTGAACGGCCAAACCTGTGGAGGATGTCACCTGCGGCTTTCCGAGGCCACGCTCCTTAAGCTCCACGAGGGGCGGGAGGTGGTCACCTGCGAGCACTGCTCGCGCTTCTTGGTGTTGCGGGACTAGCCCAGGTCCTTCTTCCTCTGCAAATTGGGCCGATCAACGACTACGGCCAGACCCTGGAGGCCGGGGACCGGGCAAAGCTTTTAGGCTTAATTGCTACACTGGAAAACGAGGGAATTTTTCTCGTCTATCTTGCCAGCTGGCGCGATCCCTTTGGCGACCCAGAGCGCTATGCTGCCGAGGTCTTTCGAGCCTGGAAGCTTTCGGACCAACACTTACTCCTTGTGTTCTTGCGGGGGGAGGACCGGCGGTGGCGGGTGGCCCTGCATAAGGGGGCGGCCCTTTCCCTTCCTCCTGGGGTGGAAAAGCTCCTCGCCCGCGCGGAGGTTGAGGCCAACCGGGCTCGTCCGGGCTACGCCGCCGTGCACTTTGTTACCGCGCTCGTTTCTGCCCTTCAGGAGAAAAAAACCGAGGGAAACGGGGGATTTCCCTGGCAATACGTTCTTTTTGGGGTCATTTTTGTAGCTCTTGCCCTCTTTATTAGGTGCCGGATTTGTCCCCGTTGCGGGCGCCCCCTGCGCCGGGTGCGCTCGTTTAGCGGTATAATTTTGGTGTGTCCGCGTTGTCGGTACACGCGGACTGGCCTGCGGTGGGGGAGAAGGCCAGGGGGCCGCAGGGGTTTTTACCCCTGAGGAAGGTCCGGACTCCGCAGGGCAGGCCGCTCGGGGAAACCCGAGGGGGAGCGATCCCCGGAAAGTGCCACAGAAAACAGACCGCCAGCGGCCCTGCTTTAAGGCAGGGTGCGGGCAAGGGTGAAAAGGTGGGGTAAGAGCCCACCGCCGGGGCCGCGAGGTTCCCGGGCACGGCAAACCCCGGCCGGAGCAAGGCCAAATAGGGAGGCGCTTGAGGCTGGCCCGGCCGATGCCTCCGGGTGGGCCGCAAAGAGGAATGGCCCCCTTAAACACAGAATCCGGCCTATGGCCCTCTCCCCCGCCTGGGCTATAATTTTTTAGGAGGTGAAAAAGTGATCTGGTTGTTCTACCCAGAGACTTTGATCCTTCTCATCCCGGCATTCCTGTTGGCCATCTACGCCCAGTACAAGGTGCGCTCGGCTTACGCCAAATATCTCCAGGTTCCCACCCAGAGGCGCATCACCGCTCGCGCGGCCGCGGAGCTCATCCTCCGTCAAGCGGGGGTCGGCGACGTGGTCATCGAGGCCATCCGCCAGCCCCTGGGCGACCATTACGACCCGCGGCGGAGGCGATTGCGCCTGTCCGCGCCCGATTCCATCTCGGTGGCCGCGGTAGGAGTAGCGGCCCATGAGGCAGGCCATGCCCTTCAGCACGCCCAGGGCTATGCTCCTTTGGCCCTGCGCTCGGCCATCGTTCCCGTGGCCATGTTCGGGTCCCAGCTGGCCTTCCCTCTCTTCGTCATCGGGCTTATCTTTCAAGCCACGTCCCTAGTGAACATCGGGATCATCCTCTTTTCCGCGGCGGTGTTTTTCACCTTGGTGACCCTGCCTGTGGAGTTCAACGCCTCCCGCCGGGCCCTGGCGGCCCTTCGCTCGGCCGGGCTTGTTACGGAGGGTGAGCTTGGTGCGGTGAGGGAGGTCCTCGGCGCCGCCGCCCTTACTTACGTGGCCTCTGCAGCCATGGCCATCGCCCAGCTTCTGGGCATGCTCCTCATCGCCAGCGGAGGCCGCCGCCGCTCGTGAATGAAGCTCTCCCCCTCCATCCTCAACGCCGACCTTTCTGACCTCCTTCGCGCTGTGGAGCGGATCGCCGATCTTGCTGACTACATCCATTTCGATGTTATGGATGGCCATTTCGTCCCTAACCTCACGTTTGGGCCGTTGCTTGTCAATTCCCTGCGGGAAAAACTTTGGCTACCCTTCGACATCCACCTCATGATCGACCGGCCGGCCTTTTATGCCCCATACTTTCAGGTGCGGCCGGAAGATGTCATCACTTTCCACGTGGAAGCGTTGGACCATCCTGACGAGGCCATTTCCGCCATCCGGAAACTTGGGTGCCGGGTGGGGATTTCTCTGCGGCCGCGGACCCCGCTTTTCCTGATCTTTCCCTATCTGGACCAGGTGGACTGGGTTTTGGTAATGTGCGTCGAGCCGGGCTTTGGCGGGCAAAAGTTCATGCCGGAAGCTCTGGACCGCATTCGCGCTCTGAAAAAAGAGATTGGAGGGCGTGAGGTGTTAGTGGCCGTGGATGGAGGAATTGGACCGGAGAACGTCCGTCAGGTGGTGGAAGCTGGGGCGGACGTGGTAGTGGCCGGGGTGGCCATCTTCGGAGCCCCTGATCCCAGGGAAGCCGCGCTCCGCCTGTGGAAGGCCGCTGGACACCCGCGGAATTGATGCGCCGCGCCCTCGCCCTGGCCAGGAAGGGCGAGGGCTTTACCCGTCCCAACCCATTGGTGGGGGCGGTGGTGGTAAAAGACGGGGAGATCCTGGCGGAGGCATATCACGAGCGATTTGGCGGCCCCCATGCCGAAGTTCTTGCCCTGGAAAAAGCGGGGGAAAAGGCGCGCGACGCAGAACTCTACGTGAACCTCGAGCCCTGCGTGGATTTCCCGGGGAAAAAGACGCCCTCTTGCACAGAGGCCATCATCCGCGCCGGGATCAAACGGGTTTTCGTAGCCACCCGCGATCCCAACCCCCACGTTTGTGGGCGGGGCCTGGCCCGTCTCAGGGAAGCGGGAGTGGAGGTGGTGGAGGGCGTCTTGGCCGAGGAAGCAAAAAAGCTGAATGAGATTTTCTTCCACTGGATCACGGCCCGCACCCCGTTTGTGGCCCTGAAATTGGCCCTGACCCTGGATGGGAAGATCGCAAGCTACACGGGAAAGTCCAAATGGATCACGGGGGAGGAGGCGCGGCGGGTGGTCCAGGGGCTACGGCGCCGTTATGCCGCGGTCCTCGTGGGAACGAACACGGTGCTCGCCGACGATCCGGAACTCACCGTGCGGGAATTTGCTGGACCACAACCGTTGCGCGTGGTCCTTGACCCCCACGGCCGCATCCCCCTCACCGCCCGGGTTTTCTCTGGGACCGCAAAAACCCTTGTGGTCACGGCGGATATGTCCCCCGAAAAAGAAGAGGCGTTGAAAGCGCGGGGGGTGGAGGTCCTCCGCGCCCCTGATAGGGAAGGAAAAGTGGACCTCGCGCGCCTTTTGCTTTTCCTCGCCGAGCGCGAGGTGGATTCTTTGCTCGTGGAAGGGGGCGGGGAGGTGGCCTGGTCCTTCCTTTCCCAAGGCCTCGTGCACAAGATCTATTTCTTCTACGCCCCCATCATCCTCGGGGGAAGGAATGCCGTTCCCGCCGTGGGAGGAGAGGGCTTCCCCGAGCCCGCTCAGGCACTTCCGATAAAGGGGATAACCCTGGAGTGGGTGGGAAAAGACCTTCTCCTCACCGGCTACACTGGCACCGCGCGCTTGGAAACCTTGGGAACCAAGGATTCCGGAAGCGGCTCGTAGCGGTCAAAACGGGTGGTGAATGAGCCCCGGCCGCTCGTGAGGCTGCGAAGGGCCGTGGCATAGCCGAAAAGCTCGGCCAAGGGAACGCGGGCGCTGATCAGGGCCAATGAGCCCTTGCCCTCAATGGCTAGAAGCTTTCCGCGGCGTTGGGAAAGATCGCCCACCACCGGACCGACGAGCTCCTCAGAAACGCTGATTTCCACAATCATCACGGGCTCAAGCACAATTGTGCCCGCCTTTTTCAGAGCTTCGCGCAGGGCCTGCGTGGCGCAAGTGCGAAAGGCGTACTCTGAAGAGTCCACCTCGTGAAAGGAGCCATCGAGGAGCACGAATTTCAGGTCCACAACGGGGAAGCCGTGCGGCCCCTCGGCCATGGCCTCGGCCACGCCCTTCCGCACGGCAGGGATGTACTCCTTGGGGATGCGACCGCCCACGACCTGGCTTTCGAATTCCAACCCTGCTCCGGGAGCGGCCGGCTCAAGGCGAAAAATGATGTGTGCGTATTGGCCGCGGCCGCCCGTCTGCTTCACGAGCTTGTGCTCGAAAACCCCGGGTTTGCAGGGCTTTTCCCGATAGGCCACCTCGGGCGCTCCCGTCACCACTTCCACCCCGAACTCCCGCCGCAGCCGATCCACCACGATCTCCAGGTGCAGCTCGCCCATCCCAGAGAGAACGAGCTCCCCAGTTTCCGGGTCAGCCCGAAGGGAGAGGGTGGGATCCTCGGCCACCAGGGCGGAGAGGGCGCGGGAAAGGCGATCGGCGTCGGTCCGACGCGCTGGAGAAAGAGCCAAATCCAAAACGGGGGAGGGAAACTCCATGGCCTCAAGGAGGAGCGGCGAGTCCTCGGCGCAGAGGGTATCGCCGGTGTGGGCATCCTCCAGCCCCACCACCGCTCCCACTACTCCGGCCGAAAGCTCTTCTACAGGGAGACGCTCGTTGGCATGCACCTCAAAAAGGCGGCCAATTCTTTGGACATTCCCCCGGCTTGCGTTGAGCACGTTAGCGCCACTCCGCATGACCCCGGAATAAACGCGCACGAAATACACCTTCCCCACGTGTCGGTCGGCCTGGATTTTGAAGATAAGGGCGGAAAGGGGCTCTTCAGGGGAGGGAAAACGCTGGATCTCTTGGCCATTCCAGGTCCCGCGAACAGGAGGCAGATCCACTGGCGAAGGGAGGAAATCGAGCACAGCGTCCATGAGGCCATGCACTCCTTTGAGCCTTGCCGCCGAACCAGCCAAAACAGGGACAATCTTTCCGGCGATGGTCGCCCTCCTTAAGGCCGCGCGAAGATCCTCGGCGGTAGCCTCCTCCGCCAAAAAGAGCTCGAGAAATTGGGGATCGGCTTCGGCCACGGCCTCCAAAAGCTTTTCCCTTTCTTCCTGAGCTTCGCGGCGAAGTTCTAAAGGCATGGGAGCGCGCTTTGATTCGCCAAAGCTTTCTTCCTCGCCAAAGAAAATGGCCTCAAGGCGCAAAAGGTCGATCAACCCCCTGAACTCCTCTTCTTCTCCGATGGGGAGGACCACGGGGATCGGATTTGCGCCCAATTTTTCTTTCATTTCCTCTACGACGCGGAAGAAGTCGGCGCCCACGCGATCCATCTTGTTCACGAAGGCCAGGCGCGGGACCCGATAGCGCTCGGCCTGGCGCCAAACCACTTCCGACTGGGGCTCGACACCGCCCACAGCACAGAAGACGGCGACCATCCCGTCCACCACGCGCAGGGCTCGTTCCACCTCCACCGTAAAGTCCACGTGGCCCGGGGTATCGATGAGGTTTATATGGTGGTCCCTCCAGGCGATGGTGGTGGCCGCGGCGGTGATGGTGATGCCTCGCTCCCGCTCCTGGGGCATCCAGTCCAAGGTGGCCTGGCCTTCGTCCACTCGGCCAAAGCGGTGCTTCTTTCCGGAAAGAAAGAGCATGGCTTCGGAAAGGGTGGTCTTGCCGGCATCGATGTGCGCGGCGATCCCGATGTTCCTGATCTTTTGCATAGAAATCCCCAAGTTCATCCTCCCTCCGTGGTTTTAAGGCAAAAAATAAAAGGGCCTTTCCCGGCTGGGGTGGCTAAGGTTAGGCTAAGGTTACAGGAAAACCGGGCCGGCGCAACCCCGGGAGCTTTAAGATCTCCTAACTTTCTTCTTTGGGCCGGCGAAGGAACGCGGGAAGGTCGTAATTCTCTTCCTTTGGGCGGCGCGGCAATACCGGCCGCACCACTTTCTCCGGCTCCGTCTCCTCCGCCACCGGCTCGCGAAAATCGGTGGCGATCACGGTCACCGCCACTTTGCCCGTGAGCTCCGGGCGAATGGTGGCCCCGAAGACCAGATCCACGTCGGGGCCTGCGGATTTGCGGATGAACTCCGCCACTTGGGTCACCTCGGAGAGGGTGAGGTCGTCGCCGCCGGAGACGTTGAGGAGGATGCGACGGGCGCCTTGGATGCTGCCGCTTTCCAGGAGGGGGTTGGTGGCGGCAGCCTTGGCCGCCTTGAGGGCGCGGCCCTCCCCTTGCCCCTCGCCCATCCCCATCACCGCCGTCCCCGCTCCGCGCAGCACCGCCGCCACATCAGCAAAATCCAGGTTCACTAGGCCAGGAATTGTGATGAGATCGGAGATTCCACGCACGCCCTGCACCAAAACCGAGTCCACAAGCTCGAAGGCCCTGGTGATGGGGACTCCCGGGGAGAGCTCAAACAGGCGGTCGTTGCGGATCACGATGAGCGCATCCGCCTCCTTATTCAACCTTTCCAGACCGTTTTGGGCGCGCTGCGCCCGTACCGCCCCTTCGAAGGAAAAGGGAAGGGTGACGACTCCCACGGTGAGGGCGCCCTTAGTGCGGGCTAATTTGGCCACCACCGGCGCGGCGCCGGTCCCTGTTCCTCCGCCGAGCCCGCAGGCCAAGAAGACGAGGTTCGCCTGGCCGATGGCCTGTTCGATGTCAAAGAGGGAGTGTTCCGCCGCCTGCTTTCCGCGCTCCGGATCGCCGCCGGCACTGCGCCCCCCGGTCAACACCCCGCCCAAAAGCACCTTGTTCGGTATTTTCGCCGCGGAAAGGGCCTGGGAGTCGGTGTCCATAGCCACCAGGCGCACCCCGCGCAGCTCCGCAGTCCACATGCGCTCCACGGCGTTGACCCCGCCGCTCCCAAGCCCGATCACCAGGATGTCCGCCACCTCGACGGGCTTGTCTTTGACGCGCCGCAACTCCTCAAGAAGGGGAAGTTCTCCCACCTTTATCTCTACCGGCCCGAACACCTTTTCCGCAGCCTCCCGCAGTTTGGCTAGCTTCCGAAGCACATAATCTCGCTTGAATTGGGAGTCGAGCTCAAGATAAAGGATACAGCGCTCCGGGTCGTAACGGATTTTTTCCACGGAGGTTGGAAGGCATGACCGCAGTATTCCATCGGGGATCTCGCTTAGAACTTGCCGCCACTTTATGGAAAGGTCCCTTTCCCGGTCCATCCGCAAAAACCATTTTGTTCCTCTTGTGCTTCTTCGTCAACTGGCGCGCAAAAGCCTTGGTATTTGGCGAAAGTCCTCGACCACAAAGCGCGCGGCCGCCGCCACTTTGGGATCCTTGGGAGCATAGGCTATCCCCACCCCCACCGCCCTTAGCACTGGGATGTCGTTTATGTGGTCCCCAACGAAGGCGATCTCCGCCAAAGAAAGGCCCAGCCGATGGGCCTCCCTTTCCACGGCCGCAAGCTTATCAGCTAACCCCACGCGGATCACCGCCTCGCCGGTAAAGACTCCGTCTTCGACGACAAGATCGTTGGCCACGTAAAAGTCCAGCTCCAGTTCCTCCGTCACCCGCGCAGCCACAAGGGAGACCCCGGAGGAGACGACGCCCAAAATTAGTCCAAAACTTTTGAGCTCGGCAATGGCCTCGGGAACCCCTGGCGCATATGGGGGCGGAAAAATTTTCTCTGTTACGGCTTTTAGTGGTATTCCCCGGAGAAGCCTAGCGTTTTCCTTCACCCAGTCGGGGTAGCGATCGGGCTTCCCCCGGTAGCGTTGGAGGAGTTCGTCCCACTCCTTTCCCACGCCCGCGGCGAGCCCGATCGCCCCCCAGCTTGATTCGTAGGCCACGCCCTGGTAGCGCACCAGGGTCCCATCAAGATCGAAGAAGACCGCGCCGATCCTCATTCAAGCCCAAGCAGACGCACCTCGCGCCCGAGGGAGGAGAGCTTCCCTTCGGGGACTTCCAAAGCGGTGAGGAAGGGGCTGTTTACGCCGTAACGGTCTTTGCTGTCCGGGGCCATCCGGGTCCGCCCCAGGAAGGAGCCGTCCGCGCCGAAAAACACAATCTCCAGGGGCAAGAACACGTTTTGCATGTGGAATTGGCTCACCGTGAGGGAGTCGAAGACAAACAAGATGGCGAGATCCTGGGCGAGCTCCGGCGGCACCCCCATGAAACCGATGAACCGCTCATGGGCCTCGTCGGCAACGAGCACGGGGAGGGGCAAGAACTGGCCGGCCGCATCGGTCAAGAGGGCCACGCGCCTTTCCATCGTGCCCAAAACCCCGGGAAGCTGGGGAAAGACCTCGCGGGACATGAGGGGAGCCGGATCGCGCCCACCTCCGGTGAAGTCAATAGGGGTATCGCCGATCCCATCGCCATTGGCATCAGGCCCTTGGTAGTTGGAGTACCAGTTCCCCCGGCCATAGGGGGCCCAGAGGTTCTGGCCAAAGTCCCGGGCCCAGCGCTGGCAGTTCCAGATGAGGTTTTCGTAGATCTGGGTCTCCCGGCTTTCCCGCCCAAAATAAAACCCGTCATAGGACCGGTAAATCAGGTTGTGCCGCACGATATTCCCGGTGGGGAAGGCTTCTTGATAGGCCTCTTCGAAGATTATCCCGATGTTCGCCCGGGTGATGTGGTTTAGCTCGATGATCCCCTGTGAGCCGAAGTTGGAGATGCCGTAGCCGTAGGCCACGATGGAGTTTTTGGCTATTCGGGCGTATTTCGTCTGGCCTTCCAAGAACACCCCTATATCGCCCTCCCAGAAAGAACAGGCCTCCACCACCGGGCCAAGGGCCGACTCGAGCTTCACCCCATAGGAGTTCTGGTAGAACAAGTTCTTGTGGATTATGGGCTCGCGGGAAGCCCCGGTGACGTGGATACCTACGGGCCCGGCGGCGAAGGCGTTGTTTTGGGCAAGGAAGTGGTCGGAGGCGTTCACATAGATCCCCACCAGGTTCGCGTAAATGCCGCAGTTCTCCACCCGCACATGGTCCGAGAGGACCACGGCGATCCCGGCGTTTTTGGAGTTGGCAATCCTGGGGGAGTCCCGAACCACCGTATGGGGCGAGGAGAGGATGGTGATGCCATTCCCGCGGGGCCGGGAGATGTCCGCAGCCTCAATGCGCACGTTTTCCGAGAAGACCACGTTTATCCCGTCCGTCTGATCGATCTTGGCCCCCTGCAGCACTACATCCCTTGCCCCGGCTAGGGTGATGTGACCGGAATCGAGGTCAGCCAAGGTTGTTCCGCTTAGCCCAAAGAAGTAGTGCACCGGCTTTCCATTCACGGAGTTCGTGGCCTCGATCACGTGGTTATAGTGTTGGAGGGCGGAGCCGAGGACCTGTAGGCCCAGGCCGCTTACGGCAAGGAAGTTGTCGCGCAGGACAAGGTTTTGGGAGTTCTGGATGAAGATGCCATTTATGCTGTCGCGGACAAAACAATCCTCCACCACTCCATTTTGCACGTTTATGAGGGCGATGGCCGCCCCTTGCTGGTTTTGCGCCCCGATCACACTACAGCCGCGGATCACAAAGGGTTTTGTTGTGTTAGCCACATAGATCCCATAGGGAACGTCCGGGGTCGCCGAGATCGTCCAGCCGGCGATGATGTAGGGGTCTTCAGGAACGCCTGTACCGGCGATCACTCCGTTCTCCGCGGTGAAGTCCAGGTCGGAGTGAATAACGATGGGCCCTCTTTCCTGGGACCACCCCCAAACCGACACAAAAAGCACAACAAAAAGGCTTATTGCCTTGCGCATTTTCCCTCCTTAGACTTTGCCTTTGAGGATAGCGCTCGGTCCTAGTTTCGGCAAAGGTTTTGGAGAAAAGGAGGAGGAACGATGGAACTTTCGCGGATGAGCTGGAAGGACGCGCGGGAAGCAATAAAGCAGGCAAAGGTGGCCCTTCTTCCCGTGGGTTCCACGGAG
>JACIWL010000022.1 GCA_014360995.1 Candidatus Bipolaricaulota bacterium | reverse complement strand
CTTTGCCCGTTATTGTTCTAGGGCTCTTTTATCTTGGAAGGCAGGGTATCGTTTCGTGGCGGAGGGGTAGTGATGGGTAGCGAGAAGAAGGTGGGGCTAGCTTTGGGTTCGGGTGGGGCCCGCGGTGCGGCCCACGTGGGCGTCCTCAAAGTCTTGGAACGCGAGGGAATCAAAGTTTCGGCCATCGCTGGCTCAAGCATTGGCGCCATGGTGGGCGGCGCCTACGCCGCCGGGATCCCCCTTTCCCGCATCGAGGAGGAGTGGCTCACCACCAGCCGCGCGCGGCTCTTGCGCAGCTTCCTCCCCACCTTCCCCCGCACGGGGCTGAGCTCTGGAGCGGGCCTGCGTCGCTACCTCCGGGAGATCCTGGGGGATGTGCGCATAGAAGAGCTTCCCATCCCGTTTGCCGCGGTGGCCACGGATCTCGACACGGGGGAGGCGGTGGTCCTGCGGTCCGGCCCCCTTGTGGATGCGATCCGCGCTTCTACCGCCATCCCCGGGGTCTTCCAGCCTGTGTGCTGGGAGGGGAAGTTGCTCGTGGACGGGGGGATGGTGGAGCCCCTTCCCGTGCGGGTCTGTCGCGAACTTGGGGCGGAGGTGGTCATCGCGGTGGACACGAACCCCGCGCCTCGCCCCACCACGCCGCAAGCTCGCCGCCCCTGGGGCCTCCTCAGCCAAACTTTGCGGGAAGGCCTTCTCCATCGGCCGTGGGTGCCGGCAAGCCTCGTGGAGGTCCTCAGGGAATATGGCCGCGAAACTACTTCAGCTCGCCCCCTCCCGGGGATCTTCGAGATCCTCAACCAGTCCGCAGCGATCCTCGTCCAGGAGGTGCTGCGGCTGAAACTAGCTTTGGATCCCCCGGAAATCTACCTCCGTCCTAAATTCCGCGAGGAAAGAAGTTACTTGCGGGCCAAAGAAAACATCCGCGCCGGTGAGGAGGCCATGGAGGAAGCCCTGCCCAGGCTCTACGAACTTCTCGGAGCCAGGGCCTAGCCAAATCCTAAAGTAAGCTGGATAATTCGCCCCCAGATTATGGCCTGGCTGGCCTTTTTTCTTTCCCTTTTGGTGCTTTTGGGCCTTGCGCGAAGGAGCATTTGGCTTTCCATGTTCGCCGGAGCCCTGGTCTTGGGCTTTTTCCTTTTGCCCCTCGCGGAACTTCCTAAAACCATCCTCTCCTCCCTCTCCGATCCTGGGGCGATCGCCCTCATCTTCGCGGTGGGCCTCATCCCCCTTATCGGCGCCCTCTTAGAGGAAGGGGGGTGGCTTTCTTATCTTTTGGGGCTCATCCCCGGAGGGAGGAGGATGGTTTTTCTTTTAGCTCCGGCGCTCTTCGGCCTCCTTCCCGTTCCTGGAGGGGCTTTGCTTTCCGCGCCGATCCTGGAAAAGGTGGGAGGGGGAAGGCCAGAGGAAAGGGCGGCGGCCAACGTCTGGTTCCGCCATATCCTCCTTTTCTTTTACCCCATGTCCTCAGCCTTGATCGCTGGCGCCAAACTTGCGGGCTTGGACCTTTGGACCATCATCCCTTACCAGCTCCTTTGGGCGGCCTTCGCCGTCCTTTTGGGCTTTCCCTTCCTTTTGCGGCCTTTCCGGGGCCCTAAAGCAAATGTGGATCATGTTTCCCTCAAAGCCCTTTTCCCCTTGGCAGTGCTCCTTTCCGCTCCCCTTTTGGACTTCCTCCTCAAAAGGGTCGCTCCCCTTCCTGCTTTGGAGGTAGCCACCCTCCTTGCCCTCTTTTTTAGCTTCTTTTTAGCCCTTTTGGGAAGCCGATTGTTTGGAGAGCTTTTGAATTTGATCAAAAAGGCCGCTCCTTGGCGCTTTTCCCTTATTGTCTGCGGGATGTTCGTTTACCTCGGGGTCTTCAGGGCCTCGGGGCTTCCCGAGGTTTTCGCCTCTCTAAACTTCCCCCTCTTTGGGTTGATCCTAGGCCTTGGGCTCCTCATGGGGCTGGCCACGGGAAGGCAACAGGCGGCCATCTCCGTGACCATCCCCATTCACCTTGCCGCGAGGGGAAGCCTTGATCCTTTCTCATTTTCCGTGATCTACCAGGCCGCCTATTTGGGATACCTCCTTTCTCCCCTTCATCCCTGCCTTGTCGTCTCCGCCGAATACGCCAAGGCGGACCTTTGGAAAACCTGGGGAAAGCTCTTTCCTCCAAGCCTGGCCTTCCTTTTCGGGGTGGTTTTAGCCGGGATCTTCCTTTATGCTTAGGCTCATGCTGGAGATCCTCGGTTTTGTCGGCCTTTTTCTTTTGAGCGCAGGTATCGTGGTGCGAAGCGGCCTTGTTTTGGCCCAGGCCGGAGATGTGGTGGCGGAAAAGACCGGGCTCGGTCGACTCTTTGTAGGCACGATCTTTTTGGCCATCGCTACTTCCCTTCCCGAACTTGTGACCAACATTTCCGCGGTGCGGCTTGGGGCCCCGAACCTCGCCGCGGGAAACATCCTTGGAGCCAACATGATCAACATCGTGGTCCTTGCCAGCTTAACCAGCCTTTTCTCCCCCGCGATCGCCCCCCTCTCCCTGGATCAGCGAATTCTGGGATTTTCCGCCCTCATCCTCACCGGCCTTGCGATTTTGAACATCGTCTATCCCTTTGAAGTTGGCTTCCTTGGCCTGGCAACGCTTTTCATCATTGTCATTTACCTTGCCTCAATGTACCTGATTTATCGAACGAGGGAGGGGGGCAAGGGCAAAGAAAAGGAAGAAACGACGATGCCCTTGAAAAAGGCTTGGATTCTCATGGGCCTTGCAGCCTTGGGAATTATTTTAGGGGCTCCAGCTTTAGCTTTCAGCGCCGACCGCCTAAGCGAGCTTTTGGGAATTTCCGGGACATTCATCGGGGTATTGGCCGTGGCCTTAGTCACCACCATGCCGGAAACGAGCGTGACCTTGGGCTCCCTTCGCCTTGGTGCGGAGGAGATGGCCATGGGAAACGTCTATGGAAGCTGCGCCTTCAACGTCTTCATCCTGGCCTTGGCCGACCTTGCCTATCCCAAAAACCTTTACGCCGCCCTGGGAAGGGCGGAAATCCTCGCCGGGATCGGGGCCCTCGTCCTCATGACCCTTGGCCTTTTCTTCTTGAAGCTCGGGTCCGAAAAACGAACTTGGGCCTCAAGGGGCCTGGCCTTCCTGATCTTGGCCGGCTGGGTCACCGCCCTCTTCTTCGTCTTCACAGCTCAAGCTCCATGAGGATGGCGTCTCCGGGCTCGTAGTAGTTGGGAATAACCCCCGTTTCCTTGAACCCAAAGCGCCGGAAAAACGCCTGAGCTACGAGGTTCTCCACCCGGGTTTCTAGCACGACCTTTTTGGCCTTCTTTTCTCTTCCCTTTTGCATCAGGGCCTCCATCAATTTCCTTCCTATTCCCCTCTGGCGGGAGGCTGGGAGGACGGCAATGTCATGAAGGTGCAAGGCCTCGCCCTCCATTACGGCGATGGCAAATCCGCGAATTTCTCCGTCCTCCTCGGCCACAAGGAAGAGAGAGTCGCCGGAAAAGAGGTACCAAACGAAGGCCAGGCCCGGCCAGGGGTCGGGGAAGCTCGCCCGCTCCACCCGCATGATCCCCGGAAGATCGGAAAGGGAGGGCCTTCGAATGCGGAGCATCCAAAGGCGAGTGTATCCTTGAGGATGAAAGGAGGCCAAAAATGAGGAAGGCGCTGGCAGCTTTGGCAGTTTTCGGCTTTGTCTTATTGGGACAAGGAATAGAGGAGCTTTTGGCTCAAGCAGATCGGCTTTATGACCGCTGGAGCGGGGGTTTCGATTTCGTGGTCTATGAAGGGAGGCTCAGGGAGGCGATCCGGCTTTGGGAGGAGGCCCTTCCCAAGCTTTCCGGAGAGGCCCGCCGCGAGGTCCTCATAAAGCTTTCCCGAGCATACTTTGAACTGGCTGAGGCTTACCTTTCGGAGAGGGAAAAGGAGCCAGCCTACGGAAAGGGAAAGGACTACGCCCTTTTGGCTTTGCGGATGGACCCGGAATTCGTTCAAGTCGAGGGAAGGGAGGGGCATCGGGCGGCGCTGCGGGCGGCCAAGGATGTGGAAGCCCTCTTTTGGTATGGGAATAACCTGGGAAGGTGGCTCTCCTTCCACTGGTTTTCGGCCTTGGCCGGAGGAAGCCAGGACGTTTTGGCCGCCTTCGAGCGGGCGGCGGAACTAGACGAAGGCTATTGGGGAGGAGGACCGCGGCGAGCCCTGGGGAATTTCCATGCCCAAACACCGGGTTTCTTGGGCGGGGATCAAGCCCAGGTGGAAAAGGAGTTCCTGCGGGCGATAGAACTTGATCCGGATTTCCTGCAAAACCTTGTGGATTACGCCGAGCTTTGGGCCAAAGATCGGGATAAGGAGCTTTTCTGCCGCCTCATTGCCGAGGCCCTGAAGAAGGCGCCGGAGGCCCAGACCAAATGGCCCCTCTACAACCACCTCGCCCTGGAGCGGGCCAGGAAATTGGCCTCCTTCTGCCCGTAGTTTCCATTACCTTCACCCCCTTGACATTACCTTCCACTGGTATATAATAGAAATGCCAGTCAACGGACTGGCAAAGGAGGGGGGAAGGGCAGCCGGAGACGGTTAGAAGAGGCTCAGCGGAGTCTCTCCTGACCATTTCCGATAAAGGCAAACCCGTCGCAAGGCGGGGGCGCAAAGCCACAGGTCCCTCAGGGACGGCTGGGCTGCCGAAGAATGGTCAGGAAATGCTTGCTTGTACTGATGGTTGGGGCTTTGGGCCTTGCGGCTCTCGGGGCAAGTGTATCCCGGACGGCCACCGTTTCCCTTTCCATCCCGGCCTTAAGCGTTCTGGCCCTCCCTGAGCGGGGGCTTTCCGGCCGGGAGGTGATGGTGGAGCTTCGCCCCGAGGAGCTCGTCCAGGGCCTTGTCCTTCCCCTTGAGGTCAAAAGCAATGTGCCGTGGGCGGTTACGGCGCGGGTCCTCTCTGCGGACCGCGTCGATCTCTTGGTCAGGGTCTTGGGCGGCCCGGAGGTCTTGGTTAATACAGAAGAAGTTCTTCTCCTCTCGGGCCGGTCGGGGAAGCACGAGGTGTCCTTGGAGGTAAAATTGGTCAACCTGGGATCTGAGACAGATGGAATAACCCTCGTGCTCAAGCTGGGGGGTTCTGCAGGAGCCCGTGTGGGGTGAAAGGGGGTGAGAGCCGAAAGAGAAAGCGCGTTTTGTTGGGGTGACCGATAAAGGCAAACCCGTCGCAAGGCGGGGGCGCAAAGCCACAGGTCCCTCAGGGACGGCTGGGCTGCCGAAGCACCCCAAGAGAAGCTCAAAAACTCCCGGGCCCAAGCCCGGTAAAACAAAAACTTCTCTTGGAGGTGCTCAAATGAAGAGCTTGAAAATTTTGGCGGTTTTGGTGGCTGGAGTTATGGGTGTGGTGAGCGGGATGGCGCAGGAGGGCGTGACGGCGGGGTCCACGGCGGTATTCACCGTGCCGACCCTGATCCGGCTGGAGCTCAGCACGGATTTGATCGACTTCGGTGCCTTGACGATGGATGACTACGATCTCGGATACAAGGACGCTCTTGGAGCCCAGATCGTGTACGTGTGGAGCAACCGCCCCTGGACCCTCTCCGTGGCAGCGAACAGTGAAACCTGGACTGGCCCGTGGGAGAAGCCCTCTAAGGATCTCCAGCTGCGTGTGGCCGCAGTGAACAGGCCCGAGCGCATCACTTATCTAATGGACACCCTCACCGGTCTCAGCACCGACGTCATCACCCTGGCCCAGGGACTTCCGGGCGGTAACTTCCAGCACACCATGGACTTCCGTGTCCTGGTGAGCTGGGATAACGACGTGGCCGGCGACTACTCCCTGGGCTTCAAATACACCCTCACCGCACCGTGACCCGGCTGGGTATGGGCAGCCCAGTTCCGTTGCGGAACTGGGCTGCCCTTGTTCTCCCCATGGGTAGAAAAATTTTGTTCTGGAGTTTTTTGATCCTCACCTGGCCCCTCTGGGCCCAGAGCACAAGTTGGTCCAATCCTCAAGCTGATCAGGGTCAATTCGTATTTCCCCAGCGTGCTTACTACGATGACAATCAAAGCGCCCTTGTTTTTTCCCCTGATGAACCGATTTTCCATGATTATTGGGGTTACACCCTTCCTATCCCCCCAGGAGCCCAAATCCTGGGCATAGAGGTGCGGCTCGATGCCTGGCACTGGCGGTTCGGTTGGCCCGTGGAGTCCCGCCTCTGGGTGGAGTTATCTTGGGACGGGGGCCAAAGCTGGACCTCCACGGGCTATGGTACAGGTCGGCTTCCCCTTTCCGAGACCACTTTTGTGCTCGGCGGGCCATCCGATCTTTGGGGCAGGGCATCCTGGAGTGCGGAAGAGCTTGCTCCCGGGAATTTCCGGGTGCGGGTACGCGGGATCGGCTCCGCTCGTTTGGACTGGGTGGCGACGCGGGTCTACTACCGCACAGGGTTCGGTCTCACGGTCGAGCCCAGGACCATAAACCTCGGCACCCTTTCCTTGGCCGACTACGACCGGGGTTATCTGGAGGCTTTGGCGATCCAGAGCGTGGAGCTTCAGAGCCCAGCCAGTTGGACTCTATACATTGCGGCCACCGATGCTCACTGGAACTACACGGGAGATCTTCCTGATCCCCAAAAGCCCTGTGGGCACTTGCTCTGGCGGGTGGAAGACACCGCTGGCACGGTGAGCGTAGCGGAAAAAAGTTACGTGCCCCTGGCTGTGGCGAATCGCATGGTGGCCCAAGGCGGGGCCGGTGTGGCCAAACTTTCCCTGAGCTTTCGCCTCCTGGTGGACTACGACACTACCTGGCCAGGCATCTATTCCCTGCATTTCCTTTACACTTTGGTTAGCTCCTAGCCGGGGTTTTCTGTTCGGGAGGGGCTCCTTGTGGAAACTTCGCGTATCGGTCACCATTGGAGGTGTGAGGCTGTTCATTTTGGCCCTCATTTCGGCGTCTTTGACGGCCCTGGGCTTCGAGGTGAACCTCCTGGAGGTGGACCTTTCTGCGCGCCCCGGGCTCACTTTGCCTTTCTCCTTTATCGTCCACAATGAACTGGCTCAACCCGAGCAGATCATCCTTTATCTTGGGGATTGGGACCGGAACGAGTTTGGGGAGAACCGTTTTTACGAGCCAGGGACCTTGCCCCATTCCTCCGCCACCTGGATCCAGGTGTTGCCCACTTCCTTTGTCCTTGGTCCAGGGGAGGTGCGGGAGATCCAGGGCACGGTGCAGGTTCCGGCGCAAGCAGAGCCAGGCACCTATTGGGCCATCGTCTTCGTGCAGGGCGAGCCGAGGCTTGTCCCCTATCAGGGCGTCGTGGTCACCGTCACCCGCCGGATCGGGATAAAGATCTACGTCACAGTGGAGCCGACGGAAGCGCGGGGGGAACTGCGGGGCCTGGAGGTGCGGGGGCTGAACCCCCTTTGGGTTTGGGTCAAGTTCGCCAATACGGGGACGAAGAACCTGCGGGAGGTGCAGGCCCTCCTCCGCGTGATCGATGTGCAGGGAAAAACGGTGGCGGAGGCCCGCGCCCCTTCCGTTCCCTGCCTTCCCGGTTCTGAGCGGTGGATCCGCGTGGACACGGATTTTCGCCCCGAGCCCGGGGTCTATCAGGTCCTGGCCACGGTGGACTACGGCGGAGAGGCCCTGGTGGCCATGCCCGTGCGCCTTGTGGTGCGGCCCCTTTCCCTTTTTCCCCTGGCGGAGGGGCTTGGCCTTCCCCAGGACCTCGATGGCGACGGGTTCTATGAGGACCTAAACGGCGACGGCGTCTTCGATGAGGCTGACATCGAACTTTTGGGACAAGTGCTCGCTCATCCTGTGGTGCGCGCCAACTTCCGGGCCTTTGACTTCAACAACGACGGTGTGGTGGACGAACGGGACGTTGCGGCCCTCCGGGAGCTTTTGGCCGCCAAGAGGGCCAAAGTTCCTAAAACAGAATAACCCAAGTCCCTAAAACACGGGCCCCGCGGCCGCAAAATTTTTTGGATGCGGCCGCTTTTCCTTTGCCTTGTCGTGGGCGTTTTGGCCCTTGGGCAGAATTTAGAGATTCTGCTCCTTTCTCCCCCAGCTAAAGTCCGCCCCGGAGATTTTGCCGTTCAGGTATGGCAAGTGACCAATCACGCCCCTTCCTCTGTGGTGGTGCGCCTGGCCGTGGACCTCCCCACGGGCTGGGAAGCCCTGGGCCTCCCGGATTCAATCCCCCTTGGCCCGGGCGAGGAGGACTACCTTTTCCTCACCCTTTACGTTCCCCGCACGGCAAAAAGCGGGATCCACGCGGTACGGATCTTCTTTCGCTGGGATGAAAAAGAGACGGTCGGCGAGACCACAGTGGAAGTGGAAGACCTGGCGGCGGTGGGGCTAAGCCCCCCTCCGGCTCAGGCGGCCCAGCCGGGGGAGTCCCTTTCTTTTTCGCTCCGGGTGGCCAACCGAGGGAATGCCTTGGACCGCATCGCCGTGGAGGTGCACACGGCCTCGGGATGGAAAGTGCGGGTGAATCCGGCGGAATTGCCCCTCGCCCCGGGCGAAGTGGGGGAAGTGCAGGTCACTCTGGAAATTCCCACGGATGCGCGGGTGGGGCGGGAAGTGGTTATGGCCACCGTCCGCTCGGGAATAGCGGCGGAGGTGGAGTCCCGGACTGCTTGGTATGTGGAGGTCCTTCCGCCGGGCCCGGAGCGCGTTCCCGTGCAAATCTTCGCTGAGTTAGCCATGCAGGGCTTCGGCCGCTTTTCCCACGATTTCCTCGCCGGACCCGGCACCTCCTTCCTCGGCTTTTCCGGGCAGGGGACGGTGCTCGATGGGGCGTTGACCCTGTCCGCCCGCTGGGCTGGCCCCTGGGCTCCTAACCCATACCAGCTCCTGGATTTTCAGGCCACGTACGTCACGGACACCTTCAAGATGGAAGCCGGCCGGATGGGATTCTCCTTCGATTCCCTTCTTTCGGCCTTGGGTTTTTGGGGGTTGGGCCTGCGTCTTAGCCTCAAAGAGGTGGAGCTTGCGTTCGGATCGGGCTGGGAAGGCCTAGCGGGCCGGGCCGGAGGGCTTTTCCTCCTGCGCCCATTCTGGGGCGAAGTGGGCGGAGCCTATCGGGAAGAGCGGGGCGTCATCCACAGCCAAGGGGGCACGGTCTTCGTGGGCCTAGAGGTCTTAAAGGACCTCTGGTTTCGGACGGAGGCGGGCGCGGCCCGCGTGGCCGGGCTCACCCGCTTCGCCGGCCAAACGAGGCTCACCTGGGAGATTCCCGAGCTTTTCTTCCTCGAAGCCCGCGGGTACGCCATCGATCCAGGCTTCCCCGCCCTTGTTCAGGACCGCGCGGGGATTCTCTTCTCCGGCCGACTGGGCGCGGAGGAGGCGGGATTCCGCTTCAATTGCCTGTGGGAGCGGGATAACTTGCGCGGTCTTTCCCTTTTGACTAGGGCCTGGCAAGGGATGGAGGCGGGCTGGGACCTGTTCCCTGCTAATTGGCCCCTTCGCTTCGGATTCGGTCTTTCCCTCCGGCGCACCGCGGATTTGGCCTCCCCGCCGGCGTTAGACGAGCGGGTCTTTCGCGCCGAGGGGATGGCCTCCTTTTCCCTTCACGGGTTCATCCTCGGGGCTCAGGGCGCCTACATTCGCTTTCAGGATGTGGTGTTCGATCGTTTCTGGGTTCGCCAGGAATTCCGGGAGTGGCTGAGCCTTCGGTTCTCACCGCGGGTTTCGGGCTTTGCGGAATTTCGACAGGTGCTGTTCTTTGCGTCGGAAATGCGGGTACAGGGGGAGGCCAGGCTCTCCCTCTCCGTGGAGGATGGGGTGCGCCTTTCTTGGGAGTATGGTCGGGAGGGCGGGACGGCCCGGGTGGAATTTCCCTTTAGCCCCGCTCCTTCCCTCGCCCTGAAATTCGGGGTGGAAGCACGCTGGCGGGAGGAAGGCGTTCCGGTGAGATTTTCGGCCACTATGGACTTCTCCTACAAGTTTTCCTGGGCCCCGCCGTTCCTCCCCGTGTATGGCGTCCTCTCCGGGGTGGCCTTCGCCGATTTGAACGGAAACGGAATTCAAGATCCCGGGGAACCCGGCGTTCCCGGGGTGATCCTCGCCCTCGAGGAGCAGCGGGTTTCCACGGGAAAGGACGGGGGGTTCCACTTCCCCGGGCGTCCGCCGGGGACCTACGTGGTGAAGGTGGCCCGCCTCCCCCCGGGCTATGGGGCACCGGTTTCCCAGTTCTCCGTATCCCTTGAGCTTGGAAAGAAAACCGAGCTCCTTATTCCACTTGTGCCCCTGGCGGAAATTCGCGGGGTGGTGTTTCTCGATCTTGATGGGGACGGCGTGCGGGCTCCCGAGGAACCGGGGTTTAGCCGGGCCTTGATACGCCTCGTTTCCGAGGCCGAAGAGGTGCGGGAAATCCTTTCCGACCCCCTTGGCCATTTCTCTTTCCCGGAGCTTCTTCCGGGGAAATATTGGGTGGAATTGGTTTCTGAGCTCCTTCCTCCCCGGCATATCCCCACTACCCCAGCTTTCGTAGAGCTCGTTTTGGCTCCGGGGGAGAGGAGGGAGGTGGCGTTTGGGGTATGGGAGCAGCCGCGGCCGGTGATCGTTATCCAGCCGCCCTTGGCGGAGTTCGTCTGGACCCCAAAGATCCCCCGGGCCGGGGAGCCCGTGCTCTTTGATGGCACCCTTTCCCAGGCCTTCAACGCTGTCATCGTGCGCTACGCTTGGGATTTCGACGACGATGGGGTCATCGACGCTGAGGGCCTGCGGGTAAGCTGGACCTTTCCCGAGCCCGGGTTTTACCTTGTGACCCTCGTTGTCACCGACTCTGCTGGCCTCACCGGCCAGACCCAGTACCTAATTCAGGTGCGCCCCTAGCTCAGGCCTTTCCGCCCAAAAGGAGGGCCAACACGGCCTTCTGCGCGTGCAGGCGGTTTTCGGCTTGGTCGAAGATGACGGAGTTCTTGCTGCGCGCAGCCTCATAAGTGATCTCCTCCCCGTAGTGGGCGGGAAGGCAGTGCATGACCAAACAATCGGGCTTGGCCAAGGAGATGAGTTCCAAATCCACGGTGTAACCTTGGAACCTTTTGCGGCGGAGCTCGGCCTCCGCCTCCTGGCCCATGCTCGTCCAAACGTCAGTGTACAGCACATCCGCGTCCTTGGCCGCCTCTTTCGGATCGCGCAGGATCTCAACTTTTGCCCCCAAGGACCGGGCCTCGGCCACGATGCGGGCGTCCGGCTCGTGCCCTGCAGGGCAGGCGATGCGGAAAGTTAGCCCTAGCTTTGCGGAGGCCTCGATGAGGGAGTTGGCCACGTTATTGCCGTCGCCGATGAAAGCTAGGGTTAGGTCGGAAAGCGTGCGCTTCTTCTCCCAGATGGTGAGCATGTCCGCCAGGGCTTGACAGGGATGGAGAAGGTCGGAAAGGCCGTTGATGACGGGCACAGTGGCAAAGCGCGCCAATTCCTCCACGACCTCGTGGCCGAAGACCCTGGCCATGATCCCGTCCACATAGCGGGAAAGGTTTAGGGCCACGTCCTCCACGCTCTCCCGCTGGCCGAGCTTGATGTCCTCCGGGCCCAGGTACAGGGCATAACCCCCAAGTTGCCACATCCCCACTTCGAACGAGACCCGTGTGCGCAAGGACGGCTTTTGGAAAATCATGGCCAGCGTTTTCCCCCGTAAGATGTGGTCGTGTCTGATTCCGGCGCGCTGCTCCCGTTTAAGATGCACGGCAAGCTCTAGAACTTCCCAGATCTCTTCCGTGGACCAATCGGCAAGGCTCACAAGATCCCGCTTCATTTTCCCTCCTTGTTCAGCATCATAGCGGGATGGTTCCCAAAGACAACTGGGATTGGGCCGGCGCATTGGGCAAGCTAAAATTGGAAGCCATGAACAAGGTCAGGGTCAGGTTTGCTCCCAGTCCCACCGGCTACCTCCACGTGGGCGGGGCACGGACGGCGCTTTTCAACTGGCTTTTCGCCCGGCATCACGGGGGAACGTTCATCTTGCGCATCGAGGACACGGACCGCACCCGTTCCACCAAGGAGGCCATCGACCAGATCATCGCCTCCCTGCGATGGTTGGGTCTCGATTGGGACGAGTTTTACCGGCAGACTGAGCGGCTTCACATCCATCAGCGGTATGCGGAGGAGCTTCTTCGCCGCGGCGCGGCCTACGAGGCCGATGGCGCCATCTGGTTCCGCATGCCCAAAGAGGGCGTGACGGTGGTGGACGACCTCATCGCCGGAAAAGTGGAGTTCCAAAACCGCGAATTTAAGGACCTAGTGATCCTCCGCTCCGATGGCACCCCTACCTATAACTTCGCCTGTGTGGTGGACGACACGGAAATGGCCATTTCCCACGTGATCCGCGGGGACGAGCATCTCCCTAACACCCCAAAGCAGCTCCACATCTATTGGGCGTTGGGCCTCAATCCCCCGAAATTCGCACACATCCCCCTCATTCTTGGTCCAGATCGCACAAAGCTCTCCAAGCGCCACGGAGCCGTTTCCGTTCTGGAATACCGGCGCAAAGGGATCCTCCCCGAGGCCATGGTGAACTTCCTGGCCCGGCTGGGTTGGTCCCACGGGGATCAGGAGATCTTCTCCCGGGAGGAGCTCATCCGCTATTTTGACCTGGACGGGGTTGGGCAGTCGCCCTCCGTTTTCGATGAGCAGAAGCTCCTTTGGCTGAACCGGGAGTGGATGCGCCGGCTTCCTGTTCCGGAACTGGCGCAAATGGTCAAGGAATTCCTGGTCTTGGAGGGCGTGGCCACGCAAGAGGAAGTGGAGGCCTTGCCCGAGGCCCGGTTTTTCCGGGCCGTGGAGCTTCTGCGCGACCGCAGCCACACCCTTGTGGAGCTCGCCCGCAGCGCGCGCTTCCTCTTCCCCGGCGAGATGGGGATTCCTCCGGATGCCGAGGAGCTTCTTAAGCCAGAGCTTGCCGAGCCGTTTTTGGCCTTGGCCCAGGCCCTGGAGGGCCTTTCCGACGGCGGCCCCGGGGAGATGGAGGCCGCGGTGCGGGCGGTGCTTGAGCGGTTGGGCCTCCCCCTCAAGGCCGTGGCCTTGCCCATGCGGGTTGTGGTCACCGGCTCGCGGGTGGGCCCGGGGTTGTTCGAGGTTTTAGCCATGGCCGGGCCGAAGCTCGTGGCGGAGAGGCTTCGCCTTGCCGCGGCCCGCCTTCGCCCGGAGAAAGGATGACCTGTGCGCTACCTTCTTTTGCTCATTTTCGTTTGCGCCTTTTTCGGCTTGGCCCTGGAGATTACCCTTGAGCCCGTTGAGCCCGAGGCTTTGGGAAGCTGGGCCCAGGTGAGCCTGCCCCTTCGCCTTTACCCCACTTTGCCTAGAACGGTTCACTACGAGGGCCCAGAGCTCGTTACCAAGCTCTTTGGGGAAATCGCCCTTGGCGAGGCCGAATATGCCATCCTCCTTGGGGTGAGCGCGCAGAACGAGGTGGCTCTTTGGGTGGATTTCGACGGCGATGGCCGCCTCACCGCCGCCGAGGGGCTCAAAGGAACGAGGATCACCGGCGGAAGGTCCTGGTCCTTCGTCCTTCGGGCCGTGCCTAAAGGGGCGGAGCCCTATGACTATCCCCTCACGGTCCTTTGGCCAGAAGGCCGGGGCTATGTGTTCCTCGTGGGCGGCGCTCCCCGCCGCGGTTTCTTCCAAGGGCACCAAATAGTCCTTGTGGACGGCGACTTGAGCGGGGTTTTTGGCACAAAGGGCGACTTTCTCGGGGTGGACGTGGACGGCGACGGAAAGATCCATGCCAACTTAGATGGGCACGAGTACTTTGCCCTCTCCGAGGCCTTCACCCTGGGGGAGGAGAGCTTAAAGGTCCGCGAGATCTCCGGGGATGGCCGGAGGATTTGGCTGGAGAGGACGGCCTACGTTCCTCCCAAAGTTCCCCTCATCCCCGGTTCTCCTGCTCCAGACTTTTCTTTTCGCGATTTCTTAAGCGGCCGGGAACTTTCGCTTGGGAACTTTCGGGGGAAGGTGGTACTCCTCGATTTTTGGGCCACCTGGTGTCCGCCGTGCATGGCTAGTCTCCCTGGACTCAAGGAAATCTACGAGGAGTTCCACGCGCAGGGCTTTGAGATAGTGGGGGTGAGCCTGGACGAGAGCGCGGAGGACCTCCGCCGGGTCCTTTCTGAGCGGGGCATATCCTGGCCAGTGGCCTTCGAGGGGAAGCGCTGGGATAATTCTGTTGCTGCTCTTTACCGGGTTTATCAGATCCCCACGAGCTACCTCCTCGACAAAAATGGGATGATCCGGTACCGCGATCTGGAGGGAGAGGAGCTACGGCGGGCCGTGGCCGAGCTCCTTGGGGAAAGCACCGCAGAGGCGGCCCCTTCAGAAATCCTTGTTCTTCCGGCCCTTCCGGTCAAGGCCGAGCCCATTTTGGAGGTTCAGGTTCCCCCGGAGGCCGGGGTTCGCCGCGGGGAAGAAACGCCCCTTTTCGTGCGAGTAGTCAATACCTCCCCATACCTTGCCGAGGAGGTCCGCTTTTCCGTACGGGATTTGCCTCCAGGGATAGAGGCCAAAGTTCCTGAGCTCTTCAACATCCCGGCCTTTGGCGAGCGCACTGTGCGCCTCGTTTTCTCCGCAAAAGAAGTGGACCCACAGGTTTTTCCTGTCTCAGTAAGGCTGAGCGTGGAGTACCACTACTGCATCGCCGAGGCCTGTTTCCAAATGGTGCAGGAGGCCAAGACCGCGTTGGTCTTGGGGGCGGCCGCCCCGGGTTTTGCCCTTCCCTGGTGGATCCTGGTCCTCTTGGCTTTGGGGGTTCTCGCCACCTGGTTCTTGGCTGGGCGCACTCTTTCCATCTTTTCCCTCGCCCTTTGTGTTTTGGCCCTGGCCGCTTTGGGGTTTGGGGTCTACCTTGGCCAGGCGCGCCAGGCCCAGCGCATCGGCGCCGTTCTTTGCACCTCTTGCGTGGGCATTGAGGAGGCCCGCGCTCCCAAGGCCGAGCTTTCTCCTGCCCTTCGCGAGGCCTTCGCTTCCTTGCCCGGCCCCGCGCATCTTGTCCTTTTTTACACCGCTTGGTGCCGGTCTTGTCCTTATGCCAAGGCCTTGGTGGAGGAAGTTTCTCTGGCAAACCCAAGAATCCTTGTGGAGATGGTGGACGCCGAGGCGCAACGGGAAAGGGCGGAAAAGGCCGGGGTGATCGTGAGCGGAAGGGTCGTAGTTCCGGCGATTCTCGTTCAGGAGACGGGGAAAGTCCTTTTTGGCACGGAGGATTTGGCCGCGCGCCTCCTTTCGGCCCTAAAGGAAATACCGTGAGGCAGAGGTATCTGCGGCGGGGGACGCAAGGCCTTGGGATCTTCCTCGGGCTTTTGGGGATCACTGGGATCGGCATGACCCATGTCATCTTTCCCGGGCTCCACTGCTATGCATGCCCCCTTTCCGCTACAGTTTGTCCCATTGGGCTTTTGCAGAACCTGGTGATCGCGGGGACGGCCCCTTTTTATCTCCTTGGGGTGCTCGCGGTGTATGGAATTTTCTTGGGTCGGGGCTGGTGCGGGTGGTTTTGCCCGTTCGGCACCGTCAACGACCTTTTTTCTTGGCGGAAAGTGCGCTTCCACAAGGCTTTTTCGCCCCTAAAATTCCTTGTCCTTTTGGGGACGGTTTTTGCCGCCTGGCGCCTGGCCGACACCTGGTTTTGCAAGCTTTGTCCGGCCGCGTCCCTTACGGCCTCTCTCCCCTATTTTGCCATGGGGCTAGCCCAGCCCACCCGTCCCTTTTTTATCCACATGGGGACGTTGGCCGCGACCCTAATCGGCATGACGCTGGTGGCCCGCTTTTGGTGCCGCTATCTTTGCCCGATGGGGGCCATCCTCGCCCTCTTCAACCGCGTTAGCCTCTTTGGCCTAGGCTTCAATCAGAAAAAATGCACTTCTTGTGGGCTTTGTCTGCGTGCTTGTCCGATGGGGATCGACCCCCGCTCTGAGGTGAACTCCACCAACTGCATAAAGTGCGGAGAATGTTCCTCTGCCTGTCCCCAGGGCGCTTTATCCTTGGGGTTCTCCCTTCCGGGGGCCCGTGGGTATGCTCCGTTACGTTTTCCTTGGCCTCGTTCAAGGGCTAACCGAGTTCCTTCCGGTAAGTAGCTCGGCTCACCTCCTTCTCTTGCGGGATTGGCTGGGCCTTGGGGAGCCGGCTCCCCTTCTTGTGGCCTTCCTTCACCTGGGGACGCTTTTAGCTTTGGCTTTCTGGTTTTGGCGGGATTTCCTTTGGCTGGCCTTGGCCTTCACCAAAAAGGGAAAGGAGGCGCGCCGATATTTGGGGCGCTTGGCCCTCGGTTTAATCCCCGTTTTCGTTTTGGCCCTGTTTTTTGGCGAGAAGATGGAAGAGGCCTTTTCCACAGCGCGCCTGGCCGCGGGGCTCCTCTTTGTGACCGCAGCCCTCCTCTTTCTTTCCGATCGCGTAAAAGAAGGGGGAAAGGAATTTCCCACCCCCGTGCAGGCCCTATTCGTTGGCTTGGCCCAGGCGATAGCCGTCTTTCCGGGGATTTCCCGTTCTGGGGCCACGGTCACCGCCGGCCTTTTTTTGGGGTTAAGGCGGGCTGAGGCCTTTCGGTTTTCCTTCCTCCTTGGTATGCCCACCTTTATCGGGGCTGCCCTTCTTTCTTTGCGCCAAGGCCAGGGAGCGGAAAGCTGGGCTGGCCTCGCCGCCGGCGCCCTTTCTGCCTTCGTTTTCGGGCTTTTTGCCCTTGGGCTTTTCCGAAAAGCGCTCCTTCGCCGAAGGCTTTGGCCCTTTTCCCTCTATTGCCTCCTCCTTGGCCTTTCTGGCTTGATCTTTGCCTGAAGTTTTGGGACAAATGTCCCAAAGAATGGGGTGTCGGAAGGTCATCTGGGTAACCCTCACCTCCGTTGGCCGAGTCCCATCCTCCCTTCGGCTCGCCTCTTGGGATGGGCACACTGTTGGCGACCATGCGGGCGGCGTGGCTGGCGGTCCTCAGTTTATCGGTTGGGTTGACCGGTGCCGGGACCACCTTTTTCACCAGCGGCTGCACGGATTCCGCCGGCTGGACGTGGCTTTCCGGGGCCACTGGCCAACCCCAATGGCAGTTTTACGACCTCCCGTGGGAATGTCAGTACCTAAGCGTGGAGATCTTTTTGCAAACCAGGGGCTGGCGGACGCCACCCCCTTCCACTTTGTGCTTGACCTTTCAATTTTCCACGTTTACCTCCTCCCTTATCCGCAAAGTGCAACTTCAGCGGGTGAGTGAAAAGGGGGAGTACGGGGCCTACTTTGGGCAGCTCATCCTCGCCCGGCGGGACTTGAATGTCGGTTCCTTTCTCACCGTTAAGCTTAAGGGCGGGCTGCAAGATGTGGAGATAGGAGTCCATTCCTCCTCGGTGCGCATCCTGGGGGAGGGGATTTCTTTTGCGGGACCTGGCCTCGGAGGCGTGGGCGGTCCATTGGTGGCGGGGGTGTCCGGCTCCGCGGATCCTGCCTCCACTTTCTCACCTTTTCCCTCACGGGGAAGCGAGTCTGGCCTAGAAAAGACCTTTCGCGAGTGCGCGGGAATGGAGGACGCTGCGTATGTGAGTCCTGGCAGGTATGTAGGGGAACTGGGCTGGCCAGGGCCTGGAAACGCCTTGGATTCCCAGGATTGGCTCCGGGTAAATCTCAACGTGGGACATCTTTTGGAGGCTCGAGTTGACTCCCCGCGACCCGTTTCCCTTTCCATCTTCAATCCTCTGGGCCAGGAAGTGGGGCGGGTTAGGGGCCTTGGACAAATCGGCCTCACCTACCAGGCGCCAGCGCCCGGAGCTTACTGGATCTGCATTTCCATAAGCGAAAGCGTGCCCCTTTTCACCTACACCCTCGACCTCACCATCCGCCGCTAAACTTCAGCTTGTGGGCCCAAAGGACGTGCTTTTTCTTCTTCCCGAAGGCTTAGCCGAGTGGGAAATTCTTTCAGCCAAAACCGGCCTTTCACGCGCCGAGCTTTTGCAAACACTGTTACAACTTAAAGCCGAAGGATTTCCCGTCTTGGTGGAGGAAAGGGGAGCGGGACTTGCCCCGGGGAGCCCGGCCCCACAGATCCTCTTTCCCCTCCTTAGGGGTAAGTTTGGGCGGGCCTATCGATATTTCGGCTTCGTCACGAGCACCCAGGACGTCCTGCGAGCGTGGCAAGACGCGCCCATTGGAGCCGTGGTTTTGGCCGAGCGACAGACCCGTGGGCGGGGGAGGCACGGCCGGGCGTGGGAAAGCCCGCCGGGGAACCTCTACTTTTCCGTGCTTTTGGGGAAAGACGCGGATCCTCTTTTGTCGCTCCGCGCCGGCTTGGCCCTCCTTGAGGCCGCGAAAGTAGGAGGTTTGAAATGGCCCAACGATCTCCTTGCCCCCGATGGCCGCAAGCTCGGGGGAATTCTCGTGGAGGCCGAGGGGGAGAGAATTTTTCTCGGCATCGGGATAAACGTGCATGTCCCGCCCCTTCCCACTTCCGCGGCCCTGGCGGAGTTCCGCGAAGTCCAGCGGGCTCAGCTTCTTGCCCATTTCTTATGGGCTTTGGAGACGTGGCTTAGGGAGAAAAAAGAGGATGTGCTCCTTGCCTGGAAAGAGCGAAATGTGACCCTGGGGAAAAAGGTGGTGGTGAGGACGGGAAAGGAGGTGTTTGAGGGGATAGCTTTGGCTTTAGGGGAAGAAGGTGAGCTCGTCATTCGTACTAAAACGGGCGTACACCGGATTTACGCGGGAGATGTGGTTCTATGCGCGACGGATGACGTAAAAGATCCCGAGGTAGGCGAGGGTGAGGCGGAGGGCGGAGGCTCCGGCCACGGCCAGGGCAAAGGCCCAGGGCCTTCGGCCAAATAAGGCCAAAACATAGCTCATGGCGGTGTCGGGAAAGCCAGGGATGAGTAGGAAAAAGAAAAGGGCTGGGGCTCCCACGTGGTTCACCCATTTTTCGGTGCGCAAGATCCATTTTTGAAGGCGCGCTTCCTTTGCCCGCCAAGTTTGCAATTTCTGCCAGCGTTTTAAGCGGTCGCCAAAAAAGAAAAGGAGGTAAGCCCCCACAGCCCGTCCCAATGACGCGACAAGGATTACTGCCCAGCCCGGCGCCACCGCGGTCGCACCGAGGACCAACTCCTGTGGGCTTGGCAAAAGGACCACTGTGCCCACGGCATAGAAGAAAGCAAGGAAAAGGGTTAGGGCCATGCCCTAGGCAATTGGCTGGCTAACGTTTTGGCAGCGGGGGCAGAAGTTCGTGCGCTGGCCCTCAAAAAGCACCTCCCCAATTGGGGTTCCACACACACGGCAAGGAGCGCCGGCCCGGCCATGCACATAAAGAAAATCGCGGATCTCCTTGTCAAAAAGGCCTTCGCCCACCCGGGCCTTGATCTCCTCTTTTGCCCAACGCAAGGTCTCGGGGATGGCCTTCCAAAGCCGCTCTAGCTCGATAGGGGATAAGGTGTGCACATAGCGGAAGGGCGAGATTTTCGCCCAAAACAGGATCTCATCGGCGTAGGCATTGCCGATCCCCGCCACGATGGACTGATCAACGAGCAGTTTTTTGACCATCCGGCGTTTGCCGCGCAGGGCCTGGGAGAAGGCCTGGAGCGTGAATTCCGGGGAAAAGGGCTCGGGCCCAAGTTTGGCCAGGGGCTCGGCCCGGGAGAGATCGGAAAAGAGCCAAACCCCGGCGATCTGTGGGGAGCCCGGTTCGATGAGGCGAAGATCCGTTCCATCATCGAAAGAAAGGACGAGGGTGGTGGCCTTGGTCACTTCGTAACGGGATGGCCCATGCCAAAGCCAGCCAAAGCGCATGAGGTGTACGACCAAAAACAGGTTTTCGCCAAATTGGAAAATGAGATATTTGCCGCGGCGGGTCAAATCCCGAAGAGTCTTGCCCAAAACGGGGGAAAGATCTGCAGGACCGGCCTGGACAAGCCCAGGCCGGCGTACCGCCACCGCGGTCACCACCCGGCCTAAAAGCCTTGCGGCCAGGTTCTCCCTGATTACCTCAAGATCGGGAAGCTCCGGCACTTA
>JACIWL010000021.1 GCA_014360995.1 Candidatus Bipolaricaulota bacterium | reverse complement strand
GAGCGGTTGTAGAAGAACATAAACAAGGTTTTTCCTTTCAGGAGCTCGTGAGGCTCGCCCCGGATGAACTTGCGCTTGAGATCAAACGCGGTCTCCAGGATGGTCTCCAGCTCCTCCCGGTCGAAGTCCATAATGGTAATAAAGTCCCGTCCCCGAAGATCCGTAGCTGCCATGCTCACCCTCCTTTTATTTTTGCGGGACTAGTCCCGCACGATTTGTGTCCCGGCGCGGCCCTCCAGCGCGGCCGCGGCCTTATCCAAGGCGGCGATGATCGCTAACTCCCCGCCCGCCTCCACAAAGCGCACGCACGCTTTAACTTTCGGCTCCATGGACCCCTTGGCGAAGTGCCCCTCCGCCATATACCTTTTTGCTTCCGCGACGGTCATGCGGGAAAGGGCCACCTCGTTGGGCTTGCGGTAGTTGAGGCGCACCCCGTCCACATCGGTGAGGATGAGGAAGACCTGCGCTCCGACGTCCTCGGCGAGGCGCTCGCCAGCTAGGTCTTTATCGATCACCGCTTCCACACCCCGGTAAGTTCCGTTTTCCTTAATCACGGGAATTCCACCGCCCCCGGAGGCAATGACAATGGCGCGGTTTTCCACCAGGATCCGGATGGCCTCCCGCTCCACGATGGCCTTGGGGTCCGGGGAGGGAACGACTCTGCGCCAGCCCCGTCCGGCGTCCTCCACCACGTGCCAACCTTTTTCCTCCTTGAGCTTGAGGGCCTCCTCCTTCTTGTAGAAGGGGCCGACGGGCTTGGTGGGGTTTTTGAAGGCCGGGTCATCTTTGTCCACGAGGACCTGGGTGACCACGGTGACGACGGGGATATCGGGGCGTCCGCGCCGGGCCAGAACGTTGTGCAGGGCCTGCTGGATCATGTACCCGATCATCCCTTGGGACTCGGCACCGCAAACATCCATGGGCATGGGGGGAACCAAGTGCTTTCCCGCTTCGTTCTGAAGGAGGATGTTTCCCACCTGGGGACCATTCCCGTGAGTTATGACGAGGCGCCACTTTCCGGAGAGGACCAGTTCAGCGAGCTGTTCCACGGCGTTGTAGACGTTTTGCATCTGCTCCTCAAACGTCCCCTTTTGCCCAACTTGAAGAAGGGCGTTTCCGCCAAGGGCAACCACAACGGTCTTTTTCTCCATAAGCTCGACCTCCTTAGGTTTCGTTGCTTTCCTCGCCCTGGACCAAGCGCCACATGCGCAACCAATGGGCCTGCATGGCCTTTCGCGCTTCCGCCCTGTCTTTTTTGGCGACGGCCTCCGCCACCTGGCGGTGCAAGGAGGCCACCTCGGAAATGCTTTGGAGATCCTTCATGTAGTACTCGCGGGTGAACTCCCGGTAAATCCGCTGGTCCATGGTGTTGATGAGAGGGGTCATAGCCGCGGCGAGGAGGGAATTCCCGGTGGCCTGCACCAAGGCCAAGTGGAAGCGTTTGTCGGCAGTGAAGTACTCGTCGAAGCGTTCAGGGCTCGCCAGTTCTTCCAGCTCTTCACAGATGGCAAAAAGGAGCTCTGCTTGTTCTTGAGTACGTTTTTTGGCGGCAAGTTCGGCCACCGCCGGCTCGAGGATGGTCCTTGCCTCCATGATCTCAAGGCAGCTCGCCTCACTTTCCAAAAGGAACAGGGCCTCGAAGGCCATGGACTCGGTGGGATTTTTCACGAAGTTTCCTATTCCTGGGCGGGCCTCGATGAGCCCCACGGCGGCCAAAGCGGAGAGAGCTTCCCGCACGGTGGGCCGACTGACCCCCATCATCTGGGCGAGTTCCGCCTCGGAGGGGAGTTTCGTGTCCACGGGAAAGACCCCCTCCTTGATGGCCCGCAAAAGCTGCTGGGCCACCTCTGTAGAGGCCTTGGTGGGCCGGACCTTGTGAAACTCCATAGGGGGTTGTCTACCTGTCTGACAACATGGTACCATCTGCGGCAAAGTCCGTCAACTGGAAAGGGGTGGCGATGATTGACCTCACCGTGAACGAGGAGCAGAGGCGGCGGAACGCCAGGCTGGCCCGGGAGAAGAACATCCTCATCCCCACTTTTAGGGAGATGCGCGACCCACACCTCATCCCGGACTGGGTGAAAAGGGAGCTTAAGGAAATCGGGCTTTGGGATCTCCATCCCCGGAACCTTTTCCGCATCACCTGGAAGAACGAGCCCGTCCCCAAGGGCGGCGGTTTCGGGAAGGTCAACTACCTAATCTTTCCAGAGGAGCTCACGGGGGTCCCGGCGAAGATCGTGGCCTTGGTGGGAAAATGGTTTCCCACGGGCGCCCACAAAGTGGGGGCGACCTTTGGCTGCCTCACCCCCCGGCTCGTCACCGGACAATTTGACCCCACCAGGCACAAGGCGGTCTGGCCCTCCACCGGGAATTTCTGCCGTGGCGGGGCTTATGTAGCTAACCTCCTTGGCTGCGAGTCCATCGCCATCCTTCCCAAGGGGATGTCCAAGGAGCGCTTCCAGTGGCTGCGCCAAGTGGCCGGCGAAGTGATCGCCACCCCCGGCACGGAGTCCAACGTCTGGGAAATCTTCATGAAATGCAAGGAACTCCAGGCCACCCGCTCCGATGTCATGATCTTCAACCAGTTTGACGAATTTGGGAACCACCTCTGGCATTACGCGGTCACCGGCCCGGCCATGGAGGAGGTGCTAGGGGAGGAGATGGGGGAAAGGGAGCGCCTAAGCGGCGTGGTCCTCACTTCCGGCTCCTCCGGGACTTTGGGGTGTGCCGACTACATAAAGGAGCGCTTCCCCGGGGCAAAACTTGCCGTGGGCGAATCCCTCCAGTGCCCCACCCTCCTTTACAACGGCTTTGGTGCCCACCGGATTGAAGGGATCGGGGACAAACACGTCCCCTGGATCCACAACGTCCGCAATACGGACATGGTCATCGCCATCGACGACGAGGCCCCTATTTCCCTCATCCGCCTCTTCAACGAGCCGGCGGGGCGGGAATACCTCCGGAAGGCGGGGGTCCCGGTGGACCTCGTGGAAAAGCTCGACCTTGTGGGGATCTCCGGGGCGGCCAACCTCATCGGCGCCGTGAAGTTCGCCCGCTACTTCGAGCTCACCTCCCGGGACTGGGTCATCACCGTCCTTACCGACTCCATGGAGCTCTATCAAAGCCGGCTTCAAGAGCTGCGGGAGGAGCGCGGCCCGTACACGGAACAACAGGCCGCCTTGGATCACCACCGCTTCCTCCTTGGACTTTCCACCGATTGGATGCTGGAGCTTTCCCACTGGGATCGCCGCAGGATCCACAACCTCAAGTACTACACCTGGGTGGAGCAAATGGGAAAGAGCGCGGATGAGCTCCTTGCCCAGTGGTATGACTGGCCCGATTACTGGGACCGCATCCACCGTCAGGTGGAGGAGATCGACGAGCTCATCGAGGAATTCAATCGCCTAGGCGGCTGGACGTGAGTATACGGGGGTGCACCAGCTCCGGTATTTCTTCTCTTTTCCGCGTACCACCCGCTCGTAAAGGTCGCGAAGGCTATTAAAGATGGGGCCGGGCTTTCCGGTCCCAATTTTTCTGTGGTCGATCTCCACCACCGGAGCTAGCCCGGCGGCGGTGCCGGTGAGGAAGACCTCCTCGGCCAAATAAAGTTCGGTCCGGTCCACTGGGCGCTCCACTACGGGGAGGCCCAGGTCTCTGGCCAAAGTCATTACCGTATCCCGCGTGATCCCCTCGAGGATGTTGGCCGTGATAGGCGGGGTGATGAGGACCCCATCCCGCACGAGGAAGAGGTTTTCCGCGCTTCCCTCCGCCACCTGGCCATCCTCGTTGAGGACGATGGCCTCGTCGAAACCCGCCAAATACGCTTCCGTTTTGGCCAGGGCCGAATTCACATAGGCTCCTGTGATCTTGGCCCGGGCGGGAATGGCGTTGTCCTCGATCCTTCGCCAGGAGGAGACCATGGCCCGGATCCCGCCCGGGGGAAGATAGGCCTCGAAGGGCAAAGCGAAGATGGCGAGGTCGCTCTCGAGGTTATGGAGGCGCACGCCGATCTCCTCGCTGGCTTTATAGGCGAGGGGGCGGATATACACGTCCTCCTGAAACCCCTCCCGGCGCAGGAGCTCCAAGGTTATTTGGCAGAGGTCCTCCACGCTATAGGGCAAATCCAAAAGGAGGATTTTGCAGCTCCGCAGAAAGCGGGCGTAGTGTTCGGGCATGCGGAAGACGAAGAGCTCCTTTTCCTCCTCGTTCCAGAAGGCCCTTATTCCTTCGAAGACACCGGTTCCATAGTTGAAGGCGGAGGTCATCACCGAGACCTTGGCCTCCTCGATGGGCCTTATTTCCCCGCGGAAGAAAGCGTACTTGTTTTTGGGCATATCCCACCTCGCATAACAATAAACCTTTCCGCGCGTTTTCGTCAACAAAGTTGGGGAAAGGCAGAGGACAGGGTAAATTTGTTTGTATGAGTAGCTTGGTTTTTCGCCGTGCGGCCGAGGCCTTGGAGAAAGGGGAGAGCGCGGTATTGGTGACGGTGGTGGCGGTGGAGGGCGCGGCCCCGCGCGAGGCCGGAGCGAAGATGCTCGTTTTTCCCGACGGCCACGCGGAGGGAACGGTGGGCGGCGGGGCTTTGGAATATCACGCCATCCAAAAAGCTCTGGACCTCCTCAAGGAGGGGAAGAAAACGCTTTTGGAGTCTTTGGAGCTTCGCGATCTAGGCATGCTCTGCGGCGGTCGCACCACCTTGTTTTACGAAGTTCTTCAATCTCCTCCGCTTTTAGCCATTTTTGGGGCCGGGCATGTGGGCCGCCTTCTCGCACTTCTTGCCCAGAAGACCACCGCCTGGCGCATACTCCTTTTGGACGATCGGGCCGAGCGCCTTGCCGATCTTCCCCCTGGCCTTGAGGGGAAGCATCTTCCCGCCTACCAGGAAATCCCGTCTTTTCCGGAAAAAACTTATGTGGTGGTAGCCACGGAAAGCCATGCCACCGATCTCCGCGTTGTCTCCGCTCTTCTTAAGAACGAACCAGAACCGGCATACTTAGGAATGCTTGGCTCCCAGGCCAAAGCCGCGGAGATTCGGGCCAAGCTTTTGGCCATGGGGATAAGCGAGGAGAAGGTAAAAAAGTTGCACTGTCCGGTGGGGTTGCCCTTGGGCGGGAAGGATCCGGGCTCCGTGGCCGTCTCCATCCTCGCGGAAATCCTGGCCTTCCACCACGGAAGGCTTTCCGAAACGAAAGCCCGTCTTGCCTCATGACCGAAAAAGACCCGGCCGAGGCTTTTTTCACCGCGCAAAAAGAGGGAAAACGCGGCCTCATCTTGACTGGCCCGATCGGAAGCGGGAAAACTCGGTCAGCTTTGGCTTTGGCCCAAGCCCTCTCGGAAAAGGGGATCCCTTTGGGTGGGGTCCTCTCCCCGCGCGTCATGGTCGCCGGAAAAACGGTGGGCTACCTTGTGCGGGACCTGCGAAGCGGGAAAGAACTACTTCTCTGCTCCCAGGATCCCCCGGGAATAAGGTTCCGCCGGTATTTCTTCCGCCCGGAGGCCCTGGCATTCGCCAACGAGGTCCTCATAAAGGCAGCCAAGGAAGCGGAAGTGGTTGTGGTGGATGAAGTGGGGCCATTGGAGCTATCTGGAGGCGGTTTTGCTCCAGGGCTTAAGGCGTGTTTTGCTTCTTCAGCTTTTCTTGTCCTCACCGTTCGTCCCGCCCTTGTGCCGGAAGTTTTGGTCCAAACGGGACTTTTGTTCGAGGTTTTTTGCCTTCCATGAAAGTGCGGCTTTCCCAATCGCGCTCCCTAACCCTCGCCTTTGGCCTCCTTGGGGTATTCCCCTTTTAGGTGGCAAAACCTGAGTTTTGGGCTATTCTGCTTACCTATCAAAGGGGGTATGATGGCGGAAGCAGAGGAAAAGCTTTGGGAGATCGTGGAGGAGAGCGAAATAGCCCTCTTCATCACCCAGGCCGACGGCTACCCCAGGGTGCGCCCGATGACCCTCATCGCCTACGAAGAGGAGGGCGGGGTTTGGTTTGCCACGAGCAAATCCTCCCGCAAAGTTGAAGAGATCGGGAAAAACCCGAATGTAACCGTGTGCTTTTTGGACCTGGAGGGGAGCGCCTACGCGCAACTTTTCGGCCGGGCCGAGGTCATCGAGGACCGCGAGGTAAAAGAGGAGTTTTGGGACGAGGAATGGGAGGAGTACTGGGAGGGGCCGGACGACCCGGACTACGTCCTCATCCACGTCCAGGTTCAAAAGGCCGAGTACTACCTCCTTGAGGCCGACGAGCTTTGGGTGGTGGATTTCGAGGAGTAATGCGGGCCTGGGTCCTCAAAGATCCAAAGCCCGTAGAAGAGGGACCTCTAGAGCTTGGGGAGCTCTCTCGGCCTGAGCCGGGACCGGGGGAAATCCTCCTTAGGGTCAAGGCCTGTGGTGTTTGTCACACCGACCTTCACATTGCTGAAGGGGACCTTCCCCTGGTAAAAACCCCGGTGGTGTTGGGCCACCAAGCCGTAGGCTGTGTAGAAAAGCTGGGGCCAGGCGCGACCAGATTTTCCTTGGGCGAAAGGGTGGGCGTGGCCTGGCTCCATTTTGCTTGCGGGAAATGCGATTTTTGCCGCCGGGGCCAAGAAAACCTTTGCCCCAACGCTAAGTTCACCGGATACCACGTGGATGGGGGCTTTGCCGAATGCCTCGTGGTCCCCGGGGATTTCGCCTATCCCATTCCTGCTAATTTTTCGGATCTTGAGGCGGCTCCCCTTCTTTGCGCGGGGATCATCGGATACAGGGCCTTAAGGCTTTCGGGGATTGAGCCGAAGGGAAATCTCGGGCTTTATGGTTTTGGGGCTTCTGCCCATCTGGCGATCCAGGTGGCCAATTATTGGGGGTGCAGGGTTTTTGTGTTCACAAGGAGTCCCAAGCATAAGGAGCTAGCCAGGGAGCTTGGGGCGGCGTGGGTGGGCGAGGCCGAGGAGAGGCCCCCTGAGCCTTTGGACGCGGCCATCGTTTTTGCTCCGGCGGGCTGGATCGTCCTTCATGCGTTAGAGAGCGTTCGGCCCGGAGGGACGGTGGTCTTGGCGGGGATCCACATGACCCCGATTCCGGAGCTGCCCTATCGGCTGATATATGGGGAACGGGCGCTCCGTTCGGTGGCCAACGCCACCAGGGAGGACGGGGTTGAGTTTTTGCGTTTGGCCGGGGAGATCCCGATCCGGCCTGAGGTGGAGGTATTTTCCTTTTCCGAGGCCAACGAGGCCCTGCTTCGGCTCAAGCGCCGGGAAATCCGGGGCTCCGCTGTCTTGCATATACAAGCCCTTGACTTTTAGATGCTTAAGGCATATATTTGAACCTCGATGAAACACGAGGGGCGGTGCGAATGTCATCCCGAGGGCCGGATACGGGGGCTGATTCAGCCCTGGATCCTCCTCCTTTTGGCCCAGTCCCCCTCCCACGGCTATGAACTTTTGGAAAAGCTGGGATCTTTGGGAGTTCGGGTCGATCCGGGAACCCTCTACCGGGCTTTGCGGGCCTGGGAGGAGGAAGGTCTCGTTCAGTCCTCCTGGGAGACGGCCTCCGGTCCAGCCCGCAGGGTCTACACCCTCACCGACTCTGGCTGGGAATACCTGCGGGCCTGGGCCGTGCACCTAAGGCGCCTGCGGGATGAACTGGACCGCTTCTTCGGTACCTACGAGCGCTTAAAGGGAGGTGAGGAAAATGCACGAGCATGACTGCTGCCGGCCTTCTTGGGGTTGGCTGGAAGAGCCTCATCATCATTGGCATGGGCCTCATCACGCCTTTTCCCGCCATTGTTGTTGCCCCTGTTGCTTTGGCGCTGGCCCGTGGGAACACGGTCCTTTCGCATTTGTGCGGAGGTTCCGCACCAAAGAGGAAAAAATCGCCGAACTTGAGGAGTATTTAGAGGCTCTTAAGAAAGAAGCCCAAGCGGTAGAGGAGAAAATTCGACGCCTGCGGGCGGAGTAAAAATAAAGGGGCGGCGAAAGGCCGCCCCTTTATTTCACCGCAGGATTCGCGGGTTCTGGCGCCGGTGGTTCCGGGCGCACTTCTGGCAGTACACAGGCCGATCGTTCCTGGGCATGAACGGGAGCTCCTCGATTGGGGCTCCACAATCCGCGCAGGTCAGGCCTAGATGGCGCACATCGTACATTTTGCGCGGGCCTCGTTGCATCCTTGCCTCCTTCCTCCCCCGCTAAGAAGCCAGAGGGATGCAGAGTTTACTGGAAATTTGGCCTTGCCACCATGCTGCCCCTATGCCGAACGGGTTGCCTGCCGGGCAAGGAGAGGAACGAGGAAGATTCCCACGAAGGCAAAGCCGCCGGTGATCCCCCAAAATTCAAAAGACCCCATCTCCACGACCCCTAAGGCGAACCGCATCCCCTGGGCCAAATGGGTCAAAGGAAGGAATTGGCTTACGGTCCGAAGGAACGGGGGCAAGAACTCCAGCGGGAAATAGATCCCGGAAAGAAAAAGCATAACCTGCAGGAAGAGGTTGGCCAAAAACGTGGCGCTTCCCGGACGGCGGACCAAAAGGGCGATCAACGCCCCAAACCCAAGCCCACCAAGTCCAGAGGCAAAAACCAAGATGAGGAAAAGATCCCATCGGATGAGAAAACGAACCCCGAAGACCAAGGCCCCCAAAAACAAGGTCACAAAGGCCCCTAAATAGGCGATCAAAATGCGCACAAGCCCCAGGCCCAAAATCAAGAAGGCCGGGGAAAGAGGGGTCACGAGAAGCTGAGCCAAAATCCGCCTTTCCCGCATGCTAGTAACCCTCGAAGCGACGGCGAAGAGGCCCGCAGAAAGGATGGGGATGGTGATGATCCCCGGAATAACCATGTGAAGCCAGCTTGCTTGAAGGAGCTTTCCCGCGTGCACCTTTTCGGGCAAAACCGCGCTTTCCCTTCCTTGCAGGCGAAGTTCCAAGGCCGCAGCTACCCCTCTTGCCAGTTGCTCATAGGAAGGGTTATCCTGGACGCGGCTTGCCTCAAAAAGGAAGGAAATTTTTTCTCCATCCCAAATAAGCCCAAAATCCACTGACCTTTTCTTCACCGCCTCGCTTAAATCCTCGGGGCTTTCCAGTCTAACGATGGCGAGATCCGCTCTCTCCCGCAAAAGCGAAAGAAGAGGCTCTTCCGGCCCCAAAAGGACAAGGCCCAACTTGGTCGGCCTTTCCCCTCCTCCCCAGATGAACCCAAAAAGGAGGATGAACACGATGGGCAAGCCCAGAGTGAGGAAAAAATCTATACGGTCCCGAAGGAAGATCCGGACCTGAGAGGCAAAAACCACCTTGAAGGCCTTCATCTCTCCACCCCGAAACCAAGGCGCTTTGTGGCGAAAATAGCGCTGAGCAGTATCCAAAGGAGGAGGACCACAGGTCCCGTCCAGCTTGGGTACGCTGACTCGCCAATTCCCAAGGCGGCTCGGAGCCCTTCACCAAGGTGGGTGAGGGGATTTATGGCCATAAGGCCTTGAAGGAATTTGGGAAGCCCGGTGACAGGAAAATAAAGCCCGCCCAGGAATTGCAGGGGAAGGTTGACGATGTTGGCCAAGGCAAAGGCGCCGCCTGTGGTCTTGGCCCAGGCGGAGATCAAAAATCCCACGGAAAGGGGGACGAAAAACCCCAAAAGAAGGTAGAGAATCGCCAAGGGACGAAGGGGAGAAATGCTGGCTCCGAAGGCCCAACGCCCCAATATCCAGATCAGGAATACCTGCAACGAACAGAACACGAAATGTCCCAAGGTAAAACCGGCGAAGTAGCCTGCGGGGGTAAGGGGAGCAACGAGATATTGCCGGAGGATCCCCACCTCCTTAGCCAAGACCACCGCACTGGGAACGCTGAAAAGGCCGGCCACAAAAAGCCCCATGATGACTACACCAGGGAGGATGAAATCCACATAGCGGACGCGCTCCCTCGCCCCGATGAGCGCCATCTCCAGCTTAAACGGCGGGATGGGGGAAAGAAGCCCTGCCCTAATCAGGACCTCCCGATTGTAGGTTTGCACGAGCTCGCTCAGGATATTGGCGGCCAAAGAGGAGCCCGCTTCCCCGCGGCGATAGAGGATCTTCACCTGGGCAGGTTGGGCCATGCCCAAGGCCTTAAAGAGGCTTTCCGAAAAATCGGCGGGGATGAGGAGGGCTGCGCTCACTCTTCCCTCCCGCACCATCCTTTCCACATCCCCCTTTTCCTCCACTTCCACAAGGTGAAAGAGCTCCGTAGAGTGGGCTAAGTCCTTGACCATCTGATGGAGGATCGCTCCGTGGAGCCCTCGGTCGAGGTTGACCACGGCCACGGTGAAGCCCATCCCTCCTCCTTCCTCCATGCGGCCGAAGATGAGGCAAAGGAGGGATAAAAGAAGAAGGGGAAAGAGGAGAAACCAAAACAGGGTCTCTTTTTCCCGAAGATAAAGCCGGACGAAGGCCTTGGCCAGGGCGTAGACCTTGGTCATTCCCGAAGCCTCCTTCCCGTTAAAGCGAGGAAGACGTCCTCCAGGTTGGGCTGGCGAATGAGAAGGTGGCGGAGCGCAACTCCCCGGCTTTGAGCCCAAGAAAGAAGGGAGGAAAGCCCGGAATTCAAATCGGAAAAGCTAATTACGCATATTTCCCCGTCTTGGCGGACACACCCTGGGAAAAGTTCCTCAAGTTCGGGAAGGAATTCCAAAGGAAGTTCGAACTCCACATAGCTGGCCATCCCTAGGGAGGTGACAAGCTCCCGAGGGGTTCCCTCGGCCACGATTTTCCCGTGATCCATGATGCAAACCCAATCGGAGAGAGCCTCGGCCTCCTCCATGTAGTGGGTGGTCAAAAGAATCGTTTTCCCTTGGCCTTTGAGCTCTTCGAGGATTTCCCAGACACGCCTTCGCGCCTGGGGATCGAGGCCGGTGGTGGGCTCGTCGAGGATCAAAAGTTCCGGATCGCCCACCAGGGCCACCGCTAAGGCTAGCCTCCTTTTTTGCCCTCCGGAGAGGGTCCGCACCAGGGCCTTTTTCTTTTCCTCGAGGCCCACCAATTCCAGAAGTTTTTGCACTTCCAGGGATTTTGGGAAAAAGGAGGAAAAGAGGGAGAGGACCTCGCGCACCCGGAGGTACGGCTCAAACGCGCCCTCCTGGAGGAGAACGCCCATGCGGGCCCGCTGGGCCGGGCCGACCCGTTCCACTTTCTCCCCGAAAAGCTCGATGGTTCCGGAGTCGGGGATTCTGAGGCCCTCCAGGATCTCCACGGTCGTGGTCTTTCCCGCTCCGTTTGGGCCAAGGAGGGAGAAGATGGTTCCTTCGGCTACGGAAAAGGAGATCCCGTCCACGGCGCGCACCGGCCCATAGGACTTGCGCAAATCCGCCACCCGAACCACCGGCCGCATGCCGGAGTTTACCCCCACCGCCCTCGGACAAGTGTCCCCATTGCATAGTGGAAAAAGATGGTTACAATTAGTTTGCAGTGGAAACCATGGGCCGGGTCGGGAGATGGGCTGGTCTTCTTATCCTCGGTCTTGGACTGTGTTTGGGGCCTGACTTAAGTCCGGCTGGTGGGGCAGGTCAAGTCGAGGTCATCTTTAGCCCTTCTCTCCCCTGGAATATCGTCCACATCAGAGCTCCCCAGGCTTGGTCTATTACCCTGGGCTTTCCGGAGATCGTGGTGGCAGTAATCGACTCCGGGATTGATTTCTCTTTGCCTGAGCTCGCTGAGGTCCGCTGGGTTAACCCCAAGGAAGCCGTAAACGGCCGCGATGACGATGGGAACGGCTACGTGGACGATATCCACGGCTGGGACTTCCGGGATAACGTCCCGGCCCACCGCCGCTGCACCCCCATCCACTACCACGGCACGGCCGTGGCCTCGGTGGTCGCCGCCCAAGCCGGAAGAGTGGTGGGAGTGGCCCCGAGAATTCGCCTCATGGACGTGCGCTTTCTCGACTCCCGCGGACTCTTTTACGAAAAGGATTGGAAGAATTTGGCGAGGGCCATCGACTATGCTGTCCAAAACGGGGCAAGAATCATAAACCTCAGCCTCTTCGCCAAGGTTCCGCCTCCCAAGGAGGTGGAGGAGGCCCTGTATCGGGCCTGGGAGAGGGGGGTGATCGTGGTCACCATTGCCGGGAACGAGGGCCGGGAGGGCGTGAATTGGCTTGCGCGTCATCCTTTTGTCCTCGTTGTGGCCGCCACGGACAAGGCCGACCGGCCCGCGGCTTTTTCCAACTTTGGGCCGGAGGTGGACCTGAGCGCGCCCGGTGCGGAGATCCCCGCCCTCCTTCCTCAGGGGGCGGTGGGCACCCTTTCCGGAACCTCCTTTGCCGCTCCCCACGTGAGCGGGGTCTTGGCTCTCATCCTCTCCGCCAACCCCAGCCTCTCCGGCCGCGAAGCCGTGGAAATCCTCCTCCGCACCTGCCAACCCCTTCCTGTGGATAAGCTGGGCTTTGGAAAAGGCCGCGTGGATGCGGCCCAGGCTGTAGCCCAGGCCCGCCCCTAGCCCTCTTGTCAATCCGCCCCGTCCCGTGTAAAGTGGAAGAGGTTACTAACACTTTGATTCAACAAGGAGGGCTGGCATGCAGGTTACTTTGTATTACAACGAGGAGGACAAGTACCTCCTGGACCTCGTGGACAGGCTGGCCCTGCAGCAGCGCAAGTCCCGTTCGGCCGTGATCATGTCCATCTTGGAGGAGTACTTCGAGCGGGACAAGCGCCTGGGGGAGATCCTGGTGGACCTAGGGGTGCTGGACCAAGCGCGGGTCAGCCAGGCCCTGATGGAGCAGGAGGCGGAGGGGCGCAAGCGCCTCATCGGCGAGATCCTCGTGGAGAAGGGGTGGGTCCGGCCCAAAGACGTGGAGCGGGCTCTCCTCATCCAGAGCCGCGTCCGCCGAAGTTAGCCTCCTCCGCCTGGGCCTTCATGGCCTGACGGGCTAGGGCGTTGGCCCGGGTGTTCTCCGGATGCCCGGAATGTCCTTCGATCCAGTGGAAGTTCACGCGATGTACTTTTAAAAGTTTTTCCAGCTCCTGCCAAAGGTCGGCGTTGGCCACCGGTTTAAAACCTCGCCCTTCTTTCCTTCTCCAGCCTTGCTCCTTCCAGCGGGGAAGCCACTCGCTCACCCCGCGCTTGAGGTAAGCGGAATCCGTGTAAAGATCCACCTCGGCCGGCTCTTTGAGGGCGCGGAGGGCCTCGATGGCCGCGCGGAGCTCCATGCGATTGTTGGTGGTGTGGGCCTCCCCTCCGAAAATCTCCTTCCGGTGCGGCCCCCAAATGAGGATCGCCGCCCAGCCCCCTGGCCCGGGGTTCCCCAAGCAGGCCCCATCCGTGTAAATCTGAACCCTTTTGCGGCCTCCCGGACCCTTTTCGGTCATTGCGCCACCTTCTCCAGCGCGGGCAAGCGGCCCTGGGCCAGTTCCCCCCGGATCCAGGCCATGAATCGCACCATGAACCGCAGGTTGTGCAGGGTAGCCAGTCGGAAGTATGAGAGTTCTCCCGCCCGCAAAAGGTGGTGGAGGAAGGCCCGGGAATAGCGACGGCACGTGGGACAGTCGCAGTTTTCGTCCACGGGCTTCTTATCCCGCCTGAACTTGGCATTGTCGATGTTCAACTTGAACCCCGGCGCGGAGAGGGTGAGGAGAGCCCCATTTCGGGCCAGGCGGGTGGGCGCGGCACAGTCGAAGAGGTCCACGCCCCGCCGCACGGCCTCCACGATGTCCTCGATGGTGCCGATCCCCAAAAGATGCCGGGGTTTATCTGAGGGAAGCTCGGCCACCGTCCACTCCACCACCTTGTACATGTCCTCTTTGGACTTCCCAAGCGAGCCGCCGATGGCGAACCCCGGAAAACCCAGGCTGGCGATGGTGCGGGCGGAGGCGCGTCGCAAACCTTCGTAAGCGCCGCCCTGGACGATCCCCCAAAGCTCCTGGGCTGGGTTTGGCCCAAGCCCCTTGGTCGTCTCGAATACGGAGAGGGCCCGCTCCGCCCAGCGATGGGTGCGCTCCATGGCCGCCCTGGTATAGGCCTCGTCGTGAAAAGGAGAGGTGCACTCGTCCAAAGGGAGGATCACATCGGCTCCCAAAAGGCGTTGAACACGAATCACCTCCTCTGGAGAGAAAAAGAGCTTGGCCCCATCGAAGATGGAGCGGATCCACGCCCCTTCTTCGGTAAGTTTCACCAAAGAAACCCCGGCCGGGCTGGGCCTGGCCTCGCCGGGGAAGATGGAGGCGATCTTCCCCACCCCGTGAACTTTTCCGGCCCCCAGGGAGAAGACCTGGAAGCCGCCGGAGTCCGTCATCCATGGGCCGCGCCAGCTCGTGAAACCATGAAGGCCGCCAAGTTCAGCCACCACCTCCGCCCCCGGCCGGAGGAAAAGATGGTAGGTATTGGCGATGAGGATTTGCACACCCAGGTCCTCCAGATCCTCGGCGGAAACGGACTTGACCATCCCCCGGGTGGCCACGGCCACAAAGGCCGGGGTTTCCACCACCCCATGGGCCGTTACCAGCCGGCCCAGCCGCGCCTCCGTGCCCGGAATCCTCTTTAAGACCTCAAACGGCATGGTTAATAGGCCCAGGTCAGGGTACGGTGATGGGGAAGGTGGAGATCCCGCTGGGAGAGGTGCCAAAGGAGCCAATCCCCCTGGAATGGGAGAAGCTCGCGGCCCTTTTTGGCCAAAAGGCCCACCAATTCCTCCACGGCCACGATGGTGGCGGCGCGGATCTCCACCTCTTTAGCGCTTCCCCGGGGGATCATTTCCCCTCTTTTTATTTCCTCGGCCAAAGCAGGATGGAGCCGGAGGGCGCCACGCGCCCAGAGGATCTGGGGGAGCTTGTAGTCGGAGAAGGCCGTGAGCCAGCAAAGGTCGTGGATGGCCCCGGGCCCCCTCCCCCCAAAGGTCCCCCAAAGATCGGCGACGAGGATCTGCGCCCGCTTATGAAACGGGACCAAGCGGCCGTGGTAGAGGGCGGCATCCCGAAACATGGGGAGGTGGGCGGTGAGAAGCTCCACGAGTTTAGGAGCGGAGTTCCGCGCCGCGGCAAAAAACGCGGCGGCCGAACAAAACCGAAGAAGAAGAGCTCCCACCTCCCTTATCGCCGCCACACGCCAGGAAATAAGGGGGATTTCCCCCAAGACCTCCCGCACCTTTTCCAAAGTGATATTGGCCAAATTTTCCGGGGAGAAAAAGGCAGGAAAATCTTCGGCTACGCGCCGCAGGGAGAAACTTAATGCATAGTACCCGGTGAGCCTTTCTCCTTCCGGCCCGGTCACAGCCCATCTATCTTTTCCTGGGTGCTCGGGAAAGCCCGCAGGCGGCCAAAAACAGAAGTTCAGCGCGTCCAAAACAAGAAGGTAGCGCAGGGTCAATTCCTCATCCCCCAAAAAGTGGTAGCGGCTGACCCAAACGGGATCGGGAAGGGAAAGGAGCTCCTCGGCCAGGCTTTCTAAGCCTTCGGGGTCCAGCCGGACCAGGCGGCTCCGCTTTATGGCCCAAGCCGCTCCCGCGCGGACAGGGTTTTCCCTCATGAGGGGAAAAGGGGAGGCACGGCGAAGAACCCGTCCTCCTTCTCCGGGGCGTTTCTCAGGGCCTCTTCTTGGGGAAGGGAAGGGGCGGGCTCGTCCTCGCGGAACGCGTTTACCACTCCGGGGAGGGGCGAAAAGGGCGGGACGCCCTCCGTCAGCACCTCCCCAAGCTTTTGGAAGTAGGCCAGGATCTTCTCCAAGTCCGCCCGCAAACGCTCCCTTTCCTCCGGGGTGAGCCTAAGCCCGGCCAACGCCTCCACCTTGACCATCACCTTTTCATCAATCATTCAAACCCCCAATAGCTCCAAATCCGCGCCGAAGCGGCGCTCCACCTCGGCCACGAGTTCCGGCGGAACACCCTTTTCCGCAAGCTTTTTAGCCTCGGTTCTTGCCCGCTCCAAAAGCCCCAAATCACGCACGAGGTCCGCGGCTCGGAACTTGGAGATGAACCCGTGTTGGGCTGTCCCCAGGAGGTCCCCCGGGCCGCGGATGCGCAGGTCCGCCTCGGCGATCTTAAACCCGTCCGCGAGGTCCCGGAAGGCGGTGAGGCGTTCCCTGGCCTCCTCGGTGGTGGGGTCGGCCAGGGCCCAGCAGACGGCATCCTGGCCTTGGCGGCCGATCCGCCCCCTGAGCTGATGAAGTTGGGCCAGTCCAAACCGGTCGGCATGCTCGATCACCAGAAACGTGGCATCGGGAACATCGAGCCCAAGCTCCACCACCGTGGTGGCCACAAGGAGCCTAATCCTTCCTTCCCGGAACGCCGCCATGGTGGCGCGCTTTTCCTCGGAAGGCATGCGCCCGTGCAAAAGCCCCACGACCTCCCCAAACCTGGCGCGGAGCTCCTCGTAGGCCACGGTGGCCGCCCGCAGATCCAACTCCTCCGACTCCTCCACAAGGGGGAAGACCACGTACCCCTTTTCCCCGCGGGCCAGGCGATGAGCTACTTCCCCATAAACTTCTTCCCGTCGCGCTTCCGACACCCAAAGGGTCTTGACATTGCGCCGGGGGATGGGCAATTCCTCAAGGACAGAAAGCTCGAATTCCCCGTAAACCGTGAGAACGACCGTGCGGGGAATAGGGGTTGCGGACATCACCAGCACGTTTGTCCCCTTTCCTTTTTTCTCCAGGGCCGCGCGTTGGATCACCCCAAAGCGGTGTTGTTCGTCGATCACGGCTAGGGCCAAATCCTTGAATTCCACGTCTTCCTCAAGAAGGGCATGGGTTCCCACCACCACCTGGATTTCCCCTTTAGCGATGCGGGAAAGGAGTTCCTCCCGCTCTTTTTTGCTCAATCCCCCGCTCAAAAGCCCCACCTTCACTGGGAGGGGACGAAGGAGCTCCTGGAACACGAAGAAGTGCTGTTCGGCGAGGATCTCTGTGGGGGCCATCACCGCGGCTTGGGCCCCGGCGGAGGCGACCATGGCGCAGGCCGCCGCCGCCACCACCGTCTTCCCCGCTCCTACATCGCCTTGGAGGAGCCGGAGCATGGGGTAGGGCGCACGCAGATCGGCCTCGATATGGACAATGGCCCTTTTTTGTGAAGGGGTGAGGGAATAGGGGAGGTTTTCCACAAAGATCCTCAGCCACTCTGGGTTTGGCTGGATGGCGCGCCCGGCACTCTCCCTTTTGCGGTGGAGGACGAGCCCAAGCTGAAGGAGGAAAAGCTCCTCGAAAGCCAGGGTCTCCCGGGCCTTCTCAAACTCCGCAAGGCTCTCAGGGAAATGGATCTTCTGGATGGCCTCCCGCCTTGATAGGAGCCCATGGCGCTCACGGATTTCCTGGGGCAACACATCCTTGATGCGCGGCCCCACCCGGGCCAGCGTCCGGCGGATCACCCCCTGAAGCACACTCTGCGATAACCCCTCCGTGCTCGGGTAAATGGGGACGAACCGGCCGGTCTGTTCCCTCTCCCCGGCCTTCTCCCACACGGGGTTTTCCATCTGGATCTCGCCGAATCGGATCTCCACTTTGCCATAGAGGGAATAGCGCTGCCCTTGCTCTAGCTGGTCCCACATCCAGGGCTGGTTGAACCAGACTCCAAAGAGGATGCCGCTTCCGTCGTCCACCGCCGCCTTCACCAGCTCCAAATTGGGTTTGACTTTCACTTTGGACTTCGCCCGAAGGACCCCTTCCACCAGCGCGTTTTCTCCGTCCCGAAGGTCCTTTATCGGGCGAAGCTGGGTTCTGTCCTCAAGGCGTTTCGGGAAGAAGGTGAGAAGGTCCTCCACTGTGTGAATCCCAAGCCTTTGGAAAAGGGCTTCGCGTTTTTCCCCAACGCCTGGGGCGTAGCGGATGGGACTCTCCAGGGTAAGGAGGGCATTGCCATGGAGGATTTTTTCTAAGCGCTCTTCCAAGCGCTGGAGGGCCCTGGCCCTTTCTTCTTCGGTCATTTGTCCGTAGCCGGCCACGACGGCCGCGGCCTCCGGGAGATTCCGGCGCACCAGGGCCTCCAGCCCGCCCACCGCGGATTTATCGGTGAAGCCCTTTTTGCGCTCCAGTTCGATCACTTTGCGCACTAGAGCTACGCGTTCCGCCAGGTCCTGCGCCCTTGTCCTTGTCACAGCTTGCTTATAATAAACCCCAAAAGGAGGAGGCCAAGTTGGTTCGCATCTATCCTGATCCCATACTGCGGAAGCCCACCCATCCTGTGCGGCCGGGTAGCCCGGAGGCCTGGGCTGCGGCCGAGGCTTTGCGCGGGGCCTTTGCCCGCATCGAGGGGCTTGGGCTCGCGGCCAACCAAATCGGGCTCCTTTACCGCGCGGCCATTATTCGGCTAGAAGAAAAGGAAGACCACGGGGACCCTGCCCCCATCGTCATCCTAAACCCCCGCATCCTTTGGCGTTCCCCGGAAATCGTCGTGGAAGAAGAGGGCTGTCTTTCCCTTCCCGGAGTCTGGGCCGAGGTCCCCCGGGCCAAGGCGGTCCGGGTGGAGTACCAGGACGAGGAAGGAAAGCGCCACATCCTCGAGGTTCAAGATCTCAATGCCCGTCTCCTTCAGCATGAGCTCGATCACCTCGATGGCGTTCTATTCATCGATCATCTTTCCGCAAGCGAGCGGCAGCGGGTCCTCCGCGTTTTTCGGGAGCTGCAGGGTCGAAAGGAAGGTGTGCCTTCAGCGGTACAGGTCCGCGCTTAGCTTTTGCCGGGACAAGCTCATTTGCCGTTCCCAGCCTGCGGGCGCTGGCGGAGCGTTTTTCGGTCCTTCTTGTCATCACCCAGCCGGATCGGCCGGCTGGTCGAGGACTGAAGCTCACCCCGCCTCCGGTGAAGGTGGCCGCCGCGGAACTTGGGCTCCCTTGTCTTCAGCCCAAGTCCATAAATAGCCCGGAGTGTGTGGAAGTCCTGCGTTCTTTAGCGTTAGATCTTCTGATCACCGTGGCGTTTGGGCAGCTTCTCCGCCCGGTTGTTCTGAAATTGCCGCGGCTTGGGTGCATAAACGTCCACGCCTCCCTCCTCCCCAAATACCGGGGGGCGGCTCCGATCCACTGGGCCATCATCAACGGGGAAAGAGAGACCGGCGTCACCACTTTCCTCATGGACGAGGGGATGGACACGGGCCCCATTCTCCTTCAGCGCCGCACGGAGATCGGCCCAGAGGAAACCGCTGGTGAACTTGAGGAAAGACTTGCCCGAATGGGCGCGGAGCTCGCGGTGGAAACGGTGGAGAAGTTATGGCGAGGGGAAATAGAACCTAAACCCCAGCCTCCGGATGGGCCGCTAGCTCCCAAGCTTCATCGGGAGGATGGGAGGATCCGGTGGGAGTGGGAAGCTTGGCGCATCCACAACCTTGTGCGCGGCCTTTCCCCAAAACCCGGGGCGTTCAGCACTTGGCAAGGGGAGCTTGTGAAAATCCTGCGCACGAAGGTGGTGGAGGGGGAAACGAAGGCCGGGCCTCCGGGCTGTGTCCTTCCCCGGCGCGACAAGCTTCTTGTAGCCACAGGGAAGGGTCTGATCGAGATCCTCGAGCTTCAGCCTGCGGGCTGCCGCTGCATCTCCGGGCGCGACTTCCTAAACGGCTATTGCCGCCAGGGCTTCGGAAGTTTCGGGGAATAGAGCCCTTTCCTTATTCAGGCCTGCAGAGTGTAAAAAAGCCGACTACTTGGCTCACCAAGTCTTACTTGACATATCAGGATACTCTCTTACGATGGTGCTCTCTGGTTGGGGTGGAGGGGGAGCGGGCCTCTTTGCGAAGGATTTCTTGACCTTATCCCCGCTTGGTCCGATCAGGGAAGGGGGGATAGGATCGGAAGTTCGCAGTAGCAATTGTCGCTTTTTGTGCTGGGCGTCCCGGCAATTTCCCTGGGTCAAAATCTACAACCCGTGTCTTTCCAATCCAACGGGGACCTCATCCACGGGTGGTACTGGCTGAGAGATCCTGGGCTGACTCACGAAGCTTGGTGGACGTTCGAAGGAATCCCCGCTGGCACTGAAGACTTGGAACTGGAGATCACATGCCTGGCCACCTCGGGGATGGGTGGACCGCGGGAATCTCGGCCACGTTTCGCCTGGCTTACGGATTCCCGGGGGCGGGGATGATGGGAGGGGTGTTCCTGGCCGAGATTGTGACCCTGCCCCACGTGTCGACCCCGGATGATCCAGTGGGATACACATGCCGAGGGATTGTGAAGACCCCTCGGGATACCCCTGGGCTAGCAGGGGGAAGGTTAACGGTTAAGGCAGAACGGGTCGATCCGGCTGGCCCTCATATGGCCTTCAACAAGGAGAGCTTAGCCCTCCGCATTGGGAGCGGCGTGGCTGGGGCAGCAAAGTTGAGGACAGCGGGACCAGCAGCGTTTGCATCGAATGGAGTCCTAATCGAAGGAAACCACTGGTGCCGAAGTCCGGGACAGTACCTGGAGTGGCAATGGAGTCCGACCCACGACGTGGGCAGAGTACAGGAAGCGGCGATCAACCTGTCCTTGCTTGTGACCAACAAGACCAACGGGGGAAGTGGCTACAGCGCCCGGGTGATTGTCCAAGTCCTGGCTTTGGATGGGACCAACATTTTCTCCTCTTTCGTGGACTTGAAAAACCCGTTCCTCCCTTAATTTCCCGGGGACTCCAAGGGCGTAGGTTACGCCGCCTACGGCGCCTTAGAGCTTCCGCCGGATCTTCTCTCCCAATGCGGTTCCCAAGGTTTCAAGGTCAGGATCGAGTGGCCGCCGATGCGCTCGGACTACCACTTCGCCGGGGCTAAGGCCTCAGCCCTTCTTGCCTGGACTGAAGCCCAGTAAAAGAAGGTGCGGATGAAGATGTT
>JACIWL010000020.1:9022-20826 GCA_014360995.1 Candidatus Bipolaricaulota bacterium | reverse complement strand
AAGGTGGTGCCATCGGGGAAGTCGCGCCAACCATCGCCGTTGCGGTCGATGAGGCCGATCTGGTCAAGCAGGCGAGCCGCAGCCTCCGGATCGTAGTCGTACTTGGGCACATCCGGATAGTAGAACGGGGAGAGCATGGAGACCGGGCTCCACTGAGGCACACCCAGGCCCAGGTACACGTTGTCGATGATGGTCTTGCGATCGACCAAGTGGGACATGGCCCGGCGGAACTCCACCATGCGGAAGTACTCCCGGAGCTTCTCATTCGGGCAGTCCTGGTTGAAGGCAATCCAAGTGGTGCCGAAGAGCGGTTTTGTCGGGTCGATTAGGATCTTAATCCCCTTCTGGGCAGCCTCGGCCTTGAGGGTGGCGATGTCCTCCGGCCGCGGCGCATACACATCAAGCTCGCCGTTGCGGAACTTGAGCATGATGGTGTCCAAGCTGAAGGCGATGACGTACTTCACCCCGTCCAAATAGGGGAGCTTGTTCCCCTGAGGGTCAACCTTCCAGTAGTAGGGGTTGCGCTCGATGACCACGAGCTGGTCAGGGATGAACTCCTTGAGCTTGAACGGACCCATGCCCACGATCTCCTCGGGCGGGGTGTCCACGCCCCACACGGAGTTGAGGGCCTCCGGATCGGCATCGGGGTTGTACACGCGGGAAAGGTGCTGGAGTTTATGGGCCGGGTAGATGGCTCCGCGGATCTGCCGGAGGAACGGCCGGAACGGCGCAGGCAGGGTGAACCGCACCGTGTAGTCATCCACCTTCTCGCAGGTGGGGAGCTTATCTTCCACCAAGAGCACGTCCCGGTAGTCGGTGCGGACGTCCTCGTTGAAGATGACCCCGTTGAAGGTGAACACCACGTCGTCAGCAGTGAACGGCTCGCCATCCGACCACTGCAGTCCCCGGCGGAGATAGAAGGTGATGACCAAGCCGTCCTCGGAAATCTCCCAGGACTTGGCCAGGCCAGGCTCAACCTGGTCCGTGATGGGGTTCACCTCGGTGAGACCGGCGTGGAGCATCCTGGTGATATCGGTAGAGGAAGTTTCCTGGGCGATGTGGTGGTTGAAGGTCTTAGGGTTATCCAGGCTTCCCACCACTAGATAACCCCCGTATTTCCCGATCGTGAAATCCTTCCACTCGCCTTGGCCCAAAGGAACAACCTTGTACTCCTGAGCCAGGGCGAAGAACAAGCTTAACGCAAACGCCGCCGAAACTATCGCGAGTCTCTTCATCCCTTTCACCTCCCGAACACCTTACAGACTAGCTGCCCACTTGACACCCAACGCCCGCGCATAAGCCCAACGGTACTCGGCGCTCACCTTCGGATCCAAGAACATGGCCACCACTTTCTTGTACAAAGCTTCGGCTGACTCTTCCACAAGGAAATCGACCAAGGCATAGGCCGCAGCGTAACGAATGTAAGAATTGCTGCTCTCTATAGCCAACTTTTCCAGTTCCGCACGAGACAGAGCTTGGGTGGGAGGGAAGAGGAAGTAACCGGCTAGGACCTCCGCCGCGGCTCGGCGATAACCCGCGGGTAAAGTCTCATCATTGCAGATCTCTTCCAGCATGGCGCGGTCCAACCTTGCCCGGATTTTCTGGAGATAAACTTTCCCAGCCGCGTACTGCAACTCCTCGGTGGCCCCACTCTTAGCCAAATCAAGAAGAGCATCGGCGCTATCAGCGATGAGGATCGCGGTGAGCGCGGTCACCGCCGCAGCCCGCACCTCGGGGGTGGACCCCGTGGTGACGATCTCCATGAGCTCATCGCGAGTTTTACCGGCTCCCAACCACTTTTGACTCAAGGCCAGCGATGCCGCCAGCCGCAGGGCCTCCGTGGCTCCGTTTTGCGCTAGGGCCAAAAGCTCAGCCTCGGTTTTGGTGGCTGCATATTGATTCACAAGGGCATAACCAGCGGCAAGGCGAATCTCGGGGATGAGATCCTTGGAGGCCATCCGCTCAAAGTCGGCGAGGGTAAAGCTCGCCAGGACTGGAAAAACCACAACCCCCAATGCTAAAACCAAACCCAAAAATTTTTTCATGCATGCCCTCCTTTTCAAAGACCAAGTGTCCAGCTTAAAACCCTATAAATTTCTCTTTTTACTCCTCCCATCACCTCCTTTGCTAAAGCTTGTCGTTCATTATAGCTTGTCAGCAGTTGGACGGCAATGGGTCAGGAGACAAGCGTATAACCGCGCTGTAGGGCTTTCCGATTGATCTTGAGGAGTTTTTCCCGGCCGCGCGCCCCGAGCTCCTCCTCCATGGCGGCAATGACCGCCTCTAGGGGAAAAAGTCCGAGAATTTTGGCCGTGGCCCCCAAAGCCACCATGTTCGCACAGCGGGGCTCTCCCAGCTCTTGGGCAATCTCATTCATGGGGATGAAAACCATCTTCACATCCGCCCGCTCCTTTCTTTGCGAAACAAGGGAAGAATTGACGACGATCGCTCCGCCGGGAGAAACTCTTGGGGCAAAGCGCTCCAAGGACGGCTCGTTCATGGCCACAAGCACAGCCGGGGAGTCCACAATGGGAGAGCCCACCGGCTCATCGGCGATGACCACCGTGCAGTTGGCCGTGCCGCCCCGCATCTCCGGGCCATAACTGGGAAGCCAGGTCACCTCAAAACCCCTCTCCATCGCGGCCCGGGCCAAAACCTTCCCGGCAAGGAGGATCCCCTGCCCACCAAAGCCGGCGAAAATCACGCCGATCTCCATTTCCCGCCCCCTTAATCCCTCACCTTGAGGTCGCCCAAGGGGAAGTATTTAAGTGCCTGCTCGACCACCCAGCGGTTGGCCTCCGCCGGGGGAAGATGAAGGTTTGTAGGACAGGCCGCCACAATCTCCACAAGGGAAAAGCCCTTCCCCTCCAGTTGGTTTTGGAAAGCTTTGATGATGGCCTTTTGGGCCATCTGCACATGCCGCACGTCGAACACCGCTTGCCTTGTGATATAGGCTGGCCCATCGAGCTGAGCCAGCATCTCCGACATGCGCAGGGGGTAGCCCGTCGCACGCACGTCCCGCCCCTCGGGGGTGGTCACAGTGCGCATACCGGGAAGGGTCGTGGGGGCCATCTCTCCGCCGGTCATCCCATAAACCTGATTATTTACGAAGATCACAGTGATGTTCTCCCCGCGGTTTGCGGCATGGACGGTCTCCGCTGTCCCAATGGCAGCAAGGTCCCCGTCCCCTTGGTAGGTAAAGACGATGAGCTCGGGGTTAGCCCGCTTGATTCCGGTAGCGACGGCGCAGGCCCGGCCGTGGGCAGCCTGGGCAAAATCGCAGCGGAAAAACTCGTAAAGGAAGACGGCGCAGCCCACAGGGGCAACCCCCACCGTGCGCTCTTGGATCCCCAGCTCATCGATGGCCTCGGCCACAAGTCTGGTGATGATCCCGTGGTGACAACCAGGGCAGTAAGTGAAGCGCGCCTCCGAAAGGGATCTGGGCCGCGTGTACACAGGAACATAGCCCGCCGGGATTTGCACATTAACGGACATATTTTTTCACCTCGCTCAGGATTTCTTGGGGGGTGGGTACGACCCCGCCAAGCTCCCCGTAGAACGGAGTTTTGGCCCGCCCCTCCACGCTCAAGCGCACGTCCTCCCACATCTGCCCGGAGGAAAGCTCCACCGTCAAGAGTACAGGGACCCGCTCGGCCAATTTTCGCAAGGGCTCGTAAGGGAAGGGCCAAAGGGTAATAGGGCGGAAAAGCCCCACGGGAAGGCCCTCCTTCCTCGCCTGGCGCACTACCGTCCGGCAGATCCGCCCCATCGTGCCATACGCCACAAGCACAAGCTCGGCATCCTCCGTCTCGTATTCTTCCCACCGCACCTCGTTCTTTTCTATCTCCCGATACGTTTGCCAAAGGGCTCGCAGGATCTCCCGAAAGCGATAGGGATCAAGGTCGAAGCTCGAGGCCACATTTGGAGCGCGCCCTTTGGCTCCGGTGAGGGCCCAAGGCTTGGGCGGGATCTTTTCCGGGGGGATGGGAGCGGGAAGTTCCACGGGCTCCATCATTTGGCCGAGCATGCCGTCGGCGAGGATCATGGCCGGCACACGGTAGCGATCGGAGAGGTCAAAGGCGAGCATCACCAATTCCGCCGCCTCCTGCACCGTGGAGGGGGCGAGGACGATGAGGCGGTAGTCGCCGTGTCCGCCGCCTTTTGTAGCCTGGAAGTAGTCCCCTTGCGCTGGGGCGATGTTCCCAAGACCGGGACCAGCCCGCATAACATTTATGATCACTGCCGGGAGCCGGGCACCGGCCAAATATGAGATCCCCTCCATCTTGAGGGAGATGCCGGGGGAGGAGGAAGAGGTCATGGTGCGCACCCCGGCCGCGGAGGCGCCGTAGACCATGTTTATGGCCGCCACTTCACTTTCGGCCTGAAGGAAAACCCCGCCGTGGCGGGGAAGATGGCGGGCCATGTACTCCACGAGCTCTCCCTGAGGGGTTATGGGGTAACAGAAGTAGCAGCGGCAGCCGGCGCGGATGGCCGCCTCGGCCATGGCCTCGTTTCCGCGCATGAGGACCTTCATACCCCCTCCTTGGCCGGCGCCATCCGGTAGACCTCGATCGCCGCATCTGGGCACATCTGCGCACACATTGCGCATCCCGTGCACTTTTCCGGGGCAGTTGCTTTAGCCACGTTGTACCCATAGCGGTTGAGCTCGGAGGTGACGGCCAAAACGCCGAAAGGACAGGCGGCTACGCATAAACCGCACCCTTTACAGCGTTCCTTGTCGATGATCACCAACCCCTTTGGCATTTTCACTCCTTTTCCTCCAAAAAGCCCGTGGCGGGCCGGCTGCGGCGGCGCCGAAGAACCCCCTCAGCCTGGGAAATCCAGCGGGCCAGACGCCACTCCACCCGCTCCTCCGCCTGTTTTTCCTCGGAAATGGGCAAAGCCCGGGCGGAGAGAACGCTGCGAAACTCCAAGGCCTCGCGGTGGAACTGGGCTTCTTCTCGGTCGGCCTCAGATACCCGGCGCATGGAAAGGACGGGACGGCTGGCTCGGTCGTATCCGATAACCTTCACCACCACCTCCGCCCCTACACTTAGCTCTTCTGCAGAGGCCTCAGAGATAGGGAGGAAACCTTGCTCTTCTTCCTCTAGCTGCAAAAGAGCGCCATTGGGAAGAAGCTCCAGGACCCTGGCCCAGACCAGTTCACCCACGCGGGGCCTTTCAGCCATCCCTCATTCTCCTTCCCTCTTTCCGGCCGGCATGATCACAGTTACAGGCCAGGCATATCCTAGCCCGCCCACCACGTTTTTGTAGGGGAGGGTTACCTTGTCCGGGCGATAGGCCTCTTTCACCAGGGGGATGGCCAAAAACACGTAGGGCAGGTCTTCCACGAGGATCTCCTGCAAAGCAAAGGCATAGAGCCGGGCCTCGGCAGGAGAGGGAGCGCCAAGGAAGGCCTCGGCAAGTTGGTCGTAGAGGGGATTGCGATAGCCCGGGGTATTAAATCCGCCAGGCACATCTTGAGAAGAATGCCAAAAAAGGAAAAGGTGGTGGGGGAAAGCGAGGGTCTCTATGGGCCATATGGAGACATAAAGATCGAAATCAAAGCCGTCCCGGCCCCATATCCTTTTCAAAAACTCTTGGGCGCCCAAGTAATTCACAGTGACCGGGATGGCTAGCTCTTTGCAGCGCTTTGCCACAAAAGAAGCGGCAAAAGCCCGTACTGGATCGCGCTCCGGGGAAACACTCAAAAGCTCCAATTCTGGACAATACTGACCGCTGGGAAGCCTAAAGCCTCTGGGGGCTAGCACTTCCCTCCCATCGGGCAATACCCCCACGATCTTTTCCACGTCCGTCCCAGGATTAACTACCTTGGGCTCGGCGTCCCAGGAAAAACCGGCTTCCTTCAGGACGCGCACGGCCGTTGTAACGCGCTCCGCGCGCGAAGCCTCTTTAGGAAGAGAAACGTTTGGACTAGCCCAAAACGCGTTGGCCTTGGGCAAGGGAGCATACATGGGAGCGAAGTCTCCGGGGAGCTCCGCGCACAAAACTTCCTGATCGATCAGCGTGGCCAGGGCCGCGCGAAAGGCCCGGTGATTCATGGGTTCCCGGCGCATGTTGAACGCAAGGTACAGGAACTCCAGCCCCAGATTGCCGACGATTTCCACGTTCTCATCTTCAATTTGCCCAAGATGCTCCGGGGAAAGGCCGGGGCCCAAAATCGCCGCGATTTCCCCATTTTTTAACGCGGAAAGGGCCGCCTCCGCGCTGGGAAAGACTTCGAAAACGATTTTTTCAAAATAAGGCCCCTCCACAAGCTCACACACTTTCTCCCCTTGGGCGCAGTAGGCGTCGAGGGAATAATGAAGGGAGGGGTTTTCCACCCGGGCCCCGCCACATTCGTACAGGGTTATGCTCTCGCCGGACGCGAAATAAAAAGGATTCCTCTCCAAAGCCACAGAAGAACCAACCTCGTAGGCCACCAGCTGGTAACCGCCCAAAACGGGCTCCCCTTCAGAGATAATGGCTAGGAGGGAGCCCGCTGGGTCCTCCGTTTGGAGGGCCGCTTGAAATTTGGGCTCCCAGTAATCCCTCTGCACGATGGGGCAGGCCAAAACCCCAAACGCCCATTCCCCAAGGGTTGGGGGGTGAAGGAAGGCGAATTTCACCTGGTAGTCGTCCACTTTTTCCACAAAGGCTAAGGATTCGGGGCAATAAATGGGCCAGCGGCCGCCGAAAAGGGAGGCCAGGCGCAGCCCATCGAACTCGCTGAGAAGGAGGCCAAAGGTAAAAACCACGTCGTCCGCGGAAAAGGGGGTGCCATCGGACCAAAGCACATCCTGGCGAAGCTTCACCCTGGCCACCCAATAGCCGTCCTCCCAGATAAACGGGCTGGGAAAGTCTTCGGCCAGGCGGGGAAGCCAGGTCCAAGCAGGGGGCACGGCCCAAAACAAGGACAAGAACTGGCTTTCTAGGACAAATTTGTCCCAGATGGTGCTAAAAAGGCCATAGCCGGCCCAGATATTGGTGGCGCTCGGCGCGCCAAGGAGGCCAACGGTGAGGACCTGGGCGGTTGCAAAAAGAAAAGGTGGGAATACCCAGGCCAAACTCGCCGCCAGTTTCATCTCAAATTTTGTTGCCCTCCTCCCTACGCCTTTTGAACCTTTCCGGCCTTAAGACAGCGGGTGCACACGCGGATTCTCCGGCGCACCCCGTCTATCACCGCATGGACCCGCTGAAGGTTCGGGGCCCGCACCTTCCGGCTGCGCTTTCCCGAGTGGGACACACTCCGGCCGTAATCAGGACCACGACCACAGATCTCGCACACCCTAGCCATATCCGCCCTCCTTATTGCACGTAATGCGGTTCCAGTGCCAGAAGATTTCCTGGGCCTTCGCGAGTATACCGAATTTGCCCAATTTCCGCCACCACAATTGGCCGAGGATAGGAAGAAAGCGCAGGAGCAAGCACAACGTTTTCCGCTTGGGCTTTGATCTCCTTGGCAAACCGCACTGCACCCGTTCCCGCTAAAAGAACACCAGGGCGCTCCCGCACCCGCTCTAGGGCTTGGGGGAAGGGGAGCACCACCTCCATTCCGGCCCGCTCCCGCTCCACCCACCCCATATACACGTAGTCGCGGCGGTCGTGGATCCAAACGCAAACCCGCCCCGGCCAGAACTCCGCCAACGGCAAACCCACGGCCTCCGTCTGCCGCACGGGAACAAGGGGAAGACCGCGGACCTGGGCGAGGGCCTTGGCCAGACTCAATCCCACCCGCAATCCGGTGAACGACCCCGGCCCCACATCCACGGCGATGAGGGAAATGGAGTCCCAGCCAACCTTTGCCCGCCGAAGGACCTCCCGCACTAGCTCGGGGAGGACTTCCCCGCGGCCAGGCCCAAGGGGAACGATGACCTCATGGACTTCCTCCGGGCCAAGTAAGCCAACCCCACCCAAAGGACCGGAACTTTCGATGGCAAGGACGTACACGAACCCATTATAACCCGGGCGAAAGCGGCCGCGGCGGGGCAAGAAGAGTCAAGGTGCGCCGGGCCTCTTCCACGTCTTGGCGGATCCTTTCCGCCAAGGCCTCCGGAGAAGGGAACATCATGTCCGGCCGCAGGAACCGCAGGAGGTGGATCTCCAAAAGCTCAGGCTGGGAGGCGGGAGGCGCGGAAAGAAGATGAAGCTCGGCGGAGGGGGGAAGGTTTGGGAAAGTGGGGCGCCTCCCGTGGTAGAAGAGGCCGGGGCCACCTCCGCCGGGCCAGAAGGCCCAGGCCAGGTAGACCCCGTCTTTTGGGCGAATCAACACGGGATCGAGCTCCAAGTTGATTGTGGGGAAGCCCAAAGTCCTGGCCAACCCTACCCCTTTGACCCCGCGGCCAAAGAGGATAGGAGCACGCCCTAAAAGCTTCCCCGCCCTCTCCACTTCCCCCGCACTGATAAGCTCACGAATTTTTCTAGAACTCACAATTTCCCCGCCCAAACGGAACGGAGGCACCACATGTACCTCCAGGCCCAGCTCCTTCCCGAGGGCCTGGGCTAGCTCTGGGCTTCCGGCGCGATCGCGCCCGAAGCGGTGATCCTCCCCCATCACCAAAGCTCGGCCGCCCAGACGCCCCACCACCTCCTCTTTCAAGAACTCCTCCGCAGAAAGATTGCGCACCTTCTCCCAAGGTACCACCTCCACCTCGTCGGCGAACTGGCGAAGAAGGTGAAGCTTTGTGAAGAGGGGCAAGAGGGCGGGGAATTCCGGGGGGAAGGTGTAGGCCAAAAAGGACCAGCCCTTTCCGGAAGCCAAGGCCTTTCCGAAGGAAAGGAGGTGCTGGTGACCCAAATGGACCCCGTCGAACCGCCCTACGGCCACTACCCGGGCCACGGCCTCAGTACGCCCCCGCCCGCACGAACTGCCAGCCCTCGAGCCGAAGGGAGGCGTACCCCACCTCTCCACCCTCCGGAGACCAGCAGGGGAAGGCGTCGAGCCAAGGGTCCTGGGTCAGGGGGAAAGGTAGGCCGCCCATGAGGGGGAGGACCCAGATGTCTGGGTCGCCACCCCGATTGGAAACAAAAGCGATCCAAAGGCCATCGGGTGAGGCCCGCGGGCACCAGTTGAAAAACGGGTCCGAAGTGAGCTGGATCAAATCGAGGGTGGTAAGGTCAAGGTAGAAGATCTCCCAGCTTGGTTCCTCTTCCTTGGGCCAAAGCCCGGAAAAGAGGAGGGCCTGCCCGGTCGGAAGAAATTCCGGCGTGGCCTTAAGCCAGGCCCCTCCCAAGACGGTTCTGGGCTCCCCTTTGGTCAGATCAAGAACGACGAGCTCGCTCCACTCTTCCACAAATGCCACCTTGAGTCCGTCCGCAGAAACGGTGGGCCAAGAGATATGGTGCACGCTCTGGTAGAGGAGTTCTGGGTCTCTCTCGTCGGGAAACCCGCGCCAGAGGGCAAAACCGCCCTCCACCGGGGAAGCGAAAATGAACCAATTGTCTGGCCCAAAGCGCACCCAATCCGTTTCCATCCCCGCGTAGATGGGCCGAAGACCGGTCAATGCCGGGGCCAAAGAAAGAAAAAGTTGGCCATCCGCCACAACGATGAGGAAGGTTCCGTCGGGAGACCAGTCCAGGGCGCTAAGCTCAAAGAGCTGAGCGAAGCCGGAAAAGCCCAAGGCCACCAAAAACACCAAGAAAGCCCGCATCTTTTGCATTTTAAGGAAAAGGAAGGGCGAAGACAAACTGGATCTTCCCCGGGGGCCCTGGCTACAATGCTTTCAAGATGTCTTCCCGTTGGGTGGACCCGCGGCAGGATGTGTTGGAGCCGCAGCTGCGCACCCTGCGTCCCCGGACCCTCGAGGAATTCGTGGGCCAAAAGAAGGTGAAGGAGAGGCTGCGGGTGTATATCCAGGCGGCCAAGGCCCGGGGGGAGCCCTTAGATCACGTGCTCCTCCTTTCTCCACCGGGGCTGGGGAAGACCACCCTTGCCCACGTCATCGCCAACGAGATGGGAGTGCAAATAAAGGTCTCTTCCGGGCCGGCCCTGGAGCGGCCCGGGGATCTCGCCGCCATCCTCACCCATCTTTCCCCGGGCGACATTCTCTTTGTGGACGAGATCCACCGCCTTAGGCCCCAAGTGGAGGAGATCCTGTACCCGGCCATGGAGGACTGGAAGCTGCCCATTGTATTGGGCGAGGGGCCCCATGCCCGGTGCATTGAGCTTTCCTTGGCCCCCTTCACCCTGATTGGGGCCACTACGCGGGAGGGACTTCTCACCACGCCCCTTAGGGACCGGTTCGAGGTGGTGTTCCGGCTGGAGTTTTATCGACCGGAGGAGCTCGCGGAAATCGTGCGTCGTGCCGCGCCTAGGCTAGGGGTGGAAATAGAGCCAGAGGCGGCTTGGGAGCTGGGGACAAGGGCCCGCGGAACCCCGCGCATCGCCCTCAGACTCCTTCGCCGCGCCCGCGACGTGGCCCAGGTCCAGGGAACGAACACCATCACCCTCGCCGTGGCCAGGGAAACCCTGCAGATGCTGGGAATCGATGCGGAGGGGTTGGACGAATTGGACCGCCGGATCCTTGAAGTCATGATCGATAGGTTCGATGGAGGCCCGGTGGGGCTGGAGACCCTAAGCGCCGCCCTGGGCGAGGACCCGGAGACCATCGCTGAGCTTTACGAACCCTATCTAATTGCTTTGGGGTTCATCAGAAAAACTCCCCAGGGACGGGTGGCCACGGAGCGGGCTTACAACCACCTGGGCCGGCCCTTCCCCCGCCTCATTTAGCGGCGGAAGTAGGCCCGCGCCCCGGCGAGGAAATCTCCCACCACCCCCAAGAACCGCCGCCAGTCAAAGAGGAGGGCCAAGATCATCCAAATAAGCCCGGCGTACGCCGCTACCGGAGCGTGGAAAAGGGCGAGGATAAACGGGGTGAACACCCAGGGGAAGGCCAGAAGCATCGTGACCGACTTGAACTTGAGGAAGTCCCGAAAGCGCAAGGTATAGAGGGAGATGAGGAGGGCCCCAAAGATGTAGGGGAGGCCCACCTCCGCGGGGACAAGGCCAGTAGTGGTGAGGAAGATAGCGGAAGCGAGGACCATGATCATGTCGATCTGAAAATCGTGCTCGCCGAGCCAGCTTGGCCCTTTCTCAAAGCGGCGGGCGAGGCGGCCGTCCACCATGTCCGTGGTCCAACCCAAAAGGAGGAGCGCGGCCACAGCGTCCAGGGCCCTTGGCCCAAACGGGATGAGGGCCAAGATGGCCAAGGCAATGAGAATACGGCTGGCCGTAAGCCAATCGGGAATGCATTCGCGCTTCCTCACATTCTTATTATAGCCCACCCAGGCGAAGGCCCTCGTCCAGGGGCGCGAATTGCACCTTGGCCGCGGGGAAAGCTGGGATATCCACGCTCAGACGAAAACCCCCAAGATAGAAGGTTAATCCCACCCGGAGGCAGCCCAGGAAAGTCCGGAAAATACCGGCCTCAAATTGGACAAAACTGCCGCTTGCGAAGTCGAACTCCCCGGCCGCGGCCAAGCTCCACTCCGCACCCCACATGGCTTGCGCGGAGAGGGCCAGGCGCTTTAGGGAGATTTGGGGGAGACCGAGGCGCAGCCCCCCTTCCACCTGCCACCCTTCTCCACTAGCTTGCCCCCGCATAATTACATCCTCCCAAGCCGAGCTGGAAAGACCTCCAGAGAAGCGAACGGACCAGCCCCGCCCATTAAGGGCGCCCTCCCATCTTGCCCGCGAAAGGGAAAAGGGCAGAACCTGAAAGGCGAAGGTGAGGGTGAAGTTCGGCCCTTTTACGGCCCAGCGGGCAGGAAGGAAATTTTGGGCCAGAAAATCCCAGCCAAAGGAG
>JACIWL010000020.1:0-8259 GCA_014360995.1 Candidatus Bipolaricaulota bacterium | reverse complement strand
TCCTTCAAAAGGACTCCAGGGAAAGGACCAGCGCAAAAACCAGCCCAGCGGGGAACTTCCCACCTCCGGCAAAAAAGGGACGCTTTCCTCGCCCAGCCGCGCCGCATAAATGGGAAGCCAAACGATGGGATAGCCGAAGGAGTCCACCCGAAGGCCCTGGACAAAAAGCCACTTCTCCGGGATGAGCAAAAACTCCTGCGCGCGGATCAAATATGGCGCACCTTCGGCGCAGGGACAGGTGGTAAAGGTCACATCCCTTCCGAGCACGCGAACGATAGCGCCCTCTTCAAACTCCACCTCCCCATCTCCGGCGGAGAAGATCAGCTTCTCTTCCTTCTCCGGCCCGCGGAATTGCACTTCGCCGGAAAAATCTTGGAGTCTAGCCGAGGTAAGAGCACCGTCTTTAGTAAGATAGGCGGTAAGAAATTTCGCGCGCACAGTGGAGTCAGAGGAGGTCACGTTCGTCTCCCAGGCCTCAAGAAGCCAATTTTCTTCCTCCCTAAGGGAGAGGCGCTCGGCGGTGATGGTGTAGTCTGCCAAAAGAAGCTGGGCCTTCGTGGCTAAAAATGCTGTTCCCTCGGCCTCCACGACCAATTCCTCCGCCACAAGCTCTGTAAACGGCGGGGAAGCAAAGCCCATGAATCCAAGGAGGGCAAAAAGGAGGAGGCCGCGGAAGCGCAGGCGATCCGCGCCGAGGAAAAGGAGAAGGCCCAGTGTGCCGAACACCAAGTGGGGAAGCCAGCCGCCCAGGGGCGGCGGGAGGAAACCCCGCCGGGCGAGGGTGCGAGCCCAGAGGAAAAGGGCCTGGGCCCCAGCAGCAAGGAGAAAGCCCACCACCATCCCCAAGGCCCGGCCGCGGTGCCCAAGGATGGCGCCCAGGGGGGCGCCAAAAAAAACAAACACGAAGGCCGCCGCAGCTACGGCCAGTTTTCCGTGGTACTCCACAAGGAGATCGCGGACATCCACCCCACTTCTCCTAAGAAGCTCGATGCGCTGGCGCAGCTCCCGGGTGGACATCTCGCTAGGGGTGCGGCTCCCCAAAATCGCCTCCTCTACCCCCTCCCCAACGGCAAGGGACAGTTCCTTAAACCCCAGTATTTCCGTAAGTTCTCCTGCAGGCCCGAAATGAAGCACCCTGCCATCCCGCAGGAGAAGATTTCCCGAGGAAAAACGCCCCTCTTTAGCGGTGATCACCGCGGGGAAAGAGCTGCGCGGATAAAGTTGGCCCGCAAGATCGTAGACCACCACCTCTTCCGCCTTCCCCCCGATGTAGCGTCCCACGTAGAAAAGCTCCCCTTTTGGGCCGCGAAAGAAAACATTTTCCTGAACAAGGGGGGCAGGGCTGCGGTAAAGGAGGCCGAGAAGGGCCCGGCGATAGCTGGCCTCCGCATTGGGAACGACAAGCTCGGAGAAGGCAAAGGAAAGGGCGCTGACAATAAGGCCGAAGGCCAAAAAGGGGAAAAGAAGGCGGCGCAGGGAATAGCCGAGGGCCTGGAAGGCCAAAAGCTCCCGGTCCGAGGCCAGCCTAGCCAGAGCAAGAAAAGTGGCCAAAAGGACGGCAGCCGGAGCGGCCAACGTTAAGATGTTGGGAAGCTTATAGGAAAGGAGGCGAAGGAGGACTGCCGCCGAAACACCGCGGGCAAAGAGGGCATCGGAAAGGGAGAGGATGAGCTCAAGCCCAATGAAGACAAGGAAAGCTAACAGAGCCACGAAAAACGGCGGCAGGATTTCCCGCAATAAGTACCTATCCAGGCGAAGCGGCACGAAAGGATGATACCCAAAGGGAGGGTTGTGGGGAAAAGCAAAACGGATAGGATCAAAGTGATGCGCGCTTGCATTCTCACCTGGGGTTGCCAGCTCAACCACCACAAAAGCGAGGAGATCGCCGGGGTGCTGGCCGAGGCAGGATACACCATTGTGGATAGGCCCGAGGACGCGGACGTAATCATCCTCAACACCTGCATGGTTCGGCAAAAAAGCGAGGACAAGGTGATAAGCCGGGTGGCCGAGCTTGCCCGGCTCAAGCGGATACGGCCAGTCCTCATCGGCGTGGGAGGATGTATGCCTCAAGGCCGCCGGACGGAGATTTTCTCCCTTTGCCCCCAGGCGGACTTCGCCTTCGGCACCACCGGCCTGCGCCATCTCCCAGAAATCATCGCCCAAGCTCAACGGGGCGAACGCCCGGCGTTTTTGCCTGAGCCCCTGGAACTGGAGCGCCTTCCGGCCCTGCGGAAAAGCCCGTTTCAGGCATATGTGACCATCGCCGAAGGCTGTTCCCATTCCTGCGCCTACTGCGTCATCCCCAATGTCCGAGGGCCACTGCGCTCCCGGCCGATGCCCGAAATCCTCGCCGAGGTGCGGGAGCTCGCGGAAAAGGGCTACCTTGAGGTGACCCTCCTTGGCCAGAACGTCGACGCCTACGGTTTGGACCTCCGGGACGGGACAAACTTCGCGCGATTGCTTTGGGAAATCGGAAAAATTCCGATCCCCAGGGTGCGCTTCACCAGCTCTCACCCGGCGCACATGACTGAAGAGGCCATTGCTGCGGTGGCCGAGGTGGAAAACGTCTGTGAGCACGTGCACCTTGCCGTGCAGTCCGGAAGCGATCGGATACTCCGGGCCATGCGCCGCGGCTACACCCGGGACCAATTCCTTCGCCTTGTTGAGCGGATCAAGAAGGCCATCCCCAACGTGAACATCACCACCGACGTGATCGTGGGCTTCCCCGGAGAAGAAGAGGAGGACTTCGCCGCTACCCTCTCCCTCATCGAGGAGGTGCGGTTCGGCACGGTGTACGTGGCCGCCTACTCCCCTCGTCCCAACACCCCGGCAGAGCCTTTGGGCGATCCAATCCCGAAGGAAGAAAAAGCGCGCCGGCTCCAGGAGGTATTGAACCTCACGCGTAAAATCGCGCTGGAATTGCACAAAGAGCGCATCGGGGAAAGTGTGGAGGTCCTCGTGGAGGAATACATTCCGGAGAAGGGGATGGTGATGGGGAAGACCAGGGACTTCCGCACCGTTTTGGCCCCGGGTGGGCCGGATCTGGTGGGGAAATTAGTGGAGGTGGAAGTGACTGCGGCCACGCCCGCGGCCCTCCTCGGCGGGGTAAAAGAGAGGGTGGCATGATCCTTACCGTCACCCCAAACCCAGCCCTGGACAAGTTCTATTGGCTAGAGGATCTCCCGGATGACCTTGGACTCACTGAGGAAAAAAGCGCGCTCCGCGCGGAAAAATCCATGACCTCCGCCGGGGGGAAGGGGATCAACGTCTCCGTTTTCCTTGCCGCCCACGGGATCGACACGGTGGCCATGGGTTTCTTGGGCGGGCACACCGGACAGATCATCTTGCGGGATGTCTTGGCCCGCGGGGTGGGCGCGAACTTCGTGTGGATCGAGGAGGAGAACCGCATAAACGTGGTGTTGATCGTGCAAGGACGGGGATATCACCCCATCCACATCCACGAGGAGGGGCCGCGCATCCCCAAAGAGGCCCTGGAGATCTTCCTTCGCAAGTACGAGCGGATGCTGCTTCGTGCCCATTATGTGGTTTTGGCCGGAGCCCTTCCTCCCGGGGTTCCCCCGGACTTTTACCAAGAACTTTCCCGGAGAGCCCGGGCGCGGGGGGTGCCGGTGGTGGTGCACGCCGGCGGGGAGCCCATGCTCCGCGCCCTCCAAGAACGCCCATTTCTGGTGAAGCCGGACGTGCGAGAGACCCTGCGCTTTGGGGATATGCCCCTGCGCACAAAGGAAGAGGTGGTCGCCGCTGGACGCCACGCCATCGCCCAGGGCGCCTCCTCTTGCCTTATCTCCCATCATTTGACCGGGGATGTCCTCGTGAGCGTTGATGGGGTCTGGGAATTCGAAGGAAAAGTACCGCCCAGCGCTTTCCGCAACGTGGTGGGCGCCGACGACGCCCTGGTGGGCGGAATCCTCGTGGGCTTGAAGCAAGGGATGGATTTGGTGGAAAGCGTCAAATATGGGATGGCCGCGGCCGTGGCCTCGGCAAAGGTGGACGAAAAACTCTGTTTGGAAAAGGAGAAGATCGCCGAGGAGCTTGCCCAAATAGAGGTCCAATTCAGGGGGAAAGAATGAAGGTGCGGGACTTTGTGCGCCGCGACCTGAGCGCGGTGGAGCGGGATACCCCTGTGGCCCGGGCCATAAAAATCCTGGAAAATTCTGGGCTTTCCTCCCTCCCCGTGGTGGATGAGGAAGGGAAATTGGTGGGCATCATCTCCGAGCGCGACATCATCCGGGCCCTCGTCCCGGAATACGTGGACATGCTCCACTCCGCCTCCTTCCTCCCTAGTCTTGACCGGCTTGCGAGGAAGCTTCGGGAAATCGAAAACCACCCGGTGGAGCGGTACATGAAAAAAGAGGTGGTGGTGGCCCGGCTGGACGATAGCGACCTCCACGTGGCCGACCTCATGCTGAGGCGGGGCTTAAAGCAGCTCCCCGTGGTGGACGAAGAGGGCCACCTGGTGGGCGTGGTCCGCCGGATTGACCTCCTTTCCCGGCTATAGTGGAGTTTATCGCCTTTGCGGAAGTTGCGGGCAAGCGAGCTGGGGTAATCTTTTCCCAAGAGCAACAAAAGCGCCTAGGACAAGGGGAGCCTTGGCCGCCGTTACCGCGGGCGACCTGGGAAACCAGGGAGAAAGGGGTTCTCAGCCTCTCCATACTTTCCCGGGCCGTTTGGCCGGATGTCCCGGACCTCTGGGCCTTGCGGAGAAAAACCGGGCTTTTGGTGGATGACCCAGATCCCTGGGTTCGGGCCGAGGCCTTGGGAAAGCTCCTCCTTTTGGTCATGGAGGAGGTGCGCTCTTGGCCCCCTTCCGCGCGAAAGGAGCTCGCCGAGATTTTGCCAGAGGGCTGGAGCTTGCCCCCGCCGCGCCCCCGCCTACGCCCACGCCTGCCCCGCGATCTTGAGGAGGCGTTCCGCCGCCTTGGAGAAAAAGGCCTTTCTCTGCGGAAGACACAGCAAGATTACGCGGCCCAGGTGGCGAAAGCCCTGGAGGGAGGCAGGGTGGTGCTCCTGGAGGCCGGCCCCGGCACGGGAAAAACCTTCGGCTACCTGATCCCCCTCCTTTTGGCCCTGCAAAAGGGGGGGCGGGCGGTGGTAGCCACCCGCACGCGCACCTTGCAGGACCAGCTTTGGAAAAAGGACCTTCCCTGGCTTGAGGAAAACCTTGGCCTAAAGGTGGAGCGGGCCCTTCTCAAAGGACGGGAAAACTACATCTGCCTCCGGCGCCTAGAGGAGATGGAGCGCCGCCTTGTCCCCGAAGACGTCCTCTTACCCCTTAGAGTTTTTTCCGCCCGAAGCGGGGATTTGGACGAGGTCGCTTTCGTGGACGAGCCCTGGCTCATCGAGGAGTTGCGCGACCGGCCCTGGCGCTGTTTGGGGCAGCGCTGCCGCCATTGGGGAAGATGCCCCTCCCGCCGCGCCCGAGAAGAAGCGCGGGCGGCAAAGTTGGTGGTCGTAAACCACGCACTACTTGGGGCGGATTTGGCCGCGGAAAACGCGCTTTTGGGGAAATACGACTTTTTGATCGTGGACGAAGCCCACGCCCTTCCCCACGCCCTGCGGGAGGCCCTAAGCCTGGCGATCAGCCCCGGGGATCTGCCCGCGATCCTTGCCGAACTTCGCCGGCTGGACTCGGAGAGGATCAAGGCCCTGGAGGAGAAGGTGAACGCGAGCCATCGGGAATTTTGGGATTACGTGCAGTCCGTGATCCCTCCTGGCCGCGGCCGTCTGAAGCCGGAAATAAGCTCCCTACTTTTGGGAAGAGCTGGGCCGCTGGTGGCGGCGTTGGAGGAGCTCGTCCGCGCCCTTCGGTCCGAGGAGGAAGGGGAGCTTTTGGGGAGCGTTCTTGAGTACAGGGAAACGCTAGGGCGCGTCCTTTCTCCAGGGCTGGGCGAGTGGGTGCAGTGGTTCATCCGGGAGGAGGAGCTGACCCTGGGCCTCACCCCGTTGAATTTGGCGGAGGAGCTATCCCAAAACCTTTGGCCGAAAGTAAACGCGGCCGTCCTCACCTCCGCCACCTTGGCCGTGTCCGGAAGCTCTTCTTTCCTCCTTTCCCGCTTGGGCCTCCCTGAAGAAACCCCGTTTTATTCCTGGCCTTCGCCCTTTTCCTACGAGCGGGTGCGGATCGCCATCCTCGCCGGACTTCCCGAGCCGGATGACCCGGAGTATCCCCAGGCCCTGGCCCTGACCCTCCGGCGCGTAGTAGAGGTGGCGCCGGTGAAGGTGCTGGTCCTTTTCACCGCCCGGCGGGCCCTCGCCGCCGTCCGTGGGCACCTTGCGGGCGTTCCCCATTTGGCCCAGGGCTGGGACGGCGAGCGCGACCAGCTTCTTAGGCGGTTCCGGGCCATGCCCCCGCCGGCGATCCTTTTGGGACTGGAGAGCTTTTGGGAAGGGGTGGACCTCCCCGGAAAGGACCTGGAGATCCTGGTGGTGGCGCGGCTTCCTTTCCCCCACCCCGCTGAACCCGTGCTGGAGGCGGAGGCCGAAAAGATCCGAGCCCAGGGAAAAAACGATTTTCATGAGCTTTCTTTGCCCCTTGCGGTGTTGAAGCTCCGCCAGGGCCTGGGAAGGCTTGTGCGCACCCCCACGGACCGCGGGGTCATCCTCATCGCCGACCCTCGTCTTTCCTCCCGTTCCTACCGCCGGGCTTTCCTCTCCTCCTTTCCCGTTCCTCCGCAGATCCTCCGCAACCCCGACGAGCTGGAAGTTGTTTTGCGGGAGGTCTTCCGGTAATCTCCAGGCCACGATGGCTTTGATCCGTGCAAGCCGGTATTTCTTGCCCACCTGGAAGGAGGATCCGGCGGAGGCCGAACTCCCCAGCCACAAGCTCATGCTCCGGGCGGGGATGATCCGGAAACTTGCGGCCGGGATCTACACATATTTGCCTCTGGCCCGGCGCGTCCTCCACAAGATCGAGAACATCATCCGTGAGGAGATGAACGCCATCGGCGGCATGGAGATCACCATGCCCATGATCCACCCCGCGGAGCTTTGGGCGGAGACCGGAAGGCTTGAGGACTTCGGCCCGATCCTCGGGCGGTTCCGCGACCGGGCGGGAAGGGAGATGGTCCTCGGCCCGACCCACGAGGAGGTCATCACCGACTTAGCCCGGCGGGAGATCCGCTCCTGGCGCCAGCTCCCCCTCGTCTTTTACCAGATTCAGACGAAATTCCGGGACGAGCCCCGCCCCCGGGGAGGACTTGTGCGGGCCCGGGAATTCACCATGAAGGACGCCTATAGCTTCCACGAATCCAAGGAGGACCTAGACCGCTTCTATCGCCAGATCTACCAGGCTTATCTCAACATCTTTCGCCGCTGCGGGCTTTCGGTGGTGGTAGTGGAGGCCGACCCCGGGCTCATGGGCGGCTCCGAGTCCCACGAGTTCATGCTTCCTAGCCCCTTCGGAGAAGACTCCTTTATCCAGTGCGAGCGCGGCGACTACGCGGCGAACCTGGAGGGCGCAGTGAGCGCAAAAGACGAGGACCCGCCCGAACCCCTCCTTCCCCTGGAGCTCGTCCCCACCCCAGGCTGCTACACCATCGAAGCGGTGGCCAATTTCCTGGGCCTTCCCACGCGGAAGACGGCCAAGGCCGTGTTCTATCGGACGCCGAAAGAGCTGGTGTTCGTGGTGATCCGCGGGGATCTGGAGGTGAACGAGGCCAAACTGGCCCGGGCCTTGGGCACAGCGGAGCTTCGGCCAGCCTCGGAGGAGGAGATCGCCGCCTGCGGGGCCGTGCCCGGCTACGCCTCGCCCATCGGGATCCGCCGCAACGGGGTCAAAGTGGTGGTGGACGATTCCATCCCCAAGGCCAAAAACCTCGTGGCCGGGGCCAACCGCGAGGGCTTCCACCTCATGAACGTGAACTTCCCCCGGGATTTCCAAGCGGACATCGTGGCCGATGTGGCCGTGGCCAGGGAAGGGGACCGCTGTCCGCGCTGCGGCGGGCGCCTACACATCCAGCGGGCCATTGAGCTTGGCCACATCTTCAAGCTCGGCACGAAGTACTCGGAGGCCATGGGCGCGACCTTCCTCGACCGGCAGGGGAAATCCCAGCCCCTCATCATGGGCTGCTACGGGATCGGGGTGGGAAGGCTCCTTGCGGCGGTGATCGAGGCCCACCACGATGAGGCCGGGATCATCTGGCCCGCACACCTCGCGCCCTTTGAGGTGATCGTGAGCGTTCTAGATCCCAAACAACCTTCCCTTTTGGGGCTCGGGGAGGACTTGGCCCATGCCTTGGC
>JACIWL010000002.1:4152-97307 GCA_014360995.1 Candidatus Bipolaricaulota bacterium | reverse complement strand
CGTCATGCGGGCAGCGTGAAGCACCTCTCGTGGAATTTCTATGGAAACCTTGGAAGACATTGGCTCACCTCCCTTCTCGGTTTACTGTTTGCTAATTTACCTCCTTAAAGCCCCATTTCCTGGAGGAACCGGGCCTTAATCTTGTGGACGTCGAAGCGTTCCTCGGCCAGGCGCCGGGATTCTTTGCCCATTCGTTCAATAAGGTCGGGCTCAAGGATAAAACGCTCCATGGCCCTAACAAGGGCACCCACATCACGAACCGGGACCAAGAAACCGTTTAATCCCTCGATGACCGTCTCCCGGCAACCGGGGGCATCGGTGGTGATGATCGGCCGACCCATGGCCTCCTGGGTGGACTTCGGCACTCTCTCCTGGCAGGAAGGATAAACACGCCGGATTTGAGAGAGCTGGGGCTGCACACGCCCCAAAAGCCGCTGTTGCTTAAAGAAGGGAAAGAAAGTCATCTACGGAAAGTTCCGCATCACGCAGTATCTTGCGTAACAGACCTCGGCCGATCTCTTCATGCATAGGCACAGTAACCATTCGTCCATCTGGGTGCCTAAGCCTTACATGACTTCCCCTCTGCCTTACTATCTCAAAGCCTGCGTGTTGAAGAGCGCAGCACATCCTTGTAAGGTAGGGGCTGGAGTTTGCTCATTCAATGCAAACCTTCTGGACGCCAAGAAACTCCGGCACAGGTTCTTCACCAGCTTCTTCTAGACACATGCGGATGACCTCTTTTATGTTCTCCAGAAGTTCGTCGATGGTCTTTCCTTGGGAATAGCAAGCGCGAAGACCCAAGACTTCGCCCACGTAGAACCCGTCTTCGTCCTTCTCAATAACCACATAAAACTCTCTTTTCATAGACTTCCCTCTTCCTAAAACTATACCCTCCCAGGACCTATGTTCACAAAGTCATGGTTTGGTCTCCGGACGCTTGTCTTGTCGGCCATGACCATTAGTTTGATAAGCTCGCATGTTTGTGTGCCCGCGCCAAAGCATGCTATGATTGTGTTGGTGCCGAGGGGTCAGAAAATGAAGGAGAAGATGAGGGTTAAGGATCTTTCAAAGGAAGAACTGAAGATACTGATCCGGGAAGCAGTGGAAGAAGCGTTGTTTGAACTACTTGGCGATCCGGATCAAGGCCTTAAACTGCGCCCGGAGATTGAAGAGCGCCTTCGGCGCTCTTTGGAGCACCTTGAGCGCGGCGAGCAAGGCATTCCTGCTGAGGAAGCAGCGAAAAGGCTAGGGCTGGTCTGGTGAAAGGCTATCAGGTTCGTCTTCTCCCTGAAGCGCTAGAAATGCTCGCATCTCTTGATAAACCTATCGCCCAACGGATCTTAGCAAAGCTAAAATGGCTAGCGGACAACTTTGCAGATCTTGCTCCTGAAGCGCTAGGCGGCAAGTGAAAGGGTCTCTTCAAGCTTCGTGTTGGAAGCTATAGAGTTCTTTACTCATTCGATCGTGAAAAGTAGGTCATCTACGTTCATCTCATAGGGCACCGCCGGGATATTTACAAAATCTCCTGAGCAATGCTTGTTTCCGGAATCGCGGCTTCGGTAAAGTCAAAGACCCATTTCACGTAGAAGGAGGGCGTTGATCTTGTGGACGTCGAAGCGTTCCTCGGCAAGGCGGCGGGATTCTCGGCCCATGCGTTCGGTAAGCTCGGGGTCAAGGATGAAACGCTCCATTGCTTTGACAAGGGCGTCTACATCACGGACCGGGACCAAAAAACCGTTTACCCCATCAATGACCGTTTCCCGGCAACCTGGAGCATCGGTGGTGATGACCGGCCGGCCCATGGCCATGGCTTCTTGAGTAGTTCTTGGCACTCCTTCGCGGTAGGACGGCAGAACAAACACACTGGCCTGAGAGATCCAAGGCCGCACATCCTCCACATGCCCAGGCCACTCAAGGATCCCTTCTCTAATCCAGCTTTCCACCTCCGCCTTAGAGATGGCCCCAGGGTTGGTATCGAGTCCACCAAGGAGGATGAAGCGCGTGTCCGGATATTTCTGCTTTATGATGCGCGCAGCTTCCGCAAATTCTACGACCCCCTTTTCCCTTAGGAGCCTTGCGGCAAGGAGAAAGGTCACGGGTTTTTTCACCGGTGGGGCGAAAGAGAAAAGTTGAAGATCCACCCCAATTGGACCGAGGAGGAAAGCTTTTTCTTCACTAACAAGCCCTCGGGTAAGGAACTCCGAAAGGTCATCCCTGTTCAGAAAGAAGACCTTTGTGGCCCGCGGAAGAGCTAGACGGCAAAGAATCTGAATGATATTGCGGACGACCTTCTTTTTGAGGCCTTCTTTTTCCCCTGCCGGGGTAAAGGAGTATCCGAGCCCTTCGATCAAGGCAAAGCGCCTCGGTACCTGGGCGATCCATGCTGCCAAAGTTCCGTAAACGACAGGCTTCATGGCATAGGCTAAAACCACGTCTGGCCTAAGTTTCCTCAGGAGAAAACAAAGCCGCAGAAAATCAAGGACATCTCGCAGTGGGTTAAGCCCGGTGCGGGAAAGGGAGTAATCGATGGGGATTGCTCCCAGAGCCTTGACGCGTTCTCGGGTTTTCTCATCATAATCTGGAGCCAGAGCCAGTACCTCGTAACCCTTTTCCACCATGGCCCGAATCAGTGACCCACGAAAGTTCACAAGCGAAAAGGCCTGATTCCCAAGGATCACAATTCTTCGCTTCATGATATTAAATGCTCAGCATTTGTTTTCAAAAGTATACGTACAAGCTAACCGTTTGGCAAAAGTTTGGGGCTGTAATGGCCTCGCCCCCCACGAAGGTGGAACCCTTACGCGGCGTGGCGGACCGACCCCTCATCAGTGGTTTAGCTGCAGGCCTTTCTTGCCAAGCAAGAGCCTGATATGCCTGCAAATTCTGCAAACTAATAAGAGACGGGACAAAGTGGATATTCCAACACTTCACTTTAACCGCCGCGACTTTCTCTTTAGGCCCTCCCACTGAAAAAGTTACAGCATGTGCTTTGTAATAGCCCCCAAACTCTGGAGGAGCTTCAGAAGGCAGCGAGCTGGGAATATCCGGTGGCCACGCAAAAACGTGACTTATCCTGTCACCTTTCTGGGCTTGAAACCGTTATTGTCAATCGGTTTTCTAATAACCGGTCCTACATTCTTAAGCATTTTTTTAAAGGCAATAACCAGGTAATATAGCAAAAAGATGATGGCTATTTGCCCTAAAACCAAGATTAGCCCCTTGAATAAGGGAAAACTCGAAAATCCTCCAGTAATGTCATGTGTCTTCAAGTACAAGATTAGTGAAATAAAAGGCGCCAATTCCTTGCCAACGATTTGTCGTACTATCGGCACTAAGATCGCTAACCCAATCCCTGTAGAAATTCCGACTATTATTGGCGACAACAACGCTAATGGCAAGCCTCCTATCGCCCATGCCTCCGCGATAAATAATGTGTTCTTTACCCCCATCTCTGCATATCCATACCCTTCTGTAACCATCATCAAAACCTTTTGAAAATCCGTATAATTGACAAAAAATTGCGCCCCAGGGATCATGTGGAGATAGAAATCTCCTTCAGGCATTGAGTTTGTTTGAACGAGCCCGAACGTCTCGTACACCCCTGCCATTTGGCCAACCCCAAGCCTCACCAACAGGTATTTGAAAAACGCCTCGCGAGTCATTCCCGGAACCTGAATGGATGTAACAAAGTACACTGCTCCAAGACCAAGTATTGAAACGAAACCCAATCCTATAATTGAGCGAACTGAGAATACGTGTTTTGGTAGCAACGCACCTTGAGCTAAAACCCAGATGATGATTCCCCATATTGGAGGCGCCTTATCTCCAGGGGCAGAAAGAAAAAGAACGCTGAGCACAAGGTACCAAAAAGATTTCACCAAATTCTGTCGGCCTATATAGCCTGCGACTGCGGCAAGAAAATAGCCTATCAAAGGCATAATTGACGCGATTTGAGAAGGAACATGACTGGTATACTTGTTAGCAAGCCGCACCTCTAACAAGCGCTTGTTTTCCAGTAAAGCGCTGAGGAATGCATGTTTATATCCAAGAAAATAAAAAACTACAATGCACAACAATCCAAGTAGGGATAAAGCACATACAGCGTCATAAAGTCGCTTTTCATTTAGTGATATGTTGAGAATGTCTTTCCTGAGATTAAGCCCAAACAACCGGAGAGAAAAGGCTAAAGTCAATATATATTCCGTAATGACAGCAACAACTAACAAAGTAACTATGCTCTCCGTTCCAGGCTGCGCTACATAAAGCCCGGGCACATTTTCGATACCAAGTGCATTTACCACAACCAGAGGAACAAGCACCAGCATAAGTGTAAAATACCAGATTAGTGGCCAAGGATTAGCGCGCAGATGTGTTACATCAAGTATTGTTCGCCTAAACAATAAATAAGCACTCAAAGGTACAAAGATTAAGCTTGCCAATGAGATACCAAGGGCCATTTTAACTTTCCTTTTCCTTAAGGAGCTTTGTTAAAACGACGTCTGTTAAGGCTGCTCTATTATCCCACGAATGATCCCTTACAACAAGTTCTCGCCCAATGTGTCCCATCCGAACCCGCTCTTCTGGATGCTCCCAAAGATAGCGGACGGCCTGAGCTAAGGCTCGAGGATCTTCAGGAGGGATGACAATACCGCATCCACTTTGCTTCACCATGTCTGCTACTCCAGGAAAATCTGTCAAAATAACAGGAACTCCGCAAGCTAGTGTTTCTAACACTTTCAAAGGAAAGAGCCCTGTCGCACCTCTGTTACCGAGTAAATTTTGAGGGCTTAACCCTGCAATGGCTCTAGCTACAATCCCGGGAACAGCTTTGTAGGGAACAGTTCCAAGGTAGACCACCTTTCCCTCATTTTTAGCTGCTTTTTCGACTTTTTTACGCTCAACACCATCACCGAGGATAACGAGTTTCACATTGGAAGGCCATTCGGGTTGTTCTACAGCCTTGAGCATAGTGTCTATTCCTTGCCAGGGGGCCAGGGCACCAAAGAAGACAACGAATTCTTCAGGCAGAGTTATACCTCCATATAGAGGGGCATCGGGCCTAAAAAGCTCAATATTTACACCATTAGGAATCACAAAAACTTCTGTTTTTCCTGATTCCCGCTTAACCCATTCGGCCAGCTGAGGAGTTACAGCTATTACTGCGCTCGCCCACCGAACTTGGGCTTTCATCATCCATTTAAAGAGCGAAGCCAGCTTTCTTGTAATGGGCCAGGCGATGAACAAGTCTTCATAGGGTCCATTAACTTCTTGTACTATAGGCACTCCTACTAAGCGAGCCCAAAGAGCGGTTGGTAGGGCTGCAAAGTGATGACGAACATAAACAATGTCTGGGCGTTTGGAAAACAATAACTTCACTTGAACCCAAGCAAACCAAAGGAGACGAGAAACGGGACCAGGAAATTTCCCTTGTGCATAAACTGGTTCAAATAATTGGACCTCCCAACCGCGGCGCTCAAGTCCTTTTATTATCTCGTGAACGTGAGCATACGAGGCCTGCCCTTCACGAGTTGCTTGGAGACAAAGATAAGCCAGCCTCTTTCCATAATTAGCCCCGTGCCGATCTTCGTTCTTTCTTGTCCTACCCATGTTGTTGTAAACGCCAACTTAGGCGCATTAGTTGTTGCCAAACCAAAAACCAAAGGACAACATAAGCGAATAACATGGTTAAGCTGTATGTTACAATAGCGGTGAGATGAGAAAAGCCTATTACTTTTCCCACTAAGAGCATGCCCAAAACTAAAATTAGACGCGCCATATCCCAGAGAAGTTGTAGATCTTGTCGCTCTAAAATGTTAAGAGTTTGAGAAAGAGGAACAATAGTAAACCACATAGCAAACATTGGTCCTAGGACTTGCACATATCGTCCCGCCATTTGCCACGTTGAACCAAAAACAAAGGCGAAGTAATGAGGGGCCAAAGCACAGATAACCACTACAGGGATCCCTCCGATGAGGGCGAGCCGACCAGTTAGCCTGAGAAAGAGTCGTCGCATCGCTTTGGGATCATTTCGGAGTAGCCCGGCGGCTTCCCCAAAGTAGACCTGAGCCACCGACTCAACCACAATGTTTAGTGGTGCCGCAACCACCCGTTGACCCAAAGCAAGCCAACCTGCTACTTGAGCCCCATAAAAAGCCGCAAAAAGAATGGGAGGAATCTGTAATCCCAAAGCGTTAAGAAGACTTCCCCAACTAGAAAATAGAGGAAAACGCTTATACTTAACACCGGCTTCGCGCATCATTCGCAAGCTGACCGCCTTAAAAAGGGCCTTGTCTTTTTTCCAAGCAGCCAGGCCCAGAGATGCACTTCCTGCAGTCTCGCCGGCCAGTTGCCCCAAGAGGAGCCCAAGGGGACCAGCGCTTGCAAAGCCGACACCGACCTGAATGGCCGCCCGACCTATGCCCCTGCTAAGCCTCGTCCGAGCGATTCGGGGAAAATCGCGCTTTCTAATAGCCCAGTAGTTCAGAATTTGATAGGTTCCAGCTCCAAACATCCCCAAGGGGATAAGCCATAGGTAAGGTTTAAGCCCCGGGACATTTGTCCAAACAACGATCTGATTCTTCAATCCATAGACAAGAATCCATATCAGCGTGGTCATCCCAAATAGCAGCATAAAGCAAAGAACCAAAACATTGGCGGCTGTTTCATCATCTTCAGGGAGAGGAATCGCATACTCATAACGCAAAGATGCGATTACGGTGACAATCCCCAAGATGGCGGCATAGACTCCAAAAACGCCAAAATCCTCAGGCGAGTAAAGGCGGGTAAGAATGGGTGAGACAAGCACAGTGATTGCCTGTCCCAAGGCACTTCCTCCGGCGAGCACGGCTACATTACGAACAAACCGCCCGCGAGGAAAGAGTCTAAGGAATTTTTCTTTGCCCAAACTCCAAACTGCTGTTACTCTCACACGTGCTTAGCCTCCCCTTGGTTAGTCCACCGCCCGACCGTCTCCATAGGGCCAGGCGCATCCTATCCCTTCTTGAGCCTCCAATGCCGCCCTGACGATGCGCTCTGGGGCACAGCCCACCAAAGTGTTCCATCCCGTTTCCACCGTTTCCACCCACTCCGTCTCCTCCCGGAGGGTCACGCAGGGCACCCGGAAGAAGAACGCCTCCTTCTGGACCCCGCCCGAGTCGGTCAGAATCACCCGGGCGTTCTTCTCCAGGATGAGCATATCCAGGTAGGAGACCGGCTCAATAATAAGCAGATCGCGGGGCAAGGATTGGGAGATGGAAAGGGAAGAAAGCGCGTTACGGGTACGGGGGTGCAAGGGAACTACCACCGGGAGCCCTTCCTGGGCAAGCGCGGCCAGCCCCTGGAAGATCCCCTTGAGGCGCACCGGATCGTCGGTGTTCTCCGCGCGGTGGACGGTGGCCAGAGCGTAACTTCTGGGCTTGAGGGCGAGGCGGCCGAGAATTTCTGACTTCGCTTCGGCCAGTTCGGCGTACTGGAGCACCGCATCGTACATCACGTCCCCAACCAGATGCACCCCCTCCGTGATGCCCTCCCGTTTGAGGTTCTCCACCGCAGTCTGTGTGGGGCAAAAGAGCAGGTCGCTCAAGTGGTCGGTCAGCACCCGGTTGATCTCCTCGGGCATCCTACGGTTGAAACTCCGTAGTCCGGCCTCCACGTGGGCCACGGGGATATGGAGTTTGGCGGCTGCCAGGGCTCCCGCCAGGGTGCTGTTGGTGTCCCCGTAGACCATAACCAGATCGGGCTTTTCCTTGAGGAGTACATCCTCAACCCGCTTGAGCATCTCCCCGGTCTGGTAGGCGTGGGTTCCAGAGCCCACGCCCAAGTGATAATCCGGGGCTTTTAAGCCGAGCTCGTCGAAAAAGACCTGGGACATCTCGTAGTCGTAATGTTGGCCGGTGTGAACAAGGACCTCGTGGATCGGGCGATCCGGGTGGTCCCTATTGTGGCGCTCAATGGCCTTGAGAACGGGGGCGAGCTTTATGAATTGGGGTCTTGCTCCCACAACGTCAGCGATTTTCATGTTGGCCATCTTTAGGGAGGATAATGGCGAAGACCACAGTGCCCCCGCCCGTATACTCACAGGGATCAAGGCACTGTACGTAGGCCGTATCCTCTTTTTGGGAGAGACCCAAACTTATAGGATCGACGCCGCGGCTCAACGCCACGTAGTAGGGGATGATGGCCGAGAGGGAATGCATACAAAGTGGGCTCTGGCTATAAAGCTTAAAACCTTCTTTAATCCAGAATTTGAATCCCAAGCTGTAAACGGGGCAATGCCCCTTTATCTCCACCACTTCGATCAGGAGATCCTTCGCGCTCATTGCTCGAAAAAATCCCTTATTGCTTCTACTACTCGGTCTTGTTCCTCTCTTGTAAGCTCCGGGAACATCGGGAGCGACAATACCTCGCGGCTTGCCCGCTCGCTTTCGGGAAGATCTCCTTCCCGGTAGCCCAGGTGGCGAAAACACGGCTGGAGATGTAAAGGAAGCGGGTAATAGACCTCAGTGCCAATTCCCTGCGCCGCCAGGTGATCCCGAAGAGCATCGCGTTTTCCTCCTAAAACTCGTACCGTGTACTGGTGGAAAATGTGGGTTCGGTTCGGCGCCCGGTAAGGCAACCTAATGCTCTTGATGCCACGAAGCAACTCGTCGTAGCGGTCGGCTATTCTCTGGCGGGCCCTGGTCCACTCGGCAAGGTGCGGGAGCTTGGCTCGCAATATGGCCGCTTGCAGGGCGTCCAGCCGGGAATTGGTCCCCACTAAGTGGTGGTAGTACTTGGGCTTAGAACCGTGCACTCGGAGCATCCGTATCCTCTCAGCGAGCTCATCATCGCTCGTCACCACCAACCCGCCGTCGCCGTAGGCGCCAAGGTTCTTGGTGGGAAAGAAACTGAAACAGCCAATGTGGCCAATGGTCCCAGCTTTTTTGCCATTGTACTCCGCGCCGATGGCCTGGGCCGCATCCTCAACGACATAAAGGCCAAATTTATGGGCGATGGCCATGATCTCGTCCATGTCGGCCATCTGGCCGTAGAGGTGAACGGGGATGATCGCTTTGACCCGCTCGCGGCGCGGAGTGCCAGCTTTTAAAGCAGCGGAAATGGAAGCAGGACTGATATTGAACGTCAGCGGATCTATGTCGGCAAAGATCGGGGTTGCCCCCACATTAGCCACAACCCCCGCGGTGGCGAAGAAAGTGAAGCTTGGGACGATCACGGCGTCACCTGGGCCGATTCCCAGGGCTTTGAGGGCAAGGAGAAGGGCATCGGTACCGCTGGCTACACCAATAGCGTGCGGTACCCCAAGATAGGCGGCGATCTCGGCTTCGAAAGATTCCACCTCCGGGCCCAGGATGAACCGGCCTGACTCCACCACCCGCTGTATAGCTTGGTCGATTTCAGACTTTATGGACTGGTATTGGCGCCGAAGATCTAGGATCGGGATCCTTTGATTTTGGGTCTCGCTCATATTTCGTCCTTTTCTCCACCTTCGAGCACAAGCCCATTCCCCTCTTTTCGGTACCGACGACCACAGCTTGGGCAGATGAAGCGGGAACCTTCCTCCTTCAGGCGGACCCCACACCGACAGGCCCAGCCCACAATACGCGCCGGAACCCCGGCTACCAACGCATATGGCGGAACATCCTTGGTAACCACAGCTCCAGCCGCCACAAAAGCCCACTCCCCAATGGTCACTCCGCAAATTATGGTGGCGTTGGCCCCGATTGTTGCCCCCCGCTTGACAATGGTGGGAATATAGTCCTCGCTTCTATTGCGGGGGAAGGCCGAGCGCGGGGTTTTGACGTTGGTGAACACGCAGCTTGGCCCGCAGAACACGTAATCCTCCAGGATCACGCCCTCGTATACCGAGACGTTGTTTTGAATCTTTACGTTGTTGCCTATCTTTACGTTTTTGGCCACGAATACATTTTGGCCTAAGGTACAGTTTTCCCCAATCTCCGCTCCAGCCATGATGTGGCAAAAGTGCCATATTTTTGTGTTTTTCCCAATCTTTGCTCCAGGGTCTACATAAGCCGACTCGTGAACGAAATACTCGCTCACCGGCACCTCCTGAGCTGACGAGTCGCCTCTTCCAAGACTTTTGTTACCTCCACCGCGCTCTTCCCGTCGGAAAGGGGGCGTTTTCCCTCCATTAGGCATTCTAAGAAATGTTGGAGCTCGAGCTTTAAGGGCTCATCGGCATTATGAAAGACGATTTCTGAGCCTTCGTCATGGTGGACAAGATCGGGCGTCACATACTTTCGATGGAATACCACGGTTTGTGCCACTTCATCAAAAACCAGCATCCCCTTACTCCCAATTATTATCAGCCGACGGCACTTCTCCGGCCAAAGCCAGGAGGAGTGGATATGGGCCTGAAGTCCGCCGGAAAAAGAGAGGTGTAAGTAGACGTCATCCTCCACTTCCGGCTGAAGGACCGCATGCCCCCACGCTTGAATTCTTTGGGGATATCTTCCCACAAGGAAAAGAAGTACGGCTACATCGTGGATTCCCAAGCTCCAAAGGGCATTTTCCACTGTGCGAACTTTGCCAAGGTTTAGCCGCTCATGATGAAGACTCCAAATTTCCCCTAAGTTGCCCGAGTTCAAAAAATCCTTGATGAATCGAATAGCAGGCTGATACAGCAAAAGATGGCCTACCATCAAGATCTTGCCAAGGCTCTCGGAGATTTCCGCTAGCTCCTGAGCTTCCTTGGGAGAGAGAGCGAGGGGTTTCTCCACAAAGACGTGCTTTCCAGAAAACAAGGCCTCTTTGGTCAGGGCGTAATGGGTAGCCGCAGGGGTGGCGATCACCACGGCTGGGAGATCAGACTCCAAAAGGAATCGGTGGTCCGGGTAAATGGGGATGTAGGGGTAGCGAAATTTCAACTCCTCTCTTACCTCGGGCCGGATCTCGGCAATTGCTCCTAAGGCTCCAAGCTCGTGGAGCTTCTGGGCCAGATTTTTACCCCACCCTCCTGCGCCAATAAGCCCGACTTTCATAGCAACGTTATTTTTTCTCGGTATTCCTTTACTTGTTTGGTGGCGTTGCGGGTATCAAAAACGTGGCGGGCGTGCTTTACCACCCAGGGGTAATCAATACAGCTATGGTCTGTAGTGATGATCACCAAGTCTTGAGCTCGGAGAAGCTCCTCGGTCAAGGGAACGCTTTCCATCTCTCGCTCTTCTATTCGGATTTTTGGCACATAGGGATCATGATAGACCACCGCGGCTCCGTATTCGCGGAGGAGGCGGATCACTTCTATAGCCGGCGATTCGCGGACATCGTCGAGGTCTTTCTTATAGGCTACGCCCAAGACGAGGATTTTGGCTTTGGAAGGGGCTATTCCTAATTTATTGAGGATGCGGAATGCTTTGTCTTTGACAAATTCGGGCATTCGTCTGTTGATTTCCCCCGCCAGGGCGATGAAATGGGTGTTGAAGTTCAGTTCCTTGGCCTTCCATTCAAGGTAGTGTGGGTCGACAGGGATACAGTGACCGCCCACACCTGGACCGGGCCAGAAGGGCATAATTCCAAAGGGCTTCGTGAAGGCCGCCTCCAAGACCTCCCAGACGTTAAGGCCCATCCGGTCGCAGAGGAGAGCCAGCTCGTTTACCAGGGCGATGTTCACCGCCCGGAAAGTGTTCTCGAAGACCTTAACCAGCTCGGCCACTTTGGCGCTGGAAACAGGGATCACTCGCTCCACGGTCTGGGAATAAAAAGCTACCCCCACTTCCAGCGAAGCTGGCCCCACCCCGCCCACCACCTTGCAGGTGTTCCTCGTGGTGTAGCGCTTGTTCCCGGGATCGACCCGTTCGGGAGAATGGACAAGGAAAAAGTCCTGTTCGACTTTGAGACCGGAGCTTTCCAAGATGGGGAGCATGAGTTCTTCGGTGGTTCCCGGGTAAGTAGTGGATTCGAGGCTAACAAGTTGGCCTGGTCTAAGGCGGGCGGCAATTTCCCTGGTGACCTTTTCCACATATTGGAGGTCAGGGGTTAAGTTCTTGGTGAGGGGAGTTGGAACGCAAATCACGATCACGTCCATTTCGGGAACGCGCTTAAAATCAGTTTCGGCACAAATGAGACCTCGAGCCACAAGTTCCCGAAGCTCTTCATCCCGGACGTCGCTGATATAATTCTCTCCCCGATTGACTTTAGCAGCTCGAACTGGGTTCTGTTCCACTCCGATGACACGAAAACCTACCTTGGCCTTCTCCACGGCGAAGGGAAGGCCTACATACCCCAGGCCGACTACCCCTACTATCGCCGTATGGTCCCTGATTTTTTGTAGTAGTTCTTCTTTGCACTGTGACATTTCAAGCCTCCAACCTTAGGCCCTCGGCACTGCTTTTCCAATACGGCTGGCTTTCAACGCCGTGGAGTAAAGAACCGCGATCCCGAGCTGCACCCTCTCCCCCGGGCTCACACCGGGGCCTTTTAATCCCCTTCCCAAAATTTTGGGACCTGCCTCGATGAACGGAAATTCTTACCCGAAAAGGAAATAGACCTTGGCTGAGCTTCTCCACCCCCACCACACGATGGCCAACACAGGCCAAGGCCACGGCCGTGGTTAACCCCACATACCCCATTCCTATGATCGCAATTTTCATAGATCTCCAATCACCTCGGTAAAAATCTGCTCAGAGAGAACCAGTTCGGTAGCGTACCTCACACAGGCCTTGACATCCTCAATCTCTAAATCTGGATAATGCCTTTCGACAATCTCACTAAAGGGTATGCCTTCTTAGACTAACTCAAGCACATCTTCGACAAGAATTCTGGTCCCGGCCACACACGGCTTCCCAAACCGGATTTTAGGATCGATTACTATGCGGTCTCGAAAACTTGCTCTATCCCCCATTGGCTCCCTAGATTATATGCATCCTTGCCCGAACGACATCAAAGCGGTCCAAGCTCTTTTAGCGTCTTGAGCACCGTGGGCAAAGGCTCCTGCCAGAGCCAGTCCACCTTCAGCCAAAAGCCGGGAAGGACCAGGGAGCGGTAAGTCCCCGAAGGGTAGGGTTCGATGAGGCAGAGCAGGCCTCTTTCGTCCCGCACATAGAAGTCCGCTTCCTTTCGCTCAGGGTCGGTGATCCAGTGCTCTCGCACTCCACCAGCCTCGTACTTTCTCCCCCTGGTCCTGCAGGCGTCTTTTGTGGGTCATCTTCTTGGCCGACGCTTCGCTTCTTTTCATTAGCCCCTTACCGCATTCTCCCAGGGCCGCTCTCCGCAGGGCCATGTGCGAGGAATCCAGGAAGCCAGTGGATTCAAGCTTCAGGCTTTGGGTTTTCTGTCCCGGTCTTTTCCTCGGGTCGGGGCCCGGTCTGGAGCCAGTGGAGGAAGAAGGCCAGGAATACCCCCAGGAAAAGCCCCAGGACTCCCGCGGTAGCCAAACTCAGGCTTAGCCTGGTGCCGACGGGCCGGGTCGGAGTTACCGGAGCTTCCACAAGGCGAATGCAAGCGGCCGTCTCAGCCTTGGCCAGCCTTGCATCCTGAAGCCTGCTTGCCAGAGTGGTATAAAATCCCTTTAGCACGGAAATATCTCGATCGATCTGCTCAATTCTTGTTTTGAGCTCAACTAAGCTAGCCTGTTTCTCCAGTAAAGCCTTTTCCGTAACGGTAAGAGCCTCCTCCAGGTGGGCTATTTCTCGGCGCAGGGTTTCTACGGCCACCTGGGTGGAAGCCAACTGGGCCCGAAGGCTCATGTGCACCGAGTTCAGTTGCTGGTCCTGAAGGACCAGGGAGGGCAAGGTGGCCAGCTTTTGAGGATCGGTTCCCTGGGCAAGGAAGTTCCACAGGGCTTCGTTGGAGACGCTCCTTTCCAAAACCAGAAACTCCGGCTCTTCGGCAAGCCTGGCTTGCAGGGCAGAGAGCGTGGCCTCTTTGCTGACGAGCTCATTTCGTTTTTGTTGTAAGTCGCGCAAGTAGCTTTCGTATTCTCGCTGTAGTACAGCTACCTCGGCTTCTAGGACTTGGACAGGATTATTCTGTAAAAGCTCTACTCGCTCCCCCTCTTTAGCGAGAAGCTCTTGTTCCACTTGATTGAAGGCTTCAAGGACGTACTCAAAGGACTGGGCTGTTTTAGTGGTGAAGATCTCGGCGTTACGGGCGATAAAGTGTTTGGCCCAGCTTTCCGCAAGGGTCCGGAGTTCCTGGGGTTTCGTGCCCCTAAAAGTTACGCGGAGGTAAAGTGGAAACTGTCCAGGGAAATCCTTGGCCGCAGTTTGTTCGACCGTGACCTTCATGGCTTCCTGGATTCCCTCGACGGTGTATCGTTCCCGCCTAGGGTCGATTTCTCTGATCACTTCCTCTAAAAGGTCTCTGGCTAGGGCCAAATTCTTATAGGTTTCCGGTGAGAATACAGGTCCACTGAGCCTTCCTCCAACCTCTTGGGCCAAGGGCGGCATGATCACCAGGCTAGTTGTGACTTCATATTGCTTGGGCTGCAAACGGGCGACCAAAAAAGCCAGGACAACTGCCACTAGGAAGGTCAAAATGACAATCCATTTCCTCCGCCAAAGAATCCAAAAATAGTCAGCAAGATTGATCTCCTGCTCTTCCATTTTCCCTCCCTTTCAACAATCTTAGCTGATTGTCCCAAGTTCGTGAAGGAGAGAAAGAACTGAGGGGAAGCACGTTGGCCGGAGTGCTCAAGATTTTTGGGACATTTTGAGCATCCAGGACCAGGCGGTCTCCACGATGGGCTCGAGAGCCGTGTATTTTGGCCTCCAGCCCAGGTCTTTTTGGGCACGGGTTGGGTCGGCCACAAGGATCGCGGGGTCGCCCGGCCGCCGCGGCGCCTCCCTGGCCGGGATCTCCCGCCCCGTCACCCGGCGGCAAACCTCTAAAACTTCCCGCACCGAGTAGCCCCGGCCAATCCCCAGGTTGTAGGCCGAAGCGAGCTCTTCCCCGGAAAGAAGCCTCTCCAGGGCCAAAACGTGGGCCCTGGCCAGGTCACACACATGGATGTAGTCCCGCACAGGGGCCCCATCGGGCGTCTCATAGTCCGTGCCGAAGATCTCCAGATAAGGCCGCTTCCCCAGCGCCACCTCTAGAACAATGGGTATGAGATGGGTTTCGGGCTCATGCCACTCCCCGATTTCCCCCTCGGGATCGGAACCAGCGGCATTAAAATAGCGGAGGCAAACGAACCTTAGCCCATAGGCCTGCGCGTAATCGGAGATCACCTGCTCCATCATCCACTTGGTCCGGCCGTAGGGGTTCTTGGGGTTTTTGGGATGGTCCTCGGGGATCGGGATTTTTTGCGGGTCGCCGTAGACGGCGGCGCTGGAGGAAAAGACGAGGTGCTTTACTCCAGCCTTGACCATGGCCGAAAGGAGGTTGAGGGTGCCAAGGACGTTCGTGCGGTAGTACTTCTCCGGGTTTTCCACGGACTCCGGTACCGAGGTGGCCGCGGCGAAGTGCAAAACCGCTTCGATTTGGTAGCGGGAGAAAACCCGCGCCAGGTCCTGGGGGTTCAAAAGGTCGCCCTGGACGAACTCCCTGGCCAAGACGAGCTCGCGATGGCCGGTGGAAAGATTGTCGAAGACCATCACTTCGTAGCCGGCGCGAAGGAGCTCTTTTACTGTATGGCTCCCGATGTACCCTGCTCCGCCAGTGACGAGGATCATCTCTCCCTCCTTAGATCGGAAGGCGGGGAAGGAGTGCAGCAAGAAACCTTCCCAGTTCTGCGGCCTTTTCCCTGGTCACCTGAAGGACCTCCTCGTGAGAGAGGGGCTTTTCGGAGACCCCGGCGGCGAAGTTGGTGACGACGGAGATCCCCAAGACGCGCATTCCGGCATGGCGGGCGGCGATGACCTCGGGCACGGTGGACATGCCCACAAGGTCAACGCCCCAGGCCCGGAAGGCCCGGATCTCCGCGGGGGTCTCGTAGGAGGGCCCCGGGGCGGCGAGGTAAACCCCCTCTTTCAGAGCGATTCCCAACTCCGCCGCCACCTCCCGCGCCAGTTTGCGAAGCTCGGGATCATAGGCCGCGGACATATCGGGGAACCGGGGGCCGAGCTCCGGAAGATTTGGGCCGCGCAGGGGGTTTGCCCCTAGGAAATTGATGTGGTCGGAGATAAGGACGAGGTCTCCTGGGAAGAAGCCGAAGCGGATGCCGCCGGCGGCGTTGGTGACGACGAGGACCTTCACCCCGGCCAAGGCGTAGGCCCGCACGGGAAAGACCACCTCGGAAAGGTCATAGCCCTCGTAGTAGTGGATGCGGCCGCGCTGGACCAGCACTTCTTTTCCGCCCAAAAGGCCCACGGCAAGCTCGCCCACGTGCCCTTCCACGGTGGGCCGGGGAAAGCCCGGGATCTCCGCAAAGCTCTTCTTCCGCTCGGCCTCCAGGGGAAGGATCCCGGAAAGGCCGGAGCCGAGGATCACCGCGGCTTTCGGGGAGCCCAGCTCCTTTATCGCCTGCGCTGCCTGTTTCAATCGCGTTAGGTACTCCATCCATCCCTCCTTCGAAGGTTGTCACAGAAGTTCCAGGGCCTCCATGCCCTCCCGCAGGGTCTTTGCCCGCACCACTTCCAGTTCCGGTTTTTTGGGGAGGGGCTGGTGGGGGACGATGGCCCGGCGGAACCCGAGTTTTGCCACCTCCTGGAGGCGCTCTGGGCCTTTGCGCACGGGGCGAAGGTCGCCGGCCAGGCCCACCTCGCCCAGGACGACTGTGTCCATGGGGATGGGCCGGTCCCGAAGGCTGGAAAGAATGGCCGCGCAGACCCCCAAATCCGCGGCGGGCTCGGTCACCTCCAGGCCTCCCGCCACGGCCAAATAAACGTCGAGGGCGCGGGTGTGGATGCCCAAATGCTTTTCGATCACGGCCAAAAGGACGAGCGTGCGGTTCAGGTCTAGACCAGCCATGCGGCGCTGGGGCGGGCCGTAGCCCCCAGCGGGCGTGACCAACGCCTGCACCTCCACGAGGAGGGTGCGGGTTCCCTCCAGAACGGGAACGATGGCCGTGCCCGGGCGAGGAAGGGCTTCTTTGGAGACGAAAAAGAGGGAGGGGTTGGGAACCTCCACGAGGCCTTTTCCCGTCATCTCCAAAACCGCCACCTCCGCCGTGGAGCCGTAGCGGTTTTTCACGCAGCGAAGAATCCTCAGATCCCCTTCGCGGATGCCCTCCAAATAGACGGCCACGTCCACGAGGTGCTCCACGGTTTTGGGGCCGGCGAATCCCCCTTCCTTGGTGATGTGGGAGACGAGGAAGGTTACGATGCCCGCGGTTTTGGCCACCCGCGAAAGCTGGGCTGCCGACTCCCGCACTTGGGCGAGGCTCCCCACCTCCCCGCCCTCGGGGTTGGCCAAAACGGTCTGGAGGGAGTCCACCACCAACGCCACCGGAGCCACGCGAGCCATGGCGTTCAGGATGGACAAAAGGTCCTGTGTGGAGAGGAGGTATAGGTTTGGGCTTTCCCGGCCCAAGCGCTGAGCGCGGAGCTTCACCTGGGACGGGGCCTCCTCGCCGGAGACATAGAGGACTTTTCCGTACTGGTCAGCGATGTTCGCCGCAAGTTGAAGAAGGAGGGTGGATTTTCCGATCCCCGGCTCCCCGCCGAAAAGGACCACTGCTCCGGGAACGAGGCCTCCTAAGACCCGGTCCACCTCGGGCATACCGGTGGAGAGGCGCTCCGGCGGCGGAGCGGGAACCTCCGGAAGGGGCTTGGGCGGCTCCTCCCGGGAAAGCTCAGGAGGGACCTGGGAAGGGGCTTCCCTTTCCTCCTCGAAAGTTCCGTACTCGCCGCACTGAGGACATCGTCCGAGCCATTTTGGGGAACGATAGCCGCAGACCTGGCACCGGAAGCTCATTCCGCCTTCCGGACCAGGATCTCCCCGTTGTGGGCCTCGGCGATCACCTTGCAGCCGTCTGGGAACTCGTGGGAGAGGATTTTTTCAGCGATGGGATCCTCAAGGAGGCGCTCGATGGTGCGGCGCATGGGCCGGGCTCCGTACTTCTCATCGTAGCCCCGGGCGATAAGGACCTCCATGGCCGAGGGCTCCACCTGAAGCTCGATGCGATGCTCCTCCCAGAGCCTCTTGCGCAGGCGATTGATCATGAGTTCGGCGATGGCCTTCACCTGCTCCTTGGTGAGGGGATGGAAGACGATGATATCGTCCAGGCGGTTGAGGAATTCGGGCTTAAAGACCTTGCGCACCTCACCCATCACCCGGCTCTTCATGTCCTGGTAGGCCTCCTCGGATTCAATATCCGTGGTGGCAAAGCCCATGGAGGTTTTGTCGGTGATGAGCTTGCTCCCGATGTTGGAGGTCATGATGATCACGGTATTGCGGAAATCCACCCTCCGGCCCTGGGAGTCGGTGAGGATGCCGTCGTCCATGACCTGGAGGAGGATGTTGAACACATCGGGGTGGGCTTTCTCGATCTCATCGAAGAGGACCACGGAGTAGGGCCGGCGGCGCACGGCCTCCGTGAGCTCTCCGGCCTCCTCATACCCCACGTACCCGGGCGGAGCGCCGATGAGCCGGGACACGGAGAACCGCTCCATGTACTCGGACATGTCGATGCGGATGAGGGCGTCCTCGTCGCCAAAGAGGAACTCCGCCAAGGTGCGGGCAAGCTCGGTCTTCCCCACCCCGGTGGGGCCAAGGAAGAGGAAGCAGCCGATGGGCCGGCGCGGGTCTTTTATTCCCGCGTAGGCGCGGCGGATGGCCCGGGCCACGGCCTTCACCGCCTCGTCTTGCCCCACCAGCCGCTCATGGATCTTCTCCTCCATCTTGAGGAGGCGGGCGGTGTCCTCCTCCTGCAGGTGGTGGACGGGGATGCCCGTCCAGGCGGAGACGGTTTGGGCCACATGCTCGGCGGTCACCACCGGGACGATGGGTTCAGTCTGGGCCTCCTCGAACTTTTTCAGCTCCTCCACGAGCTTTTCCCGCTCGTCGCGCAGGCGCGCAGCCAATTCATAGTTTTGCTCGGCCACCGCCGCCTCTTCCTCCTCCTCGAGGCGGGAGATCTCCGCCAAAAGCTCCCGGGCTTCGGGCGGAAGCTCCGTGGCCTCCAGGCGAATGCGGGCCGCGGTCTCGTCGATGAGGTCGATGGCCTTGTCCGGGAGGAAATGGTCGGTGATGTAGCGGTCGGCGAGCCTGGCCGCCTGCCACAGGGCTTCGTCGGTGATGCGCACACCGTGGTGCTCCTCGTAGCGGGGCCGAAGGCCCTGAAGGATCTTGAACGTCTCCTCCACCGAGGGCTCTTCTACGTATACCACCTTAAACCGGCGCTTCAGGGCTGGGTCCTTCTCGATGGTCTTGCGGTAGTCGTCGGGGGTGGAGGTGCCGATGCACTGGATGGCCCCGGAGGCAAGCGGGGGTTTGAGGATGGCGGAGGCGTCGATGGCCCCTTCCGCGCCGCCCGCGCCCACCACGGTGTGGAGCTCGTCGATGAAGAGGATGATGTTCCCCGCGGACATGACCTGGTTGAGGATGGCTTTGAGGCGCTGCTCGAATTCCCCGCGGTACTTGGTCCCGGCCACGATGGCCGCCATGTCCAGTTCAACGATTTCTTTGTCGGCAAGGAGGGAAGGCACCTCGCCCCGGGCAATGCGCTGGGCCAGGCCTTCCACGATGGCCGTCTTCCCCACTCCGGCCTCGCCCACCAGTACAGGATTGTTCTTCTTCCGCCGGCAGAGGATCTCGATCACCCGCTCAAGCTCCCGCTCCCGTCCGATCACGGGGTCAAGGAGGCCGGCTGCCGCCTCCTCCACGAGGTTGCGGCCGAACTCCCCAAGCTCCCCGGGGAGGCGGGCTGTGGCCGTGCGGATCCGCGGGGTCCCCCGCCGCGGAGAGAAGTACTCCCGCACCGTGCGCAGGTCCACCCCATGGGCCCGGAGGATCTCCGCCGCCGTGCACTCCCCCTCCCTGAGCACCGCAAAAAGAAGGTGCTCGGGCTCGATGGTCTCCGAGCCATCGCGGCGGGCTTCCTCGTAGGCGAGCTTCATCACCCGCTTGAGACGCTGGGTGGGCTCAAGCTCGTCGGGGGAAACGTAAATGCGGCCGCGCCCCTTTTGCCGCTCCACATAGCGGGCCACACGGTCGTAGGTGAGACCCTTGGAGACGAGGAACCGGCCGATGCGGCTTCCCTCGTTGCGCAGGGCGGCCAAAAGGAGGTGCTCCGTGCCCACATAGCGGTGGCGCCATTCCGCGGCCTCCTCCTGGGCCAAGGCCAGAAGCTTCATGGACTCCTTGGAGAACTTTTCGTACATGGGGTGGACTCCTCAGGGGATTATACCGGCCGGGCCGGTTTCCTCCGAGAGAAGGCGTCGAGGGCGGCGGAAAGGCCCTTTTCCAAGAAAATGCGGGCCAATTCGGCGGCAAGATCACAGGCCTCGCTTAGGATGGGGACCTCCTCCGGCCGGGGCGGGGAGAGGACGAATTGGGCGAGGTCCACCGCGGGCGGGGGCGGGCCGATGCCCACGCGGAGCCGCGGCACTTCCTCCGTCCCCAACGCCGCCAAAACCGATTGCATCCCGCGATGCGTGCCAGGGCCCCCGGAGGGCCGCAGCCGCACCTCCCCCAACGGCAGGTCCACATCGTCGTAGACCACAAGGAGCTCGGAGGGAGAAAGGGGAAAACGGCGGCAGAATTCGGCTACCGCCTGGCCAGAGAGGTTCATAAACGTAAGGGGCCGTAAAAGGAACTTTTCCCCCCGCCGAAAGACCTCGCCCCAGGGGAAAAGCTCCCTTTCCCAACCTTTCTCCCCTAAAAGCCGCTCCAGGACCCAAAAGCCCAGGTTGTGGCGGGTGGGAGCGTAGGCCGGGCCGGGGTTTCCCAGGCCGATGACCGCCCTCAAGAGCTCTTCGTTTCGGGCGCGGCGGAAGCGGTGGGTTCAGGGGGAGCGGCCTCCGCCGGAGCGGCTTCCGCGGCAACCTTGGGCGGCACCACCACGACCACCGCGTCCTCCGGCGGAAGGAGGGGCCTTACTCCCTCGGGCCAGGGGAGATCCCGCACCAAAATGGCCTCGTCCAAGCCGAGTTTGGAGACGTCCACCACGATGTGGGGTGGGATTTTCTCCGGCGGCGCCTCCACCGGGATTTCGGGGTGCAGGACCTCCAATACACCGCCTTCTTTCACGCCCGGGGCTTCGCCCTCGATCTTCACGGGGACGGAAAGCTCCAGCGCTCGCCCCGCTTCAGGTACATAAAAGTCGAGGTGCAAAAATTGCGTGGTGATGGGGTCGACCTGCACATCCTTTACGAACACGCGATAGATCTCGCCGTCCACCTGGAGCTCCACCATGGTGGAGCGGGTGATTTGAGAAAAGAGACGGCGCACATCGGGCTCGGGCAGGGCTACATGAACCGGGTCGAGGTGGGCCCCGTAAAGCACAGCCGGGATCAGGCCTCGCCTGCGCAAGGCCCTGGCCTTCACACCAAGCGACCGACGCGTGGCCTTTACCGTGATCATCTTTCCTCCTTAGGGTCCGTAGGCCAAAAGGTCCGTGATGGACTCGTTCCGATAGATGCGGCGGATGGCATCGGCGAGGAAGTGGACGATGGAGACCACCTCCACGAGGGGATGCCGCCGCACCTCGGCGCGGAGATGGATGCTATCGGTCACCAAAACCTTGCGCAAGGGCGAGCGGGCCAGGCGCTCCAGGGCTTCCCCTACGAATAGGCCGTGGGTGCAGGCCGCATAGACCTCCGCCGCCCCGCTCTGGACCACGGCCTCCGCTGCCTCCGCTAACGTCCCGCCTGTGGCGAGGATGTCGTCCACAAGAAGGACCTTTTTTCCCGCGACATCGCCGATAACCTGGACGTCGGAGACCCGCTCCTTCTCCCCTCTTGCGCCGCGATAGGTCACGACCACAGCCAACGGGCGCTTGAGGAGCTTTCCCAGCCGGCGGGCCCGCCAAAGCCCGCCCAAATCGGGAGAAGCCACCACCAAGTCCTCCTGCCACTCCGGGTGGTTCTGCACGATGTGCTGGTAAAAAAGGGCGTCGGTCCGGAGGTGATCGAGGGGGACGTTGAAAAAACCCTGGATCTGGCCGGCATGAAGCTCGAGGGTCACCACGCGGTCCACCCCCGCCGTCTCCAAGAGGTTGGCCACAAGGCGGGCGGAGATGGGGACTCGCCCGGTTTTCTTCCGGTCCTGCCGGGCATAGCCAAAGTAAGGGATCACCGCGCAGATCGTGCGGGCCGAGGCCCGATGCAAGGCATCCACCATGAGGAGGAGCTCCATGAGGTGGTCGTTCACGGGAGGGGAAATGGATTGGATCACAAACACATCCTTTCCCCTTACAGTCTGCCCAATTTGCACGCGGATTTCCCCATCGGGGAAGCGCCCGGGCGTGAATTGGGGCGCGCCCGTTTTGGGATCAGGAAGATCCGCCTCACACAGGGAAAGCCCGAGCTCCTTGGCGATGGCCTGGGCCAGGGGGAGGTTGGAGCTCCCCGAAAGGATCCGCACGTTATCCAAGCTCATCCTTCCTCCTTGCGGCGGGCCCAGTTGGGCTTCACCACTTGAGGGCTGCGCTCCAACGCCAAGGCGTAGGGCGGGACATCCTCGGTGATCACCGAGCCCGCTCCCACCACCGCTCCCTCGCCAATGCGGATGGGGGCAATCAGGCAGGCGTTGCTCCCGATGAACGCACCAGCCCCTATTTCTGTGCGGAACTTCTCCTTTTTCCCGGGCTGGAAGTTGCAAGTGATGGCGCCCGCTCCGATGTTCGCCCCTGGGCCCACTTCCGCATCGCCGATATAGGCCAAATGCAAGGCCTTTGTGCCCTCGCCGATCTGGGACGCTTTGATCTCCACGAAATTTCCGATCCGCGCCCGTGCTCCGATCCGCGCCCCCGCGCGAAGATGGGCATAAGGGCCAATCTGCGCCTCCGGCCCAACCTCCACGGCCTCTAGAACGGAGAACCAAATGCGTACGCCTTCCCCTACTTTGGAGTCTACAAGATAAGCCTGGGGACCGATTTGACAGTTGGGCCCTATCTCCGTTTTTCCAAAGAGGAAGGTGCCGGGGAAGATGACGGTGTCCGGGGAAACCCGCACGTCCGGCCCGGGATAAACCGCGGCAGGATCCACCACGGTCACCCCTTCCCGCATCCAACTTTCCAGGATGCGGCGGCGCAGGATCCCCTCCAGGCGCGCCAAATCCACCCGGTCGTTTATGCCCAAAAGATCCTCCGGCTCCGGCCAAAGGACGGCCTCCACCCGCGGGTAAAGGAGGGCCACAAGATCGGTGAGGTAATATTCGCCCTTCACGTTCTGGGGGGAGAGGCGGGCCAGGGCCTCCCACACGGCGGGATGGTTTTCTAAACACCAGATTCCGGAATTCACCTCGCGGATGGCGAGTTCGCCTGGGGAGGCATCGCCGGCCTCCACGATTTTCTTTGGCTTTCCGGACTCATCCCGCACCACCCGGCCATAGGGGTTGGGCTCGGATAGCTCCACGCTAAGAAAAGAGGCCAAGGCCCCGCTTGCTAGGTGTCGTTCCAAAAGGGCATGTAGGGCTTGCGGGGGGACAAGGGGCACGTCGCCAGGAAGGACGAAGAAGCGGGGGGCCGAAAGGGCCGCCCTTGCGGAAAGCACGGCGTGACCCGTTCCCAAAGGCTCCCCTTGATCGACAAATTTCACGGGCCAGTGGGAAAACGTCGCTTCGATAAGATCTTTTCCATGGGAGACGACGACCACCGTCTCCGCAGGATCAAGCTCCCGAGCCAGCCGCAAGGGATATTCCAAAAGGGGAAGGCCACAAAGGAGGTGGAGAACTTTTGGGCGGGCGGAACGCATGCGCGTTCCTTTCCCCGCCGCCAACACCACTACGCCCACCGGGCCTTCCATCTAAAGCGGACTATAGCCTAAGCCTTAGCCCTGCGCAAAGTTTTTCCTACTTAATTGGTTTTGCGGGCGTAATAGAGGGGAGACCTGCCCAAGCGAATGGAGTAGCTTCCGGAAGGCAAAAGGGCGTTGGCCTTGTCCACCACCTCCACCCGCTCGATGGCAAATTCAGGATCGCCGCGGGCCAGCCACTCTCCGCCAATCCGGGCAATGGTTCCCGTGCAGATCCCTCCAGTGGAGTTGACGAGGATAAAGCGGAGTTTTCCGTTGTGTTGTCGATTTGGCTGCAAAGGAGATGAAATCCATTGAGGCCTTCGATCGTCGTGACCTTGAATTTCGTCGGATTATAGCGGAACCCCAGGATGGAGACCCCAGCCACGCCGGGAAGGTCTACGACTTCGATGGTGAGCTCTCCTTCCCCGCCGATGGGGCCGATGAGGTCCGAAAAGACAAGGGCCGGGCCTTCAAGTTTGGGAATGCGGATAAATAGACAGCCACCAAGAAGCGCCGCCATCCCTAGGACCACCACGAGAAAACCGTGCAAAACTTTCCCCACAGTGCCCCCCTAATCGCAGCCACCCAATGCTAGGCAGCAAATGGCCAACACATTCTACATGTCCACTTTGCCATCGCCGTTCATGTCGGCCCAGGCAAATTCTTCGGGCGTAAGTTGTATAAGCCCCAACGCCGCAAGGTAAGCGAGCCGCACGTCCACCAGGTTCACCACCCCGTCCCCGTTCACGTCCCCGCGGCCGGCGTAGATTTGCACCTGTGTAGTGTCCGTGGCCTCCCAACCTTGGCTATCGGTGACCTTGAGGTGGATGACGTAAGTTCCAGGCAAGGTCCAAGTCCACTCCACGATCTCGCCAAAGGCGTCGTCGAACAAGCCGTCGTTGTTGAGGGCCCAAGCGAAGGTGCAGGGTGGAACGCCGCCGCTCGCCGAGCCGGTCAAGGTCACGGGCACATTCACCACGCCGGCATAGGGCCCACCAACACTGGCCGAAAGCGGCGGCGCTTTACCTATCCCAGAGATCGTCACTGTCACGGTGGGATACCCCGGGTCGTTGGAGGGGATGGTGAGGACGGCGGACTTCGCCCCCACCGAGGTGGGGTGGAACACCACCTGCAGCGTAGCTGATCCGTCCGGGGGAATTGTGCTGTTGGAGACCTGATCGTTTTTCAGCCGGAACTGGTTTGGGTGAGTGCCACCCAAGGCCACTTGGCCCACCACGAGGTCCAAGCAACCCGTGTTCTGGACGATCATGGTTAAAGGCGTGCTGTCATAGTTCACCAACACGGTGCCGAAGTTGTGGTTAGTGGGGCTGACCGAGATGGCCGGCCTGGGCCTCAAGCTTTCGATCTGAGCCGCATTGGCAGTGCTGTCCGGTGCCCCAGGAGTAGGACCGCCTGTGGGTAGAGATGCATCCCATCGCGTGTTCCACCGGTGTGCCATGCCGCCTTAGTTGAGCCAACATTGGCAAGATGCGGAACCTGATAAGGAGGTGAAAAGGTGGCATAGGAGAGCCCGTCGACAAGACGTCCATCTGCGTCGAGCAGAATAGCCGTTTGCAAGACCATCCCAACGGGCAAAATTAAAGTATTCTGAGGCGTTAGCGGGCATCACAACGATGTAATCTGCGAAATCATAATTGGCAGGGGAAAGTGGTCCGGCAAGTAAGGAACGCCTGAAGTCAGGCGCGGATTATAAACGACGATGAGTGTGCCCGGCTTTACGGCTGCCCAGTCTGGGTGGTTGGCAAAAGTGAAGTAGACCCCTCCACTGGCATTGCCTTGCAAATCACGAAATACTTAGCCCCTCATGTCGACGGTTTGACAAGGGCCGGTACCGCCCACCACTAGTAGCTGTGAAGCCCTGCGCTTGCCCCATTGCAAAAACAAAAAGAGCCCACCAAGGAAAATTCTCCTCAGTGGGCTCGCGGGCTTACTTACTGCCCCATGCGCAGCGCTTCAATCCACGCGTCTTGGGCCTCGGTGTTGGGGAACCCTGGGGTGGAGCTTCCCGAGGCGTCGGGCCCCACCTGCCAGTTCTCTGGATCGTCCACCCCTCCCTGGGTGGCTCCCACATAGAAGGCTGCCCGCGCCCGCTCCACAGCGCTCAAGTGGAGGGGCCGGCGCTCCACCTCGGGCACGTTTCCATAGGAAAGGCTATGGACGACCTCGCCCTGGGCATCAAGGAGGATGATGATGTCCCCGGCGTTGGCCAGGCCCTCCCAGCGGGAGGTGATGAAAAGGCCTTCTGCGTTGGCAGGAAGGACCACCACAAAGTCGCTGAAATCAAAATCGTCTTCGGGGAAATGCTCGGGGAGGTTTTCTTTGTCGTTGTGGTTGTAGATCACGATCAACGTCCCAGCCGGGATGGCCGCCCAGACATCGCTTTGAGAGAAGGTGATAAAAACTCCGCCTCGGGCATCGCCTTGGCGGTCCCGGAGGACAAAGCCCCGCATGTCCACGGTAGTTTTCGGCCCAGTGCCAAGGACAAGGAGCTCAATCCACTCGCCATTTCCGCCTTTCCCCTGCCCAAATTCGTTGATGATCACAACGGGTTTCTCTTGGGAAAAGGCCATGAAGCCCAAAACACTGAAAAGGAATCCAATAAAAAGGCCCCTTGCCAATTTCCTCCAGCTCTTCCTCATCTTTTTACCTCCTTGGTGTCATTATACCCGGGCGCGACTGGTGCACCTCATGTTGATCATGTTGGACCCTTTGGGGCCGCATCTAGGCTTTGGGGATCTTCCATTGGGTTTGCGGCCGCCCATAGCTGCTCAGGATTTTTCTTGCGCTCGCAAACCAGGCGCATGGCCTCTCAAAAAGCCGGAGCCAAGTGCGGGAACACAAAAATTCAAGACTTGACCCCGACGCATGTGGGGCCCATTGGCTTCCTCCAAGAGGTTTAGGTCAGATTTTGAAGAGAAGGTGAAGGGCAACGCTCAGACCGGCCGAAGCAAGGATGGCCACAATCGGATGCTGTTTGAGAAGCAGCACTACCACAAGGGCCAGGCCAAAGATACCAAGGGAAACGAGGTCGATTCCCCAGTCCTTGAACAAAACAGCCCGTCCGATTTTGAGAAGCGCCACAAAAATTAGAGCCACCACGGCGGCGTTGATGCCCCGAAAAACAGTTTTCGCTAAGGGGCTATTCAGATATCGGGAAAGGCTGGCGGCGATAAGCAAGATGACGAGGAAAGCCGGGAGGACCACCCCCAAGGTGGCTGCTACGGAGCCAGCCAACCCGGCAACCTTGTAGCCCACGTAGGTGGCGGTATTTATGGCAACCGGCCCTGGAGTGCTTTCAGCGATCCCGATGATTTCAACGAATTCTTCCTCGGAAAGCCAGCTGTGGATCTCCACAACTTCTTTATGCATCAGGGCAATGCCTACATAGCCCCCGCCAAACATGAATAGCCCCACTTTAGCAAAGGCGACAAATAACTCAATTATAGATGACATGCGCGATCTCATTTTATGCCGTCCTTTGACTTCGGCAAAGGACCTGAAAAGAAGCCGGGCTTTTTGCAAGCCGCGACGCACCTGCAGACCTTCCACAGAGCCATGAGGGCGGCCCTGGCCGGGTGGCCTTCCGGGTTTTGGATGGCGGCCCCGTCGCGGGGGCACTGCATAAGGGTGGGGTGTCAGGTCCTCGCACATCCCCCGCCTGTTGCCACACCCTCCGGTCCTGGCTAGAATGCCTGCTACGCAAAGTCCTTCGCCAAAAAGGAGGCAAGCATGCAGATCCTCAAGGTCGCGGCTACTTCCAATCCCAAGGCGGTAGCGGGGGCCATTGCCGGGGCGTTGGAGGAGGACGGGATCGTCGAGGCCCATGCCATCGGGGCCGGCGCCGTCAACCAGGCGGTAAAAGCCATCGCCATCGCCCGTCGCTTGGTGGAGAGGGAGGGCGAGGCGGAGATAAAAGTCACCCCAGGGTTCATCGACGTGGAGATCGGAGGAGAGATCAAAACCGGCATCCGCTTCGTGATCGAAAAATAAATGCGGTTAGAGGCGCTGGTCCAGGGTTCTATTAGCGCAGTCCTGGACCGCCTGGGCCTCTCACCCCCTGAGATCCCCGTAGAGCGGCCGCCGCGGCCGGAGTTCGGGGATCTCACAAGCAGGGTGGCTTTTCTTTTGGCCCAAGAAGCCCGGCGGCCTCCCCAAACCATCGCTCAGGACCTGGCCCGGGAGCTTTCTTCCCACCCGGCCTTCTCCCAGGTTCAAGCCGTCCAGGGCTTTTTGAACTTCTTCCTGCGACCGGAGGTCCAGCACAGCATCTTGCGGGAGATTCTCCGGGATGGCCTAGCCTACGGAAAAGGGGAGGAAGGCCGGGGGAAAAAACTGCAGGTGGAATTCGTCTCCTCCAACCCCACCGGGCCTCTCACCATCGGGCATGGCCGGCAGGCCGCGCTGGGCGACGTCTTGGCCAACCTCTTTTCGGAACTAGGTTGGCAGGTGACCCGCGAGTACTACCTCAACGACGAGGGACGCCAGATCGAGCTGTTGGCCCAGTCCCTTTGGGCCCGGTACCGCCAGGCCCTGGGCGATCCCCAGCCCATCCCCGAAGGGGGCTACCACGGCGACTACCTCATCCCCATTGGCCAAGAGCTCGCCGAAAAGTTCGGAAATGCCTATCCGGAATGGAACGCCGAGGCCAAAGCGGTCTTCCGCGCGGAAGTCGTGCCGAGAATGCTCCGTCTCATCGAGGAGGATCTTGAAGCTATCGGTGTTCGATTCGACGTCTGGACCAGGGAGGGAGAAATCATACGGAAGGGCCTTGTGGACGAAGTCCTCCGCCTTCTGCGCGAGCGCAAAGCCGTGTACGAAAAGGACGGGGCGATCTGGCTTTCCGCGAAAGTTCATGGCCTTGGGCGGGACCCCGTGCTCATCCGCTCCGACGGCACTCCCACCTACCTCATGGTGGACATCGCCTACCACCTCGACAAATTCCGGCGGGGCTTCGACTGGGTAGTGGACGTCCAGGGCGCTGACCACATTGAGGAGCAACAGCAGGTAAAACTCGCCCTCCGCCTCCTGGGCTTTCCTGAGGGTTTTCTCAGTTACTGCCTACACCAGTTTGTAACCCTGAAAGGCGTGGAGGGGATCGAGAAGATGTCCACCCGGGCCGGCCGGTTCCTCCGCCTCAAAGACCTCGTGGATGAAGTGGGCCGCGATGCCACCCGCTACTTCATGGTCATGCGCAAGCCCGAAAGCCATCTCGTCTTCGACTTTGAGCTCGCCAAAAAGCAGAGCCTAGAGAATCCCGTGTACTACGTGCAATATGCCCACACCCGCATTGCCTCCGTTTTCCGGGAGGCCCAGGCCCGGGGGGAGCTCCCGGAGGATTTCCTATCCGTGGACCTCTCCCCCCTCAAGGAGCCGGAGGAATTGAGGATGATCGCGGAGCTCGACCGTTTTCCGGACGTGGTGCGATTGGCGGCCCGGGAGTTTGCCCCCCATCTCCTCTGCGAATACCTGGAGAATTTGGCCGGGATTTTCCATCCCTATTACGCGCGGGTGCGCATTCTTGGGCAAGGGCCGGCCACGCCGGCGCGTCTGGCCCTTCTTGCTGGGGTCAAGCTCGTCCTCTTCCGAGGCCTTTCCATTCTTGGGGTGAACGCGCCCGAGGAGATGTAATGGCCGAGGGATTTTGGGAGCGCCTGCGCGCTGGACTCTCCCGCACCAGGGAGGGTCTTCTTGGCCCCCTGAGCACCGTCTTCCAGGGGCAAAAAACGGCGGAGCTTTTAGAGCGGCTGGAGGAAGCCCTTCTTTCCGCGGATGTGGGCTTAGAAGAAACGAAAAGGATCGTAGCCTTGGTGGAAAAGAAACTTCCTGGCCGCTGTAGCTGGGAAGAACTTTTGAAAGCGGTGGAAGAAATCATCGTGGCCGAGCTCAAGGGAGCGGAACGAGATTTTTCCCTCTCGTCTTCCCTTTCCGTGCTCCTTTTTGTGGGGGTGAACGGGTCGGGAAAGACCACCACGGTGGCCAAGGTGGGGAAATGGCTGAGGGATCAAGGGAAAAAGCCGCTTCTTGTGGCGGCGGACACGTTTCGGGCCGCGGCCATCGACCAGCTCCGCGAGCTTGGGGAAAGCGTGGGGATAGAGGTGGTGGCCCAAAAGCCGGGGGCGGATCCGGGCGCGGTGGTCCATGATGCCCTGGTGCACGCCCGCTCCGTCGGCTATGATGTAGTTTTGGTTGATACGGCTGGGCGACTCCAAACAAAAATACCGCTTATGGAGGAGCTCAAAAAAATTAGGCGCGTCGTGGAAAAGGTTTTGGGGCGGCCGCCGGATGAGCGGATCCTTGTAGTGGACGCCACCGTGGGCCAAAACGCCATTTCCCAGGCCCAGCTCTTCCATGAGGCGGTGGAGCTCACCGGGGTTGTGGTGGCGAAACTCGATGGCACGGCCCGGGGCGGCGCGGTCCTCCCGGTGGTGAGGGCCCTGGGACTTCCCATCCTCTGGGTGGGGGTGGGAAAAGGGCTGGACGATTTAGCTCCCTTCCGCGCCGAGGAGTTCGCCCGGGCCCTTCTTAGGGGGTGAAGATGGCGAAGTACGTTTACTTGTTTGGCGCAGGAAAAACCGAGGGAAGCGCGAAGATGAAGGACCTCCTTGGGGGCAAGGGCGCGAACCTCGCGGAGATGGCGGCCTTGGGCATCCCCGTTCCCCCTGGCTTCACCATCACCACCGAGGTCTGCCGTTACTACTACAAAAACGGGGGGAAATACCCCGAGGGCCTTTTGGAACAAGTTCAGGAGGGCATGAAATTCCTGGAGGAGGCCACGGGCCGAAAATTCGGGGACCCGGAGAACCCCCTCCTTGTTTCCGTGCGCTCGGGCGCCCCGGTCTCCATGCCCGGGATGATGGACACCATCCTCAACTTGGGCCTCACCGACCGGGCCGTGGAGGGCCTGGCCGCCCGCACCTCCCCCCGCTTCGCCTACGACGCCTACCGCCGCCTCCTTTCCATGTATGGCTCGGTGGTTTTGGGCATCAAGGACGAGGTGGATCCGTTTGGGGAAGCCATGGAGGAGCTAAAGCGCGAGCGGGGTGCCTCTTCCGATCTGGACCTCACCGCCGAAGACTTCCGCGAGCTTGTGAAGCGCTACAAAGGGATCATCAAAAAAGCTGGGAAGGAATTCCCCCAGGATCCTTGGGAGCAGCTTTGGGGGGCGATCGAGGCGGTGGTGCGCTCCTGGATGAACGAGCGGGCCCGGGTTTATCGCCGCATGTACCGCATCCCCGAGGAGATGGGCACCGCGGTGAACGTGCAGGCCATGGTGTTCGGGAACCTCGGAAACCGCTCGGGAACCGGGGTTTGCTTCACCCGCGATCCGGCCACCGGGGAAAACCGCCTCTACGGGGAGTTCCTCCTCAACGCCCAGGGCGAGGACGTGGTGGCGGGGATCCGCACACCCAACCCCATCTCCAAGGCAGCGAAGACCGATCCCACACAAATCTCCCTGGAAGAGGCCATGCCCGAGGTCTACCAGGAGCTTCTCCGTATCCGGGAGATCCTCGAGCGGCACTACCGGGACATGCAGGACGTGGAGTTCACCATCGAGGAGGGCAAGCTCTACATCCTTCAGACCCGCTCTGGAAAGCGCACGGGGTTTGCCGCAGTTAGGATCGCCGTGGAGATGGCCGAGGAGGGCCTGATCACCGAGGACGAGGCCATCCTGCGCATCGATCCGGCGGAGCAGCTTTCCCAGCTTCTCCAGCCCGTTTTCGATCCGCGGGCCAAGGCGCGGGCCAAGGTTTTGGCCAGGGGCCTGGCTGCTGGGCCAGGGGCGGCCTCGGGACGCATCGCCCTCTCCGCCCAGCGGGCCGAGGAGATGGCCAAAGAGGGCCCGGTGATCCTCGTGCGGCATGAGACCTCGCCCGACGACATCCGCGGCATGGCCGCCGCTCAGGGGATCCTCACCGCTCGGGGCGGCCTCACCTCCCACGCCGCGGTGGTGGCCCGCCAGATTGGGAAGGTGGCTGTGGTGGGCTGCGAGGCCCTCCACATCGACTACCAGAAGCGCGAGCTCCGCGTGGCCGGAGAGGTGCTGCACGAGGGAGATTGGCTTTCCATCGACGGGACGACTGGGGAGGTGCTCCTTGGGAAAATCCCAACCCAGCCAAGCGAGGTGGTGCAGGTCCTCATCACCAAGACCCTCCGCCCTGAGGAGGCCCCGATTTATCAGCTTTTCGCCAAGCTCATGCGCTGGGTGGATGCTCGCCGGCGGCTTGGCGTGCGCGCCAACGCTGATCAGCCCGATCAGGCAGCGGTCGCCCTCGCCTTCGGCGCTGAAGGGATTGGACTTTGCCGTACAGAGCACATGTTCTTCGCCGAGGACCGCATCCCTTATATGCAGGAGGCCCTTGTCGCCCCTAGCCCCGAGACGCGCCGGCGCGCCCTCGCTGCCCTCCAGCAGATGCAGATCCAGGACTTCGAGGGCATCCTCAGGGTCATGGACGGAAAACCCGTGATCATCCGCCTCCTTGACCCTCCCATGCACGAGTTCCTCCCCCGGGAGGAGAAGGACATCCGCGCCCTCGCCGAGAGACTGGGCATGAAGTTCGAGGAGCTGCGGGCGTACATTGAGTCCCTGCAGGAGTTCAACCCCATGCTTGGGCACCGCGGCGTGCGGCTGGGCATCACCCACCCCGATATCTACGACATGCAGGTGGAGGCCATTTTCCGGGCCGCGGCGAAGCTCAAGAAGGAAGGGCTCAATCCCAAGCCCGAGGTGATGATCCCCCTCGTGGGCCACGTGAACGAGATGCGGGTCATGCGCGAGCGGGTGACGGAGATCGCCAAGCGGGTCATGGCCGAGGAGGGCGTGGAGATCCACTATAAAGTGGGGACGATGGTGGAGGTGCCCCGGGCGGCCATCACCGCCGACGAGATCGCCCGCGAGGCGGAGTTCTTCTCCTTTGGCACGAACGACCTCACCCAGATGACGTTCGGGTTCTCCCGGGATGACGCGGGCAAATTCATTCGGGAGTATCTGGAGCGGCGGATCCTCCCCGAGGACCCGTTCGAGACCCTGGATCGGACCGGGGTAGGGGAGCTAATGCGCATCGCCGTGGAGAAGGGGCGCCGGACCAGGCCGGATCTTTCCGTGGGGATCTGCGGCGAGCACGGCGGGGAATCCCGCTCCGTGCATTTCTGTCATGAGATCGGTCTCGATTACGTGTCCGCGTCGCCCTGGCGGATCCCCGTGGCCCGGCTGGCCGCAGCCCAAGCCGCGCTAAAGGAGGGCAAAGCGGAGGTGGCTGGGGACTGAGGCTCCCCTTGATGTGCTGCGCTTCCTTCTTTCCCGTTTGGCGGCCATGGTCGCCACGGTCCTGGTGGTGGCCATGGCCGTTTCTTTGGCCCTCACCGCCCTCCCTGGCGACGCGGCCAGGCTCATGGTCGGGCCCGAGGCCACTCCGGAACGCTATGAGGCAGCGAAGAGGGCCCTGGGACTAGATCTTCCCTGGCCGGCGCGCTTCGCCCGCTGGCTTTTCCTCGCCCTGCGGGGGGACTTGGGCCAATCCTGGCGCTATCCCGGTGTTCCCGTTTCCGAGCTCATCCTCCGCGGACTGAGCCTTACTTTGCCCCTCGCTCTCCTTGTGGCCCTCTTTTCTTTTGCCCTGGGCCTAGCCCTTGGACTTTTTTCTTCCGCTAGGTTTGGGAGATTTCCGGACCTCCTTTTGAGCGGGGGGACGGCCTTCTTTTTGGCTGTCCCGGAGTTTTGGCTCGGAATAGCCCTCATCGGGATTTTTTCCGTGCGGCTACGTTTTTTTCCCTCTGGAGGGTTTCCGGGATGGGGCGAGACGCGGGCTTTCGTGCATCTTGTGCTCCCCCTTTTCGCCCTGGGGCTTCCGCGGGCCGCGTATTTTGCCCGCCTTTCCCGGGCCACCTTGGCCGACCTCCTTTTTCAGGACTTTGTGCGCACGGCCCGGGCCAAAGGCCTAGATGAAAGGCGCGTTCTTTTTGGGCACGTTTTACGAAACGGACTAATCCCGTGCGTTGCTGCCCTAGGCCTCACCTTCGGCCGGCTCTTGGGAGGGGCGTTGGTGGTGGAGCAGGTCTTTTCCCTGCCGGGCTTAGGAAAGTTGGCCCTGGAGGCGGCCTTTGGCCGGGACATCCCCCTCCTCCTTGGCATTTCCCTGGTGACCGTGGCCGCTGTGGTTGCCACAAGCACTTTTGCCGACCTCCTCTACGCCCTCTTGGACCCGCGGATCCGCCTCCGATGACCCGCCTTTTTTGGGGCCTTGTTTTTTGGGGGCTTGGATTTATCCCCGTCTTAATCGGGGTTTTTTGGTTGCCCTGGGAGCCCACGGCCCTTGTGGCCCGGCCTTTTCTTTCCCCTTCCCTGGCCCATCCCATGGGGACGGACTGGCTTGGCCGGGACCTTCTCTCCCGGGTGATGGCCGGCGGCCGTGCCAGCTGGACCATCGCTTTTCTGAGCGTGGCCGCTGGCGGCCTTTTGGGCACGGTGCTGGGGGGCATCGCCGGTCTTGGCGGGGAAATCCTCGCCGAGGGTCTTTTGCGCCTGTTCGACGCCGTTTTGGCCTTCCCCCCCGTCCTTCTCGCCCTCCTTTTGGCTGTCCTTTTGGGGCGGGGCCTTCCCGGGGTGGCCCTGGCCTTGGCCCTTTTCAACCTCCCTTACTTTGCCCGGCTCACCCATGCCGGGGTTTTAACCCTGAAGGAACGGGAGTTCGTGGTCGCGGCCAGGGCCGCAGGAGCAAGCACAACACGGGTCCTCCTTCGCCACATCCTTCCCAACCTGGCCTCGGCCCTCCTTGTGCAGACCACCGCGAGCCTGAGCACGGCCCTTCTGGCCGAGGCCTCCCTTTCCTACCTTGGGCTTGGGGTCCAGCCGCCGGAACCCTCCTGGGGAAGGATGCTTTGGGAGGCCCAGGGCTACCTTTTTCAATCCCCCTGGCCCGCGGTTTTTCCCGCGTTGTTTTTGATCTCCGCTGTGCTAGGCCTCAATATCCTCGGAGACTTTCTCCATGATTACCTCGACCCCCAGCTTCGGGCGTTCATCCTTTTGCGACCTCCGAGAGATCGAGGACGTAAAGCGAGCACACCTTAAGGCCGCTCACATTCCGCCGATGAACGAGGATGCGGTGGGGTGCCTGAAGGAAAACGTTCACCACTTCCCGAGCGATGATGTACTGGGCCACGGTGTAGATGCTTTGGCGGATTTCCGGGGTAGAAATTAGGGCTCCACGCCTGAGGAGTTCGTTCAGCTCCGGGTTTTCCCAGTCGCGGCGGAAATAATAATCGGGGCGATCCGGACCGTAGAAGATAAGAGTCAGGGCCGGGTCTACCCGCCCCACATGGCCGATCACGGTGAGATCGAAATCCCCTTGGGCATAAACGCGGTCGAGCCAAGTGGGCCAATCCACAAGCTCGAGGTTCAGGCGGATCCCCACTTGCGCGAGCTGGGCGGCCAAGACCTCGCCCGTGCGCACGTGAAACGGGTAGTTAGCGGGAAGGGTTAAGGTGGCGTTGAATCCTTGCGGATAGCCGGCCTGAGCAAGAAGCTCGCGGGCCTTGGCCTGGTCATGGGGATAAATCCAGGTCATGTCTGCGTAGTAAAGGGAGCCGGGGGCAAGATGGCTTCCCACCGGCGAGGAAAAGCCCATGGCCACAAGCTCAATAAGCTGGGCCCGGTCCACCGCCAGGGCCAATGCCTGGCGCACCAAAAGGTCGGAAAAAGGCGTCCTGGTCTTGTTTATGGCGATGATTTGCACAAGCTCCTGAGGGCCGGATATCACGGTGAATGCAGGATCGTTGCGGAGGGAGGCGGCGATCTCCGGGGTCACCTCCACGAGCACATCCACATCGCCGGCGCGCAGGGCCGCCACCTGGGCCACGGGGTCGGCGATGAACCTAAAGGTCACTGCGGAGAGTTTTGGGCGCGCGGGGTCCCAATAGTCGGGGTTTCGCATAAGCCTAAGGGCGTAACCCCGCTCCCAGCGCGCGAACCTAAAGGGCCCAGTGCCGATGGGGTTTTGGGCCAAGTCGTCGTGGTCGGGGACGATCACGCTATCCCCCAGGGCAAGAAGGGTGAGAAATGAGGCGTCCGGGTTTTTCAGGACAAAACGCACGGTGAGGGGGTCGACCACCTCGATCTCCTCGATATCTTGGAAGTATTCAGGGTGGACGTGGCCCCGGGCAGGATCCATGGCGCGAAGGAAGCTTCGCCGAATGGCCCAGGCGTCGCAGGGCTCGCCGGAGTGGAAAAGAACGCCCTCTTGGAGATAAAAAGTGAGCGTTTTTCCGTCCTCAGAGATGGACCAGGAACGGGCAAGAAGGGGGCAGATTGTTCCCCTTTCGTCCACGCGGACGAGGGTTTCGTAGAGATTGTTTTGGAGAAGGAGGCGGATCACCGCTGCGGCGTTGGTGGTGGGGTCCAACGAAGGCGGCTCGGTGGAGACGGCAAGGATCAGCTCACTCCCAAAGCCCGAAAAGCCCAATAGAACAACCGCAAAACAAAACTTTCGCACGGAGTGTCACCTCCTTTTCGGAGTGTCACCTCCGATATGAACTTTACCCCTTTTGGGCGAACTACGGCAATGGCCCTAGTTATTGCGAAGGGAAATGAGACGGAGGCCCTCCAAGGTGAGCCAGGGGTCCACCGCCTCCACCTCGGAAAGGAGAGGGGAAAGGAGGGGAGCCCACTCCCCGGTGGCCACCGCGTTGGCCTTGCCGCCAAGCTCCGTGCGCATCCGGCGGATGAGGCCATCTACGAGGGCGGCGTGGCCGAAAACTACCCCCGCCTGGATAGCCTGCACCGTGTTCTTTCCCAACGCCGAGCTGGGAAGGGAAATAGGAACGCGAGGAAGCTGGGCCGTTCGCTCGGCCAGGGCCTCCGCGCCCGTGCGCAGCCCCGGGGCCAACGCCACTCCCACCAGGATTCCCGGCTCGGCCACAGCCACGAGGCTGGTGGCTGTGCCGAAGTCCACGGCGATGCAGTTCCCCTGAAAGCGGGCGTAGGCGGCCACGGCATTGGCCACAAGATCCGGCCCTACTTCCGCCGGGTTATCCGTGCGGATGGCCAAACCCGTGCGCACTCCCGGCCCAACTACCAACACCTCCAACCCAAACCACTCCTCCCCAAGCTCCCTAAACACCGGGATTAGCGGGGGAACAGCGCTGGCCAACACCATCCGCGTCGGCTTCTCCTCTAGGCCGCGGCCGCGCAGAAGGGCCAAGATGAGCGTGGCATACTCATCGGCAGTTTTATCCACCACGGTCCGTATCCGAAATCTAGCTCGCCAGGAAAGGCCGTCGTGGAGCCCCAAGGTGATAAGGGTGTTCCCGATATCCACAGCCATCAACATGGCTAAAAACCCGGAAGCTCCTGCACGAGCTCAGCGTACACCTCCTCCCTAATGAGGATGGGGGAGCCGGTGCGCACGGCCAAGGCCACGGAATCCGAGGGCCGCGCATCCACCTCCACCATCTCCCCGGAGGCCCGGCGGATGAGCAAAGAAGCATAGCAAATGCCCTCTTCCACCCGCTCCAGCCGCACCTCCTCTAGGACCGCCTCTAGCGCGGAAAGGACTTGAAGGAGGAGGTCATGGGCAAGGGGCCGTGGAGCGCTCTCGCCCCGCAGGCCCAACATGATGGAGACGGCCTCCGCCTCGCCGATCCTCAAGGGAACAAAGCGATCCTTCTCCGTGGGATCCCGCAAAAGGAGGACGGGCCCGCCGCTTTCCTGGTCCACCGCGATCCCCGCCACCACCACTTCTCGCATCGTTCATCCCGCGCGGGAAAAGTCGACCTGCCCCTCTCCCGCACACGCTCATCTTAAGTTCTTCGGCCGTCCTTAGCCACAGGAAAAAATCAGTCGGCGAAGCGGGAAAGGAAGGCTTGAACCTCGCTCAGCGTAGGAAGGCTTGGTACGGCGCCTTTTTTTGTGGTAGCCAGGGCCGCCGCGGCGTTGGCAAAGCCGATGGCCTCATAAAGCCCCCGGCCGCTCCCCAACTTCACCGCCAGTGCCGCGCAAAAGGCATCGCCGGCCCCAGTGGTATCCACGGCCTCCACGGGGAAGGCCGGAAAATGGGCAAAGCCCTCGGCTTCCACAAGGTAAGCTCCGGCCGACCCAGCGGTGACCACGAGGGCTTTCACCCCCCGCGCCAGGAAGGCCCGTCCCGCCCGCTCCAGGTCCTCGGGATTCCCCGACCAACCCCCAAGGATTTGAAATTCCTGAAAGTTCGGGACGAGCACGTCCACGCGCCTCAATGGAAGGCAACCCAAATCCTGAACAGGAGAGGGGTTGAGAATAACGAGCGGACGCTCCGCGGGAAGGCGGCTTAGGACCGCGCTCACCGTGGGAAGGGGGATCTCCAGCTGAAGGAGGAGGACGTCGGCGTTACTCAAAATTGGGAGAACCCTCCCAAGATAAGCCTCGTCCACGAGGGCATTGGCCCCGGGGGCATAGGCGATCATGTTCTCGCCCGCTTGGTCTACGAGGATCGTAGCCGTCCCCGTCTGAGCGGGGGCGCGCTCAACGAAGCTCACGTCCACGCCGTTTTCTTTGGCCACAGAAAGTAGTTCCTCCCCGAACGGGTCATTTCCCACCTTGCCAAAAAGGAGGACCTCTGCGCCGAGCCTGGCCGCGGCCACCGCCTGGTTTAGACCCTTCCCTCCGGGATAGCGGGCAAAATTCCGGCCCAAAACGGTCTCCCCTGGCTGGGGAAGCCTCTCCACGCTGGTGACGAGGTCCATGTTGAGGCTGCCAAAAACTGCGACCTTCACAGCTCAACGGTTTCGTGCCAGGCGGGGATGTGCACGGAGTAACCGTGGCTGGCGAGGCGGGTGGCCAAAGCCCCCAGGGCGTGAGGCTCGCCGTGCACGAGGAATATTTGGCGTGGGTCGGCGTGCAAGGCCCAATCAACAAGGATCCCCTGATCCGCGTGGGCGGAGAGCCCCTCAATCCGCCAAATTCCCGCGCGCACGGGGACCATACTGCCCAGGATCTCCACCACCGGGGCTCCTTCCAGGATGGCCCGGCCCAGCGTGCCCTCCGCCTGGTAGCCCACAAAGACGATGGACGACTCCGGCCTTGGCAAATTGGCCCTAAGATGATAGAGGACGCGGCCACCCGTGCACATGCCCGACCCGGCAATGATGATCACCCCTTCTTCTTCGGCGATCTTCTTGGAGGCGGCCTTGGTGAGGGTGTACTCCAAGAGCTCGAAATCGAAGGGGTCTTCCTTTTTGCGGAAGAGCTTCCGCGCCGGCTCGGGAAAACGCTCGGTGTAGCGCTCAAAAATCCGCGTGGCCTGCACGGCCAGTGGCGAGTCCAAAAAGATCTTGGTCCGCGGGATCTTGCGCTCCTTCCACAACCGAAAGAGGATGTACAAAACCTCCTGGGTCCGCTCCAAGGCGAAGGAGGGGATGACCACGTTTCCCCCGTGCTCGAGGGTTTCCACGATCACCCGGCGCAGTTCCTCCACGGAATCCTCAAGGGGGGGATGGGTCCGGTCGCCGTAGGTGGACTCCAAAACGAGCACGTCGGCTTTTGGCGGGTAAGAGGGATCTTCCACCAAGGGCTTTCCCCGGTTCCCAAGATCCCCGGAAAAGACCAGGGTTTTCCCTTCCGCCTGGATCTCCACAAAGGCCGCGCCGAGGATGTGGCCGGCATCGTGGAACTTAGCCTTGACCCCCTTCCCAAGCTCCACCTCTTCCCCGTACTCGACGAGGAGGGAAATGCGGTCCAGGGCATCCAGGGCGTCCTCCACCGTGTAAAGGGCCCCATCCTCCTCTTCCTGGATGCGGGCGGCGTCCATTAGCATCACCTGGGCGATGTCCCGCGTGGGAACGGTGCAGATGCCCCTTCCCTGGAAGCCCTCGCGCACAAGGCGCGGCACAAGCCCCAAATGGTCAAGGTGCCCGTGGGTGATGATGAGCCAATCAACCTCTGCCGGATCGAAGGGGAAAGGCTCGGTGTTTTTAGCTTCAAGTTCCGGAAGGCCCTGGAACATCCCGCAATCCACAAGGAGCTTTGTGCCCTTTGTCTCCAAAAAGAAGCAGGATCCGGTGACCGTTCCGGCCGCGCCGGCAAAGGTCAGCCTCATCAGTGACCTCCTTGGGCTTGGCAGCGGGCGCAGGGTTCGCCTCGGGCGTGGGCGAGGAACTCCTCCCGGAAGTTCTCCAACGCCGAGCGCACGGGCAAGGCCAGGGATTGGCCTAAGGGGCAGAGGGAGCTTTGCCGCATGGCCTCCACGATCTCCGTCATCCAGGCCAAAGCCTCCTCGCCGGCAATCCCCCGGCGCACCCCCTCCCAAAGGCGAACCAAAAGATCTGTTCCCACCCGGCAGGGAACGCACTGGCCGCAGGATTCGTGCCGGAAGAAGCGAAGGATGCTGCCGAGCATGTCCACAATGCAGGTGGTGTCGTCCATGACGAGGACGGCGCCGGAGCCCAAAACGGCGGCCCGGCCCGCCAAGGAATCGAAGTCCAGGCGCACGTCCAAGTCCTTGGGGGTGAGGAAGGCTCCGGCGGCGCCACCGATGAGCACGGCTTTGAGGCCTCGGCCATCTCGTATTCCGCCGCCAAGCTCGTAGATGAGGACCCTAAGCGGCGTCCCCATCTCCACCTCCACCAGCCCCGGGAAGCGCACGTGCCCGAGGATCGTGTACACCTTGGTCCCCGGACAGGTGGGGGTGCCAAGGGAGCGGAACCAGGCCGCCCCGCGCAGGATGATGTCGGGGACGTTGGCCAAGGTCTCCACGTTGTTCACCACCGTGGGTTTGCCCCAAAGCCCGTGGGTGACGGGGTAAGGCGGGCGGATTCTGGGCCAGCCGCGCTTCCCCTCCAGGGACTCGATGAGGGCCGTCTCTTCCCCGCACACGTAGGCCCCGGCGCCCGGCCGAACCTCGATATCGAAGGAAAACCCGCTCTCCAGGATATTTTGGCCCAAAAGCCCATACTCCCGGGCTTGCTCGATGGCCCGCTCCAGGCGGCGGAGGGAAAGAGCGTATTCCCCACGCACGTAGATGATCCCAAGCCTCGCCCCCACGGCGTAGCCGGCGATGGTCATGGCTTCCAAAAGGCGATGGGGATCGCCCTCGAGGATCAGGCGGTCCTTGAAGGTTCCAGGCTCGCCCTCGTCGGCGTTGCAGATCACGTATTTTTCGGAGCCGGGGGCCTGACGCACCGCCGCCCATTTCACCCCGGTGGGGAAGCCCGCGCCGCCCCGGCCCCGCAGGCCCGCGCGCCTTACTTCCTCAATCACCTCCTCCGGCCTCATCCCGAAGAGGGCCTTGGCCAGGGCCTCGTAACCTCCTTGGGCGATGTACTCCTCGATGTTTTCCGGATCGATCACGCCCACGTTGCGCAAGACCACGCGGGTCTGCCGGCCCAGGATCTCCCCGGGGCGGGCCACCGGTGCGGCCGTGGGAAGGCGCAGCCTCTCCACCGGCCGGCCCTTGAGGAAATGGACCTCCACGATCTCCCGCACGTCCTCCGGCTTGACCTGGCCATAAAAAACGCCGTCGGGATAGACGGCCAAAACCACGCCCTGGCCGGAAATTCCTAAGGTTCCGGTTTCCACCATCCGCACTTCTTCGGAAAGCCCGTACTGGGAAAGGGCTTCCCGGAGGGCAGCCAAAACCCGGTCCACGCCGGAAAGCTTGGCCTCCGCGTCCACCGCCACCAGCACGTGTAGCCGGGCCGGCCTCATCCCGCCCCCCTTATCCCGCGCAAAATTTCGCGCACCCTCTCCGGAGTGAGGTTCCCAAAGACCTCGTCGTCCACCATCATCACCGGGGCCACTCCGCAGGCCCCAAGGCAGCTCGTGAGCTCCAGGGTGAAAAGGCCGTCGGGCGTGGTTTGGCCCACCTCAATTCCCAAGGTCTTCTTTAGCTCTTCCACCACCGACCAAGCCCCAGCTAAGTGGCAATTGGGCGATTCGCACACCCGGATGATGTGGCGGCCGCGGGGCTTTAGGCTGAACATGGTGTAGAAGCTAACGGCGTCGCGCACGCGCGACAAAGGAAGCCCCAAATACTCCGCCGCCAGTTTAAGGTCCTCTTGGGTCAAATAATTTTGAGGATTGGTCCGCTGGAGGGCATGCAAAAGGGAAAGGAGAACGTCCGGGGAACGCGGGAATTTTTGGAGAATGGCCTTCTTCTCCACGGTCACCCCTTTCTACCCGGAATTTTCACCACCGCCCCAAAGGGGCAGGCCTCAAGACAGGCCCCGCAGCGGATGCAGCGGTCTTGGATGATGGAATAGGGCGGGTTTCGCGGCGTGCCCTGCACAGCGCCCGTGGGGCAAGCCCGCCGACAAAGGTCGCAGGCGCGACAAAGCTCCCCTTGGATCTCGTAATGGATGAGGGCCGGGCAGACCCCGGCTGGGCAGGCCTTCTCCTGGATGTGGGCAAGGTACTCCTCGCGGAAGTAGCGCAACGTGGAAAGGACGGGGTTTGGCGCGGTCTGACCAAGCCCACAAAGGGCGGTGCTTTGTATCATGTGCCCAATGTCCTCCAATTGCTGGAGGTCCTCCTCCGTCCCCTCCCCGCGGGCGATCCTCTCCAAGATGGAAAGCATAAGACGGAGCCCAACCCGGCAGGGAACGCACTTCCCGCAGGATTCATCGGCGGTGAACTCCAGGAAGAACTTGGCCACGTTGACCATACAGGAGGTGTCGTCCAAAACGATGACGCCTCCAGAGCCCATGATGGCCCCGTACTTCTTTAGGGATTCGTAGTCGATGGGGACATCGAGGAGGCTTTCGGGGAGGCACCCTCCGGAGGGGCCGCCGATTTGGACGGCCTTGAACCTGCGGCCCTCGGGCACCCCGCCGCCCACCCCGAAGATGAGCTCGCGCAAAGTTATCCCCATGGGCACTTCTACAAGCCCAGTGTTTTTCACTTGGCCGGCGAGGGCAAAAACCTTCGTCCCTTTGCTCGTCTCCGTTCCGATATTTGCGAACCAGTCCGCCCCACGCAGGATGATATGCCGCACGTTGGCGAAGGTCTCCACGTTGTTGATGAGGGTTGGTTTGCCGAAGAGGCCGAAGGTGGCGGGGTAAGGGGGTCTCGGTCTTGGCTCGCCCCGCTTCCCTTCGATGGAGGCGATGAGGGCCGTCTCCTCCCCGCACACGAAGGCGCCGGCGCCCATGCGCAGCTCAATGTCGAAGGAAAAGTCGGTCTCAAAGATACGCGGCCCAAGGAGCCCCATCTTGCGGGCCTGGGCGATGGCCACCTCCAGGCGCTTCACGGCCAGGGGGTACTCCGCCCGCACGTAGATGTAGCCTTTCTCCGCGCCCACGGCGTAGGCGGCGATGGCCATGCCCTCCAGGACGCTATGGGGGTCGCCCTCGAGGATGGCCCTATCCATGAACGCTCCGGGATCACCCTCGTCGGCGTTGCAGATCACATATTTAGGGTTTCCCCGGGCTTCCCGCACGGCCTGCCATTTTTTCCCGGTGGGAAAGCCGGCTCCGCCTCGGCCCCGGAGACCAGAGCGCGTTATCTCTGCGATCACCTCTTCGGGAGTCATCTCCGTGAGCACCCGGGCCAACGCCTCATAGCCGCCCACAGCGATGTACTCCTCGATCTTCTCCGGGTCGATCTGGCCGCAGTTTCCCAGGACGATCTTCATTTGGCGGGCGAAGAACGGGATGGTGCGGGGCTCCGGAGCTGGTGCGGTCCAAAGGAGCCGGCGCACCGGCCGTCCCTTCAAAAAATGTTCGGTTACGATCTCCCGCACGTCCGCGGGCTTCAGGCGAACGTAATAGACCCCGTCGGGATAGACGAGGAGGATGGGGCCAAGCTCACAGGGCCCCATGCACCCCGTCTCCACAATTTGGACCTCCTCCGTCAACCCTTGTTCGGTGATGGCCTCCACCAGAGCCTGTTTTACCGCCAACGCTCCGGAGGATTGGCAAGCGGAGCCAGAACAAAGGAGCAGGAAAAGCCGCTTCATCTTCCACCCCCAAGGTAGACCCGCAGGCGCTGAAGCAGGGCCTCGGCGGTCCGCCGGGTGCGGGGGGAAAGGCCTTCCCCTAAGGAGAAATCGTGGGCGGGGATAGTCACAAGCCACGCCTCCGGGGCCTCCCCAAAGAGCCTCGCCACCCAGGAAAGGAGACCTTGCGGGGTGAGGGTATGGGTGAGGGGCGGACAGGGACCGGGTTTCAACCGCTCCCAGCGCACCGGGCCCGCGCCCTTCCGCGCATCCACGAAAATCACCAAATCCGCCGCGGCAATCTGGGGCAAGAGCTCAGGAGAGAGGGCTTGGGCCCCAAGAACCTTGACCCCTTCCCGCTCCTCCAAATTCTGGGCGATCCAAAGGCCAACCCCGTCATCCCGGCGCAGGGGATGACCAATGCCAATGACAAGGATCATATTCCGCGCGTCCTTTCCGCGATCACCTCGCCGTCTGGGCCGTAAAGGACAACCTTAAGCGGCATCTCGCCCACGGCGTGCACGGAGCAGGAAAGGCAAGGATCGTAAGCGCGGATCCCCCCTTCCAGGCGATTGAGGAGTCCTTCGGTGATTTCACGCCCATTGAGCCAGTGTTCGGCGATCTGAGCCACCGTGCGGTTCATGGCCAGGTTGTTGTGCCCGGTGGAGACGATAAGGTTTACCCGCTGGATGACCCCGGTCTCGTCCACCCAGTAGTGGTGGAAGAGGGTGCCCCGCGGGGCCTCGTGCACGCCCACCCCCTCCAGCTCGTTGATCCCGGCCTCCGCCCGCACCCGCCTAGAGAGGATCTCCGGGTCGGAAAGGAGTTCCTGGATCTTCTCCAGGGCCCCGAGGATCTCGATGAGGCGGGCGTAGTGATAGTGAAAGGAGGCCGTGACCGCTTTTCCTTCGGCCACGGCGCGGAAGCGAAGGAGGGCTTCATCTGCGAGTTTTGTGCCAAAGCGCTCGCAGCAATTGAGCCGGGCCAAGGGCCCCACCCGATACATCCCCTCGGGGTACCCCAGGGGCTTGTAGTACGGGAATTTCAGGTAAGACCAGGTCTCCACGGCCTCGCCAATGTACTCTTGATAGCGGCTGGGATCGAGGCCGTCGGCCACGATCCGGCGTTTCGCGTCCACAAATCTGATGCGCCCGCCGTAGTGCTCCCAGGAGCCATCGGGCCCAACGAGGGACATGAAAAGGCTCGGGAATTTCCCAAAGTGCTCGATCTCTTCAGCCCAGGAGGCCATGTGCTCTTCATAGAAGGAGAGGGCATCCTGGGCGATGCGCAGGGCCTCCGGGAGTTTCGCCGCGATGCGGTCCCGCCCCTCCTCGCTCAAGGGGTTATTCACCCCGCCCGGGACGGCCCAGGCCGGATGGATTCTCTTTCCCCCGAGGATCTCGATGATCTCCTGGCCGAAGGCCCGCAGGCGGATTCCATCCAGGGCGAGCTTTCGGTCGAAGGCGACGACTCCGAAGACGTTTCGTACTTTAGGATCGGCGTCCCAGCCCAAAAGGAGGTCGGGCGAGGAGAGGTGGAAGAAGGAGAGGGCATGGGACTGCACGATCTGTCCCAGGTTCATGAGGCGGCGGAGCTTCTCCGCCGGGCGGGGGATGCGCACGGCCAAGATGGCGTCACAGGCCTTGGCCGAGCAAAGGAGGTGGGAGACCGGGCAGATCCCGCAGATGCGGGCCGTGAGGGCCGGCATTTCCCAAAGGGTGCGGCCTAGGCAAAACCGCTCAAACCCGCGCACCTCCGTCACGTGGAACCGGGCCTCCCTCACCCGGCCATCCTCCCCCAAATGCACGGTGATAAGACCGTGCCCTTCGATGCGGGTCACTGGGATGCGCAACTGGCGCACGGCTCCTCCTTCACCCGAACTTCAGATCCGGCCCGGAAAGCTGGGGCTGTTCCCCAAAAAGTAGGGGCCGGAGAAATTTCCAAATGCGGTCCGCTGGAGGCGGACATCCCGGGAGGAAAAAGTCCACCCGCACCACCGCGTGCAGGGGAAGGGCCTGGGGAAGGAGCTTGGGGACCTCCCCTTCCTCCAGGCCCGGTGGGTCATCTTTGGCATAAACGGCCCTCAGGACCTCTTCCCGGGGAAGGGGGTTGCGCATGCTCGGGACGTTCCCGGTCACGGCGCAATCCCCCAAAGCCACAAGGATTTTCGCCTTTTTGCGGATCTCCAAAAGCTCGCGGAGGTGCTCGGTATTGCCCACCGCCCCCTCGATCAAAACCACGTCCACATCCTCTGGAAACTCCTTCACGTCGGCGATGGGAGAGAAGGCCAATTCCGCGCGCTCGGCGAACTCCAAAAGCCGCTCGTCCAGATCCAAAAAGGACATGTGGCACCCGGAGCACCCCGAAAACCACACTGTAGCCACCCTCAGCTTAGGCACGGGGCCTCCTTTCCGTGACCTCCATGATGATTTCTGGCTTTTTCACCTGCTCGCTTGTGGCTTTCCCCTTCTCAAAGAGGGCGCCCGTGGGGCAGGCCTGCACGCATTTTCCGCAACCCGTGCAGGTCTTGGACTTCCCCCAGGGATCTCCGAGGTCGGCCTCCACCAGGGTGAAGATCCCCCGGCCGGAGAAGCCCCAGGTCATGGCCCCCTCCACCTCCGCGCAGGCCCGCACGCACCGGCCGCAGAGTACACAGCGGTTGTGGTCGATCCCGTATTTTTCGTGGCTGAGGTCCAACGGCAAAAGGGGCCAGCGGTAAGGAAAACGCACGTGATCCATCCCCAATTCCATGGCCAGATCCTGCAGTTCACAGTGGCCATTGGAGACGCAAAAGGCGCAGATATGGTTGCGCTCAACGAAGATCATCTCCAGGATCGTGCGCCGAAGCTCGCGCAGACGGGGGGAGTTGGCCACCACCTCCATCCCCTCTTGTACTGGGGTGGCGCAGGAGGGGACAAGGCGCCCTCCCCAGTTGCGCACCTCCACAAGGCAGATTCGACAGGCTCCCCGCGGGGAAAGCCCCTCCAAATAGCACAAGGTGGGGATGCGGATCCCCGCCTTCTTTGCGGCCTCAAGAATCGTCTCCCCTTCCTCCGCCTGAACCCTTATTCCGTCGATGGTAAGGCTGATCACCGCGGCACCTCCCGCAGCTCCACCAGGTGGTCCTCGAGGATCCGGCCGTGCAGGACGTGTTCGACCACGATCCTCCGGGCGGTGGCTTCGTCCACCTCCCCATAGATGGTGATCCGGCCGGGCTCATGGACCTCCACAAGGGGCTCTTTTGCGGAAAGCCCTTTCTCTCCGGTCTGGGTCACCAAGACATCGCGCAAATTTCTTTGGGCCACCTCGTCGAGGATGGCCCGCAGGACCTGGCGGGCGCCAGCGGCGATGCCGGAAGTTCCCATCCCCACCACGATCTTCACCCGGGCCTCCCCCGCGCGAAGCCGCATCTCCGCCTCCGCCCGCTCCCGGATCTTCCTAAGCTCCTCCAGCTTCATCCCGCCTCCTTCCAGCCCAGGTCCGCCAAAGCCTTGCGCATCTCCCCTTCCAAAAAAGAAAGGACCTCAGGATGGCTGAGGGGCACCTCTCCCAAGGCCTGCTTCATCTCCCGCGTATCCAGGGTCCACGCAGTGCGATCATCCCGAAAGACAAGGCGAAATTCAACGGGCGAGGTGGCGATGAGGGGGATAAGGGTGCCGGGGAGGTCGCCGAGGGGCGGCCGATCCGGATGGGCCCAGGGAAGGCGCACCTCCACCTCCGTCCCCCATCCGGGCTGGGAGTTCAAGCGAAATTCCCCGCCCAACTCTTCGGCCGTTTGGCGAAGAAGGGCCAAGCCCAAACCGATTCTCCGGCCAGGTTTGGTGGTAAAGAAGGGATCTGCGGCCCGGCGCCGTGCCTCCTCGTCCATCCCCACCCCATCATCCCTCAGCCGCAAGAAAAAATCCGGGCCCTCCCGCCTAAGCTCGATCTCCACGAAACTCGCGTTAGCGCGGATGGCGTTCTCCACAAGATCGGCAAGGTGAAAGGCTAAATCCTCAACCATTACGGAATTTCCCGGACGATCTGCCGGGCCTTTCTTGGATCCAGCCGGCCATAGACCTCCTCATCGATCATCATCACTGGAGCGAGGCCGCAGCAGCCCAGACACCGCACCACTTCCACGCTGAATTTCCCGTCGGGGGTAGTCTGCCCAGGCTCGATGCCCAGCTCCTCCCGCAACGCGTTTAACACCCGCTCCGCCCCGCGCACGTGGCAGGCCGTGCCCAGGCATACCCGAATAGTGTGCTTCCCCACGGGCCGTGTGCGGAAAAAGTGGTAAAACGTGACCACGCCCCGCACCTGCGCAGGGGGAACGCCCACCACCTCCGCCACCACCTCTTGGGCCTCCCGGGGAAGCCAGCCGAGCACGCTTTGCACGCGATGCAAGGCCTGGATGAGCTCTGTGGGCTTACCCGCAAAAGGCCGCACAATCTCCTTAACCTGCTCTTTAACCCGCTCCATCAGCCCTCCTTAAGCGCCGGACCTGGGCGCACGCGGCGCCCACCCTCTCCCAAAATAGCTAAGGAAAGCTCGGAAAAACTCGGTTCGCGTAAGTACGCTTCCGTCCAAGCCCGGCCAATCTCCTCAGGGTAATGGGCATCCGAAGAGCGAAAAATACTACGTCCCTCAAGCTCCGGCCAGCGCTCTTTCGCCTCCTTTAAGGAAAGCCAGGGAGAGATCTCCACCGCCGGCCACTCCCCCGGAGGGAAAAATCCCAATACGCCTAAAAGCCCACCGGGAACGCGGTCCACATGGGCCGGGATCACCAGTCCCCCCCGGGCCTTCACCCTTTCCACCACCTCTTCCAGCGAGAGAGGAACGGGCGAAAGGAGGAGCTTCTCCAGGGACCGAACGATCTCATCCTCCTCGTCCACCACGAGCTGGTCGCCGAAAAGCTCCGGGTCGTTGCGAATCGGGGGGAGAAGGGCGTAAAGTTCCTCCTGGAGGACTAAACACGGTTCTTCCTCGGCGAAAAGGGCGAGGATCTCCACTTCTTCCGCAGTCTGGATCTCCATTCCCATGAGGACGACCGGTGAGCCTTTCGCAATTTTTCGCACGTATTTCCCGTTTTCCCCGGCATTGTGATCGCAGACGGCAATGAGATCAAGCCCGGCCTTCCTTACCTCTTCCACGATCCGGCGCGGGGACATGGCCAAAGAGCCGCAAGGGGAGAGGACGGAGTGGATGTGGAGGTCGATGCGGAACCACCTCATGGGAAAAGGAGGCGGTGTAGTCTCCCCGCGGTGTGGAACGCATCGCTTTCGGAGACAAAGAGATTGACCCCTTCCTCTCGAGCTTTTTGGAGCACATCCAGCCCAGGGCGGATTCCCCGTACGAAGATCACCCCGCTCAGCTCCCGGAGCTTGGCCACGGCCACGACGTTAAGGTGGCGCTGGTGGGTAAGCCAAAGTTCCCCGGGCTTGGCATGGGCTAAAACATCGGAAAGAAGGTCGGAAACGTAGCCGTCGTGGACTTCCAAATCTGGCGCGGGAAAAACTAGGATCTCAAGGCCGAGGGCCTTCACCACTTCCTTCAGTTTCATTCCTCCTCCTTAGGATCACGGCGCGAATGACCGTGCCCTCGCCGGGCCGGGAGCGGATCTCGAGTTTATCGGAATTCGTCTCCATGTTGGGGATGCCCATCCCCGAGCCAAATCCTAGTTCCCGGGCCCAGTTCGGGGCCGTGGAGTACCCAGGCTGCCGGGCCAATTCGATGTCGGGAATCCCCGGGCCTTGATCGGAAAAGATCAGCTCCACCCGGTCGTCGTAAACGAGGAGGATGATGCGGCCGCCCGGGGTGTAAAGGACGATGTTCATTTCCCCTTCAAAGCAGACGATCCCCGCGCGCCGCACCACCTCCGGTTCCACCCCGAGCTTCCTCAGGACCCGTTGAACTTCAGTGGAGACCGTGCCCGCCCGCTCCAGGTCTAGTCCGGCTACGGGGAAGATCTCCCTATGGCGGAGGGGAGCCGGGCTGATCATGCTCGTAGGGGAAGGGCTTGCGTTTGGCCGGAGGGAGGCCGTGGGTGTAGAGGATTCCGCAGGTCTCGTACATGGTGCGGGGGGTGGCGAGGAGGGGGATGCCCGCGGCCGCGGCGTAATCCACGGTAGGTTTGGCCGGCAGCTTTCCCCGCACGAACACCACCCCCGCCAAGTTCATCACCTCCGCCACCCGCACCACCTGGGCGGTGACGGTGCCGGTGATGAGGAGCACCCCCTCCTCTCGCACCATGGCCAGAACGTCGGAAAGGAGGTCGGCGGCGAAGGCCGCGTTTACTTCCCGGTCTGCCAAGTCCGCTCCGGCGAGGAACCGCGCGCCCACAAGTTCGGCCACTTCCCGCAGGTTCATGTTAGGCCCCGAACTTACCCCCGAAATCGCAGTAGCCCAAAAGCTGGGGGAGGAGACGCCCGGAGAAGCGGCCAAGGCCGCCCTCGCCTGCGGCCCGCTCGGAGAAGGTGCGGGTGCGATCGGGCCTGATCGCCGGGCCAAAGAAGAGGGCCGGCACGGGGTCTGCGGTGTGCTCCCGCACCGCCGGCGGGGTGGTGTGGTCCCCGGAAACGCAGAGGTGGACGTCCTTGGGAAGTTTTGGGAGGAGCTCCCCAAAGAACTCGCGGTCCACACGCTCGATGAACGTTTTTTTCGCCCAAGGGTCGCCGTCGTGGCCAGCGTTGTCCGTCCCCTTGATGTGAACAAAGACGAGGTCGAATGAGGCCAGGGTCTCCAAGACGGCCCGGGCCTTGGCCCGGAGATCGGTTTTGAGGTCACCGGTAGCGCCGTGAACGGAAAGAACCTCCATCCCCGCCAGGCGCGCCACCCCTTTGTAGAGGGCGCCCCCGGCAATGCAGACCGCGCGGATCCCGTAGGTTTCGGTCACGGGCACCAACTTGGGCATCACCGCCGCCCCTCGAAGGAGAAGGGCATTCCCCGGAAGTTTCCCTTCCGCGAGGCGCTTTTTGTTCACCGGGTGGTCGCGGAGGGCCTCGTAGGCCCGGCGGGTGAAGGCGTTGAGGATTTGGGCGGTGCGGCGGGCGGCCTCGCTTTCCTCTAAAGCCCTAGCCTCGGCCACAGGAACCCCAATCTCGTGGGGATCGGTATCGGAGACGGCGGCGGAAAGGCCTTCCCCCCGGAGGACGAGGGCACCGCGGTGCTCAGTGGAGGCACGGAAGAAGAATTCCACCCCAAAATCCCGCAGGGATACGGAGTTCACCGCCTCTTCCAAAAGCTTCCCTTCCTCCAGGCGCCCGGCCCGGCGGTCCAGGACGATGAGTTTTTCCTCCCGCTCCTCCACGGTGGCGAAGTTGGCGCGGAAGCAGATGTCCCCGCCCTGGACCTCCATCCCGATCCCCAGGACCTCAAACGCCCCGCGGCCGGTGTAGACCTGAAGGGGATCGTAACCGAAGATGGAAAGGTGGGCGGTGTCCGAGCCCGGACGGATCCCGGGCGCGATGGGGTCCATGAGGCCCAACGCCCCTTGCGCTGCAAGCTCATCGAGGTTGGGGTGGGCAGCGCGCTCCAGACACGTAGCGCCCGCGAAATCCGTGGGCCGGCCGCCTAGACCATCGAGGATCACGAGGATCGCCGGCATCTCTCACCTCACTTCGTTTGGACCTCCGCCAGGAGCTTTGCGGCCTTAAGCTGGCAATAGCTGTTCATAAGGGGGTAAGGTTCGATGGGAGAGGCGATGATTCTTTCCAAAACTGTCCTGGCCTCGGCCCAAAGCTCCTTGGGGATGAGATAATACTCCACGTAAAAGAGCTGGTTCTCCAAGTAATCTCCGTGAAGGGCCATGGCTTCTTGAAGGAGCTCCCTGGCCTTCTCGTAGTCCTTGCTGAAGGGGTGCTTGGAGTAGTAAGCGGCCATGGACCGCAAGGGCCCCCCGGCCAGGTATTCCCGATCGAGTTCCAGGCAGCGGGTCATGAGGGCAAAAAGCTTTTTGTCGTCGCCGGCCAGGGCCCGGGCAACGAGATAAAACGGGCCGCCCAGGTCGATCTTCCTGGCCCAGTTGGCATAGGTCCAATAAAGGGCGGCGATATCCGTGGAAATCGCTACTGCCTCCACAAACCCTTTCTCCCTCTCCACCCGCACGAACTCCGCATCGGTCCTAAGGGAGCGCTCCCCGTAGATTTGCCCCTGCTCGTGAACGGCCTGCTTTTCCTTCTCCGGCAAAAAGATGTCGGCCAATGTGTAATAGGAGCGGGCCAACATATTGAGAATGTAGGCATTTTGAGGGTCGAGGTTCAGAGCGCGCAGATAAAGGTCGATGGCGGACTCCAATTTCGCGCGCAGCTCCGCGGCCGTGGTTGGGGTATACGGGGAAAGCCAAACTTCCTCAAAAAGGGCATCCGCCTGGGCCACGAGATCCCCCTGGGCCAAGCCCAAAATGCCCAGGGCCACCAACACCATGATCGCTCCCAACGCTTTCTTCATTCTTCCACCTCCGATTGGCTGGAACTATAGCCGTTTGTGGCCTCCAGGGCCAACGTGGACCAGTAGGATATCCCATGCTATAGTCACGCCACCGAAAAGGAGGTGGCATGGCGCTAAAAGTGGATCAGGATTTGTGCACCGGTTGCGGGCTTTGCGCCCAGATCTGTCCGGAGGTTTTTGAGATCGGCGATGATGGCTACTCCCACGTGATAAAGGGCGCGGATGAGACCCTTCCCTGCGTGGATGAGGCCATAGACCAGTGCCCGGTGGGCGCGATCAGCCGCTGAAGTTCGCCCGCAAAGGGGAGGAAAGCTCCGGCTAGGAGAGGCCGGGGCTTTTTTCTTTTATGGGGAAGGGCTGGAACTGGCTGGCTTTGCTTTTGGGAGTGGTGGCCGTCTCCTGGGGCGGGCCCCTTGTCCGCTTCACCTCTGCGCCCGCCCTCACTGTGGCCGCCTGGCGGATGATTTTTTCCGCGGCGGTCTTCTTACCCTTTGGGATCAGAACTTGGTGGAAGAAAGAGGCCCCTTTTGCCCTTCTCGCCGGGATTTTCCTCGCCGCCCATTTTGCCTTTTGGATACAGTCCATCCACCTCACTTCCATCGCAAGCTCCGTGGTTTTGGTGAACACCAATCCCCTCTTTGTCGGGTTGTTCTCCTGGCTTTTGGGGGAGAGACCTAAGCGTGCGTTTTGGCTCGGGGTGGCGATGGGGTTGGCTGGGACCATTCTCATTGGGCTTGGCGACTTTTCCTTAAGCCCGGCGGCCCTTCTTGGCGATGCCTTGGCCGTTTTGGGGGCCCTGGCGGCCTCTGGCTACCTCCTTTTGGGACGCCGGGTGCGAAAAAACATGTCCCTTCCTTCCTACGTCTCCCTGGTCTATCTTTCCGCCGCCGTTTTTCTTGGGCTTTCCGCTTGTGCTTCCACTCCCCTTCCCCCACATACCGATTGGCTTTGGATCGGCCTCATCGCCCTTGTCCCTCAGATCCTCGGCCACACCACGGTGAACTGGGCCCTCGGGAAGTTTCCAGCGTTCGCCGTGGCCGTGGCTCTCTTGGGCGAGCCCGTGGGCGCGACCCTTTGGGCCTTCTTCCTCTTTGGGGAGACCCTGCGTTTGGGGCAAGGGGTGGGTATCGGCCTTGTCCTTTTGGGCATCCTTTGGAGCCTGCGCGCGGAAAGGGTGTGAGCTAAGATCTCGCGCCATGAGCGAGGCCAAAAAGAGCGGCTGGGAAAAGATCCAGTGGGTGAGGGACCACATGCCCATCCTCGCCCTTTTAGAGGGGCGCTACGCCAAAGAAAAGCCCCTTGCGGGGAAGCGCATATCCATGGCCATCCATCTCGAAGCCAAAACTGCCCGCCTGGCCTTGGCCATAAAGGCCCTGGGCGGAGAGGTGGCTGTCACCAGCTCCAACCCTCTTTCCGCCAAGGACGACGTGGCCCAGGCCCTGGCTGAGGAAATGCCCGTCTATGCCCGGGGTGAGGCCACCGAAGAGGAATACCAGGAATTCCTCCGCAAAGTCCTCTCCCTGCGCCCTCATCTTGTCCTCGACGACGGCGGGGACCTCTCCCATCTCCTTCACGGGGAAGTCCGGGAGTTGGGAGAAGAGACGATGGGGATCTGCGAGGAGACCACCACTGGGGTGATCCGCTTAAAGAAGCTTGAGCGGGAGGGGAAGCTGCGCTTTCCGGCGGTGGCAGTGAACGACGCCCGCATGAAGTCCCTCTTTGACAACCGCTATGGGACAGGGCAGTCGGTTTGGGACGCGATTATGCGCACCACCAACCTCCTTTTGGCCGGGAAAACCGTGGTGGTGGTGGGTTATGGCTGGTGCGGGAAGGGCATTGCCCAGCGGGCGCGGGGCCTGGGGGCCGAAGTGATCGTGACCGAGGTGGACCCGGTGAAGGCGGCGGAGGCGGTGATGGAGGGTTTCTCCGTCGCCCCTGTGCGGGAGGCCATTGCCCACGCGGACTTTTTGGTTACCGCCACGGGTTGCATCGACGCCGTGACCTTCGCCAACATTTTGGCCGCCAAAGACGGGTGTATCTTGGCCAACGCCGGCCACTTCGATGTGGAAATCGATGTCCGCTCCATTTACGCCAATTCCCGCGTCCGGAAGGTGCGGGATCACCTGGAGGAGTGTCTCCTTCCCAATGGAAAGCGTGTGTATCTTCTGGCGCGGGGACGGCTGGTGAACCTGGTGGCCGGGGATGGCCATCCCGCGGAGATCATGGACCTCTCCTTTTCCCTGCAGCTCCTCTCCCTTCTTTGGCTTGCCCGCGAGGGAGGAAGGCTCTCTCCCCGGGTCTACCCAGTGCCAAAGGAGATCGACGAGGAGGTGGCCCGGCTCTTCTTACAAAGCCGGGGCGTGGCCATCGATACCCTTACGCCCAAACAGCGCGAATATTTAGGCCTAGGTTAGCCAGGAAAGGGCGGGCGGCACTTCTCCAGAAGGAGAAAGACGGCCACGCCAAAGGCCACGGCTACGTTGAGGGATTCCTTTTTGCCGAATTGGGGGATCTCCACAACCAGGTCGGCCTGGGAAAGGACGCGGTCATCAACGCCGCTCAGTTCGTTCCCCACCACAAGGGCGAGGGGAAAATGCTCCGCCCCGACGGACTGGATGGGGATGCTCTCGTCGGTGATCTCCAGCGCCACGATCTTCCAGCCCTCATCTTTGAGCGTGCGCACGGCCTCCAGGGTGTCGGGGAAATACCGCCAGGGCACGAGCTGGGTCGTGCCCAGGGCCGTTTTTTCTACTTCTTTGTGGGGAGGTTGGGCAGTTATTCCGCAGAGGATAAGTTCAGAAATGTAGGCACACTCCGCAGTGCGGAACATGGACCCGACGTTATAGGCGCTGCGGATGTTGTCTAAAACCGCGGCAATGGGGAAGCGCTTGGGGGGCCGAAATCGCTCCCAGTGCTTGTTTTTTTCTTCGCCAGTGAGCTTACGCATGGCGTTGGCCTCCCCGTGGCCGTATGGGAACAAGGATATGCCCACTTTCCTCGTCGCCAAAGGAGCGATAGCCTTCTTGTCCCCAATACCAAAGGTGGAGGGCGATGTAAGCGCAAAAGAGGGCGTCAAGTAAGTCCTCCAGGGCTTTTAGGGTCCGCCCCCTTAGGTTTTCGGGATTGGCGGTGGAAAGGATGGAGCTAGCATCCATGGCTGGCTCGGCCTCTTTTAACCCCTCTAAAAGCTCACGGTAGCGGCGAAGCTCTTTCCAGCGAAATTGTAAGGACCGGCCCGGCCGGGCCTTGTACCGCAAAATGTGGAGGAGGCCAAAAAGCTCGACCATGGCCGGATGGGGGAAGACCTCCACCACCTGCCTTGTTGGCCTTTGCGCTTCTACTTGGGGGCTTAGGGTAAAATCTTTAGCCCTAAGCTCCTCCGCCAGGGCCTCCCCGCGCACGATGGGACCGAGCCTCCGCCGGTTGGCCGGATAGGCCTGGGCATGGGCCCGGCGGTAAACCCGGGAAAGCTCGCGATCGCATGGTCTAGTTCCCGTCTCATTGGGAACGCGAAGGGGGGCATCGATCGCCACCAGGGCCGGTCCGGCCCCCGCTGCCCTCTCCACAAACTCCACGATCTCCCAATTTTGGCCAAGAGCGTCGGACCAAAGAAAAGTCTGGCCGCATTGGCCGTTCCATCTTAGGGCCACCGCCGCAGAGGGGTTGGCCTCCGACCAGGCAAGATCGATGCCAACAAGGACCAATTCGCCTACGGTGCGATCTCCCCCGGCAAAATGGAAAGGAAGTATTGGCCAGAGCCCGCGCGCCACACGATGCGGAGGAAAAAGCCGCAGGTAGGCCCCCTAAAGCACTCGGTGAGCCCATCGGGGATGGTGATGCACTCCACCCCGGCCTGGCAGGGCGCCTCGATCACCGCCGGCCCCCGAACTTGGTAACAGACGGCCAAATCTGTGCCACAGGGGTCGTGGACAAGATACACGTCCACTACCAGGTCGCCAAAGGTCTCCAAATAGACGAGGCGGGCTTCGCCCTTAGGTACAGAGAACTTGTACCAGTCCTGATAGTCGCCGGGGAGGATTTCTCCCACATAGTGCCCGACCTCCAGGGCTTGGGCGTCGTCCGGGCCATGAGTCTCAAGGAGAGCGACACGGGCGAGAGTTTTCAGATCTACGTTGGGCAAGCATTCCGGAAGAACTTCTCCGGGAGTGCAAGAGAAGAAGGGGCCGATTTGGCAAGCCGGGGTGGGAGGAGGCGGAGGGGGTGGGGGTGGCGGCGGAGTGGGTACTGGCTCCGGCGGTGCCGGAGGCTTTTCCACCACTTTGGGCGGCCGAAGGTACGCGGAAGCATGGGAAAAGCCCAAGAATGGCTCGCAGGGGATGGCCCGCCGCACGAGCACCCAAAGCTCCGGACCAAGCAGCCTTAAGGGAAGCTCCCCCTGAACCTGGCACTCCCCCTCTTCCGGGCGCAGCTCCACAAACCGCCAGGTCCATGGCTCATCCACTTGCTGCCGCCAAAAAACTTGGAGGGTCACGCTCCGCTCACAGCCAAATTCTTCGCAGGGATCGAACGCCTCCGCCACCAAAACTAAGGTCCACTGCCCAGGGATGACGCCCGTGAAGTGCCAGGAGGCCACGGCGTACATTCGCGGATCTTTAAGCCAATACAACCCCCCTTTTTCCTCGCCCGTGCTTGTGAAGGTCGCAGGGTAAAGGTTGGAAGCAAGACTCCCAAAAGTAATGAAAATCACCGCCGCCACGAGACCAGTGCGCACCCTGACCCCCTTTCTACCCATTCTACGCCCCGCCCTTCTCCCTTGCCAAAACCTCCAAAGCCTGCCACAAAGCGGAATAGTCGCCCCGCGGGTTCCAAAAGAGATAACCATCTGCCCCCGCGGCCTCGGCCGCCCGGACTTGGGCCACGATGTACTCCGGAAGGCCCATCCCCACGGGAATCGCCATGGGAAAAGCCTGGAGATACGGCCGAAGCGGGGTTTTCGTCCGTGACTTTCCATGGGACATCGTCCGAAATACTGTTCCATATGGATCGGCCTTGAGCTCCTCCTCCACGAAGTGGGAGGGATAAAGCATGGGGGAGACCACGTGCACATGGCGGGCGATGTCCTCCAGATTCTGCCCGATCGGGTCGATTTTTTGGGCGTTCCACGGCCACATGACCCGCCCATAGACGTCCGCGGAGATGGGGACGGAAAGGGTGGCTCTGGCCTGGGCCAAAAAGGCCGCTACCGCTTCACACCGTGCGGAATAGTCGGGGCCGATGGGGCCATCGTCGGGGAAGCGAATGTAATCGAACTGTATTTCGTCGACCCCAAAGCTTTCCACCTCTTTGGCGATGGCCAAATTGTAGGCCAAAGCGGTGTTATTGGTGGGCAAAACCCAGGGTGTTTCCCCTTGCCCAAAGTATTTGGCCAAAAGGGGATCGTAAAAAACCACCTGGCGGGCGATCACATAAAAGCCCTTTTCCTGGAGGTCCCTGATGAGCCGGGGAAGATCCAGGACGGGTTTTACGGCCCCAATGGTTTTCGCTAACGGGACCTCGGAAGCGTAGCAGACCTCTCCGTTGTTGTTTTTGATGTCCACGACCAAGGCGTTGAGCCCGAACTTTCGGCTCTGCTCGAGCACCTGGGACAAAAGGGTAGGGTTGGCCGCGGCATAGGCGGTGAGATAGACACCGCGCCGTCCGTGGATATTGGCTGCCGATTTTTCCCCGTTTGTAGAACCCGGAACCTCAGGGTTTGGCGGGGGGCTGACCTCCTCCGGGGGACTGGGGGCTTGCGCCAAAAAAGCTATCCCTAAGACAAAAGCACCGAGAACGAGCACGAAAAACCAAGGGCTTAGTTTCATCGGGCCTTAGCGTATCCAGGAAAGGGAAGGGGTCAGGGACCCAAGGACCCGGGTCTTTGGGCCCTTTGTCCGTGACGATTTCCACAAAAGGGGCCTTGTCCTGGGCCCAAAGAGGGGTAGCATTCGGCCTATGCCCGTTCGGTTTCACCTAAACGGCCGCCCGTTTCTTGCCCGGGCTTTCCTCTTTGACAAGGACGGCACCCTCATCACCTTCGACCACTGGTTTTTGGTGATGGCGGAGCGGGCCAGGCGTCTGGCGCGGGCTTTAGGGCTGACCTCCGCGCAAGCCGAGACCCTGGCCAAGTTCATGGGGGTTAAGCCTGAACGACCAGGAGATTGGGGGATCATCCCCCTCCCCCGCGGGGAAGCGGAAGAAGCTACCGCCCAATATCTCTCTCAAAAGCTCAATGTCCCCGTCTTTGAGGTCCTGCCCCTGGTGAAGAAGGTGTTCGCCGAGGTGGACGAGGATTTCCCCTTCGAAAAACACCTCGCCCCTACCCCTGGAGCGGGAGAGGTCCTCCAACGGATAAAAAGGGCTGGGGGCAAGATTGGCGTGGTGACTCACGATTCTTCCGCTCCGGCGCGCCTTCATCTTCGGGCGCTGGGTTGGGAGGAGTTGATCGATGCTGTGGTGGGCCTGGACCTTTGCCCGGTGAAGAAGCCCGCGCCTGACCCAGTCTTGCGGGCCTGCGGGCTCCTTGGGCTTTCGCCAGCGGAGGCGGTTATGGTTGGGGACACCGCCTCCGACCTACAGGCTGGCCGGGCGGCCGGCTGCCTCGCCGCCTTTGGGGTCCTCACGGGGTTGGGGACGCCCGAGGAACTTAGGCCTCATGCCGACGCGGTTTTGAAAAATTTGGCTGAGCTCGAGTTCAGCGAATAAAAATGGGCCCGCCTGGAGTCGAACCAGGGACCTCACGCTTATCAGGCGTGCGCTCTAACCACCTGAGCTACGGACCCCTGGCTCCCCGGGGAGGACTCGAACCTCCGACCCGCCGGTTAACAGCCGGCCGCTCTGCCAACTGAGCTACCGGGGAGTACGCTTAATCCTACCGACAAAGGAACAGCCCCGTCAACCGCCGGGCGCCACCACCGTCAAGACGACTTTCCCCCAGGCGGATATGGCCACTTCCGCCAACGCGGCCACCACCTCTAGCCGGGCCGGACCCGGCCCAAGCTTTTCCAGGACTTCGGGCCCGATCTCCAGGCGAAAGCCAGCAGGACTGGGCTCGGCGAAACCCCAGCTCACCAAGTTCTCCCTGTGGTCAAAGAGGAGATACTTCACAAAAATGACCTGGTCCGGCCCGAGGATCTCATCGTCATATCCCACGGTGATCGTGAAAGTGGCCGAGCTAAATGGGCTGAGGAGGGCAGGTCCTTCCACCTCCACCCAGGGAAGCCGGGGCTTCGCGAGATCGGCCAAACTCCCCGTTGGGGCGAGATACCCCGGCCAACGCCGCAGGATCAAAACCTTCTCCACCGGCTTCACGAACTCCAAATAAAACGGGCCGTTTCCCACCCAAAAATGCCCGTACGTCTCGTAAAAGCGGGCTAACGCCGCATAGCGCTCGCCCCTCTCCCTTTCGGACACGAAACCTCCCAAAAAGTTCGCATAGGGAAGGAAGCGGGCATTCTGTGCCCTTTGCAGTACCTCGGCGAGGATCGCTGGAGACGGTCCGGCAAGGAGGTTAGCCCATTCCACATTTTTTGTCTTGGCCTTGCTTTGAGAAAGAGCTATTTTTCCTTCGGCCTCGGCCCAAAGGAGGAGAGCCAAAACATGCCAAGGGCCGGGCCCTTGTTCGTAAAATGGGTACACGAGCTCCGCCGCCTTGGCCACAAGCCATTCCGCGTCCAAAAAGCGCAGGTCCGTATAGACTTCCACTACTAAGGGCTCGACGCTTCGAATAAGAACGCCCCGGAAATGCGCCCGCAAATGCTCCAAGGCCGGCTCTGCGCTCTCGTCGTAAACGGGGCTTTCTGGGTTAGCCCGGTCAAAAAGGAGGATCAGGCGAAGCAAGAAATCGCCAAGGGAAAGACGGGTCCCATCGTGCCAGGTCTTCTCCCAAAGATCCGGGCGGAAGTGCAATACCACGCGGGCCGCGGCATGAAGCCCCTGGGGGTAAACCTCGCCCACCGTGTAAAACCGTATTGCTTTCGCATCCCACGCAAGCCAAGCCTCTTTGGGAACGGTTATCTTCGGAACGAGGCGAAGCTCAAGCCAGTCCGAACTCTTTTGGACGGGAAAACCTTCCTCCACTTCCACCTCGGCCCTCGCCAGGTCTACGGGGATGTACAGGCCGCTTTGAGGGTGAGGAAGGAGGGGGGGATCGGCGGTGGCCCGGATGATGGCTTGATCGTAAATGGTGAATGAGCCAGCTATTGGGTTTATGGGCGCGGAAAGAAGCGAAGGAAGGCCAACCCTTACCGTCTCTTTTGTGGAGACCAAAGTGCGGGCCCAAACGCCGGTTGCGATCCCCGCCGCGAGGTCCACGGCCAAGGACAAATCCGCCGCATGGGGATAACATGCGGCCCGCACCGCCAGCCACACCTGAGAGGAGTCCTTCATGGCCAGCTCCAAGGCCTGGGCCATAAGGGCTTCCCGCTCTTCAAAGGAGGAGAAGTCCCTCCGGGCCAAGCGGTCGGAAAGCGCGGCCAGTTCTGGACTTGGGCGCAGGTACTGCCACGGCGGGTAAGGAAAAGCCGGAGTGTAGTTGAGCTGGAAAGTGCTGGCCTCGTCCCGCTCAATTAGGGAGACGACGAGGCTATTGGTGTAGATGTGCCAAAGCCCATCCTCCGGGGGAGCAGACAGGATTCGCAGCGCCTCCGCATAGGTTGAGTATATTCGAACAACAACGAAACCTAGGCCCTCAAGAAGGACAGCCAAATAGTCGCCGAGGGGGCGGCGGGCATCGGTGCGGATGAGGAGGCGGATCTCCACCAGAGCCCCCTGGAAGGTCCATTTTCCATCCGCAAGTTCTGCGCCAAGGGCGTACATGACTTCAGAGAGATAAGCACGGGCTTGCTCGGGGTTATGTTGGTACCGTAGTTCCAGGGGCCGGGCATACTGCGCCAGGCGGGCGTAGTCGGGAAAAAGAGGGCGCAACGGAAGGACCTGGGGCAAACCCGCTCCACGCAGGATCTCCTGAACGATGTAGTCCCTATCCACTAGCCAGTTGATGGCCTCCCGGGCCCGGGGATCGGCGAAGGGGTTGAGCCTTCCGTCCGAAAATAGCGGGCCAGCGGGGTTGAAGCTGAGGTGCCAAACGACGTTATAAGTGGATGAACACACAAGATTTGGCTCGGCTCCAAACTGAAGAAGGGTTGGCTCGGCAATGCCTGCGCCATAAAGATCAAGGGCGCCGGTGCGGATCATGTCCAAAGCCTTCGCCGCCGACGGCTCCTCCACAAAAACGAGGGTTTCCACCCCTAAGGAGGTCCAGGCAAAAAGGCAAAGAAGACAGAGGAGACGCCTCATACCCATCTAATCCCCCACGAACACGTAAACCACCCGGTTCTTTGGGCCGTCGAACTCGTAGAAGTAGATGCGCTGGTCTTCTCCCAACACCATCCTCCCGTCCACCACCACTCCTACTTCGGTGGGGGCCACCAGCGCGGCTTTGGTGTATTCCGGGGCGATGCGGTCAGGATTTACCGCCTCCAGCATCTCGTCGAGCTTTGGCGCTTCCTCCTCCGCCAGGGTGCGGTGGATGCTCACCGCCGCGGCATCGTGGGGCACATAGATGATGACAAAGCCCTCCCGCACCCCAGACTCCTTGATTACACGCTGCACTTCTTCTGTAATGTCGATGGCCTCCTCCTGTTTTTGCGTTCTGACTGGGATTTTGGCGATCATAGCTCCTCCTTCCTTTGGCAATCTTACTCTTAGGGGTTTTACTGGGCCATGTTGCGCCGGGCTTGGCCGAGGTTAAAATACCTTTTGGAAGTAGCTCAGGTATAGATCCAGGGTCTTCTTAAGAGCCCGTCTGAGCTTTTTCCGGTGAAAAGCCATGAAAGTGCGTGTTGCTGTGTTTGTGGACGTGCAGAACGTTCAAGAAACGTATGAGCGCCAGGGGTACGAGGTGCGCTACGACGCCCTCAAGGAATTCATTCTTACGCAATTTGGGCTGGATGAGCGGGAGGTGAAATTCCTCGCGTTTGTGCCGTATCGGCGCGAGGATGAGCGGAGGATCCGCCTCATCGATGCCCTCTCCTTCATGGGGTTTAGGGTCATCACCAAGCCGGTGCGGGAGCACCCCGACGGCGGGCTCAAGGCCAACATGGACACGGAGATGGTCCTCGAGGCGACGGAACTCGCCCCCTATGTGGAGGAGTTCATCCTTGTGAGCGGGGACTCGGACTTCGTGCCTCTCGTGGACTTCCTCAGCCGTCGGGGAAAGAGGGTGAGCGTGCTCGGGCCTGGGCGGGGGTCCACCTCGGTGGAGCTCATCCGCGCCTCCGACTACTTCCAAAACATCGACGAGATCCCGGGGACGCTGGTCCCGCGGCACATCTCCGAGGGCGCCGGCGCCCTCGGCCGCTAGAGGGCCACGTCCAAAGCGAGCATCGCCACCGCGCCCAGGAGAAATCCCAGGGTGGCCAAGCGCTCGTGTCCCTGGCGGTGTGTCTCGGGGATGATTTCGTCAGAAATCACGTATAGCATGGCCCCGGCGGCAAAGCCCATGGCATAGGGCAAAAGGGGCCGGGCCACTTCCACTGCCAAAGCGCCGAGAACGGCCATGGGGATCTCCACAAGGCCGGCGCGAATCCCCACGATCCCGGCATAAAATGTGCTTCCCATACCTGCGCTAAGAGCGCTTGCGGCCGCGGCCAACCCTTCGGGAATATTTTGTAGCCCGATGGCTAGCACAAGCTGAAGGCCCCGGGCCAAGTCTCCGGAGCCCAGGCCCACCCCTACGGCCAAACCCTCGGGTAGGTTGTGAAGGGTGATGGCCAGGATGAAAAGCCAAACGGCGCGCAGCCTTTCCCCATGAAGCCCCTCGCGGCCGCGCTCAAGGTGCAAATGGGGAACAACCCGGTCTGCTACGGTGAGAAAGAGAGCGCCAAGGGCGATCCCCACCACTACCGGGAAGAGCCCGCCCTCCTCGATCCCGGGAAGGATGAGGCTAGTGAAGCTCGCGGTAAGCATGACCCCCGCGGCAAAGCCCAGCATGGCATTAACCGCCTGGGAAGGGGGCTTAGGCCAAAGGAGGACCAAAAGGGCGCCCACAGCGTTGAGAAAAGTAATGGCCAATCCCCCAAGGAACCCTAAAAACCAAGGGGAAACACTTTCCGCCCAAAAGACCAACGGCGCTCCTTTCTTAGGGCCCTTAGTTTAGCCGACGATTTATAATGGCAAAGGATGGGCAGGAAAATGTTAGCACTGTTGGCCGGTTTGGGCCTGGCCCTTTTGGGGATGGGTGGGGAGATTTGGCTCCTCACGGTGGAAGGGGAGATTGGGCGGGGCATGGTCTCCTACCTGCAAAAGGGCTTAAGCGAGGCTGCGAAAGCCGGAGCCACCGCGGTGATTTTGGAGTTTTCCACCCCGGGCGGGTATCTCGACGCCGCCCAAGCCTGCCGGGACCTCATCCTTGGAGCGAAGGTCCGCACCATCGCCTACGTGAACCGCGAGGCCTATTCAGCGGGAGCCCTTTTGGCCATCGCCTGCGAGGAGATCTATTTTGCTCCCGGCGGGGTCATGGGCGCGGCCACACCCGTTTATTTCGACCCCCAGGGCCGGATGGAACAAGCTCCAGAGAAGATCGTGTCTGCCGTGCGCGCCTTGTTCCGGGCCACGGCGGAGACCCGCGGTCGGGACCCCCGCGTGGCCGAGGCCATGGTGGACCCGTATGTGGAAATCCCCGGCCTCATCGAGCGGGGAAAGCTTTTGACCCTCACGGCCAAGACTGCGGCGGAGTGGGGTTACTCCGAGGGAGAGGCGGGGACCCTGGCCGAAGTTTTGGCCTTGGCGGGCCTTGCGGGAGCGGTGGTGCGGGCGTTTGACTACCGTTGGACCGACTGGCTCGTGAACGCCCTCACCAACCCCTGGGTGGCCTCTTTGCTTATTGCTGTGGGCGCTTTGGGGCTCCTCATCGAGATGTTCACCCCGGGATTCGGCGTCCCGGGAACCCTGGGATTGGCGTCACTAGCCCTCTTCTTTTGGTCCCATTATCTCGCTGGGCTTGCCGGCTGGGAATCCTTTGTGTTCTTCTTGGCCGGGATTATCGCCATCTTCCTTGAGGTTTTCGTCTTCACCGCCACCGACTTTGGCCTCGCCGGGATCGTGGGGCTTATCCTCATTGGACTTGGGTTTTACACGGCGATGACCGGTCCTTTGACCCACCCGGACGAGGCGTTACGGGCGATTGGGGCGGTGGCGTTGGCCTTGGTGGTAAGCCTTCTGGGGTTTGCCGCCTTCCTCACCTGGGTCCCCAAATCCCGGCTGCGGCTGGGAGGGGTGGTTTTGAAATCGGCCATCGAGGAGCGGGCTGTAGGGAGACCTGCCCCCGCCTCCAGCCCCTATGTGGGCAAAAGGGGTAACACCCTTACCGATCTCCATCCCGTGGGGAAAGCGGAGTTCGAGGGGGAGCAACTGGACGTGGTGGCGGAGGAGGGGTTCATCCCCAAGGGAAGCGTGGTGGAGATCGTGCGGGACGAGGGCTACCGCAAAGTGGTGCGGCAGGTAAAGGAGGGCTAAATGTGGATTATGTGGATCGTTGTGGGTGTGTTGGCTTTCGTGGCCTTGAACGTCTTTTTCTACTTCGTGCCTGTGGGTTTGTGGATTTCCGCCCTCGCCGCCGGGGTTCCCGTGGGGCCGCTCACCTTCATCGGGATGCGCCTGCGCAAGGTCAATCCCCATCGAGTCATAACCCCCATGATCGCCGCCTGGAAGGCGGGGATTGAGCTTTCCGTCTCGGACCTGGAGGCCCACTATCTTGCCGGGGGGAACGTGGAGAGGGTGGTGCGCGCCCTCATCTCCGCGGACAAGGCGGGGATCCCCCTCGCCTTCAAGCGGGCGGCGGCCATCGATCTGGCAGGCCGGGATGTGTACGACGCCGTGGCCATGTCCGTGAACCCAAGGGTCATTCAAACCCCCAAGGTCTCGGCGGTGGCCAAGGACGGGATCGAGCTCATGGCCATTGCCCGGGTCACGGTGCGGGCCAACATCGACCGGCTCGTGGGTGGGGCTACGGAGGAGACGGTGATCGCCCGGGTGGGAGAGGGCATTGTGTCTGCCATCGGCTCAGCCAATTCCTACAAGGAAGTCCTGGAGAACCCGGACTCCATCTCTAAACTCGTCCTTTCCAAGGGGCTTGATGCGGGAACGGCCTTCGAGATCCTCTCCATCGATATTGCCGATATCGATGTGGGCCGGAATGTGGGGGCCGAGCTTCAGGCCGCCCAGGCCGAGGCGGATCTGAAAGTGGCGCGGGCCCAGGCCGAGGTCCGCCGGGCGCAAGCCGTGGCCCGGGAGCAGGAGATGAAAGCCCTGGTTTGGGAGCGCCGGGCGGCGGTGGTGGAGGCGGAGGCGGAGATCCCCCGCGCCATCGCCGAGGCCTTCCGCAAAGGGCAACTTGGGATCATGGACTACTATCGGCTGCGCAATATCCAAGCTGACACCCAAATGCGGGAACGCATCGCCCGCGAGGAGGGCCCAGCCCCGGAAGAAACACCCGGACCAGGAGCGGCGGGATGACCGTGCGGGAAAAGATCCAAAAGATGCTCAAAGAGGAGCCTGAATTGGCCATTATTCTTGCGGAAATACTTTCCCCGCCCCCAAGCACTTCCCTTTTGCCCAGGCCGTGGGAGGGGTGAATTCAGGGCCGCTGCGGGAGGTCCCGGGCGGGGTGGAATTACACGTTTGGGCCCAGCCCGGGGCTTCCACTTCCGAGATCGTGGACCTCATGGGAGAGGCCTTAAAGGTGAGGATCGCCGCTCCCGCCTGGGAAGGCCGCGCAAACGCGGAACTTCTGGCCTTCCTGGCCAAGGCTTTGGCTATCCCCAAATCCCAGGTGGCGCTCGTGCGCGGCGCGAAAGCGCGGGCAAAGACCGTGTTCATCCGGGGCCTTACGGTGGAAGAAGTGGCCAAAAGGCTTGGGCTTGCCTAGAACAAGGAACTCCAGAAGTACCCGTTCATCGGGCCAAAGCGGGAGAACGGCCAAACCCGGAAGAAGGGGCACCCGATGAACTCCTCCTTGGGCACGAAGCCCCAGTAGCGGGAATCGTAGGAGTTCAAGGTGTTGTCGCCGAGGACAAAATAATGGCCTTCGGGGACCCGCGTAGGCTCAACGCCATAGCGGATGCCAAGGCCAGTGCGAGCATAGGTCATATCCGCAAAAATTGGGGAGGGCTCGCCGTCGATGTAAATTTTCCCGCCTGGACCAATTTGCACGGTCTGCCCGCCCACCGCCACCAAGCGCTTCACATACCGCGAGCTCCGGGCCTTATAGTCGATCCCAAGGTCCTTTAAGCTCCTTGCCCCGGAGGGGATTTTTATCCAGGTGCTCACCACCTGCGCTTCTCGGGGGGTGATCTGCCGAAGCACGGTGAACTCTAACGACCCGCCCTGGGCGGCGGCGATGCGGCGGGAAAGGGTGATTAAAGAGGGAACGGGTTCCCCGCCCACGCCGATATCCCAGCGGCCGGGAGCGACGACGTAATCGCCAACTTGAAGGCCGGCCTCTTCCGCCGGGCTTCCCGCCCTAATCCCCGTGATCTTGAGCTCCTCCAAGAACCAAAACACCACGATGCTCCCCGGGGCCGGAGAGCGAAAGTGGTAGGAGATGATGTCCACGAAAAAGGAGTCCCCGGGGATGATGGCCGGGATCATGGACCCGGTGGGGACGGTCATGCGCACGGTGACGAAGGTGATGATGAGCCAAAAAAGAAGGCCCACCTCCACGATGGTCTCGACCCAGCCGATGATGCGCTCGGTTTTTGGGGAAAGGGCAAAGCGGCGGCGCAGAAGACGCACGGCCCACGGGGGTTTCTTCGCCCGGCGACGCCGCCGCTCCCAGTACCACCGCCAAACCCGCACCGGCCAGCTTGGCCTTTTTTCCTGGGAGCGGACCTTGCCCTTCCTCATTGAATCTTGTGGATCCTCGTGATCCGGCGAAGCCAATACGGGCGGCTTTGCCGCACGGTGTTCCTCTTCACCACCTCAATCCGCGCGATCTTTGGGGAGTGGAGGGGGATGGTGCGCTCCACCCCCACCCCGGCCGCCACCCACCGCACGGTCACAGTCTGGTTCGCGCCGGATCCGGAGATCTTGAGGACCACGCCCTCCACGGGCTGAAGCCGCTCGCGGGCGCCTTCGGTGTGGCGCTCGTAAAGGCGGATGATGTCGCCCGGCCGAAATTCCGGGATTTCGTCGCGGATGAATCTGGCCTCCACGGATCTAATGAGGTCGTCCATGCCGGTCATGGCTCCTCTCCTTTCAGCCGATCAAGAATAATGGCCACTGCGGCCCGTACAGAAAGGTGATTGTACCCGCTTGCCCGCACCGCGGGAAGAAGGGCATCGCACGCGGCCAAAAGCTCATCGCTCATGCCGTGGCCGGTGCCAAAGAGGACGAGGGTCGGCTGCTCCTGAATGAGCCGCCGCGCCTCCTCCCAGGAAAGCTTTGGGTAGGGGAGGAGATGGGCCCGGGCGGTGGTCCCCAAAACTACGGGTTCCTCCCCCTCCTCTTTGGCAATCTCTCCAAAAACCTCCTCCAAGTCTTCCCGGATGGCCACGAGCTCCAGGGCCTCCCGGCGGGTGGGGAGCTCCTCTTCCATCACCCAAAAGTCCCGGAGCCGCGCGGCGATCCGCCGCTGGCTTTCCACAGGGTGCACGATGTAGAAACGCTTGACGTTATAGGTGCGAGCAGTACGGGCGATGTCGGGAACGTCCAAGGAGGTGAGGGCGGTGACGGTGACCTTTCCCTCCCTATTCCGCATGGGGAAGTGGAGAAGCGCGATGTACAGCCCGGCCATGGGAGAAGAAGCCTAAAGGAGGGGAGCGCCCGCGGCAAGGGTGGAAATTTTGCGCGCCGGCCGGCCTTGGGTAGACTGGCAGCGATGCCCCGCTGGGAAAGATGGGCGGTGAGCTTGGGGGTGGTGGCCGTGGATCAAGGGGTTAAGGCCTGGGCCGTTTCGGCCCTCGCCCCCGGGGAGATCCGGCCCCTATTAGGAGAATTCCTTCGGCTCACCAGGGTCCACAATCCCGGGGCGGCATTTGGAATCTTTCCCCAGGGCACGGCCGCGTTCTTGGTCGCCTCCGTTTTGGTGGCATTCGGCCTTATCGCGTACCTTCTTTTGGGAAGACCTAGCGGACTTCGGGGCTGGGGAAGCGCGCTCATCTTGGGAGGAACCTTGGGAAATTTGATCGATCGGGCGAGATTGGGGTGGGTGGTGGACCTTTTTTCCGTGGGCAATTTTCCAGTGTTCAACGTGGCTGACGTGGCCTTGGTTTTGGGGGTTGGCCTTTTGGCCCTGGGGCTTGTGCGGGGTTTCCGATGAGGCCGCTTTTCATTGTACTGGAGGGCCCGGACGCCTCGGGGAAATCCACCCAGCTTCGCCTCCTTTCCCAGGCCCTCTCCGCCCGGGGGATTCCCGTCCTCACCACCCGCGAGCCAGGAGGGACGCCCTTGGGGCAAAGGCTCCGGGAGATCCTTTTGGACCCGAAAAGCCGCATGCGCCCCCTCACTGAGCTCCTCCTCATGGTGGCCGACCGGCATGAACACGTGGAGGAGGTGATAAAGCCGGCCCTGGCCAAGGGGCAATGGGTCCTTTGCTCCCGCTACACCCTCTCCAGCCTGGCCTATCAGGGCCGGGGGCGGGGTCTACCCCTTGAGCTCATCCATGAGCTGAACAAACTAGCTACCGGTGGGCTTGAGCCAGATTACGTCTTTCTTCTAGATCTCCCTCCCCAGGTGGCCTTGGAAAGAACCCCTCTTCGCGACCGCTTCGAGGGGGAGGGCCTCAGCTTTTTCACCCAGGTGCGCCTGGCTTATTTGGAGTTCATCCGCTCCGTTCCCCGCGGGTACGTGATCGACGGGACGCTCCCCCCTTCCCAGGTCACCGCGGAAATCCTCGCTCGCCTTCCCCTTTCTGGATATGATTCCGAGGCTAAGGAGGGCAAATGAACATAACGCTTCGGCGGGAGGATTTGGAGTTCGGCGTGCGCACCGTGAGCCATGCCCTGGGTGGGCGCACGGCCATGCCCATCCTAAGCGGGATAAAAGTGACGACCATCGACAACGAGGTGGAGTTCGCCGCGACTGATTTGGAGCGAGCCATCCGCTGCCGTGTCCCAGCCCAAGTGGAAACAAGGGGCACCGCCGTTCTCCCTGGACAGCTCCTCAGCCAGTTGGTGGGACGGCTTCCCGAGGTCACCGAAGTTCAGTTGCAGTCCATGGATGCGCAGGTGCGCCTCACCTGCGGGACGGCGACCTTCGAGCTTCCCGTGCTTCCCGCCGAGGATTATCCCCAGCTTCCCGAGCCGGTGGACGATCCCCTTGGGCAGATCCCCACTCCGCAACTCCTCCAGGCCATTGCCCAGACGGCCTTCGCTGCCCTCAAGGCCTCGGAGACCACCCGTCTTGCCCTCACCGGGGTGGACATCGTCCTAAAGGACGGCGCAGCCAAATTTGCCGCCACCAATGGCTACCGCCTGGCCATAAAGCGCGTCCCGGTGTTGGGGCTTCCCGAACGCTACGAAGGTTCTTTCCTTGTGGACGCCGGGATCATGACCGACCTCCACCGCGTTCTTTCTGGCCTAGTGGCGGAGAACACCGCCCTTTACGCCGAGGCCGGGCAGGTCCACTTCCGGGCCAGCCCGGTAACCTTCTCTTGCCGGCTGATTCAGGAACAATTCCCGGATTTTGAGCGCGTCATCCCCAAGGACAACCAGATCGGCCTCTTCCTCCCCAGGGAGGAATTTTTGGAAACCTTGCGGCGCACGGAGCTTTTTGCCGCCGAGGAGTCGGGAGCGGTGACCCTCCGGGCCACGGCCCAGAGCACAACCCTTGAGGTCTCCGCGGCCTCTCGTGAGCGCGGAAAGAGCCTAGAGGTGGTAGAACTCGTGCGGCCACCGGCCCGGGGGATCGAGATCGCCTTCAAGGCCGAATACCTCATTGACGCCCTAAGGAGGATGGAGTCGGACCAGGTGGCCCTTTGGCTTTCTGCTCCGGAGCGGGCCGGGCTCCTTGAGCCAGCGGGAAACATCTCCCCGGCCGACGAGGGCTTCATCTACGTTTGTATGCCCGTACGGCTCCTTTAGTCCCGCTTGATCAAAGGATCAGAATAGTTCATCCCGCCCAGACGCCAGAGGGCCTCCCGCCAGGATTCGATCTCCTCTGGGGTCAAGGGCTCATCCACGTCGAATCTTTCCTTCCTTTGTAGCTCCCGCAGGCGCTCAAGAAGCCCAGAAAGCCGTTTTTCAAAGTCCAAGCGGAGCTTTGGTCGTACTTCGACGGGCGACCGCGACCAAACGGAAAAGAAATGGGGAAGACAAAGGCCATCCGATCTTTCGTAGGCTGCCCAGAATTCCGCATCGGCCAAAAGTTTCCCCAAAAACCAGCTTTCCCGGTCCTCGGCCTCGCGGGCCACCTCACACAACGGGCATTCCCCACGGGTAAGGCCCTTTCGGCCCCGAAAGCCAACGAGCTCCGCCAAGGCTTTTTCCACCGCGGTCTCATAGAGCCTGGCCACGCCTGTGGGCGTCACAAGCTCCCGCGTTTCCACCACCTTGGCCGCAAGGGCCGCGTGCTCCCGACAAAGCCCAAACGAGGAGGAAAATCTCTCATGGATTTCGGGATCTCCGGTGAGCTCGTAAAGGACGTTCCAAATCCAGCGCTCCTCCGCCTCCCGGACCCTCCGGCAAATTGGGCATCCCTGCTCCTTCATCGCCCTCTCCAGATAAATCGCGGCGAGGCCAAGATCTTTAGTCTTTTCGCTCTTCATGTTTCCCCCGCAAAATCGAGGAAAGAGGAGCGGGCTTGATCCTGTCGTCTAAAAGTTCTGGACCGGAGAGGGGAGCGATGGGGTAGGCCTCCGGCGGAGCGGGGATGAGCCTTGGCCTTCTAGTCCAAAGCCATCCCAAAACGCCCAGGTGGCGGGCCACGCCCTCCTTTCCCAGGAGGCGCCAGCCGCGGGCCAGGGCTGGACTACGCAGGGCCTGCAAAAAGTCGGAAAGGCCAAGGGGCTCGGGTCTCGTAGGCAAATCCCCAATATGATAAGACCCAAAAACCCTGATTTTTTCGGGCTCCGGAAGATCTGCAGGCATCTCCTCCGGAGGGTTTGGCCCCTCATGGGCCACAAAGAATGCTTGCCTTGCGAGCTCTGGAAAGGTAAGGAAAAGGGCGAGCAACGTCTGCTCCTTTACCCCGTTTTGGGGGAGCCAGCCCTGAAGATAAAGCTCATAGGCCGCGGGTTCCGCCCAGCAAAGCTCCGGGGAAAGGAGAAAGGCCAAAAGGGAGGTGCGCAAAAGCTCCGTTGTTCCGCCGGGGACGATGGGGTCCGGGACTTTCCCCACCCGCACAAGAAGCATCCGGCTTTTGAGCTCCCCAAGCTCGATGGACACGTTGATCTCCGACTGCAGGGAGAAAAGGGAGATCTTGATCCCTGGGTACACCGGAGCATGGATTAGATCGTGGATGGTGCGGGGCTCCCGGGCACAGATCCTAAGAAGATTGAGCCGAAGCTCGCTTTGCGCAATCTCCTGGCGAATGGCCTCTTTTGTGGTGAGGAAAATCATTTAAAGGAAGCCCTTCACCAACACTACGGGGGTTCCGGCGTCGGCGGAGCCGCTTAGAAGGTCGGCCAAGGTGGCCAAGACGTCCACAAGCTTCCTTGGCGTGGTGCCCTCGGCCTCATTGGAGCCGGCTTCCACTTGTCTTTCCCTTAGCCTTTGAACTTCCGCTTCGATCTCCTTTGGAGAAAGTCCCTTTGCATGAAGCTCATCCACGATGAACTTGTACTTGAACCCTAGACGAAGCCTTCCCAAAAGACCCGGCGTGGCAGCAAAGGTTGTAACTGGGTCGGCCAGTTCATAGATCCCGGTCTCGGGGTCCTTGTAGGCCCCATCACCATAGACCATGACCTCCACATCCTTTTTAAGGGCGTTTTTCACAGCCTCTTTCAGAGAGAGCACGAATTTTTCCGCCTCGCGGGGAGCAAGCTTTATCTTGTCCTGGGCGGAGAGATTGCTTCCCAAAAGGCCCCACTCGGACCAGGCCCGGCCTTGTCTTGGCTCAGAAGCGATCTCCTGAAGGGTGATGACCGGAATCCCCCTTCCCAAAAGGGCCCTTTTCGTCTCCTCCCGTTCGTGGACATTGGCGACAACCACGAGATCGGGCGAAAAGGAAAAGATCGCCTGGGGATCGTTGGAGAAAAAAATCAAGGGCCTTGCCCCTTCGGCGGCGATCAGATCCCGATAAAAACTCACATAGTCGATCCCCGTTACCGGGTGCTTCGTCCCTTTCCCAATTTCCTCGAAAAAGACGATCCGCTTGGGGTCGCCAGGTATCTCCGCGGTGGGATTTCCCACGGGATCGGTGGGATGGGAAAGCTGGAGTATCAAGGTCCCCTCACATACGGCCATGGAAAAGGCGCGAAGGATGGGAGCAAAACGATTCCGGCTCATAAGGGGAAAGACCACAGCCACGCGGCTTTCTTTGCTGATGCCAAATCGCTCGGCCAGCTCAGAGGCGATCTCCGAAAGGGAAAGGAAATTCCCCTGAGAGCGGGCCAAAGCGGCCTCGGTTACACAGACGACGTCGCGGTCGGAAAGGAGGCCATCGGCATCCACTTGGGCTAACTTGTCCACGATTTCCTTCACCAAATCCATCCCGGGGAGGATGGGACCGAATTTCAAAGCCAAGGCAGAAAGACCGACGTACTCTGGAAGCCCCTTCATGCTAGCCCTTTTGGCTCAGGAAGCTTCGGGCCCTCTCCAAGGCGGTGGATACCGCGTCTTGAAGTTTTTCCGCTTTGGGGCCGCCGCCTTGGGCGAAGGTGGGCCGGCCTCCTCCGCTTCCCCCCAAAACCTGGGCTCCAGCTTTCACCAAATCCCCAGCGGAAACGGCCTCCACCCCCAGGACTTTGGCCACCAAAAAGCCCCGGCCCGAATAGGCCGTGCCCAGAACCACTACGCTCCTTCCCAAAAGCTCGGCCAGACGGTCGGCCAACGCTTTTACCGCCTCCGGATCCCCTTCCACCACCGCGCCAAGGAGTTTGGTTCCATTCACTTCCTCCGCTTTGGAGGCTAGGTCTTTCGCCCGAAGAAGGGCCAGTTCCTCCCGAAGCCCCTCGTTTTCCCGGCGAAGCTCGGAAAGCTCCTCCAGGACCTTTTCGGCTTTGGCGAGGATTTCCCCCTCAGGGACCTCCAAAAGGGAGGCAAGCTTTTTCCTTTCCTCCCGAAGTTTGGAAAGGTATTTTCTGGCCCTCTCGCCCACTAAGGCCCGGATGCGGCGGGTCCCTGCCGCGACACTCTCTTCGGAAAGGATCACAATAAGGCCGATCTCGCCGGTTTGGGAGACATGAGTTCCACCGCAAAGCTCCATGGAAACGCCGGGGACCTGAACCACGCGGACTTTTTCCTTCCCCCGATACTCCTCCTCGAAGTGGGCAATGGCCCCTTTCCTTTTTGCTTCCTCCAAAGGAAGCTCCTCGATTACAAGAGCGATGTCCGAAAGGATTGGAGCGTTAGCGAGCTCTTCAACCCGAGCAAGCTCCTCTTCGGTTAAGGCGGAAAAATGGGTGAAGTCAAAGCGCAGCTCGTCAGGGCCCACCCAAGATCCGGCCTGGATCACGTGTTCTCCTAAGACCTTTCGCAAAGAGGCGTGGAGGAGGTGGGTGGCAGTATGGGCCCGCTGGATGGCCCTCCGCCGCGGCTCGTCCACCGCCAGGCGGCACTGGTCCTGGGGCCGGAATTCGCCCGCCAAAACCCGGACTTTGTGAAGCGTGCCCTGTGGGCCCTTTTGGACGTCCAGGACCTCAGCCCGGCCAGGACGGGAGAGGTTTTCGATCCATCCGGTGTCGGCGATTTGCCCTCCTGCTTCTGCATAAAATGGCGTTTCAGGAAACACAAAATGCCCTTCTTCGCCGGAAGCCAGGGAGCCCAAGGGCTCGCCTTTTACGGAGAGGATGGCCTCGAGGTGGGCTTCAGCTATCAGACTCGTATAGCCCACGAATTTCGTGGCCCGCGCGGCCACGGCCTCCTCGCCAGTGGTACCCACTGTGTCGTAGGAGAGGACCTGGCGGGAGCGGGCCCGTTGCGCGGAAAGTTCCTGCTCAAAGCCTTCCCAATCCACGGAAAGCCCGTGTTCCTGGGCCTCGGCCTCGATGAAGTCCCGGGGGATCCCGTAGGTGTCGTACCAGGTGAACGCCAATTTGCCGGGAATGACTTTTGCGCCCTCGGGAAGCTTGGCCATGAGGCGCTCCAACGTTTCTTTGCGGCGGCGGAACACCTCCGCTTCCGCCACGATCACCCGCTCCACCAACGGACGGCGCTCCACGATCTCCGGATATACATCTCCCAGGGTTTCCACCACCGGCTCCACAAGTCGCAAAAGCTCCGCTCCGGGAATCCCAAGCCGTTCAGCGTGGCGGAACATGCGCATGAACACTTTCCTCAGAACGGAGCCCCGGCTCTCCTCGCTATCGGGAAGGACGCCGTCGGCGATGAGGAAGACCACGGCCCGGATATGGTCGGCCACAACATTTTTGGAGTGGGGCTCATCGGAGGAGGAAAGGGAGCGGATGCCCTCAAGAATGGGTTGGAAAAGATCCGTCTCGAAGTTAGTTCTCACGCCCTGAAGCACAGCGCTCATCCGCTCTAGCCCCATCCCGGTATCGATGTTCTTCCGGGCAAGCTCGCGCAGTGTCCCATCCGGTTGAGCATCGTATTGCATGAACACCAGGTTCCAGATTTCCGAGAACTTCCCGCAGTCGCAGGAGGGCTTGCAGCTTGGGCTGCAAGGGGGGTCGCCCCAATCCCAGTAGATCTCGGTATCCGGGCCGCAGGGACCGGAGTTCCCCACCGGCCCCCACCAGTTGTGCTCCTTGGAAAGCCGGACGATCCTCTCCGGCGGAATCCCGATCACATCCCGCCAGATGGCGTAGGCCTCCTCGTCCTCCTCGTAGACCGAGACCCAAAGGCGATCTTTGGGAAGGCCCAGTTCCTTGGTAAGGAAGGTCCAGGCCAAGGTGATCGCGCCCTCCTTGAAGTAGTCCCCAAACGAGAAGTTCCCGAGCATCTCGAAGAAGGTGTGGTGGTAAGGGGTGAGGCCCACCCGCTCAAGATCGGTGGTGCGGAAGCATTTCTGGCAGGTGGTGACGCGCGGGTAGCGGGGTGGGACTTTGCCCCAGAAGATGTCCTTGAATTGGACCATCCCCGCGGAGGTGAAAAGGAGGGTGGGGTCTTGGGGGACGAGGCTAGAAGAGGGCAAGATCACATGCCCGTTCTCCCGGAAGTACTCGAGGAAAGACCGGCGAAGCTCGGCGCTTTTCATGACCTGGAATTCTAGTGCCCCCGGGCTTTGGGCGCGACCCGCCAAAGCCTCCCCAAAAGGAGCCAGCTTCCAAAGCCAAGAATAAGGAGGACGCTTACCACCTGGGCCGCCCTAAACGGCCCAAGCCAAAGGGCGTCCCCCCGCACAAATTCACAGGGAAAACGGACGAGCGCGTAAAGGACAAAGTAGAGGGCGGCCAAAAACCCGGGCCGCGCAGGTCTCCTAGAAAGTCGCCACAGGACCAGAAAGATGAGGAAATTCCCCAAAGCCTCGTAAAGCATGGCCGGGTGAAGGGGCTGGCCGGGATAGGCCATCCCCGCCGGCGAATCGAGGGGAAACACAATGCCCCAGGGAAGACTGGTAGGGGTGCCAAAGGCATCTCCATTCAGAAAATTCCCGATCCGGCCCAACGTTTGCCCCAGGGCCAGGGCCGGAACCACCACATCCGCGAGCGCCCAAAACCCGACTTTTTTCCAGCGGGAGGAGATGAAAAGCCCCAAAACTCCGCCGAGGAGCCCTCCGTGAATGGCCAAGCCCCCATGCCAGACGGCCGGGATCTCCCAGGGGTTGACGCGGTAAAAGTCCCAGTTGAAGGCCACGTAGTAGAGGCGGGCAAAGATGATTCCAAGCGGAATGGTTACGAGAAAAATGTCCAGAATATCCTCGCTTCTTAGGGTTAGGCCTTTGCGGCGGGCCATGGCTCGCACCACAAAGTACCCGAGGATGAAGGAGATCACGTACATGAGGCCGTAATAGCGGATCTCAAAAGGGCCAATGCGCACAAAGACCGGGTACATCGGGGCCATTATAATGGATGGAACTTGGGCGGGGTTGTGCGGGCGGTGCTTGTTTTGCTGGGAGCCGGCCTTCTTTGGGCTTCTTTTTTTCCGGGGTTTGGCTTTCTTGCTTGGCTCGCGCTGGCCCCCTTTTTCTTGGCCTTCGATGGCGTAGGCCCAAAGCGCGGAGCACTTTTGGGATTCCTCTTTGGCTTTTCCTTCTTTGCCCTGGAATTCTCGGCTTTGGCGAGCTTGAGACCGTTCATTGGGCCCATGGCCTACGGGGTGAATTTCCTTCTTGCTGTGTACGGCGGGATTTTCTTGGGGGTCTTTGGGGCTTTTGCGGGTTGGCGTTCTTCCCCCTTATTTTTGGCCGGGCTTTGGGCGCTTTTGGAAGCGGGGCGCGGCGCTGGGCCGCTTGGATTCACGTTCGGCTCCGTTCCAGCGGCGTTGGCCGGCAGCCCCTTCGTTGCCGCCTCCGCCCTGGGTGGGCCTTGGCTTCTTTCCTTGGGCGTGGCCTTCACCGCCGCCTTGCTCGCCAAATCTTTACGAAAACCAAAACTTTTCCCGTTGGCCCTTTTGGGGCCGTTCCTCCTTTGGGCGCTTGGGGCAGCCTTGCCCGAACCAAAGCCCACGGGCACAGTTCGTTTGGCCCTGGTCCAGCCAGATATAAACCAGGCCGATCGCCTGGACCGCCGAAAACTTCCAGAAATACTCGCCCGCTACGAGCGACTTCTGACAAAGGTGCCTAACGATGTGGATCTAATCGTGATCCCGGAGAATGCCACCCCTGCCTTCCTTCGTATCGAACGGGAATACCTCAAGCCCTTTTCCCAGGCGGTGAAAGAGAAGGGCGTTCCTTTGCTCGTGGGAACAGCAGACATTGAGGAAGGGAAAGTCCGAAACACCATGCTCCTTCTCACCCCAGAGGGCCGGGAATCCGTGGTGTATGCAAAGATCCACCTCGTGCCCTTCGGGGAGTACGTCCCGGGAAGGTCCGTTTGGGAGAGGCTGGGGTTGGCCTCGGTGATCGACCAGTTTCTGCCTTTCGATCAAACTCCGGGCGAGCGTCTGGAGCCCGTGGGGATTTACGGGGTCGTCATCTGTTTCGAGTCGGCCTTCCCTGGGCCAAGCCGCGTTCTCGCCAAAAAGGGGGCGGAGGTCTTGCTTGTGCCCACCAACGACGCCTGGTTCGGGAGGACCCGCATACTTTGGGAGCACTACGCCATGGGGTCGCTGCGGGCCGCGGAAACAGGACGAGTGTTTCTTCAGGCCGGCCAAACAGGGATCACCGGCGCCTGGGGACCAGACGGCCGAGAGCTGGCGCGGTTCCCGTGGGGAGAGGGCGTGTTCGTCCTCGCGGTTCCTCGCTTTTCCGGCCGTACACCCTACACGTTGGTGGGCGATTTCCCCGTTTTAATTCTGGCTGGAGGCCTTTCGATATGGGGGCTTGCGGGGTGGAAACGGGGGCCCGCCAAAGCGGGCCCCACCCCCTAAGGAGGCCGGTTCAACCCGAAATCATGGTGCTTCTTGAACCTCAATTTCTACCGTTTTCTCGCCCACTTGACCCAAGTTATCCCAAACCCGGAAAGTGGCGGTGTAAGAGCCAGTCTGTGTGTACGTGTGGGTCTCGGTGATCGTCAAGGTCTCCAGTTCCAGGTCTTCTTGGCCCGTGTAACTCCCGTCGCCGAAAGACAACTCCCACTTCGTCAGCTTTGCCCCAGTGCCCGCGGTGGCTGAACCAGTGAAGGTGACGAGCAACGGCTTCGTACCGGAGGTGGGGCTAGCTGTCAAGTTAGCAGTGGGAGCCGGCGTCGTCACCTCCACCGTGACGGTGGCCGTGACCGTGTAATCAGCGTTGTCCTTGACGGTCAACGTGGGATGGTAGGTCCCCGGCTCAGCATATTCGTGCGGTATCTCCAGGGAAAGCGAAGGTGCATCGGCCGACATCTCGTCTATGTTCCCGTCGCCATAATCCAGCTTCAGATAAACAATCTTTCTTCCCGCTGCCGCTTGAGCTTGGACTGTGAAGATAACGTCTAAAGGAGCTGGGCCAGAAGTAGGTACAACCCCTAGGGAAGCAGTGGTACCGGGAAGAACCGTGATGGTTTTAGAATCGGTGGCTACTGCTCCTTGGGCACTTTGCACGGTGAGCTTAGCCGTGTAGGTTCCAGGGGCAGTATAGGTGTGCACGATGTTTACCGTGATATCCGTGCCCGAATACGGGTCAGTCCCATCCCCGAAATCCAGGGTGAAGGAGGTTATAGGGCCAGTGGAGCCCGCGGCGCTGAAGGTCACGGAAAGCGGGGCCGGGCCGGATGTGGGCGTAGCTGTGAGCTTAGCCTGCAAAGGTTGGAAAAGCCAAGCACAACCACCAAGAGCAAGCCCAATTAGAATAGAAACTGCCAGCAAAAACCACTTCTTTTGGCGCATAACCGACCTCCTTGGTCGTGGTTTGCTAGCCTCAGCATAGCCTGGTCTTTGGGAAAACCCAGGAACGCGGTGCCCTCCCATCGGTGGCTAGGTCCAGCCGATCTTGGACATGTGTCCCCTGGGAACCGGATCGGGAAAAGGGGTGTATATTGGATGCGGGGAAAGGAGCGGCCGCCTTGCCCGCAGAGGAGTTGGAACTGATTCAACGTAGCCTGAACGGCGATCTTGAGGCTTGGGGGGAGATCGTGAGCCGCTATAAGGAGGCGGTGTTCGCCGTGACTTTGAGCATTTTGCGCAATTACGCCGACGCCGAGGACGCCACACAGGACGCGTTCATCCGCGCCTACGAAAACCTCCGCAAATACGACCTTTCCCGAAAGTTCTCCACCTGGCTTTTCACGGTGGCGGCCAATGTGGCCAAGAATGCGCTGCGGAAAAGGCGGAGGGCCAAGGACCCGCCCTTGCCCGAGATGGACGGGGACCCGGCCGAGGAGGCATACGGAGACCTGCGGCTGGAAGCGGTGCGGCAGGCGGTGGCCGAGCTTCCCGAAACTTATCGCGCCCCGATCGTCCTTTATTACTGGCATGGGCTTCCGCTGGAGGAGATCGGGGAGGTGCTGGGCCTTCCCGTGGGGACAGTGAAAACCAGGCTCCACCGGGCCAGGGCTCTTATTCGGGCAAAACTTGTGCAAGAGGGGGTGATTCGGGATGCGGTGGGATGAGCTGGACGAGCTTTTGCGCGCGGCCCTGAGTAAAGAAGTGGCGGAAGGGGCGAAGGGGCTTTCGGGCTTAGAAGAGCGGGTGGTGCGGGAGCTAGCCCGCCGCTCGACTCATCAGCGCTTCTGGACCAGAGTGCGGGATTTCTTCACCCGCCCGACCCCGCGCTGGGCTCTCGCCGGCGCTTTGGCGGCCCTGCTCATTGGGTTTGCTTTGGGCCGCCTCACCGCCCCTCCTGCTCTCCCCCAATGGAGCCCGAACCTCTTCGTGATCGCCGCGCCCGGGGCCCGCTCCGTGGCCGTGGTCGGCGATTTCTCCGCCTGGCAGCCCATCCCCCTTTCCGACCCCGATGGGGACGGGATATGGATGGCTTCCATCCCCCTTCCACCCGGACGCTATGAATACGCGTTCATCGTGGACGGGAAATGGGTGGGGCAGGACCCTCTAGCCGACGAGTACCTGAGGACCTTTGGGGAATACGTGTCCGTCCGGTACATAGGGGGAGGCCGTGCGGATCTTTCTTCTTAGCCTCCTTTTGATTTCCCTGGCGGGCTCGGCGTTGCCCCAGGCCATCCTCCCCTCGGCTGCTTCCCCTCCTAGCCCGGAGGAAGTCCTCCAGTTCCTTGGGGGGATGGGCTTCACCCCAGGGTTCACCGCAGCCTTGTCCACGGCGTTGCTTTCCGGGTTCAAAACGGGGCGAGCCACCACCACGGTGACTTTTCTTCTTCTTCGGGACCTGGCTCAAATCCCTAGGGAGGAGGCGGAAGAGATCCTGGAGATCATCCGCTATGCCCTTTCTCAGGGGTTCATTGTGGACACTGGCCTCACCGCCTCCTCCATGATGAACGAGGTTCGCAAACTTTTGGCCCTGGGAAGAAGCGGTGAAGAGATCTCCCGGGTCCTTGGCCTTCGGCTGGCGTTTCTCCTGGCCACGCGCAACGTTCTCCTCGGCCACGGGCTTCTTCCCCCTAGCACCCCGAGCCCAGAAGCCCCCCTTACCCCGGCTGATCGACTCATACTGGAGTTGGCTTGGGCCCTTGGTGACTTCATCCTCTGGGAGGGCGGAAGCCCGGAGGACCCCCGCTTTTTGGGTTACGTGCGGGGAAGGCTGAACCGACTCGCCACGCTAGGTGTATGTCCTTTGGACATGGCCCAAGAGGTTTCCGCCGCGTTGAGCCCGAACATCCTGGCGGAGATCGTGCGGTTCGTGTTCCAACCTTAAAGGAGGTAGGTATGAAGCGAGCGTTTTTGGGGGCGTTGTTCGTCTTGGGCCTGGGGCTTTTTGCTCTAGGACAGGAAGAGGCCGTGCCTTTGGGGATCGTGATCGAGCCGCCCGCAGGGGAACTCACGGTGCGGGTGTGGGTGGATAAACCCGTCTATAGCGTAGGCGAGACAGTGCGCATCAGCTTCGAATTGAGCAAACCCGCCTACGTTTACATTTGGGACATCACCCCGGATGGGAAGGTCACCCAGATCTTCCCCAACCAGTATGAGCCCCAAAACTTCTTCCAGGCGGGTGTGCACACCATCCCAAGCCCAGGGAGGGGCTACCAATTTAGGGTGCAGCCGCCCACAGGAACGGAATGGATTCAGATCATGGCCACAACCGTTCCAATACCGTACTTCCAAAACTACGGTCCTCAACAGCCTTTCCCTCTCCTTGGGCCCGATCCTCAAAGCTGGCAAAGGGAGCTTGAAGCTCAGGTTTTGGGGCTTGTTCCCGAGCCCACCCAGCGGGCCTTCGATTTCACATGTTTTCAGATCGTTCTCGGGCCCGCCCCGGGTTATGGGACGCTACAAGTGATAACCAACCCTCCTTTGGCCAAGCTCTACGTTGACGGGATCTTCCGCGGCTACACCCCACGGACCCTGAGCTTAACTTCCGGCGCGCACACCGTGCTCATCAAAAAGAGCGGGTATCAGGACTACACCACCACTATCTATCTCCTTCCTGGCGGCACGCGCACCCTCAACGTCACCCTTGTCCCCTTAGTGGTGAACCAGCCGCCGGTGGCCCAGTTCACCTTCACCCCGCCTGCGCCGCAGCCCAACCAATGGGTGGTCTTCGACGCCTCCGCCTCCTATGATCCCGATGGAACCGTCGTCCTTTACCAGTGGGACTTCAACAACGATGGAATCTTCGATGCCTCTGGGAAAATCGCGGCTTACAGGTTCACTTCCCCTGGCACTTATCAAGTTCGCCTCCAAGTGACCGATAACCAGGGTGCCACCGCCCAAGCGATCAAAGAGGTGACGGTAGCCCTTCCCAATCAGCCTCCGGTGGCCCGCTTTTCCTTTAGCCCGACAACCCCGCGGGTGGGGGACTGGATCCGCTTTGACGCCACTGCCTCTTATGATCCCGATGGCCAGATCGTGAGCCACCAGTGGGATTTCCAAGACGATGGAACATTCGACGCCACCGGCCAGATCGCCTTCTACCAGTATTCCGCTTCCGGTACATACACGGTTAGGCTTGTGGTCACCGACGATAAAGGCGCCTCAGGCTCGACCACGCTGCAAGTTACGGTGACTCCTTTGGTCATCAATCAGCCGCCGGTAGCTCAATTCACGTTCAGTCCCACGGCTCCCGTGGTGGGCCAGCCCGTCACCTTCAACGCCACTTCCTCCTACGACCCCGATGGGGCCATCGTGAACTACCAGTGGGATTTGGACGGCGATGGCGTCCCAGACCAAGCTGGCCCCATCGTTACTTGGATTTACACCGCTTCTGGAAGCTACACCGTCACCCTCTGGGTTACCGATAACATGGGGGCCACGTCCCGGCTAAGCAGGATAGTCTCCGTGTCTTCGCCGGGCATTCCGGGGATGCCCCCGATGTACGGGATCCCCGGCATTTATGTGTGGGGGACTGACAAGTGGTACATAACGGTGAACGGCTCTCCCACCTGGACCACGCCCCGGCCTTTCCGCATCGAGCTCAGGACCGATGGACAGTTCGTCGGGGTCACCGCGGAGACCATAGGTCCAGCACCGCTTGGGCTTGTTCCCGAGCCGGTTACCCAGGGCTGGCGAATTGTGCTCGAAGGTTCGGTTATCAACGAAAGCATCACCTATAGCTTCCGGGTGAGCGGGGCGAGCTCCATCTACATGGACCTCCGCTTGGACATGGATGGGGACGGAACTCCCGAGGCCCTGCCCAGCCTGGTCCGGTTGCGCCAGTTCATGGTGAACCCTCCCACCAACCCGTTTGTGGTGGGCCTTCCCGAGGAAAGCCCCGGCCCCTTTGTTCCTTCCTTGAACTTCCGGATTGGTCGGGCCTTGGCCTATACTGAAACGGTGAAGATCGTGTTCTGGACGACCACCATCGGGGCTTTGGAAGGAATGTAGGCCAGGTTCGGGATTTTCGGGGCCCGGCATTCCGCCGGGCCCTTTTTAGCCTCGAAGAAATACATCATAAATCTCTTTGCCAAAGCTGGTACAGCTAGTATTTGCTGAAATGAAATTCGGAGGTGACCCCGCGCATTCGCACCAGAAGTTTTCTATAGTCGTGGTCTTTGTGTTCCCTACCGGTTGTGGGGCACTATCGCTTCTACCCTCCAGGTATTTACCTCTTAAGCCAGTGCGTCCCCTTTTCTTTCCTCGCTTTTCCCGGTATAGTGCCCCGTTCTTAAAGACCATGGGAGGATTGACGAGGTATATTGTCCAGCGCTTGGCCCTCACCGTTCCCATGGTGTTTATCCTCGTCACCACCGTGTTTTTGGTCCTGCGGGTCATGCCGGGAGACCCGGTTTTGGCCATGCTCGGCGGCCGCAACGTTTCCCCTGATCTCATCGCCCAAAAACGCCATGAGATGGGGCTTGATAAACCCTTGCATATCCAATACGCGGAGTACATCACAAAGCTTCTGCGTGGGGATCTGGGCCGCTCCACGCGCACCGGAAAACCTGTAGCTGAGGAGCTTCTGGTCCGGCTCCCCGCCACTTTGGAGCTCGCCATTTGGGGCATGCTTTTTGCCGCTTTATTCGGCATTCCCACGGGGATTTTGGCCGCAGTACGGGCGGACAAGACCTCGGACCACGTGATCCGCGTCCTTCACATCGGCTCTTTCGCCCTTCCCATCTTCTGGGTGGGGCTCATGTTTCAGGTGATTTTCGCCGTGAAGCTCGGTTGGCTTCCTGTCGCAAGTCGCCTCTCCGGCCGTTACGCTTTTACGTTTCAGCGCGTGACCGGCTTTTATCTCCTTGATGCCCTCATCCTTGGTGACAAGGAAATCCTTGTGGACGTGGTGAAGCATTTAATCCTTCCCGCTGTTACCCTAGGGTTAGCCCAGATGGGGTTCCTCGGGCGGGTGACGCGGGCATCCATGCTCGAGGTCCTCGATACGGAGTACGTTACAGCTGCCCGCTCTAAAGGCTTGGCCGAGCGGTTGGTCATCCTCCGCCACGCCCTGCGCAACGCCCTTATCCCCATTATAACTGTATTTGGGCTGCAGTTTGCCATGCTCATGGGAGGGGCTGTGCTTACGGAAACGGTATTTTCTTGGCCAGGAGTTGCCGGATTTCTCATCCAGAGCCTCTATTACCGGGATTGGTGGGCCTTGCAGGGGACGATCGCCTTCATCGGAGTGTTCGTGGCCACGGTGAACCTCGTCGTGGATCTACTTTACTCCGTGATCGATCCACGGGTGAGGTACTGATGCGAGGCGGACCTACAGCCTGGCTTTTGCGGCTCACCGGGCTTGGGAGGTTACGGGGACAGACCCTCTTAAAGATCGGCCTAGCCATAGTTCTTTCCTTCGTCGCCATGGCCATCATTTGTGGGCCACGCGGCGCTGAACAGTACGGGCGATTTCCGGGGATTCCCCCGTATAACCCGGCGAAAAGTTACGATACCCTGCCTCGGCTTTCGCCCCCCACCGCGAAAAACTGGATGGGAACGGATCACCTTCAGAGGGATGTATTCAGCCGCGTCTTGGCCGGGGGCTGGGCTCCGTTGGTCGTGGCTTTTGCCTCCATTGCCTTAGCCATGAGCGTGGGCTCCATGGTGGGCTGGATCTCCGGATTCCTGGGGGGATGGCTCGATCGGGCTCTTTCCCTGGCCATGGATGCCATTTATTCCTTTCCCTCCATGATCCTCGCCATCGCCCTTGTGGCCGTGATGGGGCCAGGCCTTGTCCCCATGATCGCTTCCATCGCTTTCGTCTATGTTCCCACCTATTTTCGCATTACGCGGGCCGAGGTCCTGCGGGTGCGGGAGTACACCTTTGTGGAGGCCGCGCGGGCCACGGGTGCTTCCGGAGTGCGCATCCTCCTTCGCCACATCGCCCCAAATACTGTGAACGCCATCATGGCCGTGTCCTCGTTCAATATCGCTGATGCCATCCTTACCGAGGCGGCTTTAGCCTTCTTGGGCTACGGTCTTCCTCCGCCAGCTCCGGATTGGGGGTTTGACATCCAAAATGGACAACGTTATTTGCAGTCGGGATATTGGTGGCTCATCACCTTCCCAGGGTTGGCCATCCTCCTCCTCTCTTTGGGGTTCGGCCTTGTGGGAGAGGGGATCTCAGACCTTGTGAACCCCAAGCGCCGGCGCAAATTGGCGTAGACGCGGGGGTAAGAGCTCCCTCTATAATTTCTTTATCCTTGCTGCAAAGGGGGTGAGAGGGAGAACGTTTTGCCAAGATACAAGATCCAAAAGCTAAGGGGGTGAACAGCACATGCGAAAGGCGATTTTCGTATTAGCGGTTTTGGCGTTTTCCGGTTGGGCCTTGGGCGCAAGTGATATCCTTGTGCTTGGCACTATCGACCGTATTACTGAGCTTTCCTTTGAGAACTCCTATGATCACTTCACCTGGCACATCCTTCGCCACACCACCAAGGCCTTGGTGGGGATGGAGCCTGGGACGAACAAAATTATCCCTTCCATTGCCCAGTCCTGGGAAGTTTCTCCAGATGGCTTGGTTTACACGTTCTATATTCGGCCGGGTGTTGTCTTTTGGGACGGCACCCCCTGTGATGCCAACGCGGTGAAATGGGCTTTGGATCGGACGATCCGCCTGAACGGCCCTGAAGGTGGCGTTTTCCTCATCGCCGACGTGATTAAGGAGATCGAGGTTGTGGATAAACTCACCGTCAAAATAACCCTCAACTATCCGGACGCCACTTTCCTCATCCGCATGACGGATAACGTCATCCCTGCCTTGATCTACGCTGGTGCGCCCGAAAACGAGTTCGCCCAGGGCCGCTATGTGGGGACTGGGCCGTACCGGATCGTAGAGTATGTGCCGGACGAGCGGGTGGTCTTGGAGGCTGTTCCTACCTACTTTGGGCCTGCTCCGAAGACGAAGCGGATCGTCTGGGTGATCTACGCCAACGAGGCCGCGCTGCGCGCCGCCGTGGAGGCCGGGGATGTGGACATCGCTTTCCGGACCCTGAACCCCGTAGACATTGCCGACCTCGAAAAGAACCCGAACCTCCAGGTCATCCGCGGGCCGAGCGTCTCCATCCGCTACCTCCTCTTCAACGTGACCCAGCCGCCGGTAGACAATGTTCTTGTCCGCCAGGCCATTGCCTACGCTGTGGATCGCGAGGCCATCTGCGAGCGGGTTTTCTCAGGCCTCAACTCCCCCATTTACACCATGGTCCCCGAGGGCCTGCCCCCGGCTGGCTCCTCCATCCCCGTCTTCCCCAAGCGGGATCTGGAGAAGGCCCGGGAGCTCCTGCGCCAGGCCGGCTACTCCGAGGCGAAGCCCCTGGAGGTGAACCTCTGGTACACCCCCACTCACTACGGCACCACTGAGGCCGACGTGGCCGCAGTCCTGAAGCAGTCCATCGAAGAGACCGGGCTGGTGAAGATCACCATCCAGAGCCTGGAGTGGGCCGCCTATGTTCAGCGCATGTCCCAGGGCGGGTTTGACATGTTCCTCCTCGGTTGGTACCCCGACTACCTCGAGGCCTCGAACTTCCTCGCTCCCTGGACCACGGAGTCGCCGGAGTCCCTGGGCACCTACTTCAACCGCCACCCGCGCTATCCTGTTTATAAGGAGCTCATGACGAAAGCCCTTACCACCCTTGACGAGGCCGAGCGCGCCAAGATCTACCAGGAGATCCAGAAGATGTCCGCGGAGGATGTCCCTTGGATCCCGCTTTGGGCCAACTACCAGCAGGCCTATCTTGTGGCTCAGAAGAACGTAAAGGGGATCGTGCTCGACCTCAGCATGGAGCCTCACCTCGACCTTCTCTACAAGGAATGAGTCGAAGGTCGGTAAAGGGGGGCCGGGATTCCGGCCCCCTTTTTTCTTTCCCCATCGCTTTCCTTTTGCCTAAAACCTAGGGACAACGCTCCCTGGCCGCTATTCCCCAAGCCCGCTAAACTCTTGTTGAGGTGATGCGATGCCAGTGATTGAAGACCTTTGGGCACGGGAGATTTTGGATTCGCGGGGCAATCCCACGGTGGAGGTGGAGATCCTCTTGGACGACGGGACAATGGCCCGAGCGGCCGTTCCTTCCGGGGCCTCCACGGGAACCTACGAAGCTCTGGAGCTTAGGGACAAGGACCAGCGCTACCATGGCAAGGGCGTCCTTCAGGCTGTGCGTAACGTAAACGAAATCATTGCCCCGGAGATTGTCGGCCTTGATCCCCTTTGGCAAGAGGACATCGACGCCCTCCTTCTTGAGCTTGATGGCACCCCCAACAAGAGCCGTCTGGGAGCTAACGCCATCCTGGGGGTTTCTCTGGCGGTGTGCAAGGCGGCCGCTGCCTCCCTGGAGCTTCCCCTTTTCAAATATTTGGCAGGTGCGCGCTCCGGCCGCATGCCCATCCCCATGATGAACGTCATAAACGGCGGGGCCCATGCCGATAGCGGCCTGGCCATCCAGGAGTTCATGATCGTCCCCATCGGCGCAGAAACTTTTGCCGAAGCCCTCCGCTACGGAGCCGAGGTCTTCCACACCTTGCGCAAGCTCCTAAAGAGCGAAGGCCACTCCGTGGCCGTAGGAGACGAGGGCGGATTTGCCCCAAAGCTTCCTTCTGACGAGGAGGCCCTGAAATTCCTGCTGCGGGCTATCGAGGAAAGCGGCTACGAGCCGGGGAAGGATTTAGCCCTGGCCCTGGATTGCGCGGCCACTGGCTTTTTTGACGAACACCGAGAAATATACAAACTGGACGGGGAGAAAACGGCACCAGAGCTCATCGAACTCTACGAGGAATGGGTAAAGCGCTATCCCATCATCTCCATCGAGGACGGAATGGCGGAGGAGGATTGGGACGGCTGGGCGAGGCTCACCGAACGTCTTGGGGAGAAGATCCAGCTTGTGGGCGACGACATTTTCGTCACTAACCCCGAGCGGCTGCGCCGAGGGATCAAAAACAAGGTGGCGAATGCCATCCTCATAAAACTCAACCAGATCGGCACCGTCACTGAGACTTTGCAAACTATGGAAATCGCACAAAGCGCTGGCTACAACTGCATCATCTCCCATCGCTCTGGGGAGACGGAAGATGTGTCCATTGCCCACTTTGCCGTGGGGACCGGGTGCGGTCAGATAAAGACCGGCTCTCTTTCCCGCTCCGAACGCGTGGCCAAATACAACGAGCTTTTGCGCATCGAGGATCTCTATGAACCGCCCATGGCGAAGTGGCCCCGCCGCTAGACCTTGGGTTGGGCTGGCCTTAGCGGCCATTTTTTTGGCCGGGGTCGGCACCGTTTTCGCCCTGCGGGCAAGGGCTATCGCCACGGCCGCGCGTGAGGTCCAGGCCCTGCGGGAGGAGCAACATCGCCTTTGGGCAGAGATCGAAAGGTTAAAAGCGGAGATCAGACGAGCGGAAGACCCCAAGGTGGTGGAGGAAAAGGCCCGGGAGATCCTGCGCTGGGCCTATCCCGATGAGGAATTGGTGATCCTGATCCGACGGAGGTGAGGGGCGATGGAGTTCGTCCACCTGCACGTGCACTCGGAATACTCTTTGCTTGACGCCATGTGTCGCATAAATGAGCTTGTGGACGAAGCTTTGCGGCAGGGGATGCGCGCCTTGGCCCTCACCGACCACGGGGTCATCTCCGGAGCGATCAAGTTCTACCAGGCCGCCAAGGAAGCGGGGATAAAACCGATCATTGGGGCCGAGCTCTACGTGACACAAGGGTCTCGCTTCAGCCACGACCCGGTGTTTGATCGTTCGCCCTATCACCTCGTGGTCCTCGCCCAAAATGAGGAGGGCTGGCGAAACCTCCTTGTGCTGGTGAACCGCGCCCACACTGAAGGCTTTTATTACAAGCCCAGGGTGGACCTAGAACTCCTTTCCCAACATAGCGCGGGACTGATCGCCCTCTCTTCCTGCGAGTCCGGGGAGGTCCAACGGCTCCTTCTGCAAGACCAGGAGCGGGAGGCGAAAAAAGCGGCGGGAAGGCTCGCGGAGATCTTTCCTGGCCGCTTCTATATCGAGCTTCAGGATCATGGGCTAGAGAAAAACCGTGAGCTCATAAGGAAGCAGCTTGCCCTCGCCCGGGAATTGGGGCTTTCCGTGGTGGCCACCGCCGACGTGCACTACCTCCGCCCTGAGGACCGCGAACCACACCAAGTTTTGATCAATATCCAAGCAGGGAAAAAGATCACCGACCCAGACGCCCGCGTCTTCGATGGGGACGATTACCACTTTTTGAGCGGGGAGGAGATGGCTAAGAAATTCAGGGAAATCCCAGAGGCCCTGCAAAACACCCTTGTCATTGCGGAAAGCTGCGAGCTTGAACTTTCTTTTGACCAGAAATTGCTCCCTCGCTTTCCCTTAGAGGGTTGCACCCCGCAAGAGGAACTCGAGCGGCGGGCCTGGGCGGGAGCGCGGGCCCGCTACGGGGAAGAAATCCCCGCCGCGGTAAGGGAGCGCCTTTCTTACGAGCTTGCGGTGATCGGGAAAATGGAGCTTGCCCCGTACTTCCTGATCGTCGCAGATTTCGTGGATTACGCGAGGAAGAAGGGGATCCCCGTCGGCCCGGGCCGGGGCTCGGCCGCCGGTTCCCTTGTGGCCTACTGCCTGGGCATAACCCAGGTTGACCCCCTCAAGTTCGGCCTCCTTTTCGAGCGCTTTTTGAACCCGGAGAGGGTGAGCCTCCCGGACATCGATATCGACTTCTGCATGCGCCGAAGGGACGAGGTCTTGGCGTACGTGGCCGAAAAATATGGGCGCGACCACATCGCCCAGATCGGGACCTTCGACCGCATGGCCTCCCGCTCGGTTATAAGGGATGTGGCCAGGGTTTTGAACATCCCTTATGAGAAGGCCGACCGGATCGCCAAACTCATCCCATTTGGCATGCCCTTGGCCCAGGCCTTGGAGCAAAATCCGCAACTCAGGGCCTTCTCCGAGGAGGAACCGAGGCTCTTTTCCATCGCGTTAAAACTTGAGGGCCTTTTGCGCAACGCCTCCACCCACGCCGCCGGGGTGGTCATCGCCCCTGAGCCCTTGGAGAAATTCGTCCCCCTCATGCGCCTCCCAGACGACCAATTTGTGACCCAATTCGACATGCACGACCTTGAGGCCCTGGGACTTCTCAAGATGGACTTCTTAGGCCTGCGCAACCTCACTATCCTCTCCGATGTGCAGAGGCTTGTGCGGGAGCGAAAGGGGATTGAAGTTGACTTGGAAAAAATCCCGTTGGATGACCCCGCCACCTATGAGCTAATCCGCTCTGGGGCGACCACCGGGGTCTTTCAGCTCGAGTCGGCGGGGATGCGGGCCCTTGTGAGGCGGCTTGAGCCCACGGAATTTCGGGACCTCATCGCCATCCTCGCCCTCTACCGACCCGGCCCTCTGGAGTCGGGGATGGTGGACGACTACATCGAAAGAAAGCATGGCCGCCAGCCCGTGTCCTATCCCCACGAGCGGGTGCGGGACATCCTCGAGGAGACCTACGGCCTTCCCATCTACCAGGACCAAGTGATGCTCATGGCCCAAAGGCTTGCGGGGTTCACCCTGGCCGAGGCCGATCTTCTGCGCAAGGCCATGGGGAAGAAGAAGCCCGAGGTCATGGCGGAAATGCGGGATAAATTCGTGGCCGGCTGCGTTAAAAATGGTATTCCTCCTGCTGAGGCGGAGGCCATCTTCGCAGATATTGAAAAATTCGCAAGTTATGCCTTTGCCAAGGCCCACGCCGCGGCGTATGCCTTTATCACTTACTGGACAGCCTATTTCAAAGCCCACTTTCCCACGGAGTTCATGGCCGCCCTCCTCACCTCCGTTCAGGACAACATCGACAAGGTGGCTGCCTATATTGAGGAATGCCGGGAGATGGGTATCGAGGTCCTCCCACCGGATGTGAACGAAAGCGACGTAGGGTTCACCCCCGTGGGGGAGGGAAAGATCCGCTTCGGCCTTGGGGCGATAAAGCACGTGGGAGAAAGTGCAGTAGAGGCCATACTTTTGGCCCGAGGCTCCGGTCCATTCCGCGATTTTTTGGATTTCTGTCTTCGGGTGGACCCGGAAAAGGTGAACCGGGAGACCCTGGAGTGCCTGATCAAGGCCGGGGCCATGGATTGCTTTGGTCTTACCCGCAAGGCCATGATGGCCCTGGTGGAGGAGGGGCTTAAGCTCGCGCAAAAATTCCGTCGAGAAAAACTTTCCGGCCAGGTTAGCCTCTTTGGGGAGGAGCTCGTTCTTCCGCCCCTTCCCACAATAAAAGAAGAGTTCCAAAAGACGGAGCTTTTGCGGTTCGAAAAGGAGCTTTTGGGCCTGTATCTTTCGGCACATCCCTTGGACCTTTACGCGGAAAAGCTTCGCGACCTTGGGGCGGTGCCTTTGGAGGGGGTGGTGGGGCGGCCCCAGGCCCTGGTGGCCGGACGGGTGAAAACCTTAAAGATTGTGAACACCGCTGAAGGGCGCATGGCCTTTCTAACCCTCGAGGATAAAACTGGGGAGGCGGAGGTGGTGGTGCGGCCGAAAATTTTGGAGGCCGTACCGTGGCTTCGCGAAGAAAGCTTGGTGGTAATGCGCGTGGCCTGGACCGAGCGGAACGGGGTCTCGCGGCTCACCGCCCTTTCCATAGAGCCCTTAGGCGAAGAGGTTTCCATCAGCCGCTGTTGGGTGCGCTTTCCCCTTCATTTGCTAACCCCTGAGAAGATCAAGGAAATCGTGCAGGTGCTTTCCGGGCATCTCGGTCCGGTTCCAGTCGGAGTGGTGGTGGCCGACGGAGAGCGGGAGGCTCGCGTGCGGGCCGGCCAGCGGTTTTGGGTCCAACCCACGCCGGAGCTGGGAGAAGCCCTAAGGCGGTTGGGCGGGGAAATGATTTTGGAGTGAAGGCGTGAAGATCCCGACCTTCCTCAAGATCCTTCTTCCCGGTATCGGGGTCAAGCGCTGGTTTTTCCTCTCGGCCTTGGGCGTGGCGGTCTTGACCTTCGGCGTTTTTTGCCTCCTTGGGGAGGCCCGGGTGCGCGGCCTTTACCAGGTAGTGACCAAGTACTTGCCGGCCTTTTGGCGGCCCACGGTGGGCGCGGCGTTGGCCCTCGGGGGCTTGGTTGGGGTCAGCTTGGGCACGGGGATGATGGTGCGCGGCGTCCTCCGCGCCGTTTCCCCCAAAAGCGGGGGGTCCGTGGCTGAGGCCCTCTATCAAGCGCGGATCCTCAAAGCCGCGCCAAGCGTGGTGGCCATAGGTGGCGGGACCGGGCTCTCCAACCTCCTCCGCGGCATCAAACACTACACCGCCAACCTCACCGCCGTGGTCACGGTGATGGACACCGGGGGAAGCTCCGGGCGCCTGCGGCGGGAACTGGATGTTTTGCCGCCGGGAGACGTGCGCAACTGCCTTTTGGCCCTGGCCGAGGACGAGGAGCGCATGGCTAAGTTCATGCAGTACCGCTTTACCGCCGGCGAGGGCCTAGCGGGCCACGCCCTGGGAAATATTCTTTTGGCCGGCTTGGAGCAGGCCACCGGTGGCTTCGACCGGGCCGTCGAGGAGGCCAGCTACTTCCTTTCCGTGCGCGGCCAGGTCTTGCCCTCCACCCTAGACAAAGTTCAACTGGTGGCAGAATTGGCCGATGGCCGCATCATCGAAGGGGAGGCGGAAATTGCTCAAGATCCCACGCCGATAAAACGGGTGTGGCTTTCCGCTCCGGCCAAGGCCTATGAGCGCGCCCTTCAAGCCATTGAAGAGGCCGATGTGATCATAATCGGGCCGGGAAGCCTTTATACCAGCATCCTTCCCAACCTCCTCGTTGAGGACATCGCCCAGGCCATAGATCGGGCGCAAGCAGAGAAATTCGTGATTATGAACCTCATGACGGAGCCCGGGGAAACCACGGGATACACGGCCTACGACCACCTCAAAGTTTTGGCCCAGTACCTGGATCTGCGGCGGTTCACGGGGGTGATCGTGAACACGGAGCCCCCGCCTCCGGAGATCCTCGCCCGCTATCGGGCGGAGGGTAGCGAGCCGGTCAAGGACGATCTCAGGGGAGCAAAGACCTTTGGGATGAGGGTTATCCGCGCGCCCCTCCTTTCGGTAGTGGAGATGGAGGGGAAACCCACGGTGAAGCACGACCCGCTGAAGCTTGCCAAGCTCCTTTCTCGAGAAAGCCGAGCCCTACGCCATTCTTGGACGCGCTGGTTCAGCCCCTAATCCTGGTACGCGCAGGCGGCGCTCCAAAGCTCCCAAGATCAAGAAAAAGGCAAAGACCGAAAGCAAATATAGCCCGGCCACAAGGAGATAGACCTCGAAGTACCGGAAATTCCTGGTTGCCACGAGGTTTGCCCTTCCCATGACCTCGCGCACGCCCACGATGAACGCCAGCGCTGAGGACTTCAGCATGTACACCACTTCGTTGCTCCAGGCAGGAAGG
>JACIWL010000002.1:0-3311 GCA_014360995.1 Candidatus Bipolaricaulota bacterium | reverse complement strand
GCCTAAGAACCTGGAAGTTTGTGAGGCCCAACGCCCGCCCGGCCTCCACCTGGCTCGGTTTTACTGAACGAAATGCGGTGCGAAAAATTTGGGACTGGTACCCGGAAGAACAGAGGCCCAAAGCCACGATGGCCACAAGAAGCGGAGGAAGGTCCCAGGGAAGGTAGTACACGACGAGAAGCAAAACGATGGCGGGGATGCCCCGGAACATCCGTTCCACGGCAGTGGCAATAAGAGCGAAAGGATGAGGACCGAAAACTTGAGCCAGTGCCAGCCCTATCCCAAAGAGGAAACCAAAGGCCAGGACACCTGCCACCACCTGGAGGGTCACCCCTGCCCCGTGGAGGAGCGAGGGCCACTCTCCTACCGCCTTGCCCATGGCCATCTTGTTCGTTCACCGACACGGGTCCCTGGGAACGAGGGGAACGGGTTCCACCGGGCGTCCCGGGAAGTATTTGGCCACAAGCTCCGCCCAGATTCCTAGCTCGTAAAGCTTGCGGAGCCCTTCGTTTAGGCGGGGGAGGAGGCTGTAAGGATCGCCCTTGGTCACTGCGTAGGCGTACTGTTCCCCGGTCTTCACGATGCCCACGATCTTCACGTTGCGGCCGGCCTCGACAAAGCCCACCGCCGTTTCCACGTCGCACAGGACGGCGGCAATGCGGCCAATCTCCAGGTCCCGCACGGCCATGTCGTAGGTCTCGTAAGCGCAAAGCTCCACCTTGACCCCTTGCGCGACAAGGTTGTCCTCAAGCCACATGTAAGCAGTGGTCCCGGCTTGAGCACCCACTTTGGTGCCTAAGAACGCCGTGATCGCGTTGAGGTCGGAATCCTTGCGTACAAGGATGGCCTGATCTACTTCCCAATAGGGAAGGGAGAAGTCCACCACCTTGGCCCGCTCGCAGGTCACGGAAAGGCCGCTGGCGATGATGTCTATCTTCCCTTGGGCCAGGGCGGTGATGATCGTGGCCCAGGGAAGGTCGCGAAACTCCACCCGCAATCCCTGGAGCTCGGCGATCGCCCGCATGACTTCCACGTCAAAGCCGCGGTACTCCCCGCCTTCCACCCAGGTGAAAGGAGGAAACGCCGCGTCCAGCCCTACTACGAACACCTCCTTAGCCGTGAGGCCAACGGCCACACCTGCCAAGATGAACGCTAAAAACCACCTCCGAAGCACAGCACACCTCCTTTTGCTATTCTTTATGGGAAAAGAAAATCACAAGCCCTGAAGGGGCACGAAAAGCAGATTAAGGGGCAAAGAAAAGCCCGGGCCTACCGGCCCGGATGGTGTAGAAAATGGAAGGGGCCGACCAGCCAAGCCGCGCTCTTTTTTAATATTGGCTGGGCGAGCACAAAAGGGAAGTACAACAAATGCGCCCCCTCGTCAAGGGCCTGATTGTTCCGCGCAGGCGCCGGTTCTCGGAGGGGGAAGCGCGCCGGGCCTAATAGTGGGGACGCGACGCACCGAATTTCTAAGTACGCGCAACGCTGTTTCCTCTCTTTCACCATCCTGCGGCCTGGAGGAGGGCACCGAGGTTTGGGCGCGTCCGGGCGCGGGCCTGGGCCGCGGCCCACCGGCCGGGAAGGTCGAGCTCGGCCAACGGGCTTCCGCCCCGGGCAAAGATGGGGACGACATGACGGGGCACGGCGACCTCCACCGTGGTGGGCCCCGTAACCTCTTCCCTTGTCCACAGGTTGATCCACCTTCCCGGCGGAATGTGGACCTTCACGGACTCGGCCCCAGGTTCCCACACAGGCCGCACCAAAAGATCGGGCCCATAGAGGTAAGTTTCCCACACGTCCACGTATTCATTCTTCGGGTACACAAACACCAAGGGCCGGACGATGGGCGTGCCTTGTTCGTGGGCAGCCAGGGCTTGGGCATAAGTGTAGGGACGAAGATCATCGTGGAGCCCAGCGTAAAAAATTGTGATGGCCACGAGCTCTTCGTCGTAGAAGGGGACGAAGCCGTACCCGCGGGCGTTTACCTGAGCTTGGACCCCGTCGGGGGCCCAACTCCAAGGAGCCAGGTTGGCCATGGGACCAATCAGCATGAGCGGGGTGAACGCGGAAAACGCGAGCCAGCGGGCCAAGACCTCCCGGGAGGGCCGGCCCACGTACCCGCCCACATCGGACCCCCAGATGGGGAAGTTCATGGCCGCGGCTCGCTGTACGGCGATGATGGAGTTGCGCAGTCCCCACTCGTTTGCGGCCGTATCCCCGCCCCACGTCAGCCCGAAGGAGGAGGTTCCTGCCCATCCCGCGCGGGTGAGAAGCACGGATCCCTCAGGATTGGGAAGCGCGCCATAGGCTGCCTGGATAAACCAAAGGGGGTACAAGTTGTGCCCTTCGCGGTAGCTTGTGCCATCAGCATAAGCACCTTGGAGGAGAAGACCATCGGGGACGTCTTCATCTCCTCGGTCGAGCTTGAATCCGGCCACGCCCATCCCCAGGAAAAGCCGAAGGAGTTCCTGCCACCAGGCCTGCCCTTCCGGATGGGTGAAGTCGATCAGGGCGGCCTGGGGTGGGAAAGGAACGCGTTTTCTCACGTGATAACCCAGGGAAACGGCTTCGCGACGATGGTCGTCCAAGACCCACGGACCAATCCAAAGGACAGGCATCACCCCCCGTTCCCGAAGCCAGGCGATCATCTCCGTGGCATTGGGAAACCGTTGAGGATCAAACTGAAAATCGCCGTACCCTAGGCGGCCGCTGGCCCAGGGCCGGTCGATGACGTACACCGCACAGGGAATTCCCAAGGCCTCCATCATCAGGATGTCCTCCACCACCATGGAGTTGAAGGGCGAGGTATTAGGCGTGCCGTCATAGAATTCGGGTAAATTCCACACCTCATCCCGCCATCGCCAAGGGCTAAAGGCCCACTCCGGGGGAAGAATGGTCGTGCCCACGGTCCGGCTGTAGCGTTCCACCACTTCGAGTGGGGTAGTCCCTCCAAACACCCGGAACACGAGCTCTGGTCCTTCGTATTCGATGGTGACGCGGGTGGGTGTTGGGCGTCCTTAGTCGTCCCGGCCGAAGCGGTAGATCCCAGGCCAGGAGCTTTCCACATAAAGCCCCCATCCCCGAGAGGAGACGAAAAAGGGACTGTAAAGAGCCTGGGTGGGAAGCACGTATAGCCAAACTTCCTGTCCGCGGAGGTTGAACCCCCCTTTGCAGGGAGGGAAGAACTCCTGAAAGATGCCTTGGATGGGGCGCTCGGTGAGCCCATAAAAGCCCTCGTCAGGGGTTACCTCGAGGACCATTCCTAGTCGTTCCCAACGCTGCTTTCCTTCCACGAAAAACCTAACTTGAAC
>JACIWL010000019.1:12867-21084 GCA_014360995.1 Candidatus Bipolaricaulota bacterium | reverse complement strand
GCCCGCTCGGAAGAAACCCGCACCTCCGCCCGGACGCTCTCCTCCCGCAGTCGGGCAATGCGTTCATTTATGGGTCGGATTCCAGCCCGCCTTTTTTCTAACTCCAGCTCCACCGCCATTTCCGCCCCGAGAATGCACTATAAGGAGGAAGAGCTCGTCCGGCAAGCGCCACTGTATTCACCCGCCAGGGCGGCCGCCGCGAGTATGCAGGCCGCGCCAATTCCCTGGGCTACAGAAAACGTCTCTTCCCACCAGAAGTGAGCCACCACTGCTGCCACCACCGGCTCGAGAGTAGCAAGGAGAACGGCGCGGCTGGCTGCAAGCCGGCGCAGGCCGAAAAGATAGGCGGAATACGCGCCGTACGTGGAGAACACCGCGAGGAACCCGAGCGCCACCCAGGCCAGAAAGCTTTTGGGATGGAATTCCACAAAGGGGAAAAGGACCAGACAGCCCACGGGAAGGGAGGCGAAAAACACGTACGAGGTGGGATAGCCCGTCAGGAAACGCTTGCCGAAGAGGTAGTAGAAGGCGTAGGCAAAGCCGGAAAGAAGGCCGAAACCAAGCCCCAGGGGATGAAAGCGGAAGCCAGCGGTGCTACTTATCAGGGCCACTCCTCCCAGAGCCAACCCCACGGCGATCCCTCTGTTCAAGGAGAATTTCTCCCCAAGAAGCCGAGGAGCTAAGAGCACGACCCACACGGGCGCAGTGTAGAGGAGGACCGAGGCCAGGGCTGCGCCCCCGAAGTGAATGGCCAGCTGATAGGCTCCGTAAAACAGAGCTATTCCCACTAGGCCAAAAGGGACAAAGAGGAGGAAGTCTTTGGAGCGGGGATGTATTTCGCTTCGCACCGCGCCGTGGAGGGAGAAAATTATCCAGGCCAAAAGGCCGCGAAAGAAGGCCACCTCAAGCGGGGCCAACCCCTCTTGGAAGGCGAGGCGGGAAACAGGGCCTATTAAGCCCCACAGAAAAGCCGCGCAGAGGATGGCCAAATAGCCCACGGAGTGGCATTATAAGGGCTCCCCCTCGCACACAGGCTTTTCGTCTTTTGCCCTGAAAAACCAGTTCCAAGAGGCCTCTTGCCATCTTGACAGGCTTCCCCATCCCGCCCTACCATGAGACAAAGGGGGTGTAGCTTATGAAGTGGATTATTGGTTTGAGCGTGGTTTTGGCTCTATGCGGTTGGGCTCAGCCCATTCTTGTGGGATTTCAAGGCCCCCTCACTGGCCCCTGGGCCGTGGAAGGAGATTGGGCTCTCAAGTCGGTGCAGATCGCTGTGGAAATAGTGAACGCCCGTGGAGGGATTCTCGGACGACCAGTGCAATTAGTGGTTGAGGACGACGGCGGAACGCCCAAAGGTGGGACCCTGGCGGCCCAGAAGCTGATCGCCGCCGGCGTGAAATTCGTGGTGGGCACTTACGGTTCCATGGTGTGCATGCCCTCGAGCGAGCTTTACGAGGAAGAGGGGGTCGTGCACATCAACTATGGCTGCACGCGGGTGGATCTTTCTGCCCGGGGGTTCAAGTACTATTTCCGCACCTCCGGCCGCGATGACTCCCAGGCCCGCTTCTTCGTGGAGTACGTGATCCCGCTTTTCGGCGCCAAGAGAATCGCTGTCATGCACGATAACACCGCGTACGCCCTGGGTGTAGCGGAGGACGTCCTCCGGTTCATGAAGCCTCTTCTAGACGAGGGCAAGGTGGAGTTGGTTTACTACGATGCCATCATGCCCGGGGAGCGCGACTACACCCCGGCCCTCACGGCCCTGCGCGACGCCAAGCCCGATATCTGGTACTACACCGGTTACTACCCGGAGTGGGCGCTCCTCCTCCGCCAGGGGAAGGACCTCGGGCTTGACTGGAAGAAGATCAAGGCCGTGGGGTCCAACGCCTGCCCCATCTCCGAGGCGGTGAAAATCGCGGGCCTGGACGCGGTGGTAGGAGCCATGATCACCCAGGAGCCTCTTCCTGCTTTCCTTGTGGAGAAGTACCCCTTGGCCAAGGAGTTCGTGGAGGCCTACGAGGCCAAGTACGGGCCCATCCACGATAGTCCTTGGGCCACCTATGCCGCGGACGCGATCTTCACCCTCGCCTTCGCCATCGAGGCCACGCGCTCCCTCGATCCTGCGGTGGTGGCCAAATATCTGCGCAGCGGGCAGGTCATCGGGGAAGGCATCACTGGTCCTTTGAGTTTCAGCCCCGAAGGCGATCGTCTGGGTGTGCCCTACATGCTCCTCATTTGTACTGAAGAGGGCAAAAGCGCGCTCTTCGATCCCGCAGTGCATGGCCATCTGGTGGGCATGTGAGAGGATGGGGCCCCGGCTTCTCGCCGGGGTCCTTTTCACTCCGCGGCAGATGTCGCCCGAAAACTTGATGTTGGGCGATAAAGCTGGGAAAAGACCATGCTGACCTTCCTGCAGCAGCTTCTCAATGGCCTCACCATCGGGTCCTTCTACGCCTTCGTGGCCCTGGGCTACTCCCTGGTGTACGCAATCCTGAAACTCATCAATTTCGCCCACGGCGACCTTTTCGGGCTGGGGGCTTATATCGGCTACACCGTGTTCGTATACGCCTTCGGGGTGGTGGGGACAGTATTGGGCCTGTGGGGCCTTCTGGCCGCGGGCTTCGTGGCCGCCGCCTTGGGCACCGCCGCAGCGGGTCTCATCATCGAGCGGGTGGCCTATCGCCCCATCTACCCCATCGGCCGGCTGCCCGCGGTGGTCTCCGCCCTGGGCATGGCCATCTTCCTCTCCAACTTCATCATGGCCGTGTGGGGCCCGCGGTACCTCGCCTACCAGGAGCACTTCATCCCTACAGGCTTTTGGCAAATTGGGGAATTCCGCATTCGCGTCCTTCAGGTCCTCATCCTCCTTAGTTCCCTTGTCCTCCTTGGGATCCTGTATTTGGTGGTGGAGAAGACCACGTTCGGTGCGGCGGTGCGGGCCGTGGCCCTGGACCGGGAGACCGCCGCTTTGATGGGCATCGATTTCCTCAAAGTGATCCGCTTCGCCTTCGCCGTGGGGCCAGCCTTGGGCGCCATCGCCGGGGTGTTTGTCGGCATGTACTACCGGCAGATCAACTTCACCATGGGCTGGGTTTATGGGCTTAAGGCCTTCACCGCCACCATCCTCGGGGGGATCGGGAATATCCCCGGTGCTATGGTGGGCGGGGTGCTTTTGGGGCTTTTAGAGGCCCTTACGGCGGGCTACATCTCTGCGGCCTGGAAGGACGTGTTCGTCTTCGCCGCCCTCATGCTGATGCTCATCTTCCGGCCCACTGGCCTCCTTGGGGAAAAGGTGGCGGAGAAAGTATGAAATGGCTTAGGAGGTGGCAAGGCCTTCTTTCGCAAAAGCCACTCCGGTTAGCATTTCTGGGCCTGGTTATTTCGTTTCTTGTCTCTTTCCCATTTTGGGCCTCGCGCTATTGGGTGGATGTGGGCTTTTATGTGGGACTTTATGCCCTGCTGGGTTTGGGTCTGAACATTATCCTTGGGGAAGTTGGGCTTTTTAACCTTGGCCACGCGGCGTTTTGGGCCATTGGCGCCTACACCACGGCCATTCTCAACGTGCGGTTTGGCATCCCTACCCTGGCCCTTCTTCCTATCTCGGCCGTGGTGGCCGCGGGCTGCGCGTGGCTGGTGAGCTCGCCCATCATCCACCTCCGCGGCGATTATTTATGCATCGTGACCATTGCCCTGGGGGAGATCGTGCGGCTTGTGCTCATCAATAATCCCGGAGGTCTTACCGGGGGGCCAAACGGGGTGGTGGGCATTGCTCGCCCGGTTTTTCTAGGCCATGTGATCCGCACCCCCATGGATTTCTACTTTTTGGTGTGGGCAGTGGTGATCCTTTGTGCCATAGGGCTAAGGCAGCTTCAGCGCTCCCGGCTCGGCCGGGCCTGGAACTACATCCGCGAGGACGAGATCGCCGCGGAGGCCATGGGCGTGGACGTGCGGGCTCTGAAACTTCTGGCCTTCGTGGTGGGTGCGGCCTTGGCTGGACTTGCTGGGAATATCTTTGCCGCAAAAATGCGTATGGTCTCCCCAGATAGCTTCACGTTCATGGAGTCTTGCCTGATGTTCTGTATAGTTCTTTTGGGCGGAATGGGTTCCATTCCTGGGACGATTTTGGGGGCGGCGCTGGTGGTGCTCTTTCCCGAGATCTTCCGGCCGGTGGCTCAGTACCGGCTCCTCTTCTTCGGATTGGCGTTGGCGGCCACCATGTACTTCCGGCCGGGCGGGCTTTGGCCTCGCCGTCGCACGGCGGAGATCTTGGTGGGGCAGACAGAACGATGAGGGACGAGTTCATCTTGGAGACCCAGAGGATCACGAAGAGGTTTCGCGGATTGGTCGCCGTGGATCGGTTCAATATAGCTGTGCGGGAGCAGACCATCCACTCCTTGATTGGTCCCAACGGCGCGGGAAAGACCACGGTGTTCAACGTGATCACCGGAATCTACCGGCCAGAGGAGGGGAAGGTTTTGTTCTTGGGACAGGTCTTGAATGGGCTTAAACCCCACGAGATTTTAGCGCGCGGTATTGCCCGTACTTTTCAGAATCCCAGGCTTTTTAGAAACATGACGTGCTTGGAGAACGTCATGGCTGGCCAGCACGCCCATGGCCGGGCCGGCTTTTGGTCCTCCATCTTCCGCCTTCCCCACCAGCGCCGAGAGGAGCGGGCCATCCGGGAACGGGCCGAGTTTTGGTTGCGAAAACTCGATCTTTGGCGTTTCCGCCAGGAATTGGCCCGTAACATCCCCTATGGATGCCAAAAGCTTCTGGAGCTAGCCCGGGCCCTGGCCGCCCAGCCCAAGGTCCTCCTCTTGGACGAGCCCACTTGCGGCCTCAACGAGACAGAAAAGGAAACGATGATGAATTTCATTGCGGAATTGCCCAAGGAAGGGGTCACCGTCCTTTTGGTGGAGCACAACATGAACGTGGTCATGGGCCTTTCCGATTTCATCACCGTCATGAACTACGGGAAAAAGATCGCGGAGGGCGTTCCCGAGGAGATCTACAATAACCCGGTGGTGATCGAGGCCTATCTTGGGCGAGGAGAGGGCAATGCTCTTACAAGTTGAAAACGTCTCCGTGGCCTATGGCGCGGTGGAGGCACTAAAGGCCGTGTCCCTTTCCGTCTCCGGCGGGGAGATCGTGGCCGTGTTAGGGGCCAACGGAGCGGGGAAAACCACGCTCCTTAAGGCCATCTCCGGTTTGGTCCCCCTCAAATCCGGGGCCATCGTTTACGATGGGAAAAAGTTGCATGAGCTTCCGCCCCATTTGATTGCCCGCATGGGGGTGGTGCACATTCCCGAGGGCCGCCGGGTTTTTGCCACCCTCACCGTGGAGGAGAACCTAAACCTCGGGGGCTATGGGTGCCCAAAGGAGGAAGTGAAGCGGGCCAAGGAGTGGGTATTCCAGCTTTTCCCCGTTCTCAAGGAGCGCAGAAGGCAGCTTGCCGGGACCCTCTCCGGCGGAGAGCAACAGATGCTCGCCATCGGACGGGGCCTCATGCGCTCTCCAAGGCTCATGCTTTTGGACGAGCCCTCGTTGGGGCTGGCTCCTCTTCTTGTGGATCAGGTCTTTGCCACCATTGTGGAGATCAATAAAAAAGGGGTGCCCATTCTCATTGTGGAGCAAAACGCCAGAAAGGCCCTGAACATCGCGGACCAGGCCCACGTCTTGGAGGTAGGGAGAATCGTCCTCTCCGGCCCGGCCCGGGAGATTGCCGCCGACGAGCGCGTGCGCCAAGCTTACCTGGGTGGCGCCACCTACGAGCGCCGTCTCAGGGCAAAGGAGAGCCGTGCGCCTTGAAAAACACCCGATTTTGGAGGTCAGGCGTACAGAACCCTTCGCCTTTTTCTTCCAGGAGAAAGAGCTCTTAGCGTACCCGGGGGAGACCATCGCCTCCGCCCTTTTTGCCTACGGCATTCACATCTTCGGCCGGCATCCAAAAGATGGTTCCCCGCAAGGGATCTTTTGCGCCAACGGGCAGTGTGCCCAGTGCTTGGTCCTTGCCGACGGCCGGCCAGTCAAGGCCTGCATGACCCTCGTGCGCCCGGGGATGAAAGTGGCGCCCTTGGAGGGCCTGCCCCAGCCACCCCCTCCCTCCGCGCACCTCCATTTTCGGGAGATCCGGGAGATCGCGGTGGAGGTCCTGGTGATCGGCGGGGGGCCGGCCGGGATGTCCGCGGCCATGGAGCTCGGGAAGCTCGGGGTAAAAACCCTCCTTGTGGACGACAAGCACCGCCTGGGAGGAAAACTCCTCCTTCAGACCCATCGGTTCTTTGGCTCCCGCGAGGCCGTCTACGCCGGAACAAGGGGCATCGTCATCGCGGAGAAACTTTCTTCTGAGCTTAGGGACCAAAAATCCGTGGAAGTCTGGCTCAATTCCCCGGCTTTGGCCGTGTTCAGCGACAAAAAGGTCGGAGTGCTCAAGGAAGGCCGGGAGTACGTGCTTGTGCGGCCGAAGATCCTGGTGGTGGCCACCGGAGCCCGCGAGCGCTCCCTCCTTTTCCCCGGGAACACCCTCCCCGGTGTTTACGGCGCCGGCGCTTTTCAGACCCTGGTGAACCGGGACCTCGTGCGCGCCGCAAAGAGGCTCTTTGTGGTGGGCGGGGGAAACGTGGGCTTAATCGCCGCCTACCACGCCCTTCAGGCAGGGATCGAGGTAGTGGGCCTTTGTGAGGCCCTCCCTGAATGCACCGGCTATAAAGTTCACAAGGACAAGCTCGTTCGCCTTGGTGTGCCCGTCTACACCTCCCACACCGTGGTCTCCGCCCACGGTCGGGAGCACGTGGAAGCGATCACCATCGCTCAAGTGGACGAGAAATTCCAGCCCATTCCAGGCACAGAGAAAACTTTTCCCTGCGACACCATCCTCATTGCTGTGGGGCTTGACCCCGTGGACGAGTTCTATCGCAAGGCGCAGGAATTCGGGATTCCTGCGTTTTGCGCGGGCGATGCCCAGGAGATCGCGGAGGCCTCCGCGGCCATCTTCACCGGGCGTATTGCTGGGCGGAAGGCGGCCCGGGCCTTGGGCCTGGCCGTGGAAATACCTGCGGAGTGGGAAAGGACGGCGGAGATCCTCAAATCGAAACCGGGGCGGATCCATCCCGCCCCCTCCCTTCCGGATCTCCCTCTCTTCCCCGTCATCCACTGCGTTCAGGAAATCCCGTGTAATCCCTGCGCAGCAGTATGCCCCCTGGGCCTTATCCAGGTGGATCCGGAAGACATCCGAAAAACCCCGCGCTTTAGCGGGGAGAAGGCCTGTAGCGGCTGCGGACGCTGTGTGGCCTTCTGCCCGGGCTTGGCCATCACCCTCGTGGATTTCCGAAAAGATCCGGAGAATCCCACGGTGACCGTGCCCTGGGAATTTGGAGAAGATTCCCTGAGACCGGGGATGAACGTCGTGGTAGTGGACGAAGATGGCGGAGTTTTAGGCGAAGGGACGGTTTTGGAGCTTGCGCGCGTTCCCAGTGCCGATCACACCCTCCTTGTGCGCCTCAAAGTTCCCAAGGGATGGGCAGGGAAAGTGGCAGGGATCAGGCTTCCCATGCGTCTTGAGCCGGAAATTCCTCCGGAGCCCCTTCCCATTCCCGATGAGGCGGTGGTCTGTCGCTGCGAGCGCGTCAAAGCCAGTGAAATCCGGGCCCTCATCCGGAAAGGTGTGCGGGATATGAACGAGATCAAGGCCATCACCCGGGCGGGAATGGGCGCCTGTGGGGGGAAAACCTGTCGAAACCTGATCCTCCGCCTCTTTCGGGAAGAAGGGATACCCGTTTCGGAGGTCACGGACTTTGTGGGCCGGCCCCTCTTCCTCGAGGTGCCGCTTGGGATCTTCGCGGGGATGGAGGAGCCGTGAGCTACGATGTGGTGGTGATCGGAGCGGGAAGTGTGGGCACCCCCGCCGCCTTCTACCTTGCCCGCGAGGGCCTCAAGGTCCTGGTGATCGACCGTTTACCAAGTCCTGGGCAGGGGTCGAACAAGGCGGCCATTGGCGGGGTCCGGGCCACCCACTCCGATCCGGCCAAGATCCGCCTGGGGCTGCGCACGATTGAAATCCTTTCCCACTTTGAGGAGGAGTTCGGCTACGATGTGGAGTGGCGGCCCGGCGGGTACGTGTTCGTGGCCTACCGGGAGGAAGAGGAGCGCACACTCAAGGACCTCGTGGCCCAGCAGCGCTCCGTTGGCCTCAACATCCGCTGGTGTGATGCCGAGGAG
>JACIWL010000019.1:0-12087 GCA_014360995.1 Candidatus Bipolaricaulota bacterium | reverse complement strand
TTATGCTCGGCCCGGCCTTGGGCGAGCTTCTTGCCAGATTAGTCGTGGAAAAAACCCAGCCTGGGGATCGGGTGGTATTGGAAAACCTCTCGCCAAACCGGAGTTTCCAAGCCCAGGAAATGCTGCGCTAGCTCATGACGTAAAGGGCTTGGGGATAGACCGCGACTTCCAGGGAAGAGAGGCGTTCGGGAAGGAGCTCCCCGTCCATGTGCACCACGAGGGACCGTTCAGCCCTTATTTTTGCCGCTCTTATGTGGACGAGTTTCGTGCGCTTGAGGGCGAGGTAACTGCCATCCCGGGTTTTAGGAAGGACCACTAACCGCACAAGGCGAGGGTAGTGCCCGATCAAGGCGAGATCCAATAGGCCGTCATCGGGCCTAGCTCGGGGGGCAAGGCAGAACCCGCCCCCGGCCCAAGGACCGTTCATCACCGCCACGGTCAAGAGCTTCCCGCAGTACATAAAGCCCTCGGCTTCCACCGCCATCTCCACTGGCCTAAACCGGAAGACCTCGAACACTGTGGCCAGAAGATAGCCCAGTTCCCCGCGGAGGAAGCGGTGGGTTTGGTAGTCATGGGCAATTTGCCCATCTATCCCCATCCCGAGGGAATTCAGATAAAAGCGGCCCAGGACCTCGCCCACATCCACTGGGCGTGGTTGCCCAAAAAGCAGGATTCTCACGGCTTCCTTGAGGTTCTCGGGAATGCCCAGGGCGCGGGCGTAGTCGTTTCCGGAACCCATGGGGAGGACGCCCAAGGCGGTGGTGGTGCCCACCAGGGCCTGGGCCACGGCGTGAAGGGTGCCGTCGCCGCCGGCCGCGGCTACCACCGGCTCGGCCCTTGCGCAAAACTCCCGCACCAACGCCTGGGCCTCCTCAGGCCCTTCGGTGCGGAAAATCTCTACGCCAGCCCAAATTCCTGAAAAAAGCGACGGAGCTCGTCCTCCCGCGCGCCGGCCGAGCCTCGCCCGGCTGCGGGATTCAACACCACCGGTATCCGGCGCATGATGGCCGTATGCTACTCCCTTTTTGCCTAAAGAACCACCAACAGGGCTCCAGGATGGACGCGTACGGAGAGCTCCGCCGTGCGGGGGAGGAGTTCGCCGTCCACGTAAACCCGCAGGGGGCGATCGGTGCGAACCTCTACCCACCTCACCAGGCCGCTTTTGACCCCCCGTAGCCCAAGGTGCTTACCCTGACGCACCTTCACCAAAATGGGAGGGCGAAGGATCCGGGGGTAATGGCGAATGGCGATGAGGTTCAGCGCGCCGTCGGTGGGGCTTGCCCCGGGAGCGATGTGGAAGCCCCCGGCGGTGTGGGAGCCGTTCATCACCGTGATCATGAGCCCAGGGAAGGAGAACTCCCCGGCATCGCTTTTCACCGAAAGCTCAAATGGCCCAAACCGCGCTATCTCGTACAGCGCAGCCCAAAGGTACCCGAGCTCCCCGCGCAGGAACTTCCAACGGATGAAGTCCTCGGCGATTTGCCCATCGATCCCCATCCCCAGGGAGTTGAGATAAAAGCGGCCGTTGGCCTCGCCTACGTCCACGGGTTTTGGCTTCCCTTGGGCTAACCTCCGCAACGCATCGGAAAGGTCCACAAAGCCCACGAGGGAGCGGAGGAAGTCGTTCCCGGAGCCCAAAGGGATGATGCCGAGGGCCGTTTTTGTTCCCACCAGGGCCTGGGCCACCTCGTTGAGGGTGCCGTCTCCGCCGGCGGCAGCCAGAAGAGAAACATTTTTTTGAGCTAGCTCCCGGGCGATCTCTGTGGCTTCTCCGGGTTTTGTGGTGCGAAAAAGGGTGGGGTGAAGGCCGAAATCCTTTAACCGAGCGAGGATTTCCTCCGCGCGGGCCTGGGCCCGTCCGCGATCAGCTACGGGGTTAAATATGACCGGAAGGTCCGACATGGCCCCATTTTACCCTGCGTGGGAAAACTTTCGGGAAAGGCTAGCCACCGTGTGGCGGCCCCAGGCGAACCCCACCCAGGCCATGAGGACGTTGGCGGCGATGATCCCCCACCACACGCCCCGCTCACCCAGCCCCAACCCCACCCCCAAAGCCCAGCCGCCCAAAGCCTGAAGGACCACCGTGCGCAAAACCGTTAGGAGGAGGGCGCGAATTCCCATCTTCACCCCGTTGAACATGGCGGAGGTGAGCATCCCCAAGGGCACAGTGGGGAGGAAAAGGCACATCCACCTAAGGAACGCCACGAGGTCCGGCCGAAGGCCGGCACTTCCCGCGGAATAGGTGAAAAGAAGGGAAAGGGCGGGTGCGGCCAAGGCCACAAACGAAGCGATCCCTAACTGGATCAGAACGCCAAGGCGGATCGCGTAAAAGTAGGCTGTGCGAAGTTTTCCTCCGTCGCCGGCTCCAAAAGCCGCGGCGGTCACCGCCGTGACCCCGGTGGCCATCCCGTTCATGGGGATCGTCCCCAACGTCACCACCCGCCAGCCCGTCCCAAACACGGCCACCGCCCGCTCCCCGCCCACCCGAAGAAGGATCCCATTCACCGCGAGCATTGCCAGGGACATGGAGAGTTGAGCGAGCGAGGCCGGAACCCCCACGGCCAGGATCTCCCAAATAAGAGGGAAATCCCAGCGAAGTTTCCGTAAAGAGAGGCGGAGGTAGGTGGTGGGCCGGAAAAAGAGCCAAACGCTAAGGAGGAGGGCAGAGGCGGAAAGGGAGGCCAGGGTGGCCCAGGCGGCGCCAGCCACGCCAAGGCGGAAGGCGTAGATGAAAAGCGGATCGAGGGCGATGTTGAGGATTCCTCCCAGGAGGATGGCGTACATGGCCCGGCGGGCATCACCCTCCCCGCGGAGGAGGGCTGTGGCCAAGTTGGCGAAGAAAAGCACTGCTGCTCCACCGAAAAGGACCCGGGCATACGCGGCAGCCCCGCGGGCCGCCTCACCTTTGGCCCCAAGAAGGGCGAAAAGCCGAAAAGCTAACGGAACGCCGGCAACAAAGAAAAAGGATATGAGGAGGCCCAAGGACAGAGTTAGGAGGGCGGCGCGTTCAGCGCCCAATTTATCACGGGCTCCAATCCGCCGGGAGACTGCGGAGCTTCCGCCCACCCCAAGGCCCGTGGCCAGGGCCATCATCCCCATCATGAACGGGAAAAAGAGGCCGACCGCGGCCAAGGCCTCGCTCCCCAGGCCCGCCACCCAGATGGCGTCCGCTACGTTGTACAGAGACTGGACAAACATGGCGGCTATCATGGGCAAAGAAAGGCGCAGAATGGCCCGCCTGGGATCGCCAAGAAGGGTCCTGACTCCCCTCGTCTCTTGCTCCATTTACTCTGCGGTGGCCCGCAGAAAACTCTGCCCGGCCAAAAACGCCATAAGGAGGGCCAGGCCGCCAATCACCACAAGGGAGACCCACATTGAACTCCAGTCCCAGCCAAAAAGGAGGACCTGCCGAATGGGGGTCACCGCGTGCGTGACGAGATTTATTTGGGCGATGGCCGAAAGCCACGCGGGCATGGCCTCCCTGGGAAAAAGGGCATTGCTTGTGAACATGAGGGGCATGGTGAAGAAGTTCACAAGGGCCATGAGGGTTTCCTGGGATTTGATGCGCGAGGCGAGGGTGAGGGAAAAACCGCTCAGGATAAGGCTAAAAGTCATAGCCACAAGAAGGGCAAAGAGCACCCCGGCCAATCCCGTACTGAACCGCACCCCTAATCCAAGGGCGATGAGGAGGATGAGGAGCCCCTGGAATCCACCTTGGATGGCGGAGGCCACCATCTTTCCCAAGGGAATGGCCGCCCGGGAGATGGGCGCGGCCAAGAGCTTTTCCAAGTAGCCGATGCGCCGGTCCCAGACGATGGAGAGCCCGGAGAAAACTCCGCCGAAAAGGACGGTCATGAGGATAATCCCCGGGGTCATGAACGCGAGATAACTCGTGGTTCCCAAAAGCCTTTCAATGAAGGGGTTTTGGGTCAGGCCCTGCATCATGTTCCCCATAAGGCCTAGCCAAATGAGGGGCTGGATCACGGTGACCAAAAGCCTTACCCTGGCCCGGAAAAACTTGAGGAGCTCCCGCCAAGCTACATAAACCACGTCCATGATGATCATCGCCGCACCCTCCGCTGGAGGATCCGCGCCCGCACGTGCTCCTCCCGACTCGCCTCCGCCTCCCGAATTTCCCTTCCTGTGTAGTGCAAATAAACATCGTCCAGGGTTGGCCGCTTAAGGCGCACGGAATCCACCTGAATCCCGTAAGAGAGGGCAAGCTGCACGAGCTCGGGGATGAGCTGGTCACCGCGCTGCTCCACCCATATCCAGTGGATGCCATCGGGGGAAGAGCGGAGGTCCCGCACGCCCGGCAGGGCACGGATGGCTGAAAGAAGCGCAGGCAGCCGCTCATCTTGGGAAGCGAACTTCAAGGTGATGAGGTCGCCGCCCAGGGCGGCCTTGAGGGCCCCTGGTTTGTCCAGGGCCAAGATCTTCCCGTGATCGATGATGGCCACCCGGTCCGAAAGCTCGTCGGCCTCCTCCATGTAGTGGGTGGTGAGGAAAATGGTCATCTTGTGCTCATCGCGAAGCTTTCTGATATAGTCCCAGATGGCTTTCCTTGTCTGGACATCAAGGCCAAGGGTCGGTTCATCCAGAAAGAGGATCCGCGGCCGGTGGATGAGGGCACAGGCTATATCCAGCCTTTTCAGCATCCCTCCGGAGTAGGTCTGCGCCAAATCGTTTCGGCGCTCCCAAAGGCCAAAGAGGCGCAAGACCTCCTCGCCCCGGGCGCGGATCTCCTTTGGCGAAAGGTGGTGGAAGCGCCCCTGGAGATAAAGGTTTTCCCAGCCGGTGAGTTGGTCATCCACAGCCGTCTCCTGGGCGGCGTAGCCGATGCTGCGCTTGACCACCCCCGGATCCCTTTCTACATCCACTCCGAAGATCCAAATCCTTCCCGCGGTGGGCCGCACGAGGCCGATGATGCACTTTATGGTGGTGGACTTTCCCGCCCCGTTTGGCCCAAGGAACCCGAAGATCTCCTCCTCATTTATGGTAAAAGAGACGCCGTCCACGGCACGGATCCCGCCGTGGTAAATTTTGACCAGGTTTTCAACACGTACTGCTTCCATCCGTTCCTCCGGTAACACGTTCCAACTCCGCATTAAACCGTTCCAAAAGCCCCGCTAACTCCTCCGTTTTTCCTGCGGTCAAGGCTTGAGAGAAAAGGCGCAAAAATTGGGGGAGGGCGGGGATACTTTTTTGGGCCGAGGCCACAAGGCTCACGATGGTTTTCCACTCCTCCTTCCCCTTTTCCAGGCGGGCCAATTCCTCTTCCCCCTTCGGCATGAGATGCCAGCGCGGGCGCCTTTCCCCGCCGCGGGCGATCAGGCCCTCTTCGGCAAGGGTGGACAAAAGGGGGTACAGAGATCCTGGAGACGGACGCCAGCCCAGCCGGCGCTCCAGTTCCTTGGCCAGGGCATAGCCCGTGCGCGGCCCCTCGGAGAGAAGCCGCAGGACCCAGTACCGCAGGAACCCTCGGCCCACCATCTATCGGATCCGACGGGGGCGAAGTATAGCCCCGCAAAACCAGGGGGCAAGATGCGGATACAATTCCCGAAGGACTCAAGGGGCTTTTATGGGCATGCTCGAGCAGTTAGGGGATTTCCGCATCAACCGCCGGGCGGAGGTGGACCCCCTCCTCCGCGAGGTGTTGGAGCAAGCCCTCGTCGAGATCCATGGGCTCCTCGTGGCCCACGGCCGGCCGTTTCGGCTGCGGGCGCTCCTCACCAAGGACGGGGAGTACCTCCTGCGCATGGAGGTGGCCTATGAGGATCGGGAGGAACGGGATCGGCTGTGGGACGAGGCGGCCCAGGCCCTGGAGCGGGCCCGCGCCGGCCGCCCCGTGCACATCCTCTGCGGCATCGCCCGTCTAACCCCCGAAAGTTAGCTATGGAACTTTCCAGGTCTTTCGGCATTCTCCTCCATCCCACGAGCCTTCCCGGCCCGTGGGTCTGCGGCGTTCTGGGAAAAGAGGCGCGAAAGTTTTTGGATTGGCTTGCGGAGGCGAGGGCTGGATTTTGGCAGGTCCTTCCCCTTGGCCCCACGGGGTTCGGCGACTCCCCCTACCAGAGCTTTTCCGCCTTCGCCGGCAACCCCTACCTCATCGACCCGGAAGACCTCGTCCAGCGAGGATGGCTTCCGGAGGAGAAGCCCCCGCAAATTCCTCAAGACCAGGTGGATTATGGCTTTCTCTACCGCTGGAAGTGGGATCTTTTGCGCCGGGCTTTTAGGGGATTCCAAGCGGGCGGCGATCCCCAAGATAAAAGGGAGTTTCGGCGGTTTTTAGAGGAGGAAAGGGAATGGCTTTGGGACTACGCCCAGTTCATGGCCCTGAAGGACCGGTTTGGTGGCCGCCCCTGGAACGAGTGGCCAAAAGATCTCCGGCGCCGCAAAACGCTAGCGCCTCCCCGCCCAGAGGGGGACGCAAACGTCCTCTTTCACGCCTGGACCCAGTGGGTTTTCTTCCGCCAGTGGCAGGAGATCAGGGACCATGCGCATAGGCGGGGGCTCAGGATCATCGGGGACATCCCGATCTTTGTGGCTTACGACTCCGCCGATGTCTGGGCCCACCCGGAGTTGTTCGAGCTCGATGAGGAGGGAAGGCCCACGGTGGTGGCCGGGGTGCCCCCGGACTACTTCAGCCCCACCGGGCAGCGCTGGGGGAACCCCCTTTATCGCTGGCCGACTCACGAGGCAGACGGTTTTCGCTGGTGGATCGCCCGGGTGCGCCAGGCCTTACGCCTCTGTGACCTTCTTAGGATCGATCATTTCCGGGGGTTCGCCGCCTACTGGGAGATCCCGGCGGAGGAGCCTACGGCCGTGCGGGGCCGCTGGGTCCCCGCTCCCGGGGAAAAGCTCTTCCGACGAATGCTCGCGGAGCTTGGGGGTCTTCCCATCCTCGCCGAGGACCTGGGCGTCATCACCCCCGATGTGGAGGAGTTGCGGGATAAATTCGGCTTCCCGGGGATGCGGGTCTTGCAGTTCGCCTTCGACGGAAGCCCCGATAACCCCCACCTTCCCGAGAACTTCCCGGAGCACGGGCGGGTGGTGGTCTACACGGGAACCCACGACAATGACACCGCTTTGGGGTGGTACCGGACTGCCGGGGAAGAGGTGCAACGGAGGGTGCGGGAGTATCTGAAGGCGCAAGGAATCGCGTTCGACAAAGAGGAAGAGGTATCGTGGGCCCTCATTTCCCTGGCGTTCCAAAGCCGGGCTAAATTGGCGGTGGTCCCGCTTCAGGACGTGCTCGGTTTGGGGAGCGAGGCCCGCATGAACTACCCCAGTCGGCCGGAGGGGAACTGGCGGTGGCGCCTTGTGGGAAGGGAACTAGGCTCGGGATTGGCCCAGCGCCTTTCCGCCCTAGCCGAGCGGACAGACAGGGCCATACGGACGTTTGGCGATGTTGCCCCCAAGCCATCTTAGATCTATACTGGCCATCCAGTCGCCCGAGGTGGGGCGACAAGGAGGGATGCAATGTTGTTTAAGGAGAAAAAGCCGGAATCGCCAAAGCAGCCCAAAAAGCCCTGTGGAAAGTGAGTTTTTGTGGCTTTCCCGGTTCTGTATCGCTTTGGATGGGCGTTTTTTGCTGTGTTTAGGGCCCAACGGGCAGACTAAAAGTGAAAGGAGGGTCTAGTGAGTAAGAAAACGAAAATCGGCATTGGTGTTGTGGTGTTAGCGGTGATCGGGATTGTGGTGGGGATCTTGGTGACCCGGCCTAAGGGTGATTTCCAGGTGCCCGCCACGTTGTCGGCTGCTGTGCCCATCGGCCGCTCCGGCACGGTGGAACTGACCCTCACCCCACCCCAGGGGAAAAAGTTCCCCACGGGCGACATCACCTTCTCCGTGAAGGAGACACCGCCCACCGGGGTGAAGGTCGCGTTTAACCCGGCCAAGATCACGGCCAAGGGCGACGAGAAGAGCCTCAAGACCACACTGACCGTGGAGGTGGGCACCACGGCCAAGACCGGTTCCTACCCCCTCACTGTGGTGGTCAAGGGCGGTGGGGTGACCAGGGAGAGCAAACTCACCCTGACGGTGCAGGTGGCTCCGGACTATAGTTTGGAGCTCTCCCCAGCCACCGTCACCGTGAAGCAGAACGCTTCCGCCGCGGTCACCGTGAACGTGAAGCGCAACGAAACCATGAAGGACCCCGTGGACCTGGCGGTGAGCGGAGCACCCACAGGGGTCAAGGTCACGGTGGATCCGGCCAGGGTTCCGGCCGATAAGACCTCGGCCACGGTGAAGATCGAGGTCGGGCCGACGGTGGAGGCCAAGGACTACACCCTGACCGTCACCGGAAAAGCCACGGGCATTGCTGACAAAACGGCAAGCCTCAAGCTCACCGTTCAGCTTGCGGACTTCAGCCTCGAGGCTAAGCCCTCTGTAGTGACGATAAAGCCGGGCGAGAGCGCCACGGTCACCATCTCCATCGTGCGCACTAACCTCACCGACCCCGTGAAGTTCACGGTGAAGAACTTGCCGGCTGGGCTTTCTGCCACGTTCAACCCGGAGTCCGCGGCCGGGAATGAGACCACACTGACCATCTCCGCCGCGGCCGACGCCGCTCCCGGCTCCTACAGCTTCACCGTGGAGGGCGCTGCCGCCGGGAAGACCAAGACCATCACCATCAGCGTCACCATCGGCGGCTGAGCCTACGCAGCCTGAAAAGGGGGGGCGGCTTGGCCGCCCCCTTTTTCTTTTCGGAGGCCGACCCATGCTCTACGGAAAGGACTTAAGGCTTCGGGCCATCGAGCGGGAGGATATCCCCCGCTTTGTGCGCTGGCTCAACGACCCGGAAGTCCGCCGGTTCCTCACCAGGCACGAGCCCCTCTCCCGCGCTAAAGAAGAAAAGTGGTTCGAGGAGCAACTTTCCCGCACAAATGAGGTTATCTTGGCCATCGAGGTTTTGATGGGAAACGAGTGGATCCACATCGGCAATATCGGCCTACACCGCATCGACCTCAAGAACAGAACCGCCGTTTTGGGGATTGTCATCGGCGAGAAGGATTTCTGGGGAAAGGGGTATGGGCGGGAGGCCATCCGTGTTATCCTTCGCTACGCGTTTTTTGAGCTCGGGCTAAATCGCGTGGAGCTCGAAACCTTTTCCTTCAACGAGCGGGCCAGGCGCTGTTACAAGGCCGTGGGGTTCAAGGAGGTAGGGGTGCGCCGGCGCGCGTTCTTCCGCGACGGGGTTTTCCACGACGTCGTCCTTATGGACCTCCTCGCCGAGGAGTTCGCGGGTTAGACTCTTCGCGATGGAGGGAGAGCTCACCCCCATGATGCGGCAGTACCGGGAGATGAAGGCCCGGTACCCGGAGGCCATCCTTTTCTTTCAGGTAGGGGATTTTTACGAGACGTTCTTCGAGGACGCCGAGCTCGTTTCGCGGGAGCTGGAGATTGCCCTTACCAGCCGGGATGGGGTGCCCATGGCCGGGGTTCCTGTGCGCCGGGCAGAGTTCTATGTCCAAAAGCTTTTGAAGCGCGGGCACAAAGTCGCCCTCTGTCCGCAGCTCGAGCTGTCCGGGAAGGGGAAGAAGCTGTTAAAGCGGGCGGTGGTGCGGGTCCTCACCCCGGGGACGGTCATCGAGGAGGGGGCGCTAGAAGCCGACCGGGACGTGCTCCTGGCCGCCCTTTGGCCGGAGGGGGAGAGGGTGGGGATGGCCTGGGCCGAGGCCGCCTCCGGCCTTTTCTTCGCCGAAGAGCTCCCCCTTGGGGAGCTTGAGAACCTTACGGCCCGCCTCAATGTGGCGGAATGGCTTTTGCCGGAGGGGGTGGAACTACCGTGGCGGCCGGAGGCCGCGGTGACCACCCGGCCCCCGTACTACTTCCAGGAGGAATTCCTTTTCTCCCGCTTCCCTGGGGCCCTGAGTGGGGCGGGGCTTGCCGCCAAGGCCGCCGGCGCCCTCCTCCGCTACCTCGAGGAAACCCTGGGCCAGCTTCCCCACCTTCGCCCCCCTCTCCTCCGCTCCGAAAGGGAAACGATGGTCCTCGACGCCTTCACCCAGCGCTCCTTGGAGCTTGTGCAACCCCTGCGGCCGGAAGGAAAACTCACCCTCCTTTCCGTGCTCGACCGCACCAAGACCCCTATGGGCCGGAGGCTTCTTCGCCGCTGGATCCTTGGGCCCCTCAGGGACCGCGCGGCCATCGAGGCCCGCCTCGATTCCGTGGAGACCCTTATCGCCACGAACCTCTGGGAGCGGCTGGAAAAGCCCTTGGCCCGCTGCCATGACCTTCCCCGCCTCCTTTCCCCACTGGGCATGGGAAGCCCAAGCCCCCTGCATCTCCTCTCTTTAGCCCGCACCCTAAGCGCGGTAGAAGAAATTTCTCAAGCCCTTTCCGAGCTCCAAGAGCCCCTTCCCGAACCACTTCGGAGGATCAAGAAGGCCCTGGCGCAAGCTCCTGTGGGGCTCAGCGACCTTTTGCGCCGGGCGCTCGTGGAAAATCCTCCGCCCACGGTGGAGGAGGGCGGGGTCATCCGCGAGGGATTCGATGATAAACTCGACGCCCTTCGCGCGGAAATCCGCAAGCTTCGCAATGAACTAGCTCTTCTTGAGGCGAAGGAACGGGAGCACACGGGAATTCCTAACCTCCGCATTGGCTATAATCGAGTTTTCGGCTACTTCTTCGAGGTCACCCGCTCCCACCTTTCCCGCGTGCCCAAGGACTGGCAAAGACGCCAATCCTTGACGGGCGCGGAGCGCTTCACTTCTCCGGAGCTTTCGGCTTTGGCCGATCGGCTCCTTGCTGTGGAGGAAGAGGCCCTGGCCCGCGAAGCCGAGCTTTTCCAGGAGCTCGTGGGGGGTGTGCAAAGGGAGCTTGGGCCGTTGGGCCTTTTGGGCGAGGCTTTGGCGGAGCTGGATGTTCTGCGTTCTTTGGCCGAGGTGGCCCACAAGAAAGGCTACACACGCCCGCGTTTTACCGAGGCCCGCTGCATAAACATCCGCGAGGGACGCCACCCGGTGGTGGAGGAGACCGTGACCTTCGTCCCCAACGACCTCGTCATGGACGAGCGGACCCATTTGGCTCTCGTCACCGGGCCGAACATGGCCGGGAAATCCGTGTTCCTCCGCCAGGTGGCCCTTATCGCCCTTCTCGCCCAGATGGGCTCCTTCGTCCCGGCTAAGGAGGCCGAGCTTCCCCTCTTCGACAAGATCTTCACCCGGGTTGGCGCCTCCGATGCCGTGGCCGAGGGGATCTCCACGTTCATGGCGGAGATGCAGGAGGCCACAGGGATCCTCACCGGCGCCACGGAAAACTCCCTCGTCATCCTGGATGAGCTTGGGCGGGGGACGAGCACCCACGACGGGATGGCCCTGGCCTGGGCCATCGCCAAACACCTGGCGGAGAAGGTGCGCTGTAAAACCCTTTTTGCCACCCACTATCGGGAGCTTGCTGCGCTAGGCGAGGAGATCCCGGGAGTCATGAACCTCCACGCCGCCGCGCGGGAGTGGAAGGGCGAGGTGGTCTTTTTGTACCGTATCCTCCCGGGGGTGGCGGAAAAGTCCTATGGGATCCAGGTGGCCAAGTTGGCCCGCCTTCCCCAAGAGGTGCTCGCGGAGGCGGAGCGGAAGCTGGCGGAATTAGAGAAGAAGGGGGTAGCCAGGCCGAAAGCCGAGCTCCTTCCCCTTTTTGGTCCGGAAGAGCACCCGGTTCTCGCGGAGCTACGGAAAATCCTCCCGGAAAAGCTCACCCCTTTGGAAGCCTTGGAGCTCCTCTTTCGCCTCAAGGAGAAGCTTTAGCCCTAAAAAGGAGCTCGGCCAAGGCGAGGTCTTCGGGGTAAGTAATCTTGATGTTTTTGGGGTCGCCTAGGACGGCGGCCACGGGTATCCCCTGGGAGAGGAGGGCTGCGGCGTCGTCGGGGAGGTCCGCGTCGCAAGCTTGTAGGGCGGGAAGGAGGAGTTCCCGGCGAAAGCCTTGCGGGGTTTGCATGGCCACAAGGCCGGCCCGGGGCAAAACCTCTGGCCGCAGGAACCCGTTTTCCAAGTAGCGGAGGGTGTCCACCACGGGGAGGACCGGCACGGCCGCTCCGTGCTCCTCGGCGGCGGAAAGGACTCTTCTGATCAAATCAGGACTCACCAG
>JACIWL010000018.1 GCA_014360995.1 Candidatus Bipolaricaulota bacterium | reverse complement strand
ACATCGCCCGAGGTGAGCGCCATCTCCAACGCCCCGTACACGCGGGAAAGCTGGACATCGCCCGAAGTGGTCCGGAGGATGAGGCTTCCTTGAAGCTCTTCCCCCTTAACGTCGCCTGAGCCCAAGGAAACCTGGACGTTTCCGGAAAGCCTTTCCAGCTCTAGATCGCCTGAACCGCCAACGATGGAAAGATCGAGCTCCTTAGGCACCTCCAAGCGGGCTTCGGCGATCAAACCATCCAAAGCCTTGGGAAGGCCGATGTGCAAAGTTCCTTCCTCCTCGCGTAGCAAGATGTGCTCAAGGACATGTTCGATGCGGGCCTCTTCGCCGGGCAAGGCCTCGTACTTCAGGGTGAGCTTTAGCTTTCCCTCCGCGCCCCCTTTCACCACGAAGTCGGCGCTTCCTAATCGGATCTCGAGTTTGGGTCTAGGGGGCAAGGGGATTTCTTTGATCCACTCTTTAGTGCTCCGGAAAAGCCAAAACAATTTTTCACCTCCAGCGTTCCAGTTCCTCTTCCCAGCGGCGGAGCTCCTCCTTCCACCGGCGGATTTGGGCCCTCCGCACAAAGGGCCAGGCTACGAGAGCCACGATCACCGCCAGGCCCACGATGGCCAGCACCGTAGGGATAAGAACAAGTAAAAAGGCAAAGACAAGGGCCAAGGTCAAAGTCACAATGGGACCGGCGATGGCCACGGCCAGGATCCCCGCAAAAACGCTACTTATGCCTCCGATTCCGCCGGCGACTGACCGGGTCACCGTCCAAACGATGCTCATGGGAAGCCCAACTACCAGCCAGGCCACTTTCCGCACCGTTCTTGCCACCACGCTTAACGCCCTCACTCCTTCACCTCCTCCCCCACCTTCGCCTGGGGGTCCACTTCCAACGCCTCCGTGTATTCCACGCGCTTGACTTGGCATCCCGGACCGATCTTCACCTTTCCACCGCGCACCACTTCGGCCACGGTGTTCTCCAGGTGGACTTCGTCGCCCTCGATCACCCGCGCCCGCAGTTCCCGGACTTTGGAGGACCCAAACAGGGCTTCCAATACCTCGCCCACCAACCCGCCCAGGGATTTGCCGCCGGCGCGGACTTCGATCTTTCCCCCGCCGATCTCCGGGGCTTCGCATGGGCCGTGGAGATCAATTTCCACCTTTTCTGCGGAAAGAAGGCCCCCGATCTTGAAGGACCCGCGGAACCGGAAGGTTTCCACCTCCACGTTGCCCTGGGTCTCGAGGCTTCCGGAGGCCCGCAGGTAACCTCCGGAGATGGAGCGGCAGTGGGCCGAGCCCGCCAGCTTCATCTCTGTGGCTTTTAGTCTACCTACCACCCGGAAGGAGCCCGCCGCTTCACCCTCCTCCACCTCCAGGTCACCCTGGCACGTGAACGAACCCGCGGTTTCAAACCGCTTGGCCTTGAGGTTGCCTTGGGCCAAGGCCGAGCCGGCGGAAGAGAACTCGTCGGCCTCCAGGTCGCCCGTGATTTTTCCGGAGCCGGCGATCTTGACCTGGCCGTAGGAACCCCCCTCGATCGTGCCCGATCCTGCAATGCGGACGTTTCGCTCACTCACTTCATTTCACCTCCCAGGGCTTTTTTCACGTCTTCCACCACTTTTTCCAGGTCCACCCGCACCTTCACCCGGGTGTCGCGGTCCAAGGCCAGGGGTTCCCGGGCCAGGACACCGAAGGCGACGCGGATGGAGAGGGCCTCGTGGTCCACCACCTTTTCCGCCAGCACCAGGGTCAGGCCGATGGGCTGGCGGATGGTTTCGGCCTGGGCGCGCAGGAGCTCCACGAGAAGCTTAGCTTCCGCCGGCTGAGCCCCCTGCCGGATGGCCTGGGCTCCCCCGGCCAGGGCCACTAGCTCAGAGAAGCTGTAGTCCCCGGGCTTCCAGAGGAGCTCACGGGCCTCGGGGCCGATGGGGGAGAGGGCCAGGGGATCGGGATAGGTTACCTCGGTGGGGATGACCTCGGGGGCCAAAAGCTTCACTAACTCCTCCAGCGGCTTTTCTTCCTTGAGGCGGAGGATTTCCTCGATCCGGCGGAGGATCTTTTCCTTGGGGAAGAAAGTCTCCTGGCCGGTGAAGGTGGAGCGGCGGATGAACCAGGCTTCGGGGATGAGGCCCATCCGCTTCCACCGGTAAAGCTGGCCGTAGGAGATCCCGGTGAGGCGCAGGACTTCCTTTTTGGGGATCAGCTCCTCGCGGGGCTCCACGGGAGCCTCACCTCCGCCTCCACCCCATCCCCGAGCTTAGCGAGGATCTCCGGCGGCCAATGGGCGGATATCCCAAGGGCAGCGACGCTCATCAACATGGCCATCACCTCCTAAACCTAGTGTAACATCACACTGTGCCGCTGTCAACAGCGGCCTTACCCTCTTTTTTGATGCGGTGTGGCAGGCGGTCTTTCCCCTGTTTGACGGGAAAAAGCGCGCGGTATTCGTGACTAAGTTCGGGAATTTCCCGAAGCAGACCATCATGGCCAGGGGAAGGAGACAAAACTCTTGCCACCACCTCGGCCGGCCACCGCCCACAAACGCAAAACTGAGCAAACCCGAACATCACTTACCGCCTCCTTAAGAAGAACACGCTCTCCCAAGGCCAACGGCTGCCTGATCCCTTTGCAAGTGAGTTACAGGACCCCCCACTTCAAGGTTCAGTGGGACCGCGATCTTTGCGGCGTATACCCTGGGCTTTTAGCGGGCAGAAGCCAGCCTTCCCGTACGCAGGGAACGGACCATTGGCCAGGGCCGCAGCCGGCTTTTGCCCTCCATAACGAACGCCGTTTGACCAAAACGTCATCCACCACCTCCACCAGGAGTGTAACATCACACTGTTACACAAGCAAGGGGGCGTTATGGAGGTGGAAGGAGGCGAGGCAAGAAAAGAAAGGGCGGGGCTTTCGCCCCCCGCCCTTGTTTTAGGCTTTCCCCTTCAGCGGCCGACTACAGAAGCTCCCTGGACCAAAATAGGTGGGGTGTAGAGACTTCCACCTACCCACTCCGGCTCCTCGCCGATCTGGATTACCCCGTCTTTCAGGATTTCGTAGGCGTTACCGAAGATCATGGTGTTCTTCACCCGGCCCACCACCTTGCCCTTACGCACTACAAACCCCACGGAAACATTGTTGGAAAACGCCCCAGACTGGATGTTCCCCTGGCCAAGTCCAATTACGTCTCCCACGATCAGCCCTTCTTTCATGTCGCGGATGAGCTCCGCTAAAGAGCCCTCGCCGGGTTGGATTACAAGATGCCGAGGCGAAGGGCCGGGAGGGGCGCGGAAACCTCCGTCCCCAAATGGTCCGCCCTTGAGCCCGTTCCCTGTGGGCTCAACGCCGCTTAAGGCTGCGGCACGTAGATCGTAGAAAAAGTTCCGCACCACACCATCTTCCACAAGGGGGAGCCTTCCCACGGGAAGGCCCTCGTCGTCGAAGGAGCGCGAGCGCGGCCCAAACGGGATGAGGCCATCATCGATCAAGGTGAACTTTTTGTGGAATGCCTCTTCGCCAAGCTTTCCCTTAAGGGGGCTCGTTCCCAAAAACACGGAAAGGCCGGAAAAGCCGTGGGTGAGGGGAAGAAGTAAGACAGGAACAGCGGAAGGAAGGAAGAGGATAGGCGGTTTTCCCGTCGGCGGCAAAACCACCTCCGCCCCCCAGCGCAGCTTCTGCAAAAGCTTTTCCACAAGCCCTTGCCGGTTCAGGTCTTCCAGGCGGCGTACGCTTTGGCTTTCATAAATGAGCCAGATATCCCCTTCCCGCACCTGCTCCACACCCACGGTCATGGAAATCCAAGTGCGTTTTTCGCGGCATTCACCACCTGCGGTGTTGCGAATCGCCACTTCTGCAGTCGCCCGGGAGAGGTACACGTTCACTACAAGACTGGGAAATTCTTCTTTTATTGCCTTTACCGCTTCCTCTCCCCACGTGAGAAGTTCCTCAGGGGAGATTTTAGGCACCGCGGGGTCAAAGGTTTCCACCGCGCTCTTTTTGTGCAGAGGCGGGAATTTAAATGGCGCAGGATCTCCGTGGCGAGCGGCGGCCAGAGCCGCTTCCACCAAAGCTTCGGGTGTCCCTCCAGCCGTGGAGGCAAAGCCCAGTTTCTCCCCGACAATCACCCGCAGGGACTGGCCCAGAATTGCCTCCGAGCCAACCTTTTCCACCTCACCCCCGTGGAAGGCCACGCCCAGGGCTTCCGTGCGGACCTCGTATAGCTCAGCGGCCTCCGCCTTTCTCTGTGCCAATTCCAGAATATCCATCACCGCCCTCCTACGATCACGTCCCGAATGCGCACGTGGGGCGCGCCGGTGGTGATGGGGAGAGGCCACTGTCCGCCCTTTCCGCATCCGCCGGCGCTCCCACGGAGTTGAAAATCTTTCCCGATCATCTCGATATTCCGCAGGGTCTGGAACACATTTCCCGTGAGGACCACATCGCGCACCATTTCCCCAAGCTCCCCGTTTATAATCTCGTAGCCGTATGCGGCGGAAAACGTGAACTGTTCAAACTCTGTCTGGCCCCCGAATGCCCCGCACGCGTAGATTCCGTATTCGATCCCGTCCAGCATCTCTTCGAAAGTGTATGGCCCGGGCTCAATGAAGGTGTTGCGCATGCGCACGATGGGCTCGTGTTCCCAGGAGACGGCGCGGGCGTTCCCCGTGGGTTTTGTCCCGAGCTTTTTGGCCGTGGCGCGGGAATGCATAAGCCCGCTAAGCACCCCTTCTTTGATGAGGTAGACCCGCTGGCGGGGCACGCCCTCGTCATCATAGGGGCAATTGCCGCGGGCTCCGGGGATGAACCCATCGTCCACAACATTTAAAGTTTCCACACCAAAACGCTTTCCAAGCTCCATCACTTTGCGCATGGGCTCGTTGCGAAGGAGGAAATCCGCTTCGCAGATGTGGCCGAAGGCCTCGTGGATGAAGACTCCGGCTAGATCCTGGTCGAGGATCACTGTGTACCGGCCGCCTTTTACTGGTTTAGCGGAAAGCAGGTCCACGGCGCGTTTGGCCGCAGCCCGCGCTCTCTCCTCGTGACCTAAGGCCTTTTCAAAGCCGCCAGCAAAACCCAGGGACTCGAAGCCTTGCTGCACATCGCCGTTTTTTCTGGCTACAGCAGCTAGCATTAATGTCACATCGGGCACCTCCTGCTCGATATAAGTCCCTTCGGAGTTGGCGTAGATCACGTGGCGGAGGCTATCGGCGTAACGCACGGAGCTTGCCACAATGGCCGGGTGGTATCCCAGGATGATTCTGTTGTAGGCCTCCGCAAGTTTTCGCTTTTCCTCAAGAGAGACGCCGCGGATGTCCCGCTCCATGGGGCCCTGGTAGCGGTCCTCGATAGGTTTCACCTCGGCCAAGGCGACTTTGTCGCGCACGTGGTGGGATGCGGTGCGGGCGAGCTGGGCCGCCTCCTCGATCTTCTTTGGAAGCTCCTTTGGATCGGTGAACACAGAGACGCCCCAGGCCCCGTCCACCAAGGCCCGCACAATGCCACCCTTTTCCTCGGTGGCCTCCAGGGCCATTAATTGCTCCCGCTGAAAGACAACCCGCGAGCGAAAAACGTTCTCCCAACGCACCTCGGCGAAGTCAGCACGTACCCTCTTTACCGCCTCTCTAACCAGATCCTCCATCCATACCCCCTCGAAAGTAACGCAAATTACGCCCTGTTTCCGCGCCGCTAAGTATAATCAAACTTGAAAGGAGAGGGTTGATGAAAAGGGGCGTGTTTTGGTGCGTTTTGGTGGTTGGGATCTTTATTGTGGAAGCGGGTTTATCCCAAACTATGGAGCTGGGTGAGGTCATTTATATCGGCGAGTCTTTCCCGGTAATTGTAAATGTGGAAGACACTTTGGTCGTTTTGAATTTGAACAATCCTGCAAAGGTATACGAGTTCAAGGTGGACAAGCCCGGCACAACGATTGAGCTCTGCTTTGTCAGACCATGTGATCATCCTTGTGAGGGCGTTCCCACGGAGCGCATCGTCTTGGCAAACCCCGGCGATCAAATCTTGTTCGTGCTGAAGAGAAACCCTCAAAAGGACGAGGTGCGCAGAGCTGTTTATCGTTCGCGTGAAGAACCCCTCGAAGTCAATTTAACCCTTGCGGGAAAGGATGCAAAACGCTATCTCTGCTTTAAAGTTGAGTACAAGCCAGCAGACCTTACATGTAATCCAGACACCCTCCCCATAGAGTTCTTCATCCACGATGAAGGAAAACTAGCCACGCTCAAATTGAAGGAAACTGGCCCGGCAACCGGGGAATTTGTTGGTACCTATCCCGTTGAGATATCGTATGCCGAAGGGAAATTCACTGTGCGCTACGAATACGAGCGCGCTGATTCCCAGAAAGAGCTCGAGCCGGTAGTGGTCGCTCTTCCCGATCTTCCCAAGGTCACGGTAAGGGTTGGTGGTGCTCAGTTCATTCTCGATCTAGTAACCGGAATTGACACCGCTGTGCTAAATGAGGTGCCGTCGGAGTTTAGGCTGGATGGCTACTGCTCTTTTGTCCTCGAATTTATCCGCGGAATCATCCAGTCCCACTACGCTCCAACTGCAGAGGTCTTCGTTGAAGTACGGGAGGGCAAACTTTATGTCGTTGTGAAAGACGGATGTCAATATTACGCAGGAATAAAGGACGTAAAAGTTTTGCCCCCAGTGCAGCTCGTGATAAAAGATGAGAAAGGCAATGTAGTTCGCGGCGGGCATCTTGACGCTGCGAAAACATACAAAATCGAAGCGATGAATGGCCTCGCGGACGGCTGCGTTTTGATAGTAGAGCTTGGTTGTACAGACAATAAATGTTGCCAAACATTGAGAAGTGCAATGGGCGCTTTTATTGAGTGGGCTCCAGAACAGGGACGGGAAGGGAAAACTTTTGCCATCATTTACGTGGACAAGTACCTCTGCAATCCACCAGCGCTGATCGTTACTGTGTATTGAATTGGTAAAGGGCATGATCCGGGGTCTAGGGGCCTGGGTGGTGTTGGGGCTGGCCTTTTCCGGGTTGGCCCTGGAGATGGCCAGCCCCCTCATTCTTTTCCCTTCCGAGCCGCTCGTCGTCTACACCGAGCCAGGGGAAGGCCCGCCCCTCATAAGGGCATTCCTCTCCCGCATTCCCGTATCGGTGGAGTTCAAAAAATTGTCCTTCCTGGATGGACGCATCCAGTGGAAAGCGGATGTTCTGGGTCTTTCCGAGGGGGTCTGGGAAGTTTTCACCGACAAGGGAAGCTGCACCTTCCTCGTTGTGAACCCTTTTTCCAGCGTCGTCGAGGTTTGCGTCCAGGCCGAGACTCTTGTGAAAATAGCCACATCCACAGGAGAAACGTATTCCGGCCTGGCCCAACCTGCAAAGCCTTTGACTTTCATCGTCCCCTTTGTTTGCGGTGGAGTAGAAGCTTGGGTGGACTTCCCTTATTGTGGGAGCACAGCCATGCACCCGACAAGGATTGAGCTTTTTCCTAGCCATCGTAGCAGAGTCTTCCTGCCCGCTTTTAGTCTAGAACTTTCCTCCAACGAGGTCTTGCCAGGAACAAGCTTCGCCATTGGCCTTCTTTCTCCTACAGGCCTAGCAGGATTAGCGGACTTTCTTTTAGCTTCAGAAAACCTCGTGGAGGTTGTGCTTCCACAAGGGTGGGAGGTGAAGCGCATCTCGGAAAGCACGTGTTGCCGTTCATACACGGGCTTCGTTCCCTGGCTGGAAGTTCAGGTGCCTTTAAACGCGGCGCCGGGAACCTATTCTTTGCAATTAATCCTCCGTTGTCCCCAAAACCCGGCTTTTTCTTGTCTTTTAGAAACAGAGGTCTTTGTGACCTCAAAGCTTTCTCCAAAACAAGTCATCGGGCGCTGGAAAGTGGAAGAGGATCGGCTTGATCTCACTCAGCCCTTGGCCATCACCTATGAGCGCTTGCTTTGGGCGGCTTCACTTGTAGGGCGAGAAATCCCGCACACTGGAGAAATCATGACCCGAGAAATGCTGCAAGAGCTGGCCGAAGAGTGGGCGCGCTCAACGGCGCAATAACGTTAGTATCAGGGAAAGGATCGCGGAAACGATGAGCATGGAGGTGATGGGGAAATAAAAGACAAAGCCATCCCGCTGGATGCGGATGTCTCCGGGAAGGCGCCCCAAAAAGGGGAACTTGCCCATGAGGGCAAGGCCTAGGATAACCAGTACTATACCCATGATCACTAAAGCTTTGCCGAATCCGGAAAATTCTGGCGCAAACATTCCGGATATAATGATAACACGAGGAAGGAGGGTGTATGAACGAGGTGCTGCGGGCTATCCGGGAACGTCGCTCCATCCGCGTTTTTCGTCCGGATCCCATTGAGCCGGAGAAGTTGGAGGCCATCTTGGAGGCGGCCCGCTGGGCTCCCTCCGGGCGCAATACTCAGCCCTGGCGGTTTGTGGTGGTGGAGTCCAAGGAAAAGAGGGAGGAGCTGGGCCGCGTGGTGACCCAAATGGACATGGTGCGCACTGCCCCGGTGACCATCGCCATCCTCCGCGACAAAGATGCCGGTTACGACGAAACTAAGGATGCCCAAGCCATCGGGGCCTGCGCCCAAAACATCCTCCTCGCCGCCCACTCTTTGGGGCTTGGAGCGTGCTGGCTGGGCCGGCTGCGCGACCCCCAGGTAGAAAAAATAATCGGCGCCAAGGAGAACGAGGAACTCATGATGCTCATCGTCATCGGCTACCCGGCAGAGCGACCGCCCACGCGGGAACGCAAGCCCCTTTCGGAGTTGGTGCGGCGCATTTGAGGGTTTTAAGCGGAAAGGCCGCCGGCTTTGAGCCTCAAGCCGGCGGCTTTTTGCTTTGCCCAGGGCACTGGGCCGCGACCTTCGGATGAACCAGCCCGGCAAAAGATTTCTCGAACTCCCGCTGAAAATCCTGGGCTAGCTTCTCGGCTTTGACGCGATAGGCGCTTTTGTCGCGCCAGGTCTTCTCCGGCCAAAGAAGCTCAGGCGGGACCCCCGGACACTCCTCGGGAACCCAAAGATGGAAGAGCGCGTCTTTGCAGTAGTTCACGCGCGCTAGTTCCCCGGAAAGGGCGGCTCGGACCATCATGCGGGTAAGCCGGATATCGATCCTTTCTCCCACTCCGTAAGGCCCGCCGATCCAGCCGGTGTTCACCAAGTACACCTGCGTCCCGTGGCGCCGAAGATATTCCTCCAAAAGTCCGATGTAGTCCTGAGGGAGGCGCGGCATGAACGGCGCGCCAAAAAATCGGGAAAAGGTGGAACGCGGCTCAATCACCCCGATTTCTGTGCCGGCAAGCCGTGAGGTGTAGCCCAAAAGGAACCAAAACATGGCCTGCTCCGGCTCTAGACGAGCGATCGGTGGAAGAACCCCGTGGGCATCAGCTGCTAAGAAGAACATGACCTTGGGATGGCCGGCAAGGCCGCGCGGATCAGCATTCCGCAGAAACGTGAGCGGATAGGATGCACGGGAGTTCTCCGTAAGGCGGCGATCGCGGAAATCGAAAGTTCCATCCGGGTAGATCATGGCGTTTTCTACAATGGCCCCGTGTTCTAAGGGGTCCGCCTCGTGCATCACCGCCCAGTAAATGTCCGGCTCCTTCTCCGGATCGAGGTCAATCATCTTCGCGTAGCATCCCCACTCGAAGTTGAAGATTCCGTCTTCTCCCCAACCATGCTCGTCGTCCCCAATAAGCACGCGCTCCGGATCGGTGGAAAGTGAGGTCTTTCCTGTTCCGGAAAGGCCAAGGAAAAGGGCGCAATCGCCCGCAGGGCCCACATTGGCCGCGCCATGGATGGGAAGGACACCGTGCTCGGGAAGAAGGAAATTCATCACCGTGAACATGAGCTTTTTTACCGAGCCCAGATACGCTGAACCATAGACGATGCCCACCCGTTCCACAAAATCCATGACCACGGCAATATCGGATGTTCCGCCCCTTTTGGGATCCACCCGCAGACGTCCTTCGTACTTTTTGGGGGAGAGCTTGTCGTAGGGAAGGGCAATCAACGTGAACGGTTTTTCCCAAAAGACGGAGCAGGTCAAATCCTTGGGCACGGGGCGAAACATGTTGTCGGTAAAGAGGGCGGTGAGGGCCCGATCAGTGACAGTGCGCACTAAAAGAGCATAGTGACTATCAGCTCCTAAAACCCTTTCTGTTAAATATAACCTCGCCTTTTTTGCTAAGGTCGTCAGAGCATCAGCAAGGAGCATTTCGAAAGTTTCTGGGGCCATGGGGATGCAATAGGGCGAGTGCCAGTCGACCTTTTCGTGGATCTCCGGCCGGTCCACGATGTAGGTGTCCTCTGGCCTTCTTCCCGTAGACTCCGGCGGGGTCCAGGTGGCCAAAGCCCCGGATTTGCTCACCAACGCCTCCCGGTAAGCGATGACCTCTTGAATCAGTATTTTCCTCGGCGGATTTACTTTGAGAAACGGAACCTGGCCAAGGACCCTTTCCAGCTCCTTTTCAAGCTCCACCTTTCCCCCTTTCCAGGATTACTACCTGGGTAGGATAGGCGAACTGAACTCCCATCTCCTTCAACCTTCTCATGAGCTCCAAATTGATCTTCTCTTGGGTGTCCATATATGTGCGGTAATCCGGTACAAGGACAAAGTAGACGACCTCAAAGATCAGTGAGAAATTTCCAAATTCTTTGAAGTGCGCTCGATCGAACCTGGTGTGGGGTTGGCTTTCGATTATCTCCTGTACTACTTTGGGGATCCTTTCCAGGAGCTCCGGCGGGGTGTTGTAAACCACACCAAAGGCGAATGTGACGCGCCTCTCTTTCATCTTCTTGAAGTTCTGAATTCGGCTTCGCAAAAGCTCGGAATTTGAAAAAACTATTTCTTCCCCGGTTAGACTCCGGATTCTGGTGGTCTTAAGACCGATTTTTTCCACCGTTCCACGGTGCTCTCCTACCACGATGAAATCCCCAATCAAAAAGGGTTTATCAAGCTCGATAGCGATGAAAGAAAGGAAGTCGCTTAAGACATTCTGGAGGGCCAAGGAAATGGCCAAGCCCACAAGACCAAGGCCGGTAAGGAGGGCAGTGACGTTGACTCCCAAGTTATGAAGGGCAAGGAGGAAGACCAAAACCCAAATGGCGATTTTGCCCAAAACGGAAAGGCCGTGAATAGCCGTGGCAGCTTCGGCATCCTTTTCCGCAAGCTTCTTTCTGTACTCTTTTTCCACCCAAAATACGAGGGCAGTGGTTCCCCAAAGGCCAAGCTGGATTAAAAACGCCAAAAGAACAAAGGTGCGGATAGCTGCAACTACCTGTAAGGGAAGGGAAAGCAGCGTAGAGGAAGCAAAGAGTGCCGAGGAAAAGAGAAAAAGGGAGCTTGTTCTTCGAACTAGCTTTTCTCCAAGGAGGAAACCTCCCCTTTGGGTCCGATGAAAAAGTTTATCCAGCCATTTGGCAAAGAACCAGCGGGCAACCCTAAGGAGGCCCAAAACCCCGATAAAAACGCCCAGGGCCAAAAACCATATCCAAACAGGGTTATCTGCGAAGACGGTGTGCCAAAAATCGTCACCCATTTATGTTTCGCTCCTTAACCGCCACCAAGCTCCGATTAAGACCAGACCGACTATGAGGAGGATGATGCTTAAAGCCCGGGGGATATCGGGGATGAGGTTTCCGACCATGAACCCCACCAAAACCGATCCGGCCAACAGAATCCGCTGCCGAGCCTTGCCCAAAGCCTCCTTGACCTTTCCCATCTCAACCTCCTTCAAAGAGGGAAACTATTTTAAACTGCTGGACGTCCACAAGGCCAAGGTCGGTGAGCTTGAGCTTGGGGATCACCGGAAGGGCCAAAAAGGAGAGGGTCATAAAGGGGTCGGGAAGCCTTGAACCAAGGTCCCAGGCGGCCTTCCTTAGCTCCAAGGAAAGCCGATAAACCTCGGAAAGGGGCTCCTGGGACATAAGGCCCCCGATGGGAAGAGGAAGGGTGACAATGGGCCTTCCATTTTTAACCACGGTCTGTCCCCCGCTGCACCTCACCAGCTCCTTCACCGCCGCGAGCATGTCCTCCTCGCTTATCCCAACAACAATAAGGTTATGGGAATCGTGGGCCACGGTCGAGGCCAGAGCCCCTTCTTTTAAGCCAAAGCCATGGACCAATCCCAGGCCAATCCGGCTAGTTCCCTTGTGCCTTTCAATTACCGCGATCTTCAAGATGTCCCGTTCTGGGTCGGAGACAACCTCATCCCCTTCAATTTTTGGCTCAACCCAAATCTCCTCGGTTACCACCTGATCGGGGATAATCCCGATGACCCTGGCCTTTCCCTTTCCTGCTGGGATTTTGAAGCTTAAGGAATCAACGTTGATTCGCACGGAGGGAGGAGGTGGAGGAGGGGAGGGAGGAAGATCTACTATGATTTTTCCTCCTTCAGCCACTTTGACCCCGGCCACGTAAACTTCCTCCACTTTCATCTCCTCGAGGTTGGATACTAAAAGGAAATCGGCAAGGTATCCAGGGGCCAAGGCGCCAAGGCCCAAAACGCCATAGAGCCTAGCGGTATGGATCGTGGCCGAAGCAATCGCCACTTCCGGAGGAACCCCGCCTTTTATCGCCTTCCTTAAGATGTCGTCCATGTGCCCTTCGGAAAGAAGCGTTTCTGGTTCCCGATCGTCGGTGCAAAAGTGGACGAAGGGGAAGGAAAATGGTGTAAGGATGGGGATGAGGGCCTTTAGGTTTCTGGCTGTGGTTCCTTCCCTTATGAGGATGTGCATTCCTGCGCGAAGTTTTTCTTGGGCTTCTTGAAGGTCCGTGCACTCGTGGTCGGTTTTGGGACCCGAAGCGACGTAGCGCCAAAGGGCCTCTCCAAGAAGTCCAGGGGCATGGCCATCTATAGGCTTTCCCTGGGAGAGGCAAAGCTTTTCCATAAGGTCGGGGTCTCTGGCCAAGACCCCAGGGAAGTTCATGACTTCGCCAAGCCCCAGGACCCTCTCCCAGGAAAGGATTTCCTTTATCTCTTGGGCCTTAAGGATGGCGCCAGGGGTTTCCAGGGGGCTGGCGGGGACGCAGGAAGGGGCCATGAAGAAGAAGCGCAAGGGAAGATCTTTTGTGGCCTTGATCATCCAGCGGATCCCTTCAAGTCCATGGACGTTGGCGATCTCATGGGGGTCGGCGATGACGGTCGTAGTTCCATGAGGAAGGACGGCCCGGGAGAACTCCCTTGGGGAGAGTTTTGAGCTTTCCAGGTGCACATGGGCATCGATGAGGCCGGGGATTACGAAAGCCCCATCTATGTCCTCCACCCGTTCGGCTTCTTCGGCTCCAAAGCCTACGATCTTTCCGGAAGAGATGGCCAGATCTCCAAGGAAGAACTGGCCCGAAAACGCGTCAAAGATTCTTCCTCCGCGCAAAAGAAGTTCCGCCTTCATGATGAAAAAGCCTACCCGAAGACCTGCCAAGCAGCCAGACCGACTTGACAATCCGGGCCCCTCATCCTACAATCAAGCGCAACCAATGGAAAGGAATAGCAAGAAAGAGCTGGCGGAAGTCCGACGCCGGCGCATTCTAGAGGAACTTCAGCAGCGCGGAGCGGTGCGCACAGTTGAGCTGGCCCGTTCTTTTTCTGTCTCCCCTATGACCATCCGCAACGATCTTGCCGTCTTAGCGCGAAAAGGCCTTGTTGAGAAAGTGCACGGCGGAGCGGTGGTAAAAGAACCAATCACGGCTGAGCCCTCCTATTATGAAAAGGCCTCTCGTAACTTAGAAGAAAAGCGCCGCATTGGCCGAAAGGCTGTAGAGCTCATTGAGAAAGGTATGGCTGTGTTTATCGGCAATGGCACCACCACAATGGAAATTGTTCGTGCTTTAAAAGAAAAACCTGTCTCGCACCTTAAGGTTTTCACCAACGCTCTTACCCATGCCGTTGAGCTTGCCGAGATTCCCCAGCTTGAGGTTTACGTGATTGGCGGCCGGCTGCGGGGGGTGTCTTATGCCATGGTGGGTAGCCTGGCTCACCGCAGCTTGGCAGGGGTATATTTCGATCTGGTTTTCCTTGGTGCCAATGGGGTTTCCCTGGAGCACGGTGTGACGATACCCTCTTTGGAGGAGGCGGAAACGGCGGCGGAAATCGCTTCCCGCGCGCGGAAGCTGGTCATTGTGGTGGATCACACTAAGTTCGGCTTGGCTACGCATGCCCAGATAGTCCCCCTGTCCGCGGTGGACATGATCATTACTGACAAACAGGTGCCAGCGCAGTTTTTGGCAAAACTTACAGAGATAGGAATAGAATATTACTTGGTGTAAAAGGGGGTGAGAGCGCGTTACATGATTAACTTGTTTTTTAATAAAATCCTAAGGGGGTGGCTTGGATGAAGCTTCTTATTTTTTGCGTTAGTTTGCTTATGGTGTCGCTGATAGGGTTCGGGCAAGCACCAGCTGGGCGCGTTCAAGTGGAGTTCTGGTACGCCCTGCGTGGCCCCCTCGGCGAGGCGCTAGAAGAACTTATCTCTCGATTCAACGCTTCCCAGGACAAATATTGGGTAGTTGGTGTTTACAAAGGAACTTATGTTGAGGTCATGAATGCGGCCATCGCTGCCTTTCGCGCGGGACAGGCGCCTCACATCGTTCAAATTTTTGAAGTTGGGACGGCCACCATGATGGCTGCCGAAGGAGCCATATACCCTGTTTATCAACTTATGGCGGACACTGGGGTGGAGTTTGACCCAAACCGGTACATTCCTGCGGTAAAAGGCTACTATAGCTATCCTGACGGCCGAATGGCAGCTATACCTTTGAACAGCTCCACTGCTGTAATGTGGTATAACAAGGACGCCTTCCGGGCCGCAGGCCTTGATCCTGATAATCCTCCGCGGACATGGCGCGAGGTGCGGGAGGCAGCGCGGCGCATTGTGGAAGCAGGGGCAGCGGAGATCGGTCTTTCTTGTGCCTGGTTCCCTTGGACTATGTTCGAACAATTTGGCGCGTTGCACAACATCCCCTTTGCAACCAGATCCAACGGATTTGAAGGACTGGACGCGGTCCTTACCCTAGACCATCCTTTATACGTTCGGCACTTGGCTAACTTGGTAGAAATGCAGCGGGAAGGCTCTTTCACGTATGGCGGTCGTGATGCTGAACCAGATGGGCTATTCCCAGCTGGTAAGGCAGCAATGCTCATTGCCTCCTCTGCTCTTCGCGCTCGCATTGCACGTGAGGCTCAGTTCGAGTGGGGTGTTACCTACCTGCCTTTCTACGATGATTTTGTGGGGTCCCCCTATAACTCCATAATCGGTGGCGCAGCTCTGTGGGCCATGAAGCGTCCTGACGCCACAGCAGAACAATACAGAGCTGTAGCCGAGTTCTTCCGGTTTCTTAGTGAGCCTGAGAACGACGCTTGGTGGCACATGACTACGGGTTACATACCGGTCACTTATGGCGGCTACGAACTAGCAAAGGCTCAGGGATATTACGAAGTCAATCCAGGCGCGGATCTCCCTATACTTCAACTGGCCCGCACCCCGACCACTGAGAATACCCGCGGTTTGAGGTTAGGATACCTTCCGGCTATACGCGTAGTCATCTACGAAGAGGTAGAGAAGGCTTTCCAAGGGGTTCAGACAGTGGAGGAAGCGATCCGCAACATTGTGACTCGGGGCAACGCGCTGCTGCGCGAGTTCCAGGCTATGTATGAGTGATTTGGGGAAATGGGGCTCCGCCCAGTAGGGCGGAGCCCCGCTTGTCTATCCAAGGTAACATGAACAAGGGATATATATTCAAAAACAAGTTTCTTCCGTATTTGTTCGTTTTGCCTCAGCTCGCACTTGTAGGCATCTTCTTCTTTTGGCCCTCAGTTGTTGCTTTGCAGCAGTCAGTTTTGCGTACCGACCCTTTTGGAATTCGTTCGCGTTATGTAGGTCTTGCTAATTTTCGCGCTCTTTTTTCTGATCCTAACTATCATCACAGTATCCGTCTAACTTTTGGGTTTTCCTTCGCTGTAGCAGCAGGGGCAATGTCGCTTGCACTTCTTTTCGCTGTTATGGCTAACAAGCGCATTTCCGGAGCACGGGTTTACCGAACACTCTTTGTGTGGCCATATGCTGTAGCCCCGGCTACTGCGGCCGTACTGTGGCTGTTCATGTTTCAGCCGGAAGTCGGGATTTTGGCTCGCTGGTTGCGGGCAATAGGTATAAATTGGGATTATCGATTGAACGGAGGGCAGGCTCTTTTTTTAGTCATCGTAGCTTCCATCTGGAAGCAAATAAGCTATAACTTTATCTTCTTTTTAGCTGGCCTCCAGTCCATTCCCCAGAGTCTCATTGAAGCCGCAGCAGTGGATGGTGCTAAACCGCGTACCATTTTCTGGCGCGTGACCTTTCCTCTTCTCTCACCAACAACGTTTTTTCTCATTGTTATGAATTTAGTCTACGCATTTTTTGACACGTTTGGAGTTATTGATGCTCTAACCCGAGGAGGGCCAGGTAAAGCCACGGAAACCCTGGCCTATCGAGTTTATGTCGACGGGATGCTAAATCTAAACATCGGTTCTTCTGCTGCCCAATCTGTTATCTTGTTGACCGTCGTTGTTATCATTACGGTCTTTCAATTCAGGTTCATCGAGCGTCGCGTTTATTACGGATAGGAGAGAAGCCATGAAGATGGGGATTTTTGAACGACTTATGACCCATGCAGTGTTGATAACCGGAGCCATTTTCATCTTATTCCCTGTGTACATCGCTTTTGTTGGGTCTACCCATGATGCCGCTACTATTGGCCGTGGTTTATTGCCCTTGTTTCCCGGGCCTTATTTTGTCAGCAATTACCTCAGAGCCTGGAATGTAGGTACTGGGGGCCGTGTAATAAGTGTGCCCGTGAAAATAATGCTGGTGAATTCCCTCATTACAGCTTTGCTTGTAGCTACAGGGAAAGTTCTCCTCTCTTCGCTTACAGCCTATGCTTTGGTTTATTTCCGCTTTCCTCTCCAGAGCCTGTTCTTCTGGGCTATTCTGGTCACACTCATGCTCCCTTTGGAGGTGAGGATTTTTCCTAGTTATAAGGTAGCTTCGAATCTTAAACTACTCAACACTTATTGGGGTTTGTCCCTGCCACTTTTGGTTTCGGCTACTGGCACGCTGCTTTTGCGCCAAGCTTTTAGATCTATACCTCGAGAATTATTCGACGCGGCTCAGGTGGACGGAGCCGGGCCCTTTCGATGCTTCTGGCAAATCGCGCTTCCTACAGTTCGCCCCAATCTGGCTGCACTTTTTATCATAATGTTCATCTACGGATGGAATCAGTACCTTTGGCCTCTGTTGATTACCACTAAAGTCCAAATGCAAACGATCGTCATTGGTCTAGTGCGCATGATGGGTGGTCCGGAAGCGCTTGTAGACTGGGATCTAGTTATGGCTACCGCTGTTATGGCTATGACTGTACCGGTCCTTGTGGCAATACTTGCCCAACGCTGGCTTATTCGAGGTCTAACGGAGAGCGAGAAATGAAGAAAATAGCGCCCCTTTATGCAGCGGCTGTTCTTTTTGCCCCGTGGTATCTAGGCAATGCAAGGCATCCCCCTCTGATTTTTGCCCATCGCGGTGCGCGGTCCTTGGCCCCGGAAAATACATGTGCTGCGGCTCGTGCTGCGGCCCAAATTGGAGCGGACGGCTGGGAGTTCGATGTCCGTCTGACCAAAGATGGGGAGTTGATCCTCATGCACGACGAAACCTTGGCACGCACCACGAACGTGGAGGATCTCTTTCCTTTGCGAAAACCATGGAAAGTTTCGGATTTCACCTATGCGGAGGTTTCGGAGCTCGATGCTGGATCTTGGTTTTTGGAAGAAGACCCCTTTGGGACCCTGCGAAGTGGAGAGTTGCCCAGAGAAGAGGCCATGCTTTTCCGCGGAGAAAAAGTTCCCACTTTGCGCGAGGCCCTGATGTTGAGCTTGGATTTGGGTCTTTTGGTAAACATTGAGATTAAATCAGCTGTTTCCCCCCTCAATTTCTCGGCCTCCGACGAGATAGCTGTGAAACAAACCGTGGCTTTAGTGCGCGAGCTTAACATGACTGACCAAGTTTTGATCTCTTCGTTTAATCCTGGTATCGTCAGACTAGCAGGGCTCTTGGCTCCAGAACTGAAAGTAGCCCTGCTTCTGGATAGACCGATCAAGGGTTTGGATAAACTTCTAAAGGAGCTCGGTATTAGCGTTTTGAACCTGAACCACCGGCTTTTTTCTGATGCAGAACTCTGCAATTTTCGTAAACAAGGGTACGAAATATACCTTTGGACGGTGAATGACCCGCCTGAAATCGCGCGTTTTCTCTCTAACCCCTGCGTGACCGGAATCATTACTGACTGGCCTCAACGGGTACCCCAACGCCCTCCCCGTTGATCTCTGGCCTGGCCAGTGGACATTATGATCAAAGGATACTTGATAGATTTGGACGGCACTGTATACAGAGGGGAAAGGCTTGTCTCTGGAGCTGCGGATACGGTGCAGACAATGAGACAACGTGGGCGTCGCCTCCTTTTTATTTCGAACAAGCCGCTTTACTCCCGCCGCGACTATGCCGAAAAACTTACCCGCCTGGGCATCCCCGCCAGAGAAGAAGACGTCCTCAACTCCTCCTTCGTCCTCGCCCACTACCTAGCGCGAGAGGCACCCCATGCTAGAGTATTTGCCATCGGTGAACCCCCGCTCCTTGAGGATTTGACTAAGGCTGGTCTTCAGCTCTCCGATGAACCAGGGAAGATCGAGTACGTGATCGCTGCCTTCGACCGCACCTTTGACTATCACAAGCTCAATATCGCCTTTCAAGCCCTGCGCCGAGGTGCCCGCTTTTACGCCACCAATCCCGATCGCACCTGTCCTGTGGAAGACGGGGAAATCCCAGACGCCGCGGCGGTGATCGCTGCCCTAGAGGCCACCACTGGCCGCAAGGTCGAGAAAATCTTCGGCAAACCTTCCTCATACATGGTGGACACAGCCCTCGCCCTTCTTGGTCTTAACCCCGAGGCCTGCGCCGTGGTGGGCGATCGATTGGAAACAGACATCCGTATGGCCAAAGACCATGGCCTTCTTGGGATTCTGGTCCTCACGGGTGTAACCAAACCCGAGGACCTGAAACGCTCTTCTATCAAGCCCGATTATGTCCTGGAAAGCATTGCCGAACTACCAGAGCTTGATGAAAAACTGGGAGGCGGAAGATGACCGAGCAAAAGCGTGTTCCTGTGGAAAGTTTGAGGAAGTTCGTGGAGGAGGTGTTTCAGCGGTTGGGTGTGCCAGCGGAGGATGCCCGCATCTGTGCCGATGTGCTCCTGGCCGCGGACGTGCGCGGGATTTCCTCCCATGGAGTGAGCCGTCTCCTCCTTTACGTCAACCGCATCCGCAACGGAACCCTTTCCCCGGTTACGAACATTTTGGTGGTGCGGGAAGGGCCGACCACCGCGGTTTTGGACGCCCAAAACGGCCTGGGCATGGTGGCTGGGTATCGGGCCATGGATCTGGCCATCCGCAAGGCCAGGGCCTTTGGGCTTGGGGCCGTGGTGGTCCGCAATTCCTCGCACTACGGAATCGCTGGCTACTACGCCCTCATGGCCGCAAAGGAAGGAATGATCGGGATGAGTTTCACCAACGCAAGGCCATCCGTCGCCCCAACCTTTGGCGTGGAGCCAATGCTCGGAACAAACCCCATAGCCTTTGCTTGTCCCACAGATGAGCCTTTTCCCTTTTGCTTTGACGCTGCTACTTCCGTTACTCAACGGGGGAAGATCGAGGTCTTGGCCCGGCTGGGAAAGCCAACCCCTGTGGGCTGGGTGATCGACCGCGAAGGGAAACCGGCCACCGACAGCCAAGAAATCCTCAAGGGCATCCCCAAGGACCTTTACGCCTTCTTGCCCCTGGGCGGGGCGGGCGAGGAGCTGGGAGGTCATAAGGGCTACGGCCTAGCCACCATGGTGGAAATTCTCTGTTCGGCCCTCTCCGGCGGTCCCTTTCTCAAAGATCTTACCGACCAGGATGAGCAAGGTCAGCCAAAGCCCTCCCGCCTTGGCCACTTCTTCTTGGCCTTGGACATCCAGCGCTTTCTGCCCCTTGAGGAGTTCAAGAGCTTAGCCGGCCAGATCCTTCGGGCGCTGCGGTCCGCGGCCAAGGCGCCGGGTGCGGAACGGATCTATACGGCCGGGGAGAAGTCTCATCTCCGGGAGCAGGAGATCCGCGCCAAGGGCGTTCCCCTGGACCTGCTCCTCTGGCAGACCCTGAACCGCCTGGCTGAGGACCTCGACCTTCCTCCCCTTGCTTAGCGAAACCTTACGCATATAATCGCAAGAAAAAGCAATGAAAAGCAAATTTTTTCTCGGCGCCCTGGACGCCGGCACCACCGGCGTGCGGTTTGTGATTCTGGACGAGGAGGCCCGCCCCCTCGCCGCCGCCTACCGCCCTATCAGCCTGCGCTTCCCCCAGCCGGGTTGGGTGGAGCAGGACCCCGAGGAATTTGTCATGGCCTCCCTCACAACCATTCGGGAAGCTCTGAGCGAAGCCGGTCTCAAACCCAGCCAGCTTGCGGGGTTTGGTCTCACCAATCAACGGGAAACCGTGGTGGTTTGGGACAGAAAAACCGCAAAGCCCCTCGCCCCAGCCATCGTCTGGCAAGATCGTCGCACCGCTGCCCGATGCCAAGAGTTGCGGACCAAAGCCGCTGTCTCCCGAGAAATCCGGGAGAAAACCGGCCTCCTTCCCGATCCCTACTTCTCCGCGACCAAGCTTGAATGGCTTTTCCAAAGGGAGCCAGACCTTCTCCGGCGGGCCCAAGCGGGAGATGTTCTGGTGGGAACCGTCGATAGCTGGCTCCTCTTTTCCCTCACCGGAAACCATGCCACGGACCACACCAACGCTGCGCGCACCATGCTCTTCGATCTACGTTCCTTGTGCTGGGATGATGAGCTTTGTCAGCTCTTTTCGGTGCCCCGTCAGGCTCTGCCCATGTTGAAGCCCAGTCTGAGCGTGTTCGGCTACACGCGCCGGGAAATTTTTGGCGTCAAGATTCCCGTGGCTGGGGTTTTGGGCGACCAACAGGCCGCGCTCCTGGGCCAAGCCTGCTTGGAAAAGGGTGGGGCCAAGGTCACCTGGGGTACCGGCGCTTTTCTTCTTGTCAACACCGGCGAGGAGCCAGTCGCCCCGCCGGAAGGGATTCTGTTGACGGTGGCCTACACCGCAGGGGACACGGTGCGCTATGCCTTGGAGGGCTCGATTTTCGTGGCCGGGGCCGCAGTGCAGTGGCTGCGGGACGGCCTGGGCCTCATTCGAAGCTCCCAGGAAACCGAAGAGCTAGCGCTGAGCCTTAGACACAATGAGGGAGTTTATTTTGTGCCGGCCTTAACCGGGCTTGGTGCTCCCTACTGGGATCCTTATGCCCGCGGAGTCTTCCTCGGCCTCACCCGCGGCACGACCAGGGCTCATCTCGCCCGGGCAGCCTTGGAAGCCATTGCCTACCAGACTTACGACTTGGCGGAAATTTTCGCCTCTGCTCTGCCTTGGCCCATTCCGGAGCTGCGGGTGGACGGCGGTGCCGCCAAAAACAATTTCCTCTGCCAATTCCAGGCGGACATTCTGGGAAAACCCGTCCTGCGGCCGGTGAATCTCGAGACCACAGCGTTGGGCGCGGCCTTCGCCTGCGGCTGGACCCTGGGGCTTTGGAGCCCGGAGGACATCCGGCGCCTTTGGAAGATGGAGCGGCTTTTTCAGCCTACTATGCCCGTGCCCGAGCGCGAGAAACTCCTCCGCAATTGGCGCCGGGCCGTAGAGCGCGCCAAGGGGTGGGCCGAGGAGGAGTGAGTGCGCATCGCGGTGGTCGGCGCCGGCGTGGTGGGCGCTCTCATCGCCCAGGAATTGACCCGCTACGAGGCCGAGGTTCTACTGTTTGATCGGGAACCTGAACCTGGTTTTGGCGTGACCAAGGCGAACTCCGCCATTGTCCATGCTGGATTCCACGATGAGCCGGGGACCTGGCGGGCCAAGTTCTGCGTTCAGGGTAACGCTCTTTTCCCGCGGATCTGCGCGGAGCTCGGTGTGCCGTTCCGCCAAATTGGCGCGTTCGTCCTGGCTTTTTCCGAAAAGGAAGAGGAGGTCCTCCGGGTCCTCAAGGATAGGGGAGAGGCCAACGGTGTGCCCGGGCTAACTCTGGTAGGGGGAGAGGAGGTTTTGGCTCGCGAGCCCTGGGTGAATCCCAAGGTGCGGCGGGCCTTATGGGCACCCAGCGTGGGCATCACTTCTCCCTGGGTCTTAGCCCAAGCCGCGGCGGAAAACGCCGCAGCCAATGGCGCTGAACTCCATTTTTGCGAGGAGGTTCTGCGCATAAGCACCCATCACGGTCGTGTGCGATCCATCACTACCACCAGAGCCGTGTACGAAGTGGACGCAGTGGTCAACGCAGCGGGCCTTTATGCCGACCGCCTGGCAGCTCTGGCCGGAGTGCCTTTTCCCACCATCACCCCCCGCCGCGGCCAATATATCCTCCTTGCCGATACAGCCGAAGATCTGGTGCACTCAGTTCTTTTCCCCACGCCCACCCCTCTCTCCAAAGGTATCCTAGTCCTCCCCACCGTGGACGGCGGGATCCTTCTCGGTCCGACCGCTGAGGACCTTTTCCGGGAAGAGAGGGAGGCCACTCAAACTACACGGGATGGACTCGCCCAGGTTCTCGCTGGCGCTCGCCACCTCGTGCCGGAGCTGCCCGTAACCGAGGTCCTCAAATCCTTCGCGGGGCTAAGGCCGGAGCCGGAGGGCGGGGATTTTGTGGTGGGACCGAGTCCCGTGCGCGGTTTCTACAACGCTGGCGGCATGCGCTCGCCCGGGCTCACTGCCGCGCCAGCAGTGGCTCGGTACCTGGCGGAAGAGGTGTTGGTGCCCGAGCTGGGCCTCCGCAGGAAAGAGAAGTTCGATCCCGTGCGACCGCCCATTCCCAAGGCCGAGGACCTTTCCGAAGAGGAATGGGACAAACTCATTCAAGCGGACCCCCGCTGGGGCCGGATTGTGTGTTTCTGCAACAGGGTCAGCGAAGCCCAAGTGCTGGAGGCCATCCGCCGCGGGGCCAGGACCGTGGACGGCGTAAAATTCCGCACCGGCGCTGGTTTCGGCCTTTGTCAAGGAAGCTTCTGCACGGCACGCATCCTGGAGATCTTGGCCCGAGAGCAGGGAGTTTCTCCGGCGGAGCTCAGCCTGCGTGGGCCGGGCTCGGAGGTGGTGGTGGAGTGGGTGCGGCCGTGAGGGTGGCGGTGGAGGTGGCGGTGGTGGGCGGCGGCGCGGCGGGGATGGCCGCGGCCAAAGCCGCAGCCGAAGCCGGGGCGAAGACCCTCCTCATCGAGCGGGAGAAGAGGCTGGGCGGAGTCCTGGACCAGTGCATCCATCCGGGCTTCGGTCTCCACCGCTACCGCGAGGAGTTAACCGGGCCGGAATTCGCCCACCGCCTCCTTCAGGAGCTGGAGAGGTCCGGGGCGGAAGTGCTTCCGGAGGCCACGGTTCTTACGGTCTCAGGGGAGGGGGAGCTGCGGGTAGTCAGCCCGCAGGGGCTTTTCAAGATCCAGGCGCGGGCTGTGGTCTGGGCGGCTGGCGCGCGGGAACGCCCCTTCGGTCCCCTCCTCATCCCCGGCACCCGTCCGGCAGGGATTTTCACCGCGGGTTTGGTGCAAAAGCTGGTGAACATTTACGGACTTCTCCCGGGAAAGCGCGCCCTGATCTTGGGTTCCGGTGACATCGGCCTCATCGTGGCCCGCCGCCTTTTCTTGGAGGGCGTGGAGGTGGCCGCGGTGGCGGAGATCAAACCCTTCCCTGGCGGACTTTGGCGCAATGTCGTCCAGTGCCTAGAAGATTTCGGTATACCCCTGCTTCTCCGCCACACGGTGGCCCAGGTGCACGGGCAGAAGAGGCTTAAGGGCGTAACCTTGGTAGAGGTGGATGGGGCTAGCCAGCCTCTAGCGGGCACAGAAAAATTCGTGCCCGTGGACACCCTCGTTCTCTCCGTGGGCCTTCTTCCGGAGACCAGGCCCTTGGCCGCGGTTCTGCCCAAAGAACAAATCCAACCTGGACTATGGGTGAACAGCAGGTTTCAAACGCGCGTTCCTTGGCTTTTTGGGGCGGGAAACGCCGTGGCCGTGTTCGATTTAGTGGACACCGTGGCCAAAGTGGGCGAGGAGGCTGGTCGTAACGCAGCCTTGTATGGACAGGGCTTGCTTCCCAAGACCCACACCATTCTCCTCCGCCGGGGAAGAAACGTGGCCGGGCTTGTGCC
>JACIWL010000017.1 GCA_014360995.1 Candidatus Bipolaricaulota bacterium | reverse complement strand
TCGAGTTCCACAATGTATACGTAGCTCGGCCGGGAGAGCGTGACCGTGATGCGCACGGCCTCGCCCACCACATAGCTTGTCTTGTCGGTTTGGATGGAGAGGGAGAGCGGGGGCTGGGCTGCGGTTACCGTGACCTGGTAGGTGTTGTTCGTCTCATCGGCCTCAGCTACACGGTTCGTGGCATCGGCGGTGATGGTGAAAGTTTCCGTGGCCGCGGAAAGAGGAAGCTGCAGGGAGACGGTGACGCGGGAGCCGGCAGGGAGGCCAGAGACCGAGGCGTACTGGGCGCCGGCCAATCCCTCAAGCTTTATGTAGAAGAGCCCAGCGGGAGCGCCTCCCTGGTTGCGCACGGTGATCTGGAAGGTGAGGGTCGTGCCCACCGTGGGCGTCGCGGGGGTGTAGGTTACCGACTCCACCACAAGATCGGGAAGGGCCGGAGCCTGGATGGTGAAGGAAGCGGTGAACGTTCCGGCGTTGCGCGTGGAGAGCTCCACCGTGTAGGTGCCGGGCGCAACGTAGTTCCCGAAATTATCGCGGCCATTCCAGGACCAGGTTCGCGTCTCGCCTGGGGCGACGTTGGTGATGACCTGGGCGGCAATAGGCGTGAAGACCACGCGGCCAAGGCCATCTTTGATCGTCCACGGGGCAGAGTTCGGAAGCTCGATGGTCACGCTTCCCGTGTTCTGGAAGGCGATTTGTACGGTTTCTCCGGGCGTGTACGTGGATTTATCCGTGCTTAGGCGGCCCTGGGGCGTGGGGGTGATCCCGGTCACGGTGACCTGGCGGGTGTTGTTCCCCTCGTTGGACTCAGCGACCTGGTTGAACACGTCGGCGGTAGCGGTGAAGGTCTCGGGCGAGGTGGAAAGAGGCAGGCTGAAGTTGAGGATTATGGACGCTCCGGCCGCGAGGTAGGAGACCGTGCGGTCTTGGGATGGGCCAGCGCCCTGCAGGCGCACGGTGAACGCGCCAGCATTGGCGTTTCCGGCGTTGCGGACTACCACGGTGAAATTGACCGTGCTCCCTACCGTGGGCGTGGCTGGCGCGAACGTAATGGAGTCCACCACGAGGTCCGGCTGGGCTACCACTTGGGGGCTAGCTTCAAGTCTTCCTGCGCCGTAAGCGTAAGGATCGCCCATGGGAACACAGAAAGAGAGGATACGGGCCTTGAGTTGGGAGAGGCTTAAGCCCGGGTTCTCAGCCCTCAAAAGGACAGCCACCCCAGCCACATGGGGTGCGGCCGCGGAGGTCCCGGGGAACGGGTTGTAGTAAGAAACCCCGGTGGTCACGTTATCCGGCCCGGCGAGGTCCGGCTTCTGTCGGCCATCCTTGGTAGGCCCGCGGGAAGAATAGGGCTGCACCGGCCCGGTGGTGTAGTTCTGCCAGCCGATGGCGGCCACAGAAAGGGCTGCGTCCACATCCGCCGGCGTCACCAGGGACGAGAGGGCGTCGTAGGGCGAAATGTCGTGGTACACGGAGAAGAGGGCGAGCCTCCGCGCCGCACCGGCGACCTTCTGGATGCGCACCCGATAGGTTCCGGAAGATGTGGCAGTGGTGTAGATGCGCTCCGTGGGCTGCTCCACCCCGGCCTGGGTCTTGGTGGAGGAAGCCACGAGGTTCCCCGCGGGATCGAAGAGATAGAGGTCGTAGTCGTCGGAGGTGGCTGGCCAGGAGTCCCAGGTGAGGTAGAGGAGGATTCTCTCCCCGGCCTGGACGGAGAGGGTCACGTCCGTGTCGTGCCACCCGTCGTTGTTTTGATCGGTGAAGGTGGGGCCGAAGTGACGGCGCCCGAAGTTGCCCGCGGCTTGCACCCAGAGGATGCCCGCTCCGGCCGCGCGGTTCACGATCTCGGCAACCACTCCTGTCCCGTCGTAAAAGCTCGTGTTGAACCACCCCAGCGAATGCACGATGATGTGCACCCCCTCGGAGATGCAGTAGGTGACCGCGTTATCCAGGTCGACTTCGTTGGCGATCTTTATGAGGTAGAGGGTGGCCTGAGGCGCCACGTCGTAGACGATTTCCGCCACGGCCGTTCCGTGGGTAAGGCCGGTTTCCATGCCGGTTCCGGTGAAGTCGCGGGTGATGAGGCCATAGGGAAGATCCCCGCGAGCTTGGGACTGGGAGAGGCCGGCGAAGCCCACGTCGATCACGGCCACTTTCACCCCGGCTCCCCGGATCCCCTGGGCGTGGAAGGCCGCAGCTCCCACGAGGTTCACCCCCTCGGAAGTGGCGGCCAAAGGCACAGGCTCAAAGGGAAGCCGCACCCTGGCCCTTCCCGCGGCCTGGGCCAAGAAGCTTTCCAGCTTATCCAGGGGGACCACGGCCTTTTGCAGGCCCAACGGTGAGGATTCCGCGGCCCGTGCCCCCAACGCTTGCGGGGAGACCGGCGCCAGCGGTTCCAATACCAAGGTCACCGCCGTGCCATCCGGGGAAAGCGGGATACCCCACATTTCCGCCACCCGGCGCACGGCATCCTGAGCCTGGCCCGGGATGTGGGAGAGGGCGGTGACCGGACCCTGGGGCGCGGCCTGGCGCAAAACGCCCACAAAGCCCTCTAGGGCGCTATCCACCCCGGATAGACGCTTCTCCGGCTTTGCCACTACCAAAGGCCCGATGGAAAGGGAAAGCGGGGTGATGCCCGGTGCCTTGGCCTTAAAGAGCTTCAAGAACTCCAGGGCCTGGGAGGGGCGTGGGGAGCGGATAAGGATGGCCAAAAACGCGTCGTCTCGCCAAGGCACTTTTACCCCAACCACTACGTTGCCGTAGGAATAAAGCTCCACACCCGCGGCCTGGAGGTCCCGGGCATACGGGGAAAGGTCCAACAGCCGGCCCTGGACCTGGGGAAGCCATTTCGTGAGGCACTCGGCCACGTCAATGCGGGCTAAGCCCAAAGCACCCAGCGTGTAAACCTGCTGATAAAGGGCGGACTCGCTGAATTTGTCAAGCTTTACCGATAGCCCCGCCTGGGCCGCTTGCGCAAGGTAAGGCTGAAAAGCCTTTTCGTCCTCGGCGAGGACGCCCAAGGTTATTTGGGAGGCCGCAGGAAGGGCGACCGACAAAGCAAGAAGAACAGAAATCCAAAAACCAAGCTTTCTCAGGTTGGCCCGCATGTCAACCTCCTAGGGGGATAGGGGTATGGGGCGGCCGGACGAGGCTCACCGCCGGATCCCGGCCAAGTTTAGGAAGGAGGGGAATAGGGAGGAGGAGTTCGGCGAGTTTTTCCGTGGAGCTACGGATGAACGGCTCCCACTCGGCGGAAAGCCCTTCGGAAAGCTCGGCCACCACGCGCACCCTGATCCCTACCCGCTCGATCCCCTGCACCTGGGCGAACTGGAACCAATCGGGATGCCCAACCAGGGCCCAAAGGATTGGGTCCAATTTCATCCCTTCCGGAGGAACCGGGATTTTCACGGGGATCTCCTTTTCCGAGAGTTCCACGATCCCTTCCGGCGGGGTGAGGCCGAGGGCCTCAAGGATGGCAAGGGAGGAGAGGGCCTCCGGCGCTCCAGGCCCGAACAACACGATTTCCGCGGCCTCGGTGTTTCCTCTCAGGATCGTGGTCCACTCCCCTTCGCGAATTCCCAAAAGGAAGAACTCGCCATCGAGGTAAAGGAAGGCGTTTTGGGAAAGGAGCACCTCCTCATCCTCGACCCCGGTGAAGACGAGATCACATGTTTCTGGGGAGAGGCGGGCGATGGGGATGCCCAAGGCCTCGGCGCGCGCGGGCAGGGCCGCCCACGCCTCCTCCGCGATCCTCCACGATCCCCAGAAGTAGGATGGATACTGGGCCAAGGCCCAAAAGCCTGTGCCCAAAAGAACTAACGCCATCGCCAGTCTCATGGTACCTCCTTTGTCATTCAATATACACCAGAGCGCAACTCCGGGTTCTGCGGTTATCCGCGTTACAGAAAAAGCTCCCCCCATGGGCGGACCTTTCGGTTCGTTTCCTGCTTACGAAATGCTGAAACTCTGACGGATGCTTTAGAAAAGGAGGCCGAAGATGAGAAACCTGGCCATTCTTTTGTTAGGGGCGCTTCTCTTAAGCGTTGTGGGGGTGGCGCAATTCAGCGGCGAGTGGACGGCGCTGATCAGCATAGTTCCCAGCGTTGGCCTGGAAAAATGCGAGCTCACCCTTAGGTACGCTGTGGACCAGAATTGGACGATTTCCAGCACCTCGAAATTCGACGAAACCGGGCTCATCGACCAAAGTTTCGGGTTTTTGGGGATGTTCGGTCCGGTTTCCCTTTCCGGCGGCATATCTTTCAATCCTTCTATCACGGAGACGGTGGAAGTTTTCTATCCCGAGGCCTGTGATGTTTCACCTGAACAAATCCAATTAACGCCGCCGGCGTATAAGGAAGCGTGGACCAAGGCCGCGTTTACCCTGGCTGGGCTGGAGCTGGGAGTGGAATTCCACCACTGGGCTTATCCTTATCACTTAGCCGATGTGGACAAGGACGGAGAGCTTGAATATTACTGGCCGTGCTGCCCACCACAAACACAAAGCTATACTCTGATCACGTTCTTCGCCAGCCTCCCTCCGCTTGGACTGGAGATCAAATTGGCCGACTGTTGCACGGGGTTGAGCTTTTCCGAAGCCCTGTTCTCCCTCAAGAACGTGGGGCTATGCTGCGGCCTCACTTACGATGCCGAGCTCTACTTCACCAAAGCCGGGTTTGGCTATTTCGAGACGGCGTTGGAGCTCTCTCTTTGCTGTGGGATCTCCATTGAAGTGGCGACTCGCTTCACCGTGGATTATAAGCAAGTGCGCGTAACCCCGAAGTGGAACGGCATGGGGCAGGCCTGCTTCATCGTTTATGGGGATCTGGTCACCGGGGAAAAGCTTTTAGAGATAATGGGCCTGGAAATATACGGCTACAAATTGCGCTGTGACTTCAGCAGCTGTAGCTACGTGGAGCTCATGACCGCGTTTAACGTGGAGAAGCTTGAGGACCTTCTTGGCAAGAAGATCTTCGAGGAAGGGGAGTTCGAGTACTGGAAGATCGCGTTCTGTGGGCCAGGCTGTTGCGGCGGCACCTATTCTTTGGAATTGGCTGTGTTTTTCCAGGAATCTGGAAGCCTTTTTGGCTTGACGAGGATACAGGGTGACCTTTCTGTACCCGTCATGCTCAATTTTGACCTTCTTCTTTCCCTCAGCACTTCCTTGAGTGGGGGTACCAAGCTTTCCGTTGGATGGTCTTTCCGATTCTGATTGTTCCTCTGTGGCAAGGGCGCAGGGGAGGCGTTGAGCCTCCCCTGTGTTTTTGGTTGACTCAGCAGAGCAACCGCATAGAATGGGGGTGAGGAGGGATGCTCGAGCGGCCGAAGAGGACGGCTTGCTAAGCCGTTGCCGGGGCTAAAACCTCGGCCGCGGGTTCGAATCCCGCTCCCTCCGCAGCGCCCGTAGCTCAGCCCGGACAGAGCGCTGGCCTCCGGAGCCAGAGGTCGCAGGTTCAAATCCTGCCGGGCGTACCAATTTTTTCTTTTGCTCCCACAAAGCTTCGCCGCGAGGAAAGAAGGACGGGAACAAGAACAGGACAAACCCAGCCCCGCCGCGCCACCTCCGGCCCAAAAAGTAAAGCCCTCTCGCCCCGCCTCACCTTGGAAACTTCGGTCACGTCGCAGGCCACCGTGTCCATGGCGATCTTCCCCACCAAGGGAGCGCGGCGATCCCTGACGAGGACATCGCGGAGCTCGGGGCGAAGGCCGTGGCTATAGCCGGCGGCGAGGATGGCCAGCCGCGCCGGCCGTTCCGTGACAAACTCCCTCCCATAGCCCACAGGCCAGCCCGTCGGCACTTCCCGCACGGCGGCGATCTCCGTCCACACCCGCGCCGCGGGCCTCAGGGGCACGGGCGGCTTGGCCGGGCCCTCGGGATAGCCATAAGCGGCGGTCCCCACCCGCACCATGTTCAAAGGTGGCGCCGTGGCTTCGTGGAAGGCCAAAACCGCCGCGGAGTTCGCCAAGTGTTTCCAGGGAGCCTCCACTCGCCCCTCCCACTCCTGCAGGATCTTACGGAACCACCACACCTGGGCCCGGGTGAACTCCAGATCTTCGGGAGCGGTGCCGTAGGCGGAGGAGAGGTGCGAAAAAATCCCGGCAAGTTCTATGTAGTTGGGGTTGAACGCGGCGAGGGCCTTTTCCGCTTCCTCGGGAAGAAGGCCGAACCGGCCCATGCCAGTGTCAATCTCCATGTGCACCAAAGCTTTTTTCCTGGCGCGCCGAGCGGCTTCCTCTAGCTCCGGGAGCATCCCCAGATCTCCAAGAGGGACGTGAAACCCTGCGCGGATTGCCCCAACCAGCTCCTCTCCCACTGGAGGGATCATGAGGAAAATGGGCTGAGAGAGGCCCATTTTTCGCAAGGCTAAAGCCTCTTGGAGGTTAGCCACGCCGAACCAGTCCACGATCTCCGCGGCGGCCTTGGCCACGGGAATAAGGCCGTGTCCGTAGGCGTCCTCCTTGACCACGAACATGAGGGCCACGCGCCTGGGGAGCCAGTCCCGGAGGTGCGCGAGGTTCTCGCGGATCGCCCGGAGGTCCACTTCGGCGTATACCATGACGGCCTATTTCACGGCCGTTTTGGGCCCCTAAGAAGAGCAAACGACCCGAGGAATTCGGACAAGCGCCTGCTATACTTTTCGGCCTATGCGCCGCCTGCGGATCCACGTGGAGGGAACCGTTCAAGGCGTGGGTTTTCGCCCGTTTGTGTACCGGATTGCCGTGCGCCACGGCCTTTCCGGCTACGTGCGTAATTTGGGCGAAGCTGGGGTGGAGATGGAGGTGGAGGGCGAGCCCGAGGCCTTGGAGCGCTTTTTTCGCGCTCTTCACGAGGAAAAGCCGCCCCTTGCGGAAATCTCCGGTTTGCATGTCTTAGAGCTTCAGCCTCTTGGGGAAAAGGGGTTCCGGATCCTGCCCTCACGGGATGGCGGGGAGGGCGCCGGGCTCATCCCCCCGGATACGGCCACCTGCGAGCGCTGCCTTGGCGATATTGAAAATCCAAAAAGCCGGTTCTTTGGGTATTGGGCCACAAGCTGCACGGACTGCGGCCCTCGGTTTACGGTGGTAGAGGCCCTGCCTTATGATCGGCCCCGCACGGCCTTCCGGGATTTTCCCATGTGTGAAGAGTGTGCGTGCGACTATAAAAACCCCCTGGACCGGCGCTACCACGCCCAGACCATCGCCTGCCCAGCTTGTGGCCCCCGCCTTTTCTTTGTGGCGGAGGGAAAAGAGCTTTCTGGCGACCCAATTGAACTGGCGCAGGAGGCCCTTTTGGCTGGAAAGATCCTGGCCATAAAGGGTTTGGGCGGAACGCATCTTGCCTGTGATGCCACGCGAGAGGAGGTGGTGGCCGAGCTTCGCCGGCGCCTTGGCCGGCCTGCCCAGCCTTTCGCCCTCATGGCCCGGGCCGACCAAATTCTCCTTTTCGCCGCGCCCTCCGAAGAGGAATGGAAACTTTTGCGCTCACCCCGCCGGCCCATCGTGGTCCTGCGCCAAAGGCCCGGGTATTTGGCGCCCTCCGTGGCCCCCGGTCTCCACACCGTTGGGGTTATGCTTCCCTACACCGGCTTGCATCACCTCCTTTTGCGCAGCCTTCCCTTTCCCTTGGTCATGACGAGCGCGAATTTCCCGGGCCGGCCCATGCTCATCGAGAACGAGCGGATCCTCGCCGAGCTTTCGGGGGTGGCCGATGCGTTTCTCCTCCACAACCGGCGGATCGTGGCCCGCTGCGACGACTCTGTTGTACGCATGGGGCCTTTGGGCCCTGTCTTCCTTCGCCGCTCCCGGGGCTTTGTCCCCGAGGCCATTTCCTTGGATTTGGGGCCCGAACCCCTCCTCGCCCTGGGCGGGGACCTCAACGTGACCTTTGCCCTCTATTTCCGCGGGAAAGTTTTTCTCTCCCAGCACATTGGAAACACCGAGGAGCTCGAGACTTTGGAGTTTTTGTGCGAGGCCTTGGAGCACTTCCTTGGCCTTTTAGGGCTTCCTTTGCCCAAAAAGATCGCGTGCGATTTACATCCGGGTTTCCCCACCCGAAAGCTTGGGGAGGAGCTCGGCCAGGTTATTTCCGTTCAGCATCATGTAGCCCACGTGGCCGGCCTTGCCGGAGAGCACAAGGCCTGGGAGCTTTTGGGGATCGCCATCGACGGCTATGGCTACGGCCTGGATGGCACAGCCTGGGGCGGGGAGGTCCTCCTTTGGCGGCGCGGGGATTTCCGAAGGGTCGGGCATCTTCGGCCCATCCCCATGCCCGGGGGGGATTTGGCCACCTTCCGCCCAGGCCGGATGGCCGCAAGTTTCCTCTTTGCCGCGGGCCTTCCCCCTGAAAAATCCGGGCTTTCTCTGGAGGAGCTTCGCCTTGTTCTTGCCCAAATTGAGAGGGGATTGAACGCGCCGTGGACAACGAGCGCCGGGCGGTTTTTGGATGCCGTGGCCGCGTGGCTTGGGCTATGCCAAGCGCGGACCTACGAGGGCGAGCCGGCCATGCGCCTGGAAGCCCTGGCCGCGGAAGGGACGCCAATCGGGCTTGAGCCCCCAATCATCAAAACAGGCGAGATTTTCGTTTTAGACACCGTGGAGATCTTCAAAGGGCTTTGGGAACTTCGGCAAAAAGGGGCAAAACCCGCGGATGTGGCGGCTACAGCCCAAGATGTTTTGGCCCGGGGGCTGGCCCGAATCGCCGTAAAAGTGGCAAAGGAAGAGGGGATTCCTGCGGTAGGCCTCACCGGCGGGGCCGCGGTGAACTTCGCCATCTCCCAGGCAGTAAAGGAGGAGGTGGAAAAGGCCGGCCTTCGGTTCCTCGTCCACGAGAAGGTGCCGCCCGGCGACGGCGGCCTCTCCTTCGGCCAACTCGTCCAGGCCGCGTGGACCCTGGGCCTACCTATTGACGCCTAAAGCGCTTCGCCTTATAGTGCGAAACGAGGGGGTGAAGGAGATGCCAAGGAGAATGGAAGTCTGGCATAAAGCCCGCGAGCTTTTGGGCCTCTGGACCTTTGCCCCCTTGTGTAGCCGCTAATCCCCTCTTTTCCCGCGTTTCGTTCCGTGTCCTTTCCTCGGCGTCTTTTGTCTTTTCCAAAGGAGGGAAAGATGCGGGTGGCGGAAAGCGCCATTGACCTCATTGGAAATACGCCGCTTGTGCGGCTTTCGCGAATTGGAAGAGGGCTTCCTTGCCAAATCCTTGGGAAGTTAGAGGCGAAAAACCCCTTGGGGAGCGTAAAGGATCGCATTGCCTGGGCCATGATCCGCGATGCGGAGGAACGGGGCCTTCTTAAACCGGGCGGAGTGGTGGTGGAGCCCACTTCTGGGAACACCGGGATTGGCCTGGCTTTTGTATGCGCCATTCGCGGGTATCGGCTCATCCTCACCATGCCCGAGACGATGAGCCTCGAGCGGCGGGCGATCCTCCGGGCGTTGGGGGCGGAGATCGTGCTCACCCCGGCGGAGGAGGGGATGCCCGGGGCCGTGCGGGCCGCGGAGGAATTGGCCAAGCGCTACAACGCCTTCATGCCCCAACAGTTCGAGAATCCAGCCAATCCCAAAATCCATGAGGAGACCACAGCTGAGGAGATCTGGCGGGATACAGAGGGCAAAGTGGACATTTTCGTGGCCGGGGTGGGAACGGGCGGCACCATCACGGGGGTGGGAAGGGTCCTCAAAGCCCGCAAGCCCGGGGTCAAGGTGATCGCCGTGGAGCCCGCCTCCTCCCCGGTTCTCTCCGGCGGGAAACCGGGACGTCACCGCATCCAGGGCATTGGCGCCGGTTTTATCCCCAAAGTTCTGGATCGCTCCGTCATCGACGAGGTTCTCGCCGTCACCGATGAAGAGGCGGCGGCGACCACCCGCCGCCTGGCCCGGGAGGAGGGGCTTTTAGTGGGGATCTCCTCAGGAGCAGCGGTGGCCGCGGCCCTCAAAGTGGCCGCTCGGCCGGAGTCCGCGGGAAAGATCTTGGTGGTGGTTCTTCCCGACACCGGCGAGCGCTACCTTTCCACTGGCCTTTTCGGGGAGAGATGGGAGGGGCTTCATGCCGTGGGGAATTCGTGAGGACATCAAGGCCATCATGGCCCGGGACCCTGCAGCCCGCAGCGCCCTGGAAGTTCTTCTTTTCTACCCAGGAATGCACGCTATCTGGGCCCACCGGCTCAACCACTGGCTCTGGCAGCACCGCCTGAAATTCCTGGCACGGTTCCTCGCCTACCTTGTGCGACTTTTCACGGGCGTGGAGATCCACCCCGGCGCGAAATTGGGAAGGAGGGTGACCATCGACCACGGGATGGGCGTGGTGATCGGCGAAACGGTGGAGATCGGAAACGACGTGCACATTTACTCTGGGGTTGTGTTGGGCGGCGTTTCGACAGAGAAAAAGAAGCGGCATCCCACGGTGGAGGACGGGGTGGTGATCGGGGCCAACGCCGTTTTGCTTGGGCCGATCCGGGTGGGGAAGGGAGCACGCATCGGCGCGGGCGCGGTGGTGCGGGACGATGTGCCGCCCGGGGCCATCGTCTTGGCCCCAAAGCCCTGGGTCATTCTCAAGCCGGAGCTTACGGAAAAACTTCCGCCCACCGAGCTCCCCTTTTCCGGCTTGGGAATCTAAAGGGTACGCCTTGTGGTGGCGAAAAACCCGGGTTAAGGCGGTAAACTTTGGGCATGCCGAACTGGAAGGAACTCCTTTCTCTGGATGAAGGTGGAATGCTTCAGGCCCTGCGGCAATTCCCCGAACAGGTGGAACGCGCTTTGGGACTTGCTTGCCGCGTTCCCAACGGAGTGCAGGGCTTCAAAAACGTGGTGGTGCTGGGGATGGGGGGCTCGGCCATCGCCGGCGACCTTTTGGCCAGCTTTTCCACCCTGCCTGTCGTCACCGTGCGGGATTACGAGCTTCCTCCCTGGCTGAGCGGCGACACTTTCCTCATTGCCATTTCCTATTCCGGCGAAACGGAGGAGACGCTCGTTGCTTTTCGGGAGGGGTTGCGGCGCACGCGGCGCGCCCTGGCCCTCACCACCGGCGGAGCCCTCGCTGCCCTGTGCGAGGAAGAGGAAATCCCGTGGATACCAGTCCCCCCGGGCCTCCAACCCCGCGCTGCCTTGGCTTTTCTCCTTTTTCCCCTCCTTGGGTGTTTTTCCCGCTTCGGCTATGTGCGGGGCAACCCTTCTTCGGTGGTAACGATTTTGCGCAGGCTCCGCGACGCTTGTTTCCCCGATGAAAACGAGAACGTGGCCCAAAGCGTGGCCAAGATCCTGTGCGGAAAAGTGCCGGTGATCTACGGAGCAAGGACTACCGCGCCCGTGGCCTACCGCTGGAAGACTCAGATCAACGAGAACGCCAAACAGCCGGCCTATTGGATGGAGCTTCCCGAGCTTTGCCACAACGAAATTGTCGGCTACGAACTCGCCGGAAAAGTTTTTCCCCAAGGGATTGTGGTTTTTTTGCGCACGTCCTTTGACCATCCCCGGGTGGCCAAGCGCGTGGAGATCCTGAAGGAGGTGCTATCCTCCCGCGGCCTCAAGTTTTTGGAGGTATGGGGCGAGGGAGAGGACGCGCTTTCGCAGGCCCTTTGGCTCCTGTACTTTGGGGACTGGGTGAGTTTTTACCTTGCCCTTTTGAATGGAGTCGATCCCACCCCGGTGCGGCCGATCCAGGAGCTAAAGCGGATGCTCAAGGAGCCCTAAAAAGTTCAAAGGCCTGCCAAGACGGCAAGGAGGGCGAAGACCGCGCCGAGGATCCAAAGCCTCACCACCACCTTCGGCTCCGGCCAATTCGGGCTTTTTACGCGGTGGGGCCAGGAGACGGGCACGTCCTCCAAATGGTGGTGGAACGGGCTCATCTTGAAAAGGCGAACTCCGGTGAGCTTAAAACTTCCCACCTGGAGGATGTCGGAAATGGCCTCGAGGACGAACACCCCGCCCGCAATGGGAAGAAAGAGGATCCCCCCAGCGCTCCAGGCCAAGCCGAAAAGAAAGCCCCCTAGACCCATGGCGCCTACATTTCCCAAAAAAACTTTGGCCGGATAAGCATTGGCCCAAAGAAAACCGAGCCCGGCCCCAAGGCCTATAACCCCGAGGGTGCCAAGCTCGGGTTGTGTCCAAAGCAAAGGAAAAAGCCCAAGGAGGCTAAGGAGAAAGAGGCCTGTGGCTAAGCCATCCAGGCCATCGGCGAGGTTCACCCCGTTTACCGTCCCCGAAAATCCCAGGATAAGGAGAGGAACCCAGGCCCAAAAAGGAAGGGCGACGGTTATTTTAGTGAAGGGAAGGCGGACGATATTGGGGGCGCGAAAAGAAAGAAGGACGAGGATCAGGGCGGACAAAAATTGGGCGAGGAGGGTCTGATGCGGGAAGAAACCGGTGGAACGTCGGCCGCGCTGGGAGCGGAGGTCATCGAGAAGCCCGATGGCGCTCCCCAGGATCGTCGAGGCGAGGACGAAGAAAACGGGCATGCTGAATCCTGCCAACGGGAAAAGAATTCCTGTGCCAAGGAGGATCAAAAAGAGGGGGACGAGGCCGCCCATGGTGGGGGTGCCCGCCTTTTTTCCGTGGGTGGACGGGCCTTCGGGACGGATGTGCTGGCGGGCCTTAAGCCACCGGGCCAGGCGGGGACTGGCCCACGCCGAAAGAGGCACAAAAATGAGGCCAAGGACGAGGGCGAGCCTCAAAAGCGCGGCTTCCACGGACCCTCCGCTTCCGCCAAGGATTTTCGGATCTCCAAGGGATCGGCGCCGGCGAGGACTTGGGCCACGGCCCGGAAAAGGTCGTAGGCGGAGACCAGGACAAAGCGCTGATCGCGGCTGGCCCGCTCCACCGCCTCCTGCCACTGCGGGCCCCGCCGTTTGGGATCAAGCTCCGGCTGGGAAAGACAAAGAAGAAGCCCCCGCACCTCCTTCCGCTCTTCATGGCGAAGCTTGTCCAAAAGCAAAAGCAGGGCGCGATGCTCATCCGAAGCCACAGGGGAAAACGGGGAAAACGCAACGCGCACAAGGAAATTCTCCTCCGAGCTTTCCGCAATGAAGGAGGTGGGCTCCCCAAGATCGCCTACCCCAAATCCCAAGCGGAAAAATGCGGCCCGGGCGGCCAAGACGAGGGCTGTTTTTCCTCGGGGAAAGAGCAAAGCCTTGAAAATTTCTAGCTCCTTTTGGGCAGCACGAATTTCCTCTTCGCGCCGGGCCAGTCGCTCCTTTTCCCGGGCAAGTTCCTCCCAAAGTCCGCGCAGCTTTTCCTCCCCAGGAAGATCGTAGTTTTTGAACCAATCCGGGGCCGTGTGAGGGAGTGGAAAGTCCAAGAGGGCGGCGATCCCCGGGCGCAGGAGGTCCCAGGCTGCGCGGCCCTCCGCGCCGGGAAAGGCGGGAAGAAAGAGCACGCGGCCAAGCCCCACGGGAAGGTCCAAAGCTAAGGGGTCGCCCACGCGGTTTTGGGCCAAGACCTGCCCAAAGGCGGAAAGGGGGGAACCCAGGGCGGAGGTGAGGACGGCCTCGTACCCAAGGGAAGAAAAGCGCGCCAGGTATGGGGCAAGCGGGTGGAGCTCAGCAAGGATCCGTACGTCCGTGCCCCGGCGGGCCATGAACCGCAGCCCCTGGGGAAGCGCCAAATGGTGCGGACCTGACACCAACGAAGCCTTCGGCAAAAAGCTGTAGCTATCCAACTTCCTTGGCGGATTTCCCTCGATCAGCACGCCTTCGTCGGCGGCGCGCACGCGCACTACAAGGACCCCTCCCGCGCGGAAAAGGAGGTCCTCTACCTCCCGCTGGCGCAAGGTAAAAAGCTTTTCTAAGGCCCGGGAAAGGCCGAGGTCTCGGCCAGGATGGAGGCGATAGCTTCCATCCGGGGCAAGTTCGGCATAGGGCTGCCAAAGGAGGGGAAGGGAGAGGGGGTCGATCAAAACCGCGTCAAAACTGGCGAGGGACTCGGCGCTGGGAAAATCCGCCAACGTGAGGTCCGGGCCCTCCAGCTCCCAACCCAAGGCCAGCGCGCGCACGGCCCCATTGTATCCCGCGGAACCAAGCCTTAAGCTCCCATGTGCCCTGGGGAAAGGTGCCAACGGTCTGGGGAATCTTTTACGCGGAGTGGGAGGGGGAGGAAATTGTGGGCCTGCGTTTTCCCAGTGATCAGCATCCTCTTGAATCCGTGGAAAGTCCGGTAATTTGGAGATTGGCCGCGGAGTTGAACGAGTATTTTTGTGGGGAAAGGGGAAACTTTACCGTGCCTTTTCGCCTGGGGGGCCCCCCGTTTTTCCGAAAAGTGTGGGCGGAGCTTTTGCGGATCCCTTACGGCGAAACCGTGACCTATGGGGAACTTGCACGCCGCGTGGGAAGAAAGGAAGCGGCCAGAGCCGTGGGGAGGGCCTTGGCGGAAAATCCCATTCCCATCATCATCCCCTGCCATAGAGTTGTGGGAAAAAGGGGCCTCGGTGGATTCGGTCCAGGGCTCGTGTGGAAAGAAAAACTCCTTTCTCTCGAGGCGCGTTACAAGGAGAAATTCTTCCCAAGGTAGATGGCGCGAGCCCGCTCATTGGCGACGATCTCCGCAGGGGTTCCCGAAAGCACCGTCTTTCCCGCCTGGATGAGGTAAGCCCGGTCCACAATGCGCAAGGTATCCCGCACGTTGTGGTCACAGACGACGATCCCAATCCCGCTTTGGGCTAGTCTCCGCACCAAAGCGGAAAGCTCGGCAATGGTCAGGGGGTCTACTCCCAAAAAAGGCTCGTCGAGGAGCAAAAAGGTGGGGCGGGTGACCAGGGCCCTGGCCACCTCCACTTTTCTTCGCTCACCAGCGGAAAGCTCGGTGACTCGCCGCCTGAGGAGTCCGGAAAGGCCGAGCTCGGAGAGCACTTCCGTGACCTGAGAGTTCCAGCGCAATCCCATCCCGGCCAAGGCCAGGCGGATGTTCCCCGCCACCGTGGTCCTAAGAAACACCGAGGGCTCCTGAGGAAGATAGTGGATGCCCAGCCTGGCCCGGCGGTGGAAAGGAAGGGAGGTGACCCTTCGGCCGGAGAGGAAAACCTCTCCCCGATTGGGACGGAGAAATCCGGCGAGGAGGTAGAGGGTTGTGGTTTTGCCCGCCCCGTTTGGCCCCAAAAGCCCGGTGATCTCCCCCGCCGTAAAAAGCACAGAGAGACCATCCACGGCGCGGATGTGGCGGAAGCGCTTCACCAGGTCCCTTCCCTCAAGGACGGCGGACAACCTTTACCCCCAGGAATTTCGCGCGTCCTTCTTCGGGATAAAACTCGAGGTGGTCGGCAAAGATGTTCAACCCGTGCCCTTCAGCCTCTACCTTTTGGGCAGCAAGGAGGTCTTCTGTATATTTTCCGTAGGGAAAGCGCAAGGTCCACTGGGAAGAGCTGACCGTTGCGGAAAAAAGTTCAAGTACTCCAGACAGTTCCCAATGCACTTCTTCGGCGGTGATCTCCATGCCCTTCCCTTGCGCGGAAAAGCCCAAAAGGACAAGGCGATCCGCCCAATGCGCCTCCTTGGCGGTAAAGGTGAACCCCTGGCCTTCGCCGGAGAGGCCTCCTTCGAGGGACCAGCGACGGCCGAGGGGATCGGCGAAAAGGCGCGGCGCCCGAACAGTTATTGTTGGGCTCCCCTTGAAGAAAAGGGTGATCGAGACGCCTTCTCCCTCCCAGCCGTCCTGGGTGCGCACGAGCTTTTCCAAGTGGATTTCCCAGCGCGGCCGTCCCTCGGGATCGTACACCAAAAGCCAGGGGGCGGTGAGGGTGGTGGTTTGGGCGGAAGCGACGGCGCAAAAAAGGGCTAAGAGGATAAGCATGCCTTAAGGAAGGAAAGGAAGAGGGGATGTGGCCGAAGTGGCCGGGAGCGGAACTCCGGATGGAACTGGACGGCCACGTACCACGGGTGGTCCCGAAGCTCCAAGGCCTCGACAAGCCTTCCGTCCGGGGAAAGGGCGGAAGGGACAAATCCGGCCCGGGAGAAAAGCTCCAGGTAGCGGGGGTTGAATTCGTAGCGGTGGCGGTGGCGCTCATGGATTCGTTCGAGGTTATAAGCGGAAAAAATCTTGCTTCCTGGAGCAAGTTCCGCCGGATATTCGCCCAAGCGCATTGTGCCACCTTTTTCTTGCACCTTCGTTTGTTCGGGCAAAAGGTCGATCACCGGATCCGGGGTGCGGGGATCGAATTCCGTGGAATTTGCGTTTTTCCGGCCCAGGACGGCGCGGGCAAAGGCGATGGCCGCCACCTGCATCCCCAAACAAATCCCCAAAAACGGGATCCCCTGGCGGCGCGCATAATCGGCGGCCATGATCTTCCCCTCAATCCCCCTTTCCCCAAAACCACCGGGAACGATGATCCCCTGGACCCCGGCCAGGGCTTCCGCTCCCTCCTTCTCCACCCGCTCCGCCGGAATCCACCGGATCTCCACCCGCGCTCCCAACGCCGCCCCCGCATGGCGAAGCGCCTCCACCAGGGAAAGATAGGCATCGTGCAATTCCACGTACTTTCCAACAATGCCAATTTGCACGAAATTCTCGGGGTTCTTAAGGCGCTGAACGAAGTCCTTCCAGGCGCGAAGGTCGCTTTCTTTCGGCTCCAAATTCAGCCGACGAAGGAGTTTCACATCGAGCTCTTCTTCGGCGAGGCAAAGGGGAACCTCGTAGATGGAGGGGAGGTCGCGGTCCTCGATCACGTGGTCCACGGGAACGTCGCAAAAAAGGGCGATTTTCCGGCGAAGGGCGTCCGGAAGGGATATGGGACAGCGGGCCACGATGAAATCCGGTTGGATACCGGCCGCCCGGAGCTCCTTCACCGAGTGCTGGGTGGGCTTGGTCTTAAGCTCGCCGGTGGTGGAAAGGATGGGGACATAAGCGAGGTGGATCACGGCCACGTCGTCCCTTGGGAGCTCGTCCCGCATCTGGCGAATGGCCTCAAGATAGGGAAGGCCCTCGATATCGCCCACTGTCCCCCCCACCTCCACCACCACCAGTTCGCTTCCCGTGGCCTCCAGGGCCCCGCGAATGCGGGCCTTGATCTCCTCGGTCACGTGGGGAATGACCTGGACAGTGCGGCCGAGGTAATCGCCCCGCCGCTCCCGTTGGATCACAGACCAGTAGACTTGGCCAGTGGTAAGGTAGTTGGGGCGCCCGAGGTCCTGGTCCAAAAAGCGTTCATAGTGGCCGATATCGAGATCCGTCTCGAGGCCGTCCCTGGTGACGAAGACCTCGCCGTGTTCGTAGGGGTTGATGGTGCCAGCATCCACGTTGAGGTAGGGGTCGATCTTTTGAAGGGTAACGGCCACCCCGCGGGCCCGAAGAAGACAGCCCAGGGAGGCGGTGACCACCCCTTTTCCTAGACCCGAAACCACTCCGCCCGTAACAAAAACGTACTTGGCCAACGGCTCCATTGTACGGATCTACCGGGTCTTGCACCAAGTTGAGCTCTTCCCGTATACTCGCCCGCTGGGAAAAGGAGCGAAAAGATGGCCATCTTTCGCAACGTTTTGTTGGCCCTGTTTTTCTTGGACTGTTTTGCGCTGACGGCGCTGGTGCTCATGCACATGTCCGAGCACGCCACCCTGGGCGGGGCGTTCGGCGCGGGCATGTCCGCCACGGTCTTCGGCCGGGACGTCCGCAAGGACCCCAAGAAAATCGCCATCGGCGTCCTGGGCGGAGCTTTCTTCGTGTTGGGCGTTCTCTTGGTTGTCCTTTAAGGAGGGGACGTGCCGCTCCTCGAGGTCCAAGACCTGCGGACTTATTTCTATACCGAGGATGGGGTGGTCAAGGCGGTGGATGGGGTAAGTTTCCGTATAGAACCCCAGCAGACTTTGGGGGTGGTGGGAGAGTCCGGGTGTGGGAAATCCGTGACCGCCCTCTCCATCATGGGGCTTGTGCCCATGCCGCCGGGAAAGATCGTGGGCGGCCACATTCTTCTCCATCGCGACGGACGCACTGTGGACCTCACCACCCTCCATCCCAAGGGCAAGGAATACCGCTCCATTCGGGGAAAAGAGATGGCCATGATCTTCCAGGAGCCCATGACCTCCCTGAACCCCGTCTTCACCGTGGGCTACCAGATCATGGAAGCGATCATGTTGCACCAAAAGGTCTCGAAAAAGGAAGCGCGGAAAAAGGCCATCGAGATGCTGAGGCAGGTGGGGATTCCCGAGCCGGAGCAGCGGGTGGACGAGTACCCCCACCAGCTTTCCGGAGGGATGCGGCAGCGGGCGATGATCGCCATGGCCCTTTCCTGTAACCCCTCCCTCCTCATCGCTGACGAGCCCACCACTGCCCTCGACGTGACCATCCAGGCCCAGGTTTTGGACCTCATGCGCGACCTTCAGAAGCGCTTTAAGATGGCCATCATGTTCATCACCCACAACCTCGGCGTGGTGGCGGAGATGTGCCAAGAGGTGGTAGTGATGTATTTGGGCAAAGTGGTGGAGCACGCCATGGTGCGACCGTTGTTCCACGATCCGAAGCACCCGTATACCCAGGGGCTCCTCAACTCCATCCCCTCCTTGGCCACGAAGAAAAAGAGGCTTGAGCCGATCAAAGGGGTGGTGCCCGATCCGTTGGACGCGCCGCCTGGCTGCCCGTTTAACCCGCGCTGCCCACATGTGATGGAGGTCTGCACGCGGGAGATGCCGCCGCTTAGGGAAGTGACGCCAAATCACCATGCTGCCTGCTGGCTTTACGCGTGAGGGGTGAGGAATGACGACAAAAAGCGACGTTGTCCTCCTCCGGGTCAATCGGCTGAAGAAGTATTTCCCCGTGCGCCGCGGGGTCTTTCGCCGGATCGTAGGCTGGGTGAAGGCCGTGGACGAGGTGGACTTCTTCATCCGGCAAGGGGAGACCCTGGGGCTTGTGGGCGAATCCGGGTGCGGGAAAACCACGTGCGCCCGCACCATCCTCCGCCTTATTGAGCCCACCTCCGGTGAAGTTTGGTTCCGCTCCAAACACTTCGGTCGGGAAGTGGACGTGGTACACGCTGACAAAAAGACGATGAAGCTTTTACGCCGGGAAATGCAGATCATCTTCCAAGACCCCTATTCCTCCCTGAACCCCCGCATGACCGTAGGGGACATCATCGGGGAGCCGCTGGTGGTGCATGGCCTGGCCAAGGGCAAAGCCCTGCGGGAGCGGGTGGCCGAGCTCCTTGAGGCAGTAGGCCTGAAACCGGAGCACATGCGCCGCTACCCCCACGAATTCTCCGGTGGGCAGCGCCAAAGAATCGGGATCGCCCGGGCGTTGGCCCTCAACCCCCAGCTTGTCGTATGCGATGAGCCCGTCTCCGCCCTGGACGTCTCCATCCAAGCTCAGATCCTGAACCTCCTCGAGGACCTTCAAGATCAATTTGGGCTCACCTACCTCTTTGTGGCCCACGATCTTTCCGTGGTAAAGCACATTTCCGACCGGGTGGCCGTGATGTACCTTGGGAAAATTGTGGAGCTTGCGGAGACGGAGGAACTGTTCCTCCGGCCGCGGCATCCGTATACGGAGGCGCTCCTTTCCGCTGTTCCCGTTCCAGATCCGGATTACCAGGCCGAGCGGATCATCCTTCAAGGGGACGTACCAAGCCCGGTGAACCCGCCCAAGGGCTGCCGGTTCCATCCCCGGTGCATGTACGCGAAAGATATTTGTGCCAATCAGACGCCGGAGCTTGTGGACCTGGGCGGCGAGCATTATGTTGCGTGCCACTTCGCTTCTCAGCTTACCCTCCGGGGCGTGAAGGTGGCGTGAAAGTTCTCATCGGTACCGGAAACCCCGCAAAACTCGCGGAGATCCGAGAAATTTTGGGGGAAATCCCCGGAATCGAATGGGTCTCTGCCGCGGAGCTTAACCTTCCTGAACCCAAGGAGGAGGGAAAGACTCTGGAAGAAAACGCGATCATCAAGGCGGTAGCTTACGCCAAGCACTCGGGGCTTCCCGCGCTAGCTGAGGATACGGGCCTAGAGGTGGAAGCGTTGGCTGGCGCTCCTGGAGTCCTTTCCTCGCGGTTTTCTGGGAAGGAAAAAGATTACGCCGCCAACAACGAAAAACTTCTTGCCCTTCTTTCGGGGAAAGAAAACCGGCGCGCCCGCTTCCGCACCGTAGCCTGCTTGGCCCTTCCCGACGGCAGGTTTTGGACCTCGGAGGGCGTTTTAGAGGGAACCATCGCCGAAGAACCAAGAGGAAAAGGGGGCTTTGGTTACGATCCCCTTTTCATTCCCGAAGGGGAAAGTAGGACCCTTGCGGAGATGGCCCCCGCAGAGAAAAACGCCATTTCTCATCGCAAAAGGGCCCTAGAGGGGCTTCGTCCTCTTTTTTTGGCCCTGGCCAAAAACCCCGAGCTCTTGGCCTAGGGCACCACCAAAAGGAGAAAGAAAACCTCGACCTCTTCGGGGAAGCGACAGTAGCTTTAACGGGGACAAGAAAAAACGGCAAGCCCTGTGTAGACAAGAAGCTCCTCTTTGGCAAACGCCGCTTTCTTCAGCATGGGTTCGGGGTAGACAACTTCCCCGAAAGATATGTCTGGAGCCGGTTCGAAAGAGAGCACGGTGGGGATTAAGTAGGGCAAAGTGGGGGAATGGGCCTGAATTGCCCATCCTTCCAGTATTTCCGCGGTTACCGCGATGATAATTTCCGTGCCCGGCCGGGCGGCCAAAACCACGCTGGACTTGACCACCGGCAGCTGCTCCACCTGGCGTTTTTCTGTCACCCTTGGCGGTGCATCGTTTGATCTATCAAGCGGAACCGGGACCAGTCATACCCCTTGGCCTTTAGGCGTTGGCGAATTCCGGCCAAAACATCCTCCGGAAGGGTGGGAGTTCGGCTAAGGATCCAGCCGTAATTGCGGTTGGGATGACCCACCACGGCATAGGAATAGTCCTCGGCCAGGTCGATCACCCAGTAGTCGCCCGCGAACAGCCACAGCCCAAAAAGGTTGACGAAGCTCACCTAAGTTTGGCCGGGACTTTCGGATCGGGGATCCAGGCCCTTCCTTTGGCCTCGAGGCGTTGGCCGTCAGCGGTGAGGCAGACGTTAACAACCTCGATTTGTCTATTGGGAAGGAGGGTGTAGTGGGCGGCGGTTCCTTGCGCGCACCGGCGCTCAAACGTGGTAGGAATGCTCGCTATCACATACCAGGTGCCAAGATACCGAGAAAGGTTGAGATTCGGCACCACCTCCAGGGGTTGCTTTACCCTTAAGCCTCCAACGATCACGGCCACGGCTACAACACCAACAAAGATCAAAATCGCCGCATTAGGAGTCTCCATCGCGCCTCCTTCACGCACATTTGACCCCTGGTGAATAAAAAGCCGAAAAGCACCGGGTTTTCAAAGAAAGCGGGCAAAAGCCTGGCCAAGCCTTTTGAGACCGGAAAGCCTTCCTTGATGCATCTGGTAGACCAGCCGGCGAGCAATTAAGGCGAAGGCGCAGCAAAACCTCAGGCCGAACCATAAAGGAACCTCTCCTTTAAAGCTTGGTGTTGGTGGCGAAGAAAATACTGGAAGTCCAAAAATTTTCGGATGATGCGGGAAGAAGCCTCCCCCGGGAAAAGCCCAGAACCGCGTAGATCAACTTGTTGGGCCGGATAGCCTCATAAGCGAGGATCAGGCCTTGTCTTCATCCACAAAAACGAGGTCTACTCGGTCAAAGCCCTCCTTGGCCAGTTCCGTCAGAAGGTCAAGCTTCCTTTCACGCTGAACCTTACTCTGATCCGGCTTTTTCGGCCAACTTGGGCCCCTCTTCAATGCGGGAAAGGGCGGGGATGAAAAAGCCGCCGACCCCGAAAAGAAGGAGGGCAGCGCCGCCAGCCAAATACCAGGCTTGAATCCCCAAAAGGTCGGCTACCGGTCCGGCCAAGGCCAGTCCTAACGGGCTTGCTCCCGTAGCCAGTGCACCGAGCAGGGAAAACACCCGGCCCTGCATCTCCGGCGCCACAGCGCTCTGAAAAATGGCAATAAGCGGGGCATTGGCCATCGGGTTCAAAACGCCCAAAAGGGCCATCGCCCCAATCGCCAAATAAAACCCTTCCTTGGGCACAACTCCCAAGGCGAGAACCCCGATGGACATGCCCGTGATGCCAGTAAGGCTCGTATGGATCTTCTTTTTGAACCCGCCCCAGGCGGTAAGGATAAGGCCTCCAGCGATCACCCCAAACCCAAACGCCGCCTCAAGCCAACTGAGCTCCAACGCCCCTTTCCCGAAGTGCTTGGCCACAAGCAAGGGAAGAAGAGAAAACGCCGGGTTCAAAAGGGCGTTGAGCATGGCGGCCCCAAAAAGCAAGATCAGGGCCCCTTTCCAATTCCACACGTAGTGGAGGCCCTCTTTGAGCTGGGAAAGATACGAGGTTTTTGCTTCCTTGGCGGAGCGCTGGGGTTGAGGGATGGACAAAAAAAGAAGGGGGGCGATGGCCAAGGCGGCGGTGAACACATCGATGGCCAGGATGTTGTGGATGGGAAGGACGGAAAGGAGCAAGGCGGCCAGGGGTGGCGTCACGATGTTCATTACCCCGTGCATGGTTTGATTTAAGCCAGCGATGCGGGTGAGGTGCTCTTTGGGAGCCATCAAGGAGACCGAAGCGGCCATGGCCGGCCAGTGAAACACCCCACCAAGTCCACGAACGATCTTTACCAAGTAGATGTGCCAAAGCTCCGCCTTGTTGGCCCAAAAGAGGAGGGCAAGGCCCAGAGAGACAAGGGCGATGAGGCCGTCGGCCAGGATCATCACCCGCCGGCGGTTCCACCGATCCACCAAAGTTCCAGCAAACGGACCAAGAACAATCTGCGGCAGAATGGCCACCAACGAGGCCGTGGCCAACACCGTGGCGGAGCCAGTTTTCTGGGTGAGCCACCAGATGAGGGCGAACTGGGCGATGGCGCTTCCAAAGAGGGAAAACTGCTGGCCCACCCAAATCGTGAAAAACCGCGGCTTCCAACTTTGGGGTGTGTTCATCGTTTTCCCCTGAAAAGCACCATGGACTCCTCGACAAACGCTTTTTGGAAACCCACTTTGAGGGCAGCCTTGATAAGCTCGTCTCTCTCCGTGCTGGCTTGAAGCACAGCCTTTCTTCTCAAGCTTTGGGCTTGATGAACAGCCCGGGAAAGCAGGGACTCTTCCAGTCCCTGGCCCTGAAATTCGGGGAGGATCTCCACCCTAACACGCACTGCACTGCTCGTTCTTTTCCCTAAGTAGTAGATCCCCACAGGTGCGCGGCCCTTGACCACAAGCGCCCGCTCTTCGGTGCCACCAAACATCACGGAAAGAACGCGCAACAAGATGGAAGGACGCTCCGGAGGGCCGTAAACTTCCCGGGCCTTGGGCTCCCTGGTCTTCTCCAAAAGCTCATCCACGCGCGGACCGTTCTCCCCCACCCGAACGAGGCGATATCCGGAGGGCAAAGGGGCTAGCGGGCCTGGGTTTCCCTCCTCCCAAACCAGGGTCGCGATTCGCTCGAAAGGCACAAAACCCAGGGAGAGATAGAGGTTTTTGGCGGGGAAATTATCTTCGCGGACGCGGAGCACCACCCTATCTGGGCCCCAGGAGAACGCTTCTTCAATGGCGCGAGACACCAGGGCCCGGGCATAGCCCTTCCCGCGGTGCTCAGGGTGCACGGCCACAGCCTCAAGATAGGCGAAGTTCTTGCGCCGCTCGATCATGGCCGTGCCCACCACTTCCTCTCCGAGCTTGGCCACAAAGAACTTGAACCTCGGCCCAGTAAGCTTTTGCAAAACCGTTGCTAAACGGTAAAAGAAAAGCAGACCTTCTGCTTGCGTTTGGGTGATTCCCCAAAAGTCCATCTCCTCGGGAAACGAAGCGCTCAAAACGTCCATAACCCCAGGGAAGTCGCAGGGGGTAAAAGGACAAATTCTGAGCTCCACCATGACTAGCTTGCCAAAAGCCTCTCTTTGAGGAGCTTGGGTGGAAGGGAGCCGCAAGAGAGGATGGCGTCGTGAATTTCTCGCAAAGACGCGCCGGGCTCGTGCTTTTTGTACTCCTCGATCACCTTGAGAATTTCGAGCTTTCCCACGAGGTAGCTTAAGGGCTGGGTGGGGCTCATCGTGTACCTACGAACCTCGGCTAGGGCATTGGTACGTTCGAGACCCACCTTCTCCACCAGGAAGTTCACCCCCTCTTCCACGGTCATCCCTTTGGTGTGCAAGGAGACGTCGAGGATGATACGCGCTGCCCGCCAAAGCTGGTCCTGAAGCCTTGCCAATTTTTGAACGGGCTTGTCAATGTAGCCGAGCCTCTCCATGAGCTCTTCGCAGTAAAAAGCCCAGCCCTCGACGAAGAGGCTGGAAAGGGCGCTTCCCAGCTTCCTGGGCAGGGTTTTGGCGAAGCGGTTGGCATAAACGAGCTGAAGATGGTGTCCAGGATAGGCCTCGTGAAGGACGGTGATCGGGATCTTGGCGTAGTTATGGCCCCGCAGCTTCTGCTCCTTTATCTTTCGGGGAGCGAAGCGCTCTACGGGGGTGACAAGGAATATACCCTGCTGTTTATTTTCCAAGGGACCGGGCATCATGTACGCGGCGTAGGGGATCATCGGCCGCATCGATGGGGGAGTGGGCATGATCTTGAGCTCCTCCCCTTCAGGGATGGTCACGATCTCCTTTTCTTTCACAAACTTGCGGACCCGCTCCATCTCCCGCCTGTAAACCTCAAGGACCTCGCTCGGCCGAGGATGGTCCTTTTTCGCTTCTTCAAGGATCTCCCGTGCTGTTTTCCCAGGCGCGATCTTCCTCGCCAGTTCCTCCATCTGGGCCTTGGTCTCCTCAAACAGCTTCCAGCCGAGTTGGAGCAGGTCGTCGGTGGTGTAATCAAGCATGTGGTCTTCCCGCAAGATCTCTTCAAAAAGCTCTTTTCCGATGGCAAAATCTCCTTTGGCGTTTGGAAGGACGATTTTCTCCAAAAACTCGATGTAGTCTTGAAGGGCGGAGGCGGCGGTGAGGCTTACTGGAATGACTTTGGGAGCAAGGTGAGGGGTGCGCAGGCTCCAAATTGGGAGGACAAGCCGGTAAAGGATCAGGCTTTGCTTAGCTCCCTCCAGGGCCACTTCCGCCCACACCCGCGGGACCCGTTCGGGGACGATGGACTTCTTCCCTTCTTCCAGCACGCGGGGCACGTGGCGAAGCCGCTTGGCCACGTTTCTCATGCGCTCGCTCAAAGGCGCAAAGTCCCGGATAAGCAAAAGAAAAACTCCGGCGATGCCCTCGTTCACGTACATCCCGGGATCGCGTTCGTAATCCTTGAGCTTGGTGAATTCCCGAAGGAAGGAGTTGACGAGGCGGACCATGAGGGTGTGATCGATCCTGGCGTCGATGTCCCAGCCGCTGGTGTCCATGGCTTGGAGGGCCGCCAGAGCCTCGCGCAGGGCCTTTTCTTGGCGGGCGCGGGCTTCCGGGGTGTGCTCGCCCAAGCGGTCGTCGAAGCGGTGATCCCCAAGCTGAGTGGCCGCCACCGGAGCCTCGGCCAAGAACCGCTCCATGAACTGGTCCACAAGCTTGTAAAACTCCGCTGGACTGGTTTGCTTCATGACCCGTTTCCTCCTCTTGGTTTGGAGTTCCCCGATTTTGACCAAGTTTCAGTGCGTTGTCCCACTGGCCTTTTCACCCGGCCCACCGCTTCCTTGCTTGTCTGCGCCTTGCCCTCAAAGCTAGGGAACTGATTACCCCGGCCCTTTCCCACAGCATGGCTCGCCACCAGGGGATCTGGAGCGAGAGGGAAGCAAGCCCCTTCGGTCAAAGATCCCCGCTTTGTTGGACGTGGATATCGCCGCTTCCTGTGGCCACCCGCAGAGACCCCTTGGGCTCTTGGCCCAGCGTGCCCTGGACGCGGCCTTCCTCCATTCTCTGGGCGCTCACCGGCAGCGTGCAGACCACGTCGCCCGAAGAACTCACCAGGTCCACGGCAAGCCCCAAGTCTTTCGGCACCTTGAGGCTGACGTCGCCGGAGCCGGTGCGGATGCGCCACTCGCCGCCCTCGTCCATGGATCCCTCTACGTCCACATCCCCACTTCCCGTGGACACATCGAGGTCCCCGTGAAAGCCATCGAGGAAAACATCACCCGAGCCCGTCTTCACACGCACGCTGCCTTTCACATCTCGGCCTTGCACATCGCCCGAGGTGAGCGCCATCTCCAACGCCCCGTACACGCGGGAAAGCTGGACATCGCCCGAAGTGGTCCGGAGGATGAGGCTTCCTTGAAGCTCTTCCCCCTTAACGTCGCCTGAGCCCAA
>JACIWL010000016.1 GCA_014360995.1 Candidatus Bipolaricaulota bacterium | reverse complement strand
CCCTCTTTCCTGGGACCACCCCCAAACCGACACAAAAAGCACAACAAAAAGGCTTATTGCCTTGCGCATTTTCCCTCCTTAGACTTTGCCTTTGAGGATAGCGCTCGGTCCTAGTTTCGGCAAAGCCTTTGGAGAAAAGGAGGAGGAGGAACGATGGAACTTTCGCGGATGAGCTGGGCGCAAGCCCGAGAAGCCATACAAAAGGCAGGGGTGGCCCTTCTTCCCGTGGGTTCCACGGAGCAGCACGGGCCTCATCTGCCCCTGGGGACGGACTGGCTTACGGCGCAAGAGATCGCCCGCCGGGCGGGGAAAAAGGGCGGGTGGCTGGTGCTTCCTACCGTTCCCGTCGGCGTTTCCGAGCACCACCGCCAATTCTGGGGGACCCTTTGGGTTCCGCCGGAGGTCCTGCGGGACTACGTGATGGGCGTCGCCCGGTCCCTGGCCTTCCACGGCCTTCGGCGGCTGGTCTTTGTCAACGGGCACGGCGGAAACACCGCGGCCTTGGAGGAGGCGGCGCGCCGGCTCCGCCTGGAGGGGATCTATGCCTTTGTCTACGTGTGGTGGCGGGCGATCCCCGAGACCATCGCCCAAGTGATCGAAAGCGGCGGTTCCCACGCCGCGGAGATGGAGACCGCTGTGGTCTTGGCCATCGCGCCGGAGCTTGTGCGCCGGGAAAACTACGGGGAAGCGGTGGCCAAAGGCGCCCCGGAGTGGGGAAAGAAGGTGGAGGGCGTGGACGTGGGGTTTGACACCGTGGATTTCTCCCAAAGCGGGGCAACGGGCGATCCAGCGCGGGCCACGGTGGAAAAAGGGGAGAGGATCCTCCAGGCCGCGGCGGAGCGCTTGGACGCCTTTTGCCGGTGGCTTGCGGCTCAGCCCGAAGAGGCCCTCGCCCCCAAACCCCACCTTCCCTGAGGAGGCCCCATGCTAGAAAAGAAACTTCCCCCTGGGCAGGTGTGGCGCGAAGATCTGGTCGTTTACGACATCGCTCCTCTCCCTCCTTTGGACCTAGAAAATTTTCGGCTGCGCCTCTTCGGCCGGGTGCGCAGCCCCCGCGAGCTTTCTTGGGAGGAGCTGCAACGACTTCCACGGGTTCAGGTGCGGGCGGACTTTCACTGCGTAGAGGGCTGGAGCGTGGAGGGCCTTGTTTGGGAGGGGGTCCCGGCCAGTGCCATCATCTACCTTGTGCAGCCGGAGCCCGGTGTGCAATGGGTCTTGGCCCATAGCCACGAGGGCTACACCACGAACCTCCCCTTTTCCTACTTTGCCCGGCCGGACACGGTCCTTGCTTTTTCCCTAAACGGCGCGCCGCTTCCGCCCCAACACGGCTGGCCCCTGCGCCTGGTCGTCCCCTCCCTCTACGCCTACAAAAGCGCCAAGTACCTTGTGGCCCTGGAATTCCTGCGCGAGCTTAAGCGCGGGTATTGGGAGGAGCGGGGCTACCACGACGTGGGCGACCCCTGGCGGGAGGAGCGGCGCTGGCGTTAGGCCTCCCCAAGAAGCTTTTGCAGGGCCTCCCACTCCTCCTGGGGCATTTTGTAGGTGTGCTCGGGGCCCGGGAATTTCCCTTCCTTCACCTCGCGCACGTAGTTTTCAAAGGCCTGGCGCATAACGCTCGACACATCCGCGTAGCGCTTGACGAATTTGGGGGTGAAGGCCTCAAAGAGGCCGAGGATGTCGTGGACGATGAGGAGCTGTCCGTGGCAGGCCGGGCCGGAGCCGATCCCAAGGATTGGGATTTTCGCGCGCTTTACAATGATCTCTGCGACCCGGGCGGGGATGGCCTCAAGGAGGATGGCGAAGGCTCCAGCCTCCTCGAGGATTTTGGCGTCCTCGATGAGTTCTTTTGCTTTTTGGGCACTCCTTCCCTGGGCCTTGAGGCCGCCGATCATGCTCGCCGCCTGGGGGGTGAGGCCGATGTGCCCCATCACCGGGATCCCCGCTTTCACGATGGCCTCCACCCGCTCGGCCATGCGCGCTCCCCCTTCAAGCTTCACCGCGTCCGCCCCACCCTCGGCGATAAACCTCCCCGCGTTTTTTATAGCGAGCTCATTCGAGGGCTGGTAGGACATGTAGGGCATATCGCCCACCACGAACGCCCGGGTGGCCGCCCGGGAAACGGCCGCCGTTATCTCCACCATGAAATCCATCGTCGCCGGGAGGGTCGTCTTATGGCCAAGCAGGCACATGGCCGCGGAATCCCCAACGAGGATCATGTCCACCCCGGCCCGGTCCTCCAAAAGGGCCGTGGGATAGTCGTAGGCGGTGAGGAAGGTGATCTTTTCACCTCGGGCCACCATGTCCAAAAGGTCCGGAATCGTCAGCTTCTTTCGCTCCTCCATTCCTCCTCCTTTGCCCGATGGTATCCCGCCTGGTTGCACGGAAACCAATCCCCACTAAACTCCAAGCCACCCTCCAAGGAGGTGATGGCCATGGCCGACATCCCTAATTGGGACAAGGTTTTGACTCGGGAAGGATATGAGCGGCTCAAAAAGGAGCTCGATTACCTTGTCCGCGTGAAACGGCCGGAGATCGCGGAGAAGATCCGCCGGGCCCGGGAGTACGGCGACCTTTCGGAGAATGCCGAATATCAAGCGGCCAAAGAGGAGCAGGCCTTGGTGGAGGGTCGGATTGCGGAGCTAGAGCGCCTTCTCCGCGGGGCCCGCATCATCGACTAGGGCGAAAGAGCGGGGGACTGCGCCCCTCCCTTCCCACCACGGGCTCCGCGGCCAAAAGCGCCGAATAAATGGCCTCCTGGGTGGCCTCCGCCGCCGCCCGATAAAGTTGGCCCATCAATGGCGCCCGGTCGGGAATGAGCTCTTCCACAATTCTCTCTTTCCCCCTTGGGAAGCGGAGGCTAGTGGAGAAAGCAAGGAAGAAGTCGCCGCTTCCGGTGTCGGCGGGCGCGCCGGTGCGGGCCGCGCCCAGGGCGGCACGGCGGCAAAGCCGGGAAAGCTGCGCGGGAAGCAACGGCGCATCGGTGGCTAAAACCACGATCAGTGATCCTTGTGCTTCCCCGCCCTCTTCCGGGGAAAGGGCCGCAGGAAAAGGAGCGATGAAATCCTCGGAACGGCCCATGTTGGGGAGAGCTAAAACACCCACCGTATAAGGGCCGGCCACCCGGGAGGCCGTGCCAATCCCCGATTTATACCCGAAGGCGATCATCCCCGTCCCCGCTCCTACGCACCCTTCCCGCACTTCTTCCTTGGCCCCTTCCAGCGCCAGAAGGGCGTGCTCCTCCCGCACGGGCCGGAGCTCAATCGCGGAAAGCCGCCCATCGTTGCACTCCAAGACCACAGGGTTGATGGACCGCGCCTCCGGATGGCACCGCAGGGTCCAGGTGAGCAAGGCTTCCGCGCAGACGAATACGGCAAGGGTATTGGTGAGGAGGATGGGGGTCTCGAGCTCCCCCACATCCTGGATCTGCCAAAGGCCCACGGCCTTCCCATGGCCATGGAGGACGAAGACCCCGGCTGAAAGGGGCTCGGAATACGGGTCGCCGGGCGGGACGATGGCGGTCACCCCCGTTCGTACCGCCTTTTCTCCCGCCCCTTCGATGAGGGTGCAGTGGCCAACGAGGACGCCAGGGACGTCGGTGATCGCCGCCCTGGGTCCGGACGGCAATTTCCCCAAACTGAGTCCGGCGCGGCGGAAAGCGTTCATGTGTACAGGCGGAATTCGTAAGGATGGGGCCTAGCCGCGACCTCAGCCACCTCCTTTTCCTTTGCCGCCATCCAAAGCTCCAAAAGCTCGGATGGGAAGACGCCGGCCACGGTGAGGAACTCGTGATCGCGGGCAAGGGCAGCCAAGGCCTCCTCCAGGGAGCGCGGAAGGATTTGGACTTTTCTCTTCCGGCCCGGGCCCCAGCCGCGGGCCACGGGGTCGAGGCCTTGCCGGATCCCGTCAATCCCGGCCATGAGGCAGGCGGCCAATGCCAAATAGGGGTTACAGGTGGGATCCGGCGGCCGGTACTCCACCCGTAGCTTCTCCGGCTTCAAATAGCCAGGGATGCGCACGGCCGCCTCGCGATCAGCGGCCCCAAAAAAGAGCTCCACCGGAGCCTCGAACCCCGGCCTAAGCCGCCGATAGGAATTGGTGGAGGGCGAAACTATGGCTGAAAGGGCGCGGCCGTGGGCCAAAAGCCCGCCGATGTAGGCTAGCCCCGCCTCGGAAAGGCCCTCTTCTCCGGCAAAGAGGTTCCCCTCAGGTCCCACCAAATACTGGTGCAGATGGAGGCCGTTCCCCGGCTGGTCGTAGAGGGGTTTGGGGAGGAAGCAAGCCACCAAGCCCTCCTCGGCGGCCACGCGGGCGATGAGGTCCTTGGCCAAAACCGTCCAGTCTGCCACCGCTTTGAGGCTCCCGAGCCCTAGCTCGACCTCCATCTGCCCAAGGCCTCCGGCCTCATGGTGGTGGTAGCGCACGGGGATTCCCCAGCGGGTAAGGATCTCCACCACCCGATCGCGCACGGCCTTCCCGGCGTCCGCCACACCCACGGCGTGGTAGGCTGAGCCCGCCCCGGGCAAAACATCGCCCCAAAGGTCCACTTGGCCCTCAAAGGGAACGATTTCCACGCCCTGGGTCAGGGGGCCATCGGCCACGTGGATCTCGGAAAAGAGGTAGAACTCCAGTTCCACGGAGAACCTGGCCTCCTGGGCGATTCCGGCGTCGTGGAGGAACCGCTCGGCGGCCGCGGCCACGCTGCGGGGCGAAAGGGGGCTTGGCCCCTCCCCCGGCCGACCTAAATCGCAAAGGATCAAAGCCCCCGGTGGATCGCTAAGCGGGTCCATGTACACAGCGTCGAGGTCGGGAAGGAGAACCCAGTCGCTTTCCGCGGTCTTGGCCAAGCCGTAGTGGGCCCCATCCACTCCCACGCCCTCCTTCACCATCTCCTCACTAAGCGCTTCTGCGGGGATCGTGAGCCCGCGCAGCCTCCCAAAGAGGTCCACCGCCCGCAATTCCACGTGCCGGATGCCCTCCTCCTGGAGGAGGGCCACAAGCTCTGCAAAGGTCATAAATGGCTCCTTTCCTCAGGGCGTGGGGATGGCCAGATCCGCCGGGCCCCAGTTGGAAAGGACGGCCTCGGGGAACGTGGCGGAAATGAGCTCGCGAATGATCTCCGCGTGTTTGACCTTCTCCCGGCCCCAGTCGGCAAGCATCTTTCCGGAGACCCAGGGCTTGTAGAGGGCGCCCGGCCCAACCACACAAGCCGGCCCCGGCTCGAGCTTGAAGTAGCACGGCGCACAGACCCGGACCATCTCCGGTGTATCGTAGAACCGGTTGAACCCGCCGAAGGAGTCGGTGAGGGTTACGTGGAGATCCATGGGGATCTTCACCGCCGCACGGATGGCTGCAAGCTCGGGAAGATCCAAATCGGCCACGGGGTTGAACGTGTTGGCCCCCAGCATCTCCAGGACCTTGGCTCCCGCCGGGTTCCCGTGCCCGGCGAAGATGGAGACCTTGAACACCGTCTCCTTGGGAAGATCGCCCTTCTCCCTCATCTGGGAAAGGAGCCAAAGGAGCCCCTCGTCTAGAACAAGAAAGCCGCGGAAGCCCAGCTCCACGGCGCGGAGGATGTCCGCTACCACGTGGCGGATCTGGTCAGCGCCACGAAAACGGAGCCCGGAAAGAGAGCCTTCGGGGGTGAGGAGCTGCCTTCCCGTGTCCCAGCCGGAACGGGGGCCAGGGGCGAGGATCACCTCAACTTTTGCTTCCGCGGCGATCTGGGCGAAGTATCTGAGCTCGCTTCGGGTAAGAAGTGTTGCTCCCATCACCACGGAGATCACCCGGTGCACCGGGACGTTGCGCTTTTTGGCCTCATCGATCACGGCCTCCAGGACCTCGGGCCGCTCCACGCCGGAAACTTCCATGCGGTAGTGGGCGCCATCGGGGAAGCGCAAGGGGCTTGCGGGAAGATCGTAGGCATCCCGGCCAGGAACCCCGTACTTCTCGATGAGCTTTTGGACCTTCCTCTGATCCATGTCCGCCTCCTTTTCCCACCAACACCTTTGTCATGGTACCGGAGGATGGCCTTCCGAGAAAGGCTCAGCGGACCATGCGCCGGGCAAGGAAAACGGCAGCGCCAATCCCAAGAATTACGTCACCGATGCTGAACGCGGAACTCAGGGGAACCCAGGAAGGAAAGTAGAGCCAGTCCCCAAGGAAATTAAGGCGCGTCGAGGGACCCATGAGCATGGTATTCCCGTGGCGGATTCCCTCTTCCAAGGCCCGAGCCAGGGATTCCAAACCCGCACGGCGCAGGGCCTCCGCGGAGGCGGGCATATACCCGCCATTGGCGGCGATGGCCAAGAAATTCAGAAAAAGCCCAAGGCCCATCCCAAGGAGCTCGGGATAGCGCCAGTTGCAGCCGACAAATCCCAAAAGGAAAAGGTAAGAGAGAATGTGCCAATACGGGGTGCCCCAGCTGATGATTGGGCCGCGGCTTCCCAGGGGGAAGGTGAGGAGTTGAAGGAGAAGAGGGGGGATAAGGAGCCAAAGGCCCCGGAGGTGCAGTTTGCCCAAGTTTCCGATGCCGCCGCGGCGCAGATAACCAAGAAAAAGGCCGAGGAGGAGAGCCCAAAGGAGGGGCATCACTCTACAATCTTCAGGAAAAGCTCCACAAGCTTGGGATCCAATACTTTTCCGGCCATGTCCTGCATTATTTTGCGGGCTTCCTCTTTGGAATAGGCCTTGCGGTAGGGCCGGTCGGAAAGGAGGGCGTGCCAAACATCGGCCACGGCAATGATCCTGGCGCCCAACGGGATTTCTTCCCCTTTTAAGCCGTTGGGATAGCCTGTGCCATCCCAGTGTTCGTGCTCGTGGCGAATGATCTCCACCACCCCTTTGTAAATGGGAAGCCCAGCGATGAGTTCCGCGCCCACCACGGGATGGCGCTTCACCACTTCCCATTCCTCGGGAGTAAGTGGGCCGGGCTTGAGGAGGATAGCGTCAGGAACCGCTATTTTCCCCAAATCGTGGATGTGGGCAGCCGCTTCTATCTGTTCGACCTGTTCTTCCGGCAATTTCAGGGCTTGAGCGAGCTTCACCGCGTATTTGGCCACTTCCTCGGAATGTTTGCCGGTGTAAGGGTCTCGGCTGCTTATGGCCTCGCTCAGCCTTTCGAATGCCTGCCGGGTTTGCTCCCGTAGCCTTACTTGCTCGCGGAGAGAAACTTGCACGACGAAAAGTGGGAGGATTCCCAAGATCAAATACCAAGGGGAAAGATTATGCAAAATGGCCAGCAATATGGCAAGAATTCCCAAAGTGACGAGCTGAACAATGTGGAGACGCAAAGTTACTCGCAACCGAGACAACCACGGTTTTCTTTCGGACAAGGCTACCACATTGGTTACCAATACAAGATTTGCGGCAGAATAAATTGCGAAGGCAGCGACAGCGCGCAAAAAGTCAAGAGGAGTAGTAAAAGAAGGGTTTCCTCCTACGGCTTGATAGAAAGCTCCAGCTGCGGATACGGAGAGAAGAAGCTGAGACACATTGAATCCTGCTACGAGGGCGAAGCGTTTGGGATCTGTCCACATATCGCGGCGGAGGAAGATCTCTGAAAGACCTGTTCCCACAAGAACAGTAAGAGCGCCCAACTGTGGTCCGCCAGCAAAGGTCGCGGCCGCACACACCGCGATTCCTGGAGAAAATGCGTGGTGTGGGAAAAGTTTGACTTCGAATAATTCACAGAAAAGCTCGATTACGGCGAAAAGAAGCCAAGAAAGGAGGAGGGCTGAGGAGAGAGAAAAATTCCGGAAAAGAAAGTAAGATGCTAATGCCGCGGCTATCGCTACAGTGAGGACGTAAGTCTTTACCGATCTTGGAAAGCCAGCCACATTGAAGAACTATAAAAGAAAAAGCCAACGGACTGAAAGTCCGTTGGCCTTTAAAATATTTACCTTTGTCTCAGTTCATCCAGTCCACTTGTGGTTGGCAGCGCTCAACACAAGCAGGGACATGAGAGCCAAAAGCACGAAGAAAGCCCGCGGAGAAAGAACCTTCTTGCCCTTCTTCACCTCAGGAACCCACTTCATCTCCATCCCCTCCTTTTCGTTTGACAAATTCTCCCTTCGCCACGTTATGGCTCCACAAAAGAGCTCTTCTGGGCGACACTTAAAATATACACCCTTCGCCCAGGGTTGTCAACACCTAAGGAGGGGACATTTTTCCCGGTCCGAGGAAAGCTCCTTCTTTCAGGATTTAGACGGTTATCCGGCCCCTGAGCCTGGGGTCAAGGATGTCCCGAAGCGCATCTCCCACCAGGTTCCAGGCCAAAACGAAGAGAATCAGGGCTAGGCCCGGATAAAGGATGATCCACCAGTACTGGTTAAGCCGCGGGATCCAGTTGCGGGCAAAGGAAAGCATCTGGCCCCAGTCGGCATACCCCACCTCCGCCCCCAGTCCCAAGAAAGAGAGGGCGGCAAACGAGATGACATAGGAGCCAATGTCCATCGAGGCCACAACAAGCGTGGGATAGATGGCATTAGGAAGGATATGGCGGAGGACAATGCGCAGGTGACCCGCTCCGGCGGCCCGCGCCGCCTGCACATAGTCCCGCTCCTTCACGGAAAGGATGTCGCCTCGGATGAGCCGGGAATAACCCATCCAGCCGAAAGCGATGAGGGCGATAGCCGCGGTAAGAATGCTCCGCCCGATCTTCGGCTGGAGCACAGCGGCAATGGTCATGGCAGCAATTAGGAAGGGAAAAGCCTGGAAAATATCGGTGATGCGCATGAACACCATGTCCACCCAGCCGCCAAAATAGGCCGCCATCGTCCCCCAAATGAGCCCAATCAGCGCGGTGATTCCGGTGATACAAATTCCCGCCAAAAACGCGGTGCGCGTGCCCCACACGATCCCGTAGTACACGTCGTATTGGCCTTCAGTCGTGCCAAATGGGTGAGTTTTACTGAAATCGCTTTGTCTCGTCACGATCTTCCAAATCTCCGTAAGAGGGTTAGGGCCGGTTGGCGGCTTTGGGGTGGGACTATAGCCGAATTGGGCGATGCGATAGGGTTCATAAGGATTGGGCGGAGGGGCAAGCCAAGGGGCAAAGATGGCCACAAGGCCAAAGAAAAGGAGAAGGACGAGGCCAAAAAGCGAAAGCGGATTGCGTAAAAGCTGCTTTATAATCTTCATTCTAATCGGATCCGCGGATCAATGACAGCGTACAAAATGTCGATGAAAAGTATCCCAAAAGAGAGGAGCACGGCGTTGAACAAAGTGAAGCCAAGGACGCTGATGATATCCAGCTGCGTTGCGGCGTTGGCAGCCCACCAACCCATACCCCGATAGTTGAACACCGTTTCCGTGATCACTGCCCCGTTCATGAGACCGATGAGGAGCATTCCGCCCATGGTGGCCACAGGGATCATGGCGTTTCGCGCGGCGTGCTTGTAAATGACGATTCTCTCCGCAAGCCCTTTAGAGCGCGCCGTCATAACGTACTCCTGTCTTAAGGTCTCCAACATGGAGGAACGCGTGACCCGCAGAAGCAATGCCCATTGGATGTAGGAGAGGGTTATCACCGGAAGGATCATGTGCTTGAACACATCCAACAGTACATCCGGGCGGCCATTGATGATGGCGTCGATGGTGTAGATGCGGGTGATCTCGCGGAACGTACCGGCGTTGATCTCCTTGATCACCCAGTCCGAAACCCTTCCCGGAGGAAGCCACTTCAGCATGGCGTAAAACACCATGAGGAGAAGAAGGCCGTAAACGTAGGAAGGGAAGGACCAGCCGATAAGTGCAAACACCCTGGACGCATGGTCAATGGGTTTGTTGTGGTGGACCGCGGAAAGGATCCCCAGCCAAATTCCAATGAAGAGCACGGGGATAGCTGCCCAAAGCACAAGCTCTACCGTGGCCGGAAAGTAATAGAGCAAAGCGTCCAACACCGGGCGCTGCGCCGTTTTAGACCAGCCCAGGTTTCCACGGAAAACCTGGTTCAACCATCGCCAATACTGAACGTGGAAGGGGTCATCCAACCCGTATTTGTGGATTATGCGCTGCAAGGCATCGGCGGTTTTGGGGATATCCCGCACGTAAAGGGCAGCCTTCATCGCCGGATCGAGGAAAGAGTAGACGCCGAAGACAAAGAGGGTGACGCCAAAAAGGGTGATAGGCAACAAAAGAAGGCGCCGAATGATGTACGCCGTCATTGTGCTGGGGTTTTATACCGAAAACCCCGCAAAAAGCAAGGGGGCCGAGCAAAACCTCGGCCCCCTTCCCTCGCACCCCTTCTTTAGCCTTCCTTCCAGAGCACGTAGAAGTACTCGCCGGGATAAGCGGGGTTGTAGTACCAGCCCCTGACCCACAACTGCTCGTAGTGGCGAGCGAGGAGCTGGATGTGCCCGACGTTGATGGCGTACTCATGAGCCAGAAGGTTGAGTTCCTTGTAGAGGAGCTCGGCCTTGGCGAAGTCCGTCTCCCTGCTAGCGAGCTCGATGAGCTCGTCGAACAGAGCCTGGAGGTTATCGTACTTCTTGGCTGGCAGCCAGGTGGCATAAACCGGGGTGAACTCCACGTCCTTAACGGTATCGAAGTGCTGGTTCATGGCGAAGGCGCCGGTGCTGTGCATGTAGGGTTTCACCCAGTTGTCAGGGTGAGCGTAGTCCTCAAGCCAGCCGATGAAGAAGAGGGCGAGTTGGCCGGCGTCCATGTACTTGAGGTAGGTGGGCCAAGGCAGATCCTGGACCTCGATCACGAACATGCCGCGCAGACCCTCAGCCTGACGCTTGGCGTTGAACCCCTCTATGGCCCGCTCGAGCATCTCGGCCACGAATTTCCGCGCCAAGTTGCCCTGGTTGTAGGCGATGGTCAGGCGGAACCCCTGCCGCCACAGCTGCCCATCCCAGGCCAGGCGCAACTCTTGCTCCGCCTTCTCCAGGTCGAAGCTGTACACGGGCTGGGTGGGATCGTAGCCCAAGCGGCCCTCCGGGATCACACCCGGCAGTTGCCAGGCCTCGCCCAGCCAGCACTCTTTAATGTAAGTGTCGATGTCTAGGAGGTAGTTAATAGCTCGGCGCAGGTGGATATCAGCAAGGAGATCGGGCTTGGGCTCACCGCCCAAAAGCGGCATGAATGGGCTTCCCTCCGTGACGTAGAAGTTGAAGAACCCGGATTGACAGGTGCTGGAGGGGAAGGGGCCCATCATGCGGGCCTTGCCCTGAGCCACAAGCTCCTCCATCTGGGCCACGTACTGGCGAGGCACAGCGATGATGTCCGCGTCCCCGGCTTGGAACATGGCCAGACAGGTGCCCCACTCCGGCACGACCTTGACCACGGCTCGGGCAAGTTTGGCCGGCTCGCGCCAGTAGTTCTCGTTGCGGACAAAGCTGATGTACTCACCGGGGACCCAAGCCTCGAGCTTGAAGGGCCCGGTGCCGTTGGCCTTGTTGAAGAGCTCGGACTCTTCAGCAGCGGGATCGTGCCAGGGACGCCAGTTGGCTGTTCCGTCCCAACCGCCCTGCTCGATCACCCACTCCTTGTCCACAATGGAGGCCTAGCTTCCCGCCAGGATCTGGATGAACGGTCCGTAAGCGTGATCCAGGGTGATGATTACTTTATCTCCCTCGGCCCGGATGGCTTTCTGGAGAGCCTCGTACACGGCCTCATCGCTCCCCAGCTTCTCCGCCAGCTCCTCGATGCTGTGCACGCCGAAGATAGGGTCCAAAAGCATCCAGATCGGGCCGCCTGAACGATCCTGAATGAGGGCGCGCTGGAGGGAGTACACCACGTCTTCCGGCGTGAGGTCACCACCCTCGTGGAACTTTACGCCCTGGCGGATGGTGAAGGTGTAGACGAGCCCGTCTTCGGAGATCTCCCAGGAAGTAGCGAGCATGGGAACGAATTTGTCCACGTGCTCGCCATCGTAGAAGATGAGAGTTTCATAAATGTTGAAGATGGCTGTGGCACTGGCGGTGTCATAGGCCCAGGCCGGATCCAACGTCTCCAGGTCACCGATGGTAGCCACGATCATCGTGTCGGGGTTGGGGATCTAGGCCCAGCCGAAAACACCCATTAACCCAATAACCGCAAACGCCAAAATTTTACGCCACATCCGGGACCCTCCTTTCAGTGCTGGATTTCTAGGATTGGCCCAAAAACTTCCCTGCAGCTCTCACCCCCTCTTCCTAGGGATTCGCCTCAATTCTAGTCAGGAAAACGCTCTCGTCAAGGGATAAGGGTGCCCGGCGCCGCTATGGTTTCTTCCCCTAAACCTTTGGGCTTTTTCTGATTTTGTGGGACTATTACAACAAAGGGGGATGGATGGATGTTGGTAAAAAAGGCAGTGATTCCGGCGGCGGGGCTAGGGACGCGGTTCCTTCCGGCCACGAAGGCCCAGCCCAAGGAGATGTTACCCCTCGTGGATAAACCGGCCATTCAATACATCGTAGAGGAGGCAGCAGCCTCCGGGGTGGAAAGCGTCCTCATCATCACCGGCCGGGGAAAAAGGGCCATCGAGGATCACTTCGACTACGCTCCAGAGCTTGAGGCGTTCTTGCGGGAAAAAGGGCACACGGAGCTCGCCGAGGCCGTGCGCCGCATCACCGAGCTCCTCCCCATCCACTACCTGCGCCAGAGGGAGCCCAAGGGGCTCGGACACGCCGTCCTCTGCGCCCAAAAGTTTGTGGGAAAGGAGTTTTTCGCCGTCATGCTCGGCGACGATGTGATCGAGGCCGAGCCCCCAGCCCTCCGCCAGCTCATGGACGTCCATGAAAAGACGGGCGGAAGCATCTTGGCGGTGATGGAGGTGGAGCAAAAAGAAGTGAGTCGCTACGGGATCGTGGCCGGGGAGGAAATTGGGGAGGGCCTTTGGCGGGTGCGGGATTTGGTGGAAAAGCCAAGCCCAAAGGAAGCGCCCTCGAACCTGGCTGTGATCGGCCGCTACATCCTTTCTCCCACGGTTTTTGAGATTCTGGCGGAGACCAAGCCCGGCGCCGGCGGAGAAATCCAGCTCACCGATGCCCTGCGAGTCCTGTGCCAAAGGGAACCCCTCTACGCCTACGCCTTCCGGGGAAAGAGATTCGATGTGGGGGAGAAACTGGGGTATGTAGTGGCCACGGTGGAGCTGGCCCTGCGGCATCCGGAGATTGGCCGGGAATTCCGGGCCTACCTTCGGCGCCTGCAGGAGGAGCTCCTTTAGCCTGGGGTTGGCCGCATTTTATTCGCCGAGTTAATATGAGTGTGGCCATGATGGCCCTGGTAGGACTGGCCGCATTTTTCGTGTCCTTGATTAGCACAGCCGTGCTCATCCCCAAACTCCGCGCCGCCGGGATCGTGGGAAAGGACCTGCACAAGCCTGGCCAGCCGGAGATCCGGGAGATAGGGGCTTGGCCTTGGTGTCTGGGTTCACGCTGGGAATACTTTTGGCCATCGCTCTGGAGGCCTTTTTGCCGTCCGTTCTTCCCGCGGACTTCACCGCACTTTTGGCCCCCTTGGCTACAGTGCTCCTCACCGCCCTGGTGGGGAGCCTTGATGACCTTATGGGCCTGCGCCAGGGGGGAAAGGCCTTGTTGCCAGTGGTGACGGCGTTGCGGTTGTGGCCATTCGGGCTGGGCAATCCACCATGACCATCCCTTTCCTTGGACGCGTCCATTTTGGCCCGTTTTATTCCTTCCTTCTTGTCCCCCTTGGGGGCACCGGCGCGGCCAATGCCGTGAACATGCTGGCCGAGTTCAACGGAGTGGAACTGGGGATGGGCCTTAATGGCCATGGCTGGCCTCACCGCCGTGGCCCTGAAGGTGGGCGCTCCTGCGGCCCCGGCCATCCTCCTCGCCGGGATGGGCGCGTCGCTAGGGGGCCTCCTCTTCAACTGGTACCCGGCCCGCATCTTCGTGGGCGACGCAGGCACCCTCTCCTTGGGTGCAGTCCTTGCCGCAAGCTCCGTCGCGGGAAACTTCGAGATGGCCGGGGTTATCGTGATCGTCCCGTATGCGTTGGATTTCGTGATCAAGGCTGCCCACGGATTTCCCTTCCGTGGCTGGTCTGGAAAGCTAGGGGAGGATGGAAAATTGCGGTGTCCGGAAAATGGGCCGGTGGGGCTGGGGCAGGCGATTCTTAAACTCACTGGTGGGCTACGCGAGCCGGGCCTCACCCTTGTCCTTGTCGGGCTAGAAGCGATCTTCGCGGCCCTGGCCGCACTCCTCTATTATCTGCGCTGATGGTGCGGGCGGAGTTTTTGACCCGGCTCAACAGGTTCGCCATCCTCGTCCGGGTGGAGGGAAAGGAGGAAGCGGCCCATCTTCCCAACCCCGGCCGGCTTTTGGAGGTGCTCACGCCCGGAAGGGAGGTCCTCCTTCGCCCGGGCAAGAAGGGTCGGCGGACCCGCTGGACGGCTGTGGCCGCCGATCTCGGCCCGTTCCTCGTCTCCTTGGACTCCACCCTCCCCAATCGTGCCTTCCCCCGCTTCCTTGCCTTGGGGATCCTCCCTGAGCTCCGCGATCTAGAAATCTTGGCCAAGGAACCAAAGCTAGGTTCTGGTCGAGCCGATTTCCTCCTCGGCTCTGGAGAAAGACGGGTTTGGGTGGAGGTGAAGTCCGTGACGCTGGTGGAAGACGGGGTGGCCCTTTTTCCCGACGCTCCTACCGTGCGCGGCCGCCGGCACCTTCTCTCCTTGGCCGAGCGCGCCCGCGCTGGAGAGGAAGCACTTGTGGTGTTTGTGGTCCAAAGGCCAGACGCGCAAAAATTCGGGCCCAATTCCGTGGTGGATCCCCATTTTGCCCAGGTGTTTTGTGCGGCCCTGGAAGCAGGGGTGGAAGCCAAAGCCGTGGTCTGCTCCTTTGACGGAGAGGATCTGCATCCCCTTGCGGTCCTCGGCTCAGAGGCCTTGGTCCTTCCCGCTCCTTGTGCTCAAGAATCCCCGGCCTTACCATAGCCTGTGGAGGGATTTTCTATGGCTAATCCGGAAAGGAAGGAAGGGAACCCCAAGCGCCAGGAAATCCTGGAAAACGTGCTTAAGCAGATCCAGAAGACCTATGGCGAGGGGGCCATCATGCGCCTTGGGGAGAGGCCGGTGGCGGAGGTGGAGGTCATCCCCACTGGTTCCCTCTCCCTGGACATCGCCTTGGGGGTGGGCGGGGTTCCGCGGGGCCGCATCGTGGAGATCTTCGGTCCAGAGGCCTCGGGGAAGACCACCTTGGCCCTGTCCATCGTGGCCGAGGCCCAGAGACTGGGCGGCACCGCGGCCTTCATCGACGCCGAGCACGCCCTCGACCCCGCCTATTGCAAGGCCATCGGGGTGAACCTGGACGAGCTCCTCCTCTCCCAGCCGAGCTCCGGAGAGCAGGCCCTAGAGATCATGGAGGCGTTGGTGCGCTCGGGCGCGGTGGACGTGATCGTGGTGGACTCCGTGGCCGCCCTCGTTCCGGAGGCGGAATTGCAGGGGCAGATGGGCGAGGCCCAGGTGGGGCTTCAGGCCCGGCTCATGTCCCAGGCCATGCGTAAGCTGGCCGCGGCCATTGCCCAATCCAAGACGGTGGCAGTGTTCGTGAACCAAATCCGCGCGGCCATTCAGCCTGGGCCGTTCGGCCCCGCCACCACCACCACCGGCGGCCGGGCCCTCAAGTTCTACGCTTCCGTGCGCCTCAACATCTGGTCCGAGGGGAAGATCGCCGAGGGCGACGAGCGCGTGGGGATGAAGGCCCACGTGCGGGTGGTGAAAAGCAAGGTGGCCCCGCCCTACCGCGAAGCCTCCTTCGACATCATCTACGGCCGCGGGATCGTGAAGGAGCGGGACATCATCAACACCGGGGTGGAGTGGGGTGTAGTAACCCGCGCAGGCGCTTGGTACTCCTATGGCGACATCCGCCTCGGCCAGGGCCTGGCCCAGGCCGCCCAGTTCCTGGAAGAGCACCCTGACATCGCCGAAAAAATTGCCAGGGACATCCGGGCCAAGGCGGGGATCCCCGAACCAAAGCCCTTAAGCGAATGACGGAGGAGGAGCGGGCTTGGCACTACGTCCTTAGGCTCCTCTCGTTTCGGCCGCGGACGCGCACCGAGCTTCGCCAGCGCCTCTTGCGCCGGGGTTTCCCCGAGGAATTGGTGACCAAGATCCTCACAAAAGCCGAGGAGCAGGGCCTGGTGAACGACGAAGTTTTTGCTCGCCTTTATGCGGAGGATCGGCTCGTCTTTCGGCCGTGCCCGCGGCGGATGGTGGCCGCGGAGCTTCGGGCCAAAGGGGTGGAGGCGAAGCTCGCCGCGGCCGCGGCCCAGGCCGCCCTCCCCGAGATAAGCGAGGAGGAGCTAGCCCGCCGGGCGTTGGCGGAAAAGAGGGCGCGCTGGGAAAAGCTTCCCCCGCCGGTGGCCCTGCGCCGCGCCTATTCTTTCCTGCTTCGGCGCGGGTTCAGCCCGGATTTGGCCCGCAAGGTGGTGGAGGAGGCCTTCGGCCCGTGGACTTCCGCATCGGAATAGGGATCGATTTCCATCGCTTTGACCCCGGGCGAAAGCTCGTGCTGGGCGGGGTGGAGATCCCTGGCGAGCCCGGCCTTGCTGGGCACTCCGACGCCGACGTCATCCTCCATGCCATCTGCGACGCCCTCCTTGGGGCCGCGGCCTTGGGCGATATCGGAAAGCATTTCCCCCCGTGCGATCCCCAATACCGGAACATCTCCTCTCTCCTCCTTCTTTCTCGCGTGCGCGAGCTTTTGGGGCAAAAAGGGTACGTTCCCGTGCAGGTGGACGTGGCGGTGGTGGCGGAAAAGCCCCGCCTTTTGCCCCACATCCCCGCCATGTGCGCCCGCATCGCGGAAACCCTGGACCTCCCCGTGGAGAACGTTTCCATAAAGGCCACCACTCCTGAAGGGATGGGCGCATTGGGAAGGGGCGAAGGGATCGGGGTTTGGGCCGTAGCCCTTATCCGAAAAGCCTGAACAAGTCCCGGGCGGTGATGAGGAGCAAAAGCCCCAAGAGGAGCAAAAAGCCCAGGGTGTGGACCATTGTTTCTACCTTCGGGGGGACCCGGCGGCGGGTGAGCATCTCAAAGAGGGAAAAGAGCATCCTGGCTCCGTCCAGGGCCGGGATGGGGAGAAGGTTGAAGAGGGCGAGGTTCACGCTGATTACAGCGATGAGAAGGAGGACGACGAGGGGGCCGGCGGCAATTCCCGCGGAGAGGAGGCCCGCGATACCCACCGGGCCGCTTACGGCTTCCCCGGCCGGGATTCGGCGAGCTAACATAGCCTGCAGGGTCTCCACGATCACGGAAAAGGCCTGCCCCACCTGCTGGCCGGCCAAAGCCACGGCTCGCTGCACACCAATCCGACCGTAGGCCATGGGCAAAACGCGGAACTCCACGCCGCGAAAGAGGTCCCCCACATCGGCGGGAAGCTCCAGGGAAAGGAGGCTTTCCCCGCGCTGCACTTGAACTACGCGACATCCTTCCTCCAAAGCTGCGGCCCACTCGAAAAAGGAGCGCAGAGGCCTATCACAAGCCCCGACGACCACGTCGCCTGGCCGCAACCCCGCTGCGGAAAGGGGCGTTAAGGGCTCGAGTTTTTGGACCTCCAGAAGAAGAACTTGGGGCCAAAAATAGGCCCCCACGATGTATCGCCCATCCTCCGGGGAATAGACGGGGGAAAGGGAAACCTCTAGCTCCGCCCCCTCCCTCACGATCTTTAAGAGCACCGGCTCGGGAGCGCGCCTTTGGATCAGTTTGGCGACGTCGTCGGTGGTCCAAACATCATGGCCATCGATGGCCAAAAGGACGTCCCCGATTTTTAGCACTTCCTCCGCCGGTCTTCCCGGGACAAGCCCGGCCACGCGTAGCCTGGGAAGGCCGATGAAGAGGAAGCCGGCGAAGGCCAAAAGGAGGGCGAGGAAGACGTTGAAGGCCGGGCCAGCGAGGGCCAAGAGAAAGCGGGCCCAGGCCGGTCGACCATAGTAGGTTTCCTCCGGGGAAAAATCCCCAACCTCCGGCCCCTCCCCGGCTAGACGCACATAACCCCCCAAGGGAAGGAGGCGCAGGCTGTACCGAGTTTTTCCCCGCTTCCAGGTCCAGAGGGCCGGGCCAAACCCGATGGCGAACTCCAGAACCCCCACCCGCAGGAGTTTCGCCGCGAGAAAATGGCCAAACTCATGCACCCCAACAAGGAGCAGGATCGTCCCAACAAAAACCAAAAACGTGGTCATATCCGCCAAGCCCGGAGGGAAATCACCTCTTTCTCATCCTCCTCCACCGAATATTCGCCGCTTGGGCGCACTCCCACCACCCACACTATCCCTTGTCCATCCGCTACCACCGGCCATCGTTCCCGCTCCCATCGGGGGATGCCCTGGCGGGCCAGGACGTCCCACACTTTTTTCTTCTTCCTTTCCCCGAAAGGTTGGAACACGTCCTCACGGCGGGCGGCGCGGGCGAAAAATGGAAGCTTGGCTTTCCTTTTTGAGACGTAGATATGGCAGGGGTCGTGGGAATCCAACGAAGGGGGCCGCTCTTCTTCAGCCAAGGCGAAGCACCAGCCAAGCTCGGGAACGGCAGTATTTCCCGGGAAGTTCAAGGTCCAAAGGCCCGCAGGCGGAGGCTTGTCCTCTTCCACCACCAAAAGCCCTCCTCCGATCCGGGCCACGAGGCCCTTGGGCAAGTGGTACTCCCCACCCCGGCCAAGCTCGATTCCCCGCAGGATGGCCTCCACGTGGCGGGAGTAGAGGTGAACCCCATATTGGCTGGCCAGGGCCCGCACCACCAGGGCCTGAAGGGGTTTGGGCAAAGCCCTCATTTTCCCAAGGTCAAGGCCCTTCCCCTCGCGCAATTCTGCGAGGGCTTTGGCCGTAGCCCACTCCAGGACTTCCTCGCTTTCCCCAAGAAGTTTGGCCGCGCGGGCTAACGCCTCCTCCACCTGGGGATTGTATTCCCGAAGCTTTGGCAAAAGCTCCAAGCGGATGGCGTTGCGCAAATAGCGCGTGTCGAAGTTGGTTGGATCGTCTCGGAACGGGATGGCATGGGCCGCGCAGAAGGCCCTTGTCTCCTCGCGGGTACAGAGGATGAGGGGGCGGATGAAGGGGAAGGAGGCGGGAAGGAAGCCCTTTAGCCCGGCCGGTCCGGCCCCGCGGATGAGATGCAAAAGCACGGTCTCCGCCAGGTCGGTGCGGGTATGGCCAAGGGCGATCTTTTGGGCCTGGGCGGCGCGGGCCGTCCGGAGGAGGAAATCCCGGCGCAGCCGCCGAGCCGCCTCCTCCAAATTCAGCTTTTCCTTCTTGGCAAAGGAGGGGGCATCCACGCGCTCATAAAAAAGGGGAAGCCCGAGCTCCTCCGCAGCCTCTTTTACCACCTTGAGGTCCTCCGCGGTGTCGGGGCGGGTCCCGTGGTCCAGGTGGGCCACGGCCAATTCCATCTCAAAATCCCGGCGGAGCCAATAAAGGCTATAAAGGAGGGACATGGAGTCCGCCCCGCCGGACACGGCCACCAAAACCTTCTCCCCCGGCTGGATGAGCTTATAGCGCCGGATGGCTTCCTTCACCTTCGTCAGCATCGCCTCCATTGTAAGATATGGGCCGTGGAGCTCGCCGTCTTTTTCTGGGCCCTAGGCGACCTTCCCGCGGCCATGAGCGGAGGAGGGGAATTTGTCCTTGGGCCGGAGCCCTGGTTTCTTCTCCCCCTTGGGCCATTCCAGCTCTTTTTGGGAAAAAGCGAGCCCAATTTGGGATTGCGCCTACGGCTTTTGGATGGACCCTGGTTTTTGTGGTTTGACGTTCCGCCGCCCAGGGTGGCCGTGGGCCGGGCCCCCGGCTACGCCCTCTTGGCCCTCGTCCGCAGCCCCTCCGAGCTAAATCTCTCCTGGGAGCTCCTCTGCGGGCCAGAGCTCTCCCTTTTTGGGAGCTTGGGCGATGAAATGGCCTTGGGACTTCGTGTTTACCTCCGGCCCCTTTGGGGTGCGGCTCTCATCCGGGAAGGAGGTTTGAGCCTATGGCTTGGATTCTCCTTCTAGCCCTCTTTTTCCCCTCCTTCGCCTGGGAGATCACCGTGGCCTTCACCACCGATTTGCATGCCGCTCTCCCCCGACTGGAGGCCCTGGCCCCCGTTTTGCGAGAGGCCGACCTCATCCTCGATGCCGGCGACGCTTGGGAGGACCTTACACGCCTCACTGGCCCTTCTCAGGCCTGGACCACCCAAAGGATGATGGCCACGCTTGGCTATAAAGCCATGGTTTTGGGGAACCACGAGATGTACCTTGGGCCCCTCCTTCTTCAGCTTCTCTCTGACGCCCCTTTTCCGGTAGTGGTCACAAACGTCGAGGGGGAGATCCCCGTTCTCCGCTGGCTCCTTTTGGAGGCGAAAGGAGTGCGGGTGCTCATCCTCGGCGCCCTTTGGGAGGAGTACCCCTGGCCCCTTTGGCCCAAGGTCAAGTTCACCGACCCTAAGGAAAGCCTTCCTGCGGCGCTAAAGGAAGCCCCCGAGCACGATCTTCTCATCGTTTTGGGGCATATGGACTTCGCAAGGGCTAAGGCCTTGGCAGGGGTCCTTCAGGAATGCTCCCTTTTCATCCTTGGCCACAATCATCGATTTTTGGAAGAGCCGATTTGGGTGGGAAAGGTGCCCATCGTTCAGGCAGGACATCATGGGGAAGCCTTGGGCTGGGCCCGCCTTGGTCCCGAAGGCCTACGGAGCTACGAGCTCATCAAAATCCCTCAGCCCCAGGCCCTTCCAAACTTTTGGCTTTTGCCGCTTTTTGTCTCTCTTTTCCTGGTTTTCTTCCCCAGGGTTTTCCCCTAGTGTTAAAACCCGGCGTTTAAGCAGCTGAAAATGGCTTAGGCCCCTTCCACCCGGGCCAGGATCTCGTCGGGGATGTCGAAGTTGGCCACGACCTCCTGGACCTCCTCGGTCTCGTCTAGCTCGTCGAGGAGTTTAAGGAGTTGTTCGGCCTCGGGGCCCTCCACCCGAACCGTGGTCTTGGGAAGAAATCCGATCACCGCCCGCTCGATTTCCACGCCCTTCTCCCTCAGGGCGTCCCGGACATCGGCGAGGTCCTTAGGCTGGGTGTAAAAGGTGATGGTTTCGTCTTCCTCCACGAAATCCTCGGCTCCAGCTTCCGCGGCCATAAGGACGAGGGTTTCTTTATCCATTCCTGGAGGGATGGCCTTGATCTGGATGATGCCGCGGCGCTCGAATTGCCAGGCCACGCTCCCTTCGCCGCTCAAAGAGCCCCCGTGCTTTTCGAAGATGTGGCGCACGGCCGCGGCGGTGCGGTTGCGGTTGTCCGTATAGGCCCGCAGGAGAATGGCTACACCACCCGGACCATAGCCCTCGTAGATCACTTCCTGGAGGTTTGTGCCTTCCAAACCGCCGGCGGCGCGCTGGATGGCCCGCTCGATGTTCTCCTTCGGCATGTTCGCCGCCTTCGCCCGCTCGATGGCCTGGGCCAAGGCGGGGTTAGTCTCCGGGTTGGGGTCCTGGCGGGCACAGACGATGATCTCCCGGGTGAGGCGGGAAAAGAGATTGGAGCGCTTTTTATCCTGCTTTTCCTTTCGGTACTTGATGTTTGCCCACTTCGAGTGGCCGGCCATGGCAGAAAAATGATATTCGGCCGTGGCTTTTAGGGCAAGCGGGGTTGCAGAAGCCTGTGGGGGTGCTAAGACTTGAAACTATGGGGCTTGGCCCAAGGGAAATACGGCTTGCCGCGCGCCTCCTTCGCGAGGCCAAGCGGGCTTGGGCCCTCACCGGGGCCGGGGTTTCCACTCCTTCGGGCATCCCCGACTTCCGCGGCCCCCAGGGCCTTTGGCGCCTGTATAACCCCGAGGAGGTCTCCACCATCGAGGGCTTCCACCGCAATCCCCAGGCCTTTTACGCCTTCTGGCTTTGGCGATTTCAACATATGTCCAAGGCCCAACCCAATCCCGTGCACAAACTCCTCGCGGCGCTGGAGGAAAAAGGGGTGCTAAAGGGAATCATCACCCAGAATATCGACGGGCTCCACCAGCGCGCCGGGTCCAAGCGGGTCCTGGAAGTGCATGGGCATGCCCGCTCCGGCACGTGCCTTTCCTGCGGGAAGAATTACCCCTTGGAGTGGATGGTGGGGGAAGTAGAAAGGACGGGGCTTGCGCGATGTCCGTGCGGGGGGCTAGTGAAACCCGATGTGGTTCTGTTCGGCGAGCCCCTTACCCCTGCCTTCGACGAGGCCCAACGGGAATTGGCCCAGGCGGACCTCCTTTTTGTTTTGGGGACCTCCCTCACCGTTTGGCCGGTGGCCGGTCTCGTCCCCTTTGCCCTGGGTCAGGGGGCGCGCCTCATCATTGCCAATGCCGAGCCCACGCCCTATGATCCGTACTCCGACGTCCTTTTGCGCGGGGATTTGGTGATGATGAGTGAGCTTTTGGCGCGGGCCTTGGAGGTGGACCTTGCTGGAAGCTAAAGTGGGCGAACTCCTTCGCCAAAAGGGCCTTACCCTCGCCGTAGCCGAGTCCTGCACCGGCGGTCTTTTGGGAATGCGCATCACCGAGATCTCTGGCGCCTCCGACTACTTCCTGGGCGGGGTCGTCACCTACTCCAATGCTGCAAAAAACAAGGTGCTCGGAGTTTCCAAGGAGATCTTGGAAAAGCATGGCGCGGTCTCCGCGGAGTGCGCCCGGGCCATGGCCGAGGGGGCGCGGGCCCTTTTTCGCGCGGATTTGGCCCTGGCCATCACCGGGATCGCTGGCCCCACCGGAGGCACCCCGGAAAAACCCGTGGGCCTTGTGTACATCGCTCTAGCCAGCCCCCAGGGGGTGAAGGTGGAGCGCCACGAATTCCGGGGCTCGCGGCAGGGGGTGCGGTGGTCAGCTAGCGAGGCGGCCCTGGCCCTCCTCCTCCGCTATCTTGAAGGGAGGTAACCATCCTTCGCTGGGCCGCTTCCTTTGCTCTCGTCCTCGTGGGCCTTGGGCTCTTTTTTGGTCTCATTTACCTCTCCGGCCCGAGAAACGTTTGGGAGGAGCTTAAAGCTGTAGGGGGCCTTGGCTTTTTGGCCGTGGTAGGGAATGTTGCCCTTTCCTTTTTCGTCTGGACGCTGAGCTGGTTTCTCCTTTTGCGGGGAGCGGGGATAAAACTGCGCTGGAGGCAAATCCTCTACCCCATGCTCGCCGGCTCCGCCGTAACCTACCTTACTCCCTCCGCCTACCTTGGCGGGGAACCGGTGCGCGTGTACTGGGTGGCCAAGGAGGCCGGGGTCAGCATGGCCCACGTCATGGCTCCCACCATGGTGGAAAGGCTCCTCAGCGGGCTTTCCCTTCTTTTCTTCGCCGTCATCGGCGGGTTTTTCGCCCTTTTTTCTCCCGCCGCGTCTTTAGCGGAAAAAGGAGCGATAGCTCTGGGTTTGGGGGTTATGGCGGCATTTTTGACCTTGGGTGTTATTACGTTTTCCCTCAATTTGCAATGGCTTTCTCGAACAATTAGGGCCCTTGGGCGCATCATCCGTTGGCGGGGAATGCTCACCCGCCTGGCGGAAAGCGCTTCACTGATGGAAAACCAAATCCATCATGTGCTTTCCCACCGCTTTTGGCATGTATTGGGCTCGTTTTTGCTACAGCTCGTCACGGTGTTCCTCACCTATATCAGACCCCAGGTGTTTTTTTATTTCACAAAGCAGGTCCTCTTCACCTTCCCCCAGCTTTCGCTCTTTTTCACCCTGAACCTTTTCATCAATGCGCTCCTTTGGATCACTCCTGGAGGACTTGGGCTTACGGACGGCGGTCGCGCCGGCGTATTCCGGCTCCTTGGGATTTCCATCTCCAGCGCCTTTGCTTATAATGTCCTTTTCCGGTTTGTGGAGCTGATACAGGTAGGAGTTGGAATTTACGTTCTTTTGCGGCGGGGTATCCTCCGCTGGCGCTTTGGCCGCGTGGACCTCCAAGTGGAGAGGAAAGAAAAAAGCTCGTAAAATTTGTGTATTGGGGGCGAAATATGCGCAGGTTCTTGTTCGCGCTTTTGGTGGGTTTTGGCGTCCTGGGCTTAGCCCAGGCTGAAATCTCCGATTTTCCCACGGGTCTTACGGAGATGGTTTGGTCCCTGCGTGGGCTTGGGCCAGCCCAGGAATTACGACTGGCGGTGGAGAGCCTTCCCGAAGGGGTGTATCGGGTGACCCTTAGCGTGAACCTGGAGGGAGCGGGAGCAGAGCTTTCCATGCTTGGCTTCCTTGGGGCTCCCCTTTTCATCACCGCCATGGGGAGCCAAATCGATCTTTCCACCCTAAACGTCCTCATTCGCCGAAGGGAGGTGCTTAACGTGGGCGAGCGCTACGCCCTTCCCGGAGGGGAGTTTTATGCGCGGGAAAAAGGGGAAATCGCCGGGGTTCTTTGCCTTCTTGGGGAGTTCCGGCCAGCGGATCGCCCGGACACCGTGATCGAGGTGGGGTTTAGCCTGAGCGATCCCGTGTATTTCCTGCCCCTCCTGCGGGTTAAACAAGGGGGACGAATAACTTTCGAAATGGTCCTCACGAAATACCAGCGCCCATGAATTCCGCCCTGGTAGAGCTCCAGCGGGTTACCAAGATCTACCGGCTGGGCGAGGTGGAGGTCCCGGCCCTGCGAGGGGTCGACCTTAGGGTTGAACCCGGCCACTTCCTGGCCCTCATGGGCCCCTCGGGCTCGGGGAAATCCACGCTCCTTCATATCCTGGGGCTTTTGGACCGGCCCACCTCCGGCCAAGTGCTCTGGAACGGACATGACGTTTCCAAGCTCAACGGAAAGAAGCTTGCGGAACTGCGCGGCCGCCACATCGGCTTTGTATTTCAAATGTTCAACCTCATCCCCAACCTCACCGCCCTGGAGAACGTGGAGCTTCCCCTGGTCTTCTTAGGAGTTCCGGCAAGGAAAAGGAGGAAGCGGGCTGAAGAGGTTTTGGCCAGACTCGGGCTTTCCGAGAGGATGCATCACCGACCCACACAGCTTTCCGGCGGCCAACAGCAGCGGGTGGCCTTGGCCCGGGCCTTGGTGACTGATCCCGCCCTCATCATCGCCGATGAACCCACCGGTAACCTGGACAGCGCCACCGGAAGGGAGATCCTGGGGCTTTTCTCCGGGCTGAACCGCGAGGGCCGCACCGTGGTGCTGGCCACCCACGATCCGGAGGCGGCCGAGGTGGCCAAAGTGCGCCTGCGCCTCAGGGACGGACTCATCGTGGAGGTGTTCTGATGCTCCGCGACCTTTTCCGGCTGAGTCTAAGGAACATCCGCCACCGAGGCTTGCGATCCTGGCTCACGGTGATCGGGATCCTCATCGGCACCGCCGCAGTAGTGGCTCTCATCTCCATCGGACAAGGGCTCCAGCGCTCCGTCGCCAGGCAGGTGGAGCGCATTATGGGATACAACACGATCCTTGTGACCTCCGGCGGCCTGAATCTGGGGCAGCGTATTCGTCTGGACATCGAGACCATCCGGGCCATTCCCGGGGTACGCAGTGCCATCGCCGTGCGTACTGAGACCGCTTATGTGGAAGGGCCCAACGGCAAAGGTTTCCTGGCGGTTTTGGGTTATGACCCGGCCATGGAGGAGTTTGTGGCCGAGATGAACCTCCGCGTGGCCGCAGGAAGACCCCTTTCCGAAAGAGGAGAGGTTCTCCTGGGAAGCCGGGCCGCCCAGGCTCTGGGAGCACAAGTGGGCAATGATGTTGTCATTGAGGGGCGCAGGTTCACAGTGGTAGGGATATTAGAGGCCCAACGGGCCGGAGGTTTCGCCACCGGGGGACTGACCATAACAGATCTTCTGGTCATTCCTCTTACGGAACTGCGGGAGCTTTTCCCCGGACCGGAGCTTGTGCAGTACGCGGTAATTAGGCTCGAAGAACAGGCGAGCGTGGCGGAGGTGCGGGAGCGCATCCGGGACCACTTGCGAACGGTGGGCGAGCGCAACGCCTCCCTCACGGATTTCGAGGATCTCACAAGGAACATACAGTCGGTGATCAGAGGGGTGCAGGCCTTTTTGGCGGGGATCGCTGGCATCGCCCTCCTCGTGGGCGGGGTGGGGGTGATGAACACCATGTACACGGCGGTGCTGGAGCGCACCCGCGAGATCGGCATCCTCAAGGCCGTGGGAGCTAAAGACATCCACGTTTTGCTTCTTTTCCTGTTCGAGTCCGGACTAATGGGGCTAGCTGGAGGAGCCCTGGGAATGTTGATGGGTTTCGGCTTAGCTTGGGTGGCCACCGCGGTGGTGAGTCGGATGTTTCAGACGCAGGGCTCCTTCAGCCCGGTTCTGAGCTTGGCCTTGGTTTTTGGAGCGCTGTTCTTTTCCTTCATGGTGGGCGCCGTCGCCGGTATCTTTCCGGCCTATCGCGCCGCCCGGCTTCCGCCCGTGGAGGCCTTGCGCTACGAGTGAGGGCTGAGGATCGCCGCCAAAAGCCCAAGGAGAAGTCCAGCAGGCACGCTTAAGGCCAGGGCCTTCGGCCCAAGCTGAACGAGCTCCACCCAGGCGCTATCTGGTGGGATGAACCTCATCCCCACCGACAACGCGGCCATGTGCACTCCCGCCCCAAGGAGCCCAGCCAAACCCGCCAAGAAAAACTCCGGTCCGCGCCAAATAAAAGGCGGAGCGCCACCGTCGCGCAAAAGTTTCCGTTCCCTTGCCCAACGCCGCCTCGCCTCCCCTATCACCCGCACCCCAAGAAGGAAACAAAGGCCTACGCTCAAAATTAAAGCGACAATGGTCCCGACCCGCGCGGAGGAAGGCACCTGGGGCGGGATCACCGCGCGCTCCACCACCGCCACCTTCGTCACGCCAGGAAGCTTTTGCAGTTTCGCCCCTACTCCTTCCTGATCGCTTCCGGGTTGCAATTCCACGACGAGCGTTCGCTCAGAAACGGGCTCGGGGTCGTTCTCCCCCGGAAAACGGAACGAGACCTTGGCCACCTCCGGCCAGCCCCAGATGTCCCAGGCCAGGCGATTTATCTCGGCCTCGGAAAGAAGGGGGCTTAAAGTGAGGAGGAAAAAGCGCTGGGAAACAGCGGGCCCTGCCGGCTGATAAGGGGGAAGCCCCCAAAGAGCGGCGAGGGAAAGGAGGACCAACGCCACGCTGAGGGCCCAAAGGAGAATGATCCCGATCTGGCGGAGGTTTGCGCGCAGAAAATCCGCGACCACGAACAAAAAAGCTTTCATTTTTCCAGGCCCTCCCGCAAATACACGATGGACCTCATCTCGCCCTTGGGGGAAAAACCTCGGCGCAAAAGGAGCGCCGCCTCACGACTCGTCCCAAGGATGGTAACCCCTCCCTGATTCACCCGCTCCAACGTGGAAAGAAAGGCTTCTTGCTCCTCCGAAGACAGGTGTCGTAGCGGGTCATCCGCCAAAAGGACCGAAGAATCCGGGCACAGGGCCAAAGCCAGGTCCAGGCGCTTCAGATCCAATGGGCTTAAGTTTTCCGGCCGCTCCTTTTCGCGGCCACGCAGCCCCGCCAAATCCAAGGCCCGTTCCACCGCCTCCTTCGCCGCTTCTCCTCCCACCCCCAGGGCCCGCAGCTTAAATTGAAGGTTCCCCAGCACGGTGCGCCCAAAGAGGACGTTCGGCTCCTCCGGCATGTATCCCACCTTTTTCCGAAGCTTTTGAAACTTTGACCTGGAGAGCCGCCGGATGTTCCGGCCCAAAAGGAGGATTTGTCCCCCGTGTGGCCGGACCTCCCCAAGGAGGATGCGCAAAAGCAGGGTTTTCCCGGAGCCCACCGGCCCCACCACCCACACGAACCCCTCTCGGGGCACGCCAAAGGAGAGGCCATCGAACACAAGGACCCCTTCTTCGGTGGCGAACCTAAGCTCCGCCACCTGGATGGCTAGCATCGGCGCCCGAGGAAAAACCTGGGCCGGCCCGACAAATCCCAAAGAACCCGCGTTTCCGCCCATTTTCCCTCGCTCTTAGCCAAAGAAAGGAGCGCCTCTTTTTGAACGGGAGAGATCTCCAAAAGGAGCACACCCCCCGGTTCCAGATGCTTTGGGGCCTCCCTCACGATGGCCTTTAAAACTGTAAGGCCCTCCTCTCCTCCGTCCAAAGCGCGGCGGGGCTCGAAATCTCGCACCTCCTCAGGTAGCGCCCGCAGTTCCTCCCTGGCCACGTAAGGAGGATTGGCCACGATCAAATGGAATTGCCCCTCCACCGCAGAAAATAAGTCGGAACGGCACACCTTGATTTTTACTCCCAGGCGGTTGGCGTTACGTTTTGCCGCACCCAGGGCCCTTTTACTCACATCCACGGCCCAAACCTCCGCGTCCGGGCGAGCTTTGGCTAAAGCGATGGCCAAAACCCCTGTTCCCGTGCCGATATCGAGGGCGCGCGGGCAAGGCGGGGCTTTTTGGAATTCAGAAATGGCCAATTCCGCCAATTCTTCCGTTTCCGGCCGGGGAATAAACACGCCCGGCGGGACCAGGACCTCAAAATCCAAAAAAGCCGTGCTTTCCTCCAGGGCTGGCCAGGGAACACCCCGCGCTCGGGCTTCCACGATCCTCCGGAAGCGGCCGCGCTCAAACGGGCCAAGTTTTTCCTCGTTGCGGAGAGAACGCTCCCCTGTGGCCAAAAGAAGCGCCCGCCGCGCCTCCCGCAAAGGGGAAGGCCTCCCTTTAAGCCTTTCTGCGGCCCACGCCAAAAGCTCGCCCACCGTGGTGGGATTTCTCACGCCCACGTACAATGTCTTCGATTCTAGCGAATCTGGAGGGATTAGGCTCATGAAGCTTTTGAAGGTGGCAGTCATCGGGGTTTTCGCGCTCCTTTCCGGAGGATGCTCCCTCCTTTTTGGCGGGAAAGAGGAGCCAGTGGACTTCTGGCAGCCCGTCCTCTCCCCGGACGGCCGTTTTTTGGCCTATGTGGCCAAGCCTGCGGGAGCCCAGGTCTACGGCCTTTATCTCCTGGATCTAGAGACCAATGTGGAGCGGTTACTCGTGCAGATGGGGCAGGATGTGATCTATCCCACCTGGTCCCCGGATGGGGCAATGCTCGCCTTCATCGGGATGCAAGAGAAGGATAACTGGGACCTGTTCGTGGTGGAGGTGGCCAGCGGCCAGGTGCGGCGGCTCACTACCGATCCTGCCGTGGACGTGAACCCTTCCTGGGCCCCAAACGGGGCGATCATTTTCAACTCCAATCGGGACGGGACGTGGGGAGCGTGGGCAATTAACCCCGATGGCACCGGGCTGCGGAAGCTTTCCTTCAGCCGGCCAAAATCGTGAGGGCCACGGGCATCATCCTCGCCGCGGGGCGCGGGGAGCGCTTTGGCCAGGATAAAGTGTTCGCCGCGCTTCACGGCCTTCCTGTCTTAGTCCACTCCGTGCGGGCGTTTCTTGCGGTGAAAGAGGTGGAGGAGCTTGTGGTGGTGGCCCGGCCGGGGACGGAGTTTCGCGTGGTTTCGCTCCTTCAGGATCTGGATTTTCCCATGCGCGTGGTGACGGGCGGCGTGCGGCGGCGCGATTCTTCCCTCGCGGGGGTGGAGGCCGCCCAAGGGAAGGTGGTCCTGATCCACGATGCCGCGCGGCCTCTGGTGAGTCCTGATTTGATCAGAAGAGTCCTTTCCGCCGCCGAGGAGCACGGAGCGGCCGTGCCGGTCCTCCCCGTGGTGGACACCCTCCGCTACTTGGAAAACGGGTTCCTGCGGCCAGAGGT
>JACIWL010000015.1:4561-33170 GCA_014360995.1 Candidatus Bipolaricaulota bacterium | reverse complement strand
ATGTCGGCGACGATGGGCACGCTCACCTCTTTTTTGATCTCCCGGATGGCCTGGGCCGCGGCCATATCGGGAACAGCTACACGCACGATCTCCGCGCCGGCCCGCACCACCGCCCGGATCTGGGCTATTGTCACGGGAACATCCCGGGTGTCCGTGTTGGTCATGGTTTGCACCACCACGGGATTTCCTCCTCCAAGGAGGACCTCGCCCACCCGTACCACCCGGCTTAGGCGTCTTTCGGTCATATGGCCTCCGCCAAAACGGTGCGAAGTGCAGGAGCTGCCCGGCCCAAAACCCAGGAACAGCGCAAGGCCCGGCCGGCCCAAAGAAGCGCGCGAGGGCCCTGCGGCGCCTCCTCCCAACGGGCATCCAGAACCACCCGTCCCACGAGGAACGGAATCCGGCGGGAGAAAAGCTCCCGGGCAAGATGGCTCGACTCCATGTCCACAGCCAGGGCCTTTTTCTCTAACTCCGTTTTTTCCGCGAGCGGGGTGAGTTTTTCGTCAGTGAAGATTGGACCCACTTGGGCATGGGGAAGAAGCTCTTTGGCTCGGGAAAGGAGCTGCTCATCCGCCCTTACTTCGCCCTCTTTGTCGAGAACAGAATCGGCCAAGATGAGAATTCCCGGGGGAAGATCCGCGCGCAATCCTCCGGCATAGCCCACGATCGCCACGGCACTGGGTCGGCATCGTTCTAATACTGTGCGGAGGCGGGCGCGGGCCTTGGCGCCCACTCCTAACGCGGCCTTGGGGCCCCGGACGAAAAGGAGCTCCGTGCGAAGCGCGGCCACCACCATCACCTCCCAAGGAGCGCCCATGGCCGATTCACCGCCTCGAGGACAGTTTGGGGCTCAAAGCCCGAATGGAGCATGCAGCCCGCGCAGCGCGGATCCCGCCCCGGCCCATACCTCTGCCAAATCGCTGGGTCGAGGAGCTCCGCAAGGTCCTGGACATGCCGGTCGGCGATGAGGTAACAAGGAAGGCGCCAGCCCAAAACGGTGTAGGTGGGGATGGCCCAGGCCGCGCACTCCCGATACTCCCGCTCGCCCCGCAAAAACGCGAGGAACAAGGGGTTGTCGTAGAAGCGGAATCCGTTTTTCCCGTCAAGTAAAGCGCGGAAAACCTTGATCGCCTCCTCTTTTCGCAGGAAAAGCTCGCGCTCCGGCACGGATTCGTAGGCATAGCCCGGGGAGATCATGAGGCCTTCCACGCCGAGATCGGTGAGGACCCGGAAAAGCTTCTTTAGGTCGGCCACGTCTGAGCCATGGAACACCGTGGTGTTTGTGGCCACCCGGAAGCCTTGGCGCCGGGCCTCTTTGATCGCGGAAATGGCCTCCTGAAAAGTTCCGGGACGCTGAGTGATGGAGTCGTGGATTTTCTCCGTCCCATCGAGGTGCACCACGAAGCAAAGTTTCTTGTGGCGCGGGAATTCCGCGAGTTTCTCCCGAAGAAGGAGGCCGTTGGTGCAAAGGTACACCCAGCGCCCTTGTTCGATAAGCCCGCGGACGATCTCCGCAATTTGTGGATGCAAAAGGGGCTCGCCGCCGGAGACGGAGACCACGGGAGCTCCGGCCCGCTCCGCCGCGGCCAGGGCCTCGTCCACGGACATGCGGCGATCCATGACTTTGGCATATTCCCGCACTCGACCGCACCCAACGCACCGCAAATTGCAGGCTTCCAAGGGCTCGAGCATGAGCACAATGGGAAAAAGTTTTCCTCGGTCGGGCCATTTCCGGCGGGGAAGAAGGTAGCGCGCAAGGTCTAAACTAAGGGAAATGGGCCGCCCCATTACGCCTCCCTTTTTGCCAAAAACGTAAGAAGCTCCTGGAACTCCGTGCGGGCCCAGGCAGGCCAAGGAAGCTCTCTTGCGATCATCTCCGCAGCCGAAAGATGTTTCTCCACCTCTTTCTCCGCGGCCTCCTTGGCCCCAAGCTTCCTAAGCCTCTCAAGGATCTCCTCCATATTCCCCTTCGGCGCGGAAAGAAGGGAGGCAAGCGCCGGATCCCGTTCCAATGCGAAACTCACGGGGAAAGAACGCTTTTTGCGGAGAAGATCGCTGCCCACGGGCTTTCCCGTCCTTTCCGGATCGCCCCAAATTCCCAAGATGTCGTCCCGGATTTGGAAGGCCAAGCCCAATTCTTCCCCGAGCTCTTGGGAGATCTTTTGGAATTCAGGCCGGCCGGCGGCGATGGCTCCCAAAGCCAAGGCACAACCCAAAAGGGCCCCGGTCTTCCGGCGCGCCATTTCCAAATACTCCCTGACCCCAAGAACCTTTCCCTCGCCTTCGAGGTCCAGAACCTGGCCCTCGATCATCCGCAACGTTGCGGAAACGAGCGTCTCTTGGGCCATGATCTTCGACGCGCTTGGAAGCTCGGCATCCAGGGCCACGCGCAGGGCCAGGGTCAAAAGGGCGTCGCCGGAATTTATGGCCTGGCCCACTCCAAAAACTTTCCAGACCGTGGGCTTTCCTCGCCGAAATTCATCGCCATCCTGGATGTCGTCGTGCACGAGGGAAAAGTTGTGGACAAGCTCCAAGGCGCAGGCCAAGGGCAAAGCTTCCCTCACTTCCCCGCCCAGGGCCTCGCAGGAAAAAAGGACCAAAGAGGGGCGGAGAAGTTTTCCCCCGATCCCTGGGCCCGGTGCCCCATCGGCCTCGGAAAGCCCCAGGGGATAACGAACAAGAAGACCAAGGGGGCCATCTAAGCCCACCGCCTTGGTCAGGCCCTCCACAATCAGCGGCCGATAGCGCTCAAGGATCATGGCTCCGGCTGATTGAGGTTCGGAACAAGGCCCAGGCGCATTGCGACCTGGAGGAGCTCCCGTGTGGAGTGGACCCCGAGCTTGCGCATGGCCGAGACCTTGTGAGCCCGGATCGTCGTCACCGAGCGGGAAAGGAGTTCTGCGATCTCCGGGGTTTTCTTCCCTTGGGCCAAAAGGCGCACGACCTCCCGTTCGCGGGCGGTGAGGGGCAAGGCCGGCTCGACCTTGGGGAGGAGGTTTTCTCCCTGAGCCACGCGCTGCAGGGTCGAAAGGAGCTTCTCCGCTGAGGCGTCTTTCAGGATGTACGCGGAAGCGCCAGCGCGGGCCGCCTCCGCCCGCCACTCCGGCTCGTCGAACATGGAGAGAAGCACCACCCGCATCTCCGGGAAACGCCGCCTGAGCCGGCGACAAAGCTCAAGCCCGGAGATTCCTGGTAAGGCCACGTCCACCACGGCCACCTCGGCCTTTGTCTTGGCGGCGATGGCCAAAGCACTCGCGGCATCCGCGGCCTCTCCCACCACGGAAAAACCCGCCCGGCTGAGGAGAGCGGCAAGACCCTCCCGCACCACCGGATGGTCGTCAACCACCAAAACCCGCACAGGTTAAATCCTACTTCGCTTTAGTCCCTGGGCGATGGGGAATCCGTAGGAGTTTGCCAGCGCATGGCCAGCGCCCGAAGCTCGGGCACCGTTTGGCAGCCGAGCTTTTCTTTTATGTTTTCCAGGTGGGATTCCACGGTCTTGGGAGAGATCCCCAATTCTTCAGCGATCTGGACAATGCGCAGCCCCTGGGCAAGAAGGGCAAGGACTTCCCTTTCGCGGGAGGTGAGGCATGCCTCTTTGGGGAGGAAATGCGCGCCACGGAGGACGGCGTGGATGGCGGAAAGGAGCTCCTCCGGGCTTGCGGTTTTGGCCACGAATCCCTGGGCTCCGGCCCGCAGCACCTCTTCTCCCAGGCCCGGCATATCCAGGGCGGTGAGGACGAGGATCTTCACCTCCGGCGCCTTTTCCCTGAGCCGCCGGAGGCCATCCAGGCCGCCTCCGGGCATGAGGAGATCCCAAAGCACTAGCTCGGGCTTTATCTCTTCCACCTTTCTTAGGGCTTCCTCCCCATCTTTGGCCTCATCCACCACACAAAAGCCCGCGCGCGTCAAAAGCTTTCGCAAACCCTCGCGGACAAGCACATGATCATCGGCCAAAAGGACAGTCCCCCGCATCCTACTCAATCGTAGCATTTTTTATCGTCCACGTGGCTTTCACCGAATTTGCACAGAATCTGCACATCTTCCGCTATACTTTACAAAGCCGTGAAACCCCGCGTCTTTGCCGTGCTTTCTACCTTGTTGTTTCTTGTTTTGACGTTTGGCGCAGGAGAGGAGTTGACCCTTTCCAGGGCCGTGGAGCTCGCCCTGGCCAACCATCCCGACATCAAGCGGGCGGAGCTCCAGGTCTCTTTGGCCGAGCTTCAATTTGGTGCCGCCCAAACGAAATCGATCCTCCCCACCTTGTCCCTAAGCTTACTCCCCTCCTCGGGAACTTTGCCGCAGGCAAACCTTGCCGCCAGCGTAAGCTTCCCCGTGGGAACCTCCAATAAGCTTACGGGACGGGTTTCCCTCCTGAGCTGGTATTCATCGTGGAACGTGAGCTTTTCCCTGGGCCTTGATCTGACAAATCCCATGGCCGCAAGCGAAAGCCTGACTAAGTTAGCCCAGGCCGTGGACTCCGCGCGGGCTTCGCTAGAGAAGACCAAGGCCACTGTGATTGTGAACGTGATCAAGGGCTATTTAGACGTTCTTTCCCTTGAGGCTCAAGTGAAACAGGCCGAGAGCACGAAGAACAAGGCCGAGCAGAACTTCAAGACCATGGAGGAAAAGTTTGCTGCGGGTCTTGCCGGGGAGCTTGACCTCCTTGGTGCTCGTCTTTCCCTGATCCAAGCCGAGCTTGCTTATCAACAAGCCTGCAATGATTACCAAGCACAAAAGGTTCGATTTCTTCGGGACTATTTGGGTCTGGAAGGCGACGTCACCCTTGCCCCTGTTTCCCTGGATAAGGAAAAGATCGTCGCCGCGGCCAAAAACCTTTTGACTTCCTTAAACATTGAAGAGGTCGTGGAGGCCGCAAGCGAGGTAAAGGCCGCAAAGGACGAGGTGGAGGAGGCCAAGAAAACTTTGGACCGCACGCGGCTTTCCTGGCTTCCCACAATTTCTTTGGAAATCGGAGCGGGCCCAGATGGCCTCACGTTCGGTTGGTCCATCCAATTTGATCTTTTCTCTCCCGACTATGCTGCCCGAGTCCGGATGAGTGAGGTACAGTTGGCTTTGGCTGAGCTTAACTTGGAAACTGCGCGTTCCACCGTGCGCCAGCGCCTCTCCGACCAATCCGTGGCTCTCCTTTCTGCCCTTCAGGCGGTGGAACAGCTTCCCCTCGAGGAGGAGCAATGGGCGCTCAAGGAACGGATAAACCGCAGCAAGTATGAGGCAGGCCTTTTGAGCGAAAGTGATTGGTTTGATTTCCAGAGGCAAAAAGAGGCGTTCATGTTGGAAGCCCAGCAGCGCCTGGCCAAACTCCTTTTGGCTTACCTGAATCTTCAGGCCCTTTTGGGCTTGCCCGTGGAGTGGGAGGGCTGGTGGAAATGAAGCAAATAGGAAAGGTTCTGAGGCTTAGGAAGAGATGGAAAAGACCGTGGGTTTTGGGGCTTCTCATCGGGTTAGTGGTCATTGGCGTAGCCTTGGGGGTCGTTTTCGGCCGCAACCGCGCTTCCACTGCGAGCCAAAGCCTTGGGCCCACCGTGCGCGTAACCCGCGGGGACATAACCAAGACGGTGATCGCCTACGGCAACGTTGTGCCTAAACAGCAGTACACCTTCACCTTCTCCGGAGCCAAACTAAAAGAGCTTAAGGTGAGTGTGGGCGATCGGGTTACTAAAGAACAGGTACTTGTCCAGCTCGATAGCACTCAGGAGGAGCTCGCCCTCCTTCAGGCCGAGCAGGCCTTGGCGGAGGCTAAGGCCCAAGGCATTCCCGCTTTGGTAAACCAGCGCGAACTTGCCTATAAGCTGGCCAAGGCTAATCTGGAGAACACCACCATCAAAGCCCCGTTTTCTGGGGTGGTCACGGAGATCACCCAGGCCAGTTCCGCCACGGAGAACTGGACCCTCACCCTTATTGACACAAGCGAGCTTTTCGTGCAGGTGACGGTGGACCAGCTGGACGTGCCCTCCCTTAAGGTCGGGCAACGCGGGATCGCCGTGATCGAGGCCCTCCCGGAGAAGATCTTCCCGGTGGAGATTGTGAAAATAGGAGGGCAAGCGGTCACCCGCGGCTCAGTCACAGTGGTTCCGGTGACGGCCAAACTTCTTCAGACTGATCCGGCGATCCTGGTGGGCTACACCGCCCGTTTGGAGATTACGGTGGCCAGTGCCCAAAACGTCTTGCGCGTGCCCATCTCCGCTCTAGTGCGAACTGGCCGGGGTTGGGCGGTGATGAAGGTGGTGGACAACAAAGCGGTGAGCCAGGAGGTGACAGTAGGGGTCACTTCCGACCTTTGGGCGGAGATCAAAGCTGGGCTTCAGGAAGGAGACGAGATCCTTCTCAACCCTCGCGCGGTCACACCCACACAAACCACAGCCCCCCAGCTCATACCGGGCTTTACCCCGCGGGGTGGACCATGAACGTGCTCGTCGAGCTCCGCAAAGTGGTGAAGGACTACCCCATGGGCCAGACGTTCTTCCGGGCCCTTCGGGGGGTGGACCTGGTGGTGCGGGAGGGAGAATTTCTTGCCATCACGGGGCCCTCGGGTTCGGGAAAATCCACCCTTCTTCACCTCATGGGCGCCCTGCATCGGCCCACCCAAGGCCAGGTCCTCTTCGAGGGCCTGGATCTGTCCTCGCTTTCCCCCGATGAACTTGCCCTCCTGCGCAATAGCAAAATCGGCTTTGTCTTCCAGCAATTCCATCTTCTTCCCCGGATCACCGCCTGGGAGAACGTGGCTCTTCCCATGCTCTATGCGCGGGTGCGGCCCGCGGAGAGGAAGGAGCGGGCCATGGCGGCCCTGGCACGGGTGGGGCTTTTGGAATTTGCCCACCATCGCCCCAATCAGCTTTCCGGAGGAGAACAGCAGCGCGTGGCCATCGCCCGGGCCCTCGTCAACAACCCCAAGCTTCTCCTTGCCGACGAACCCACGGGAAATCTCGATACCCAAACAGGTCGGGAAATTGTGGAGCTTTTCAGATCCCTCAACGAGGAGGGTCGAACGGTGGTGATAGTTACCCACGAGCCGGAGGTAGCGGCCGCGGCCGAGCGAATTGTGGCCATGCGGGATGGCTTAATCCAGGAGGAGCGGCATGTTTGCTGATCTTTTGCGCAGTGCCCTTGGGGCCCTTGGCACCCACCGCCTGCGTACAAGCCTTTCCGTTCTGGGGATCGTGATCGGAGTGGCGGCGGTGGTGGCCACCATCTCCTTGGTAAGTGGGGCCACAGCCCAAATGAAGGAGCGCATCGCCGGGTTAGGGATCCGCACCATCACCATCAACGTATTTCCCACAGCCATTCAGTCGGCGGCCGCGGCCCGGGCCCTCACCCAGGAGCTCACCGATCGCCTGGCCGCCGCCGACTACGTCTCCCTTGTAGTCCCCATCGCCCAGGCCAGGGCTTCCCTCGTCTTGGGCACCCAATCCCGGGACCTTTCCCTTCTTGGAGTGACCCCTAACTACCCGCTCCTTTTCGACAATTTCTACCCGGCAAGCGGCCGGTTCATCCATGAGCTAGATGAAGGGCAAAAAGTGGCGGTGCTTGGGGCCGGTGTGGCCAAGGATCTCTTTCCCGAAGGGACGGCGGTAGGGGAAACCCTCACCCTGGAGCTTGGCGGGCAGAAGGTGGCCTTTCGGGTAGTGGGGGTGATGGTGGAACGGGGGACCGTGGGTAACCAAACCCTCGACGACTATGTTTATGTTCCCCTCTCCACCCTGCAAACCCTCACGGGAAGCCGGCAATTTACCACCTACATTGCCCAAGCGGTGGATGCGGAGTCCGTGGAAAAGGCGGCCAGCGCCATTGAGGGCGTCTTGGCGGCAACCTTTGCCTCCGTCACGGCCCAAGCGGGGACAGCCGCCCAGCGCGCCGGTCCCACAGCTTTTGCTGCCCCAGCTTTTGCTGCGCCCCTCGCCTTTACGCGCACCCAGCGCGCACTTACTCCTTATTCCGTCACCGTGCAGAAAACGATGATCGCCACTTACGAGGAAAGCGTCCGCACCATGACCCTTGTTTTGGCCAGCGTTGCTGCCATCTCCCTTCTTGTGGGAGGAATCGGGATCATGAATATCATGCTCGTTTCCGTGGCCGAGCGCACGAGGGAGATCGGGATTCGTATGGCCGTGGGGGCACGTCCTCGGGATATTCGCAACCAGTTTTTGCTCGAGGCTGTGGTTATTTGTCTTTTTGGCGGCCTTCTTGGCTTGGGTGTGGGTTGGCTTGCCGCCTGGCTTGGCGCATTGTTTGGCCGCTGGCCGTTTGTGATCTCTGGGTATCCGGCCCTTTTGGCTGTGGGCTTTTCCGCCGCAGTAGGGCTTATCTTCGGGCTTTATCCCGCGGTACGCGCTTCCCGCCTTGATCCGGTGGAGGCCCTCCGCTACGAGTGACTTCCCGGCAAAGCGATTAGCCTTAGAGGAATAAGGTCTCTAAAGCTTTGTTGTGTGCAAAGGAAGACGAAAGAGGACGCGCGTGCCTCGCCCCGGGCTGGACTCGATAAGGAGGGTTCCGCCCAGAAGTTCTACCCACTCCCGCATGCCGGAAAGGCCCAGGCCGGGCGTGGTCTTGGCCGGCTCAAATCCGCGGCCGTCGTCCCGTATCTCCCCCAAAAGCCAGTTGTTTTCCTCCTCCACCCGCACCCAGACCTGCTTGGCCTGGGCATGGCGCCGCACGTTCTCCAGGGCTTCTTGGATGACCCGGAAAGCCACGGTCTCTACCAGCTCGGGGTAGCGGGCCTCTTCGATCTCGGCCTCCGCGTGGATCCCGGAGGCGGTGAAGTTTGCAAGGAGCTTGCGCAGGGCCGGGGCAAGGCCGGCTTCGTCCAAAAGGGGCGGGCGCAGCTCCCGCGCCAAATTTCGCAGGGCCTCGATCCCCTGGGCTAAAAGCTTTTCCGCCTCCTCCTTTTCCCCGGCGGCCAGGGCCCAGCGGGCCGCGGCAAGGATCTGGCCCACCTCGTCGTGGATCTTCCGGGCGATCCGCCGCCGCTCCTCCTCCTGGGCGGTGAGGAGCTTCGCGGAAAGCCTGGCCAGGGCCCGCTCCCGCCCAAGAAGCTCCAAATTTTTTCGCTCATAAAGGGAGGCAAAGGCCCGCACCGTAAACGCAAGGACGCTGTAAAAACCCACCCCGCCCACAAGCACTGTGGTCAACACATACGCGAGGTTTTTGTAAGAAGGCTCCTCCACGGGAAAGGGAAAGAGATGCGAAAGAACCCCGAAGTACTCAAGAAGGGCTACCAACGCGTATCCACCCACGGCGATGGCGGTGACCACATAGCCCGCGTATTTCGGCAAAAAGAAGTTGGCGTACATGACGGTGAAGAGGTAAAAGAGCACACCCACCCAGGCCACGCCCCCTAGCCGATGCACAAGATAGGTCACAAGCACGGCCTCTCCGGAAAGAAAGGCGGCATGAACGTTATGGAGGGAATGAACGCTCCTTTGGCGCCTAATGAGCCAGCCGAAGGGGAAGGTGAGGAGGAACCAGGCGAACGGCACGGCGAACAGGGGGTTGAAGGGAAAGCGGGGGAAGCCGGTCACGGCCAGGGCCAGGAGGGAAAAAACTCCCAAAGTGACGCGGCGCACGAGGATAGTGCGCTCGATGATGGCCCGTGTTTCTTGAAGCCTTTTCTCGCGCACGATCTCAGGGTAACGCCACGCGCTTTTCTTCTCAAAGGGTTGCCTTGGGGGATGGCTTGGGCGTAGGCTTTCCCGATGCTTCCGGAGCTCTATTGCGGGGGAGGGGCGCGGGCGGCGGCGCGGCTGCGGGCCCAGGCCCTCCTTTCCGGCCGCCTCGGCCTTCACCCCGATTTCTTCTCCGTGGAATCCGAGGGAAGGTGGCTGGGGATCGGGGAGGTCCGGGCCCTTGCCCTCTGGGCACGTTATGCTCCCGTGGCCGGCCCAAGGCGGGTGGCCCTCCTTGGCCCAGCGGAGCGCCTCACCCCAGAGGCGGCCAATGCCCTGCTCAAACTCCTCGAGGAGGTTCCGCCATATCTTGCCTTAATCCTCTATGGGGAAGCTCCGGACCGTGTGATCCCCACCGTCCGCTCCCGCTGCAGTTTGCGGTTTTCTCCCTCCCCCAAAGAAGCGTGGCAGGAAGCGCTGCGCCGCGCGGGCTACGACCCGCGGGAAACGGAGTTCCTCCTTTCCCTTTGCGAGGAAAGGGAGGACGAACTCGAAAATTTCCTTGATCCCAAGAGGGATGTGTTCCGGGAATTGGTGGAGGCTGAGGAGGAAGCGCGCGGGTTACCCCTTTCCGAGCTTTTCCTGCGCTTTTCTGGGGAGGCTGCGGATCCCCTGCGCCGCCGCGCCTTTGCCGAGGTTATCCTGGAGGGGCTTTTGCGCGCTCCCACTTTTGAGGTGCTAAGGGCGGCGGAGGTCCTCTCCCGCACCGGGGCCTTACACGACTTCCTCTGGGAGCTCCTCAAACTCCTGCGGGAAAGGCTTGCAAAAGAAGAGGCAAAGAGCTCCCGGGCCCTTTTAGTCTCCTGGGCGAGGAAGGTCTCCTTGGCCCGGGGGGAGATGGAGGCGAACGCCAACCAGCGATTACTGGCGGAGGTGGTGCTCCTTTGGCCGCGGAAGGGCTTAGAGCGCTAGTGAGAAGGGTCTCTCCCTGGCCGGAGGTGCACGCGGCGGCCTGGGCCGGTCCCGTCGGCCTTCCGGGCGAGATCTGGGTGGAAGAGGACAAACACGGCCTTTGGCTTGTGCGGGTTCTTCGTTCTCCTTTGGGGGAGCGGGTGGAGATTTCCGGCCGGCTCCTCCGCCCGGCCGGGGAACAGGACCTTCAGGCCTATAAGGAGTGCCTGGCCGAGGCGGAGCGCCTGCGACAAAGGGCCCAAGAAAGGGCTAAAACCGCGGGCCTTTCACTCAAATTCAAAGCTGCCGAACTTGATTTAGGGAGAAGCTTTTTGCGCCTATATTTTTCCGCCATGGCGCGGGTGGACTTTCGCCAGTTCCTCCGGGAGTTTTCCGGGGAAATTCAAATGCGAGTGGAGCTAAGGCAGCTTGGGCCGCGGGATGAGGCCCGAATCCTTGGGCTTCTTGGGCCATGTGGCCGTCCCCTTTGTTGCCGCACCTTTCTTACCCATTTGCGGCCAATTCCCTTGGAATTTGCATTTGAGCAGCAGCTCTTTTTGAACCCAGAGCGCTTAACAGGCGCTTGTGGTCGGCTCAAGTGTTGTCTCGCTTACGAGCGGGAGCTTTACCTTCAGGCCCTCCAGGGCCTTCCCGAGCCGGGCCAGCGTGTGGAACTAAACGGGCGCACCGGAAAAATTTTGGCCCATAACGTCTTTTCCCGCACAACACAAGTGGAGTGGGCCGATGGAACCCGCTCTGACATCCCCTGGGACGAGCTCACCCTCTAGTGGATTCCTGGATCCCCTCCGGCAGGATCTCCACTAAATAAGCTTCAAATCCCTCGCCCCGAAGCCCAAGGAGAAGTTCTCCCTCCCGATACACCCAAAAGTTTTGCTCCTCGAGGGTCACAGGGTGCCGCTCCACAGGAATACGACGGCCAAACACCAGGAGCTCCACTTCTTCCCCAGGCCCAATGGCAAGTTCGTAGGTTTTTCCAGTGCGCACGTCCAAGAGCTTGGCGCGGTCCTTTTTTCCCTCCCGGAAGAGCCCATACCACGGGGCCAAAAGATCGTGGTCGAACGGGAAAGTTTTTTCCGAAAGGGGGAGGTTTTGCGTAAATTCCCGTGGCCCTTCCTGGCGGCGGATCACCACTTCCTCCTCGCTGAAAGCGAAAAGCCAGCGCATCTTCGCGGGCTCACGTTGAGTGATCGTCCCAGCTAAGGGCGTCCAGTCCAGCCCATAAAGAAAATCAGCCTCCACCAGGACTTTCCCCCTCTCGTGGAGGATGCTGACTACCCGAAAACCCGCTTCCACCGGGTAGATCCCGAAAATCTCTTCCCGTGTCCCGGCTTGGGAGAGGATGCGAAAAGTTCCCTCCTCGATGCGTAAGCCCTCAGGGAGTTTGGGAAACCCCGGCGGCCTTCCCAAAACCAAAAATAGCCCTAGCACGATTACCCCAAGGATGAGGAGCTTCCAGAGGTCCATGGCCTATTTCTCCACGTCCACTGGGACGATGCACAGAAACTCAAAAGGCTCTTGGCCCGTGTTCCTGAACCCGTGAAACTCGTTGGGACGAACAAAAACCACCGTCCCAGGGTTTATGGGAGCGGGTCCACCCTCTCCCAAGACCTCGCCATGGCCGCGGAGGACGATCACCCCGTGTTCGTAGGGGTGAGTATGGGCCGGGGTGTGCCCTCCCGGGGCCAGCCTAAAGAGGCGCACAGCGAACGTGGGTGCGCCCTCCTTCGGTCCGATGAGGACCTTTTTTATCACCCCCACAATCTCCTTCCCATCGGAGATATCCCGCGCCTCAACGTCCTCCAGCCTCCTAATCACCGGCATCTTTCCTCCCTTCCACCGGCCTCACGATGAGGGGAACGTAGAGCTCATCGGGGGTGAGCCCGCCGTGTAGCCCGCGCAACTTGAACTCCTCGGTGGGCCAGAGGACGAACTTCCGGCGCTTGGAGATGGCAACAAGATCCCCCATGAGAGCCCGCACCTCGGGCCGGACCTCCTCTAGCCCCCACAGGTGCCGACGCAGGCCCTCCTCCACCGGAAGGATCAAAAAATCCTCGGGGAAGAACTCGGCGAAGAACTTTTCCACGAGCCCCTCTTTGCCCCGTTTCAGGAAGAAATAGGCGGCGCGGGGATCACCCACCGGCGGGAAAAGCAGAGCCTCGCGCAGGGCGGCCTGGGCCGCGCAATTCACCATGTCCCGCTCCGGATCAGCCTCATAAAACCCGTGGTCCGCAGTGACAAAAAGCACGAAATCCCGGGGAGAGGAGCTCAAAAGCCGCGCCAAAACGGAAAGGATATGTGCTAGTTCCAAGGAAAAGGCCTCGCAGCGAGGCCCATAGGTGTGGGCCAAGGAATCGATGCTCGGCCAATATACAGACAGGAGGGCTCTTTCGCTATTTTTCAGGGCTTCCCGAAGAAGCATGAGGAGGTCGGAGGCGGTGAGGAAGGGCACGATGCGGGAAACCCCTTGGTAGAGGACCTTGGATAGCCCGGAGTCCGCGATGTACCGGGGGAGGAAGAGGATGGAGGGTATGCCCTGGGCGGAAAGGCGCTGGTAAAGGGTGGGGACGGGGAGGATTTTTTCCGGGCTAAGACCAAGTTTTTCTAGGGAATCTTCGCGGCCCGCGGGCGGGGCGAGTTTTATCATGTCCACAATCGTCCCCAGCTCCGGCCGAAAGAGCTTATACCCCAACACGCCGTGGACCACCGGGCTCTCCCCCGTGGAGAGGGTGCTCAAGGCAGCAGTGGTGGTGGTGGGGAAAACGGAGGTCAGGGGGAGATAGCGTCCCCCATCCAAAAAAGGCGCGAGGTCTACGAGGCCTTCGGCCCGCAAAAGCTCCAGGCGGCGCCAGCCCACCCCGTCCAAAATCACGCTGACCACCACCTGGGCCTGAGGAATTTCCAGCTCCTCATAAAGCCCCGGCCGAGGTGGCCGAAGGCCAAACACCTCCTCGATGGTGTGAGGAACGGCGGCGATGCAGTAGCGCTCGTAGTGCGGGCGCTCACCCCTTGTGTCCTGCTGGATGCGTTCGAAAACCTCTTGCCTTAACTCCATAGTGCCGGCATTATAGCCGCAGCGGGGGAATCCCCGGGAAAGGAGGTCTTCTTCGTGGCGAGCTGTCCGAACCTCAAGGAGAATCTGGCCCGCTGCCCGTGCACCTGGCCCAACTGCTCCAGAAAGGGGCGCTGCTGCGAGTGCCTCCAATACCACCTCTCCCATCGTGAACTTCCGGCCTGTTTCTTCCCCCCGGAAGTGGAGCGCACCTATGACCGCTCATTCGAAAGGTTCGCCCAGATTTACCGATGAAGAATCGCTTGGTGGCCAAGATCCTTTATGAGGTGGCCGACCTTTTGGAGCTGGAGGGGGTGGAATTCAAGCCGCGCGCGTACCGCCGGGCCGCCCAGGCTGTGGAGTCCTGCCCCATCCCCATCGAGGACCTCGTGGCCCAAGGCCGCCTCCACGAGCTTCCCGGCGTCGGGGAGTCCATCGCGCGAAAAATCGAGGAGATCGTAAAAACGGGCAAGCTCGCCCTTCACGAGGAGCTCAAGGCCAAATTGCCCGTGGATCTTTATGCCCTAACCCAGGTGGAGGGCGTGGGACCCAAGACTGTTAAGCTTCTTTACGAGGCGCTGGGAGTGCGCACTCTGGAGGATCTGGAGCGGGTAGCGCGGGAGGGGAGGATCCGCGAGGTCAAGGGGCTTGGCCCTAAGGTCGAGGAGAAGATCCTGCGCGGGCTTCAGGAGGCCCGCGGCGCGGAGAAACGCGAGCTTTTGGGTTACGCCCTCCCTCTGGCGCGGAGCCTTTGCCAAAAACTCTTGGCCACAGGTCTATTCAAAAAAGTTGAGCCGGCGGGCTCCCTCCGCCGGGGAAAGGAAACGGTGGGAGATCTCGACCTTTTGGCCATATCCGATCGCCCGGAGGAGGCCGCCCGCGCCTTTTGCACCTTGGCAGAGGTAGAAGAGGTCTTGGCCCAGGGGCCGAAGAAGTCCTCGGTCAGGCTTTCCGGGGGCTTGCAGGCAGATTTGCGCATCGTGCCTGAAGAATCGTTCGGCGCTGCTTTGCAGTACTTCACGGGCTCCAAGGCCCACAACATCCGCCTTAGGGAGCGGGCGGTGGCCCGCGGTTGGAAACTGAACGAGTACGGCCTTTTTGACGCAAACGACCGCCTGCTCGCCGGGCGCACCGAGGAGGAGATCTATCGAGCCCTCGGCCTTTCTTACATTCCGCCGGAGTTGCGGGAGGACCAAGGGGAAATTCAGGCCGCCGAAGCTGGAGCCCTTCCTAAACTTGTGGAGCTTGGAGAGATTCTAGGCGATCTCCATGTGCACACCGATTGGTCCGATGGGAAGATGAGCATTTTGGAGGTTGTGGAGGTCGGGCGCGCCCAGGGGCTCCGCTATGTGGCCATCACCGATCACATGCGCTTTGCCCAGGCCATCCCCGGCCTTTCCCCGGAGGAGCTACGCCGCCAGATCGAGGAGATCCGCCGCCTAAACGAGACCTTGAAGGACTTCCGCCTTCTTTGTGGAGTGGAGGCAAACATCGCCAGGGATGGAACGGTGGATGTGCCCCGTGATCTCCTTCCTGAGCTGGACCTGGTCATCGCCTCCGTGCACACCCACTTTCGTCTGTCCAAAAAAGAGATGACGGAAAGGCTTGTGCGGGCGGTGGAAAACGAGGGAGTGGACGTTCTTGGGCATCCTACGGGAAGGCTTATCGGGGAGCGTCCGGCATATGAGGCGGATTGGGACGAAGTTTTTCGCCGCGCGGCCAAGGCCGGGACGGCGCTAGAGATAAACGCCAATCCCCAGCGCCTGGATCTTCCGGCGGATCTCATCCGGCGGGCCCTGGAATACGGGGTAAAGTTCATCCTAGGCACCGATGCCCACGCTGCCGACCATTTTTCCTTTCTGGAATACGGGGTACTGACCTTGCGCCGCGGTTGGGCGGAATCCAAAGACGTTCTTAACACTCTTCCGGTGGAGGCCGTCCTTTCCGCTCTGAAAAGGGGGCGTTGAGGATGTGCCGGATGCTTGGGGTGGTGAGCTCCAAGCCTTTTCCCATACGAAGGTGGCTGGTGGATGCTTCTCCCGGGCTTTTAGGCCTAAGCCTGCGGGGGAAGAACGCCCCTCACCGCGACGGGCTCGGCTATGCTTTCCGCGACCCTTTTGGCAAATGGAGGCTCTTTCGGTTTGGCCCAAGGGTCCTTACCCAAAACGAAATTCCTGGTCCGATAGATTCGGAGGCCCTGGTGCTCCTAGCCCATGCCCGCAAATCCTCCCGGGAATATCGGGGATTTTGTGGGGCCGTTTACGCTCACCCCTTTTTCTACGACGGCGTTTTCCTATGCCATAACGGAACGGTTCGGGATGCTCACCTTCTTGGCGATTGGTTGGGCACGGATACGCGGAAGATCCTCCTTTGGCTTGGGAAAAGATGGCGGCCGCGCAGTGCCGAGCGGCTTGAGGAGTGTCTGGCTGAGCTCCTTCAGCTTTTGCAGGACTATACCGGGCTGAACCTTCTTATTTCCGATGGCGAAAATCTCTACGCGCTTTGCGCCTACAAACAAGATCCGGATTACTTCACCCTTTGGGTTCGGGAGGGGGAGGGTTTTGTGGTTGTGGCCTCGGAGCCGGCGGACGAGGAGAGAGCTTGGTACCCACTCCAAAACCGCGAATTGCTTGTTATTTTTCCCGGTGGATTCTGTGAGCGCAAACCGATCTTATGAATCCCCTTATCCACACAAATGAAAACGTCCAGGGGAGCGGACAATAGTGTCAAAGGTTAAGCCTTTGGGCTCTAATTTCTCACGAAAGTCGCATATCCCCGGAACCTAAGCTATACTTAAACAGGGGTGATTGCATGAAGCGACTTTTCGTGTGGTTTTGGCTTCTGTTGGTTGTGTTTGGGGCGGGCGTTTTAGCCCAGGACCAAGCGTTAGTCGAGGCGGCCAAGGCCGAGGGAAAGGTGGTGTTCTACGCAAATATAACCGCGGTTGAGCCCATCATGGCCAAGTTTTCCGAAATCTACGGATTTCCCGCGGAGTATGTGCGCATCTCCACTGATAAATTTATCCCAACGGTGATGACGGAGTTTCTTGCTGGAAAACTCCTCGCCGATGTGGTCCAGGGGCCTTTGCCCATCCTGCAAATTCTGAAGAAAGAGGGAGTGCTTGGAACTTATGTGTCCCCCCAGAGCGCCAATTACCCAGAGTGGGCATGTGACCCAGATGGGGTGATCCAGCTTTTCGGTATCGAGTACGTGTGCATCCTTTACAACACCGAGCTTGTCAAGCCTGAAGAGGTACCTACCTCCTATCGCGATCTAGCTGATCCTAAGTGGAAAGGGAAAATCGTCATGCCCGATCCCACTACTCATGCCACCACAATCTCCTGGCTTGTGGGGCTAAAAGAAAATAACGTGTTTGGTAGCGAGGAAGAGTGGGTGACTTGGCTTGAGGGACTCGCGGCCAATGATCCTATGTTCGTGGCTTCTTTCGGCCCTACCCCCGATCCTATCGCGCGGGGAGAGAAGGCATTGGGGATTTCCATGCCCAAGTACATCATCACAAAGGCCCCGGCTCCCCTTATGTGGGCTAATGTCACGGAGGGGCTTTTTGGCTCGCCGCGGGCTATTGCCATGGTGAAGGACCCTAAACACCCCAACGCCGCTAAACTCTTTATTGATTTTTGGCTCTCCAAAGAGGCCATGCAGCTCCTTGCGGAGAAAGTCGGCGAGTATGTGCTCTACGCCGGGGTTTATCCTCCTATCCCCGGCATTGAGGAGGCACAGATACGACCTGTCCGCGATCTTTCCGATGAAGAGATCGCGTATTGGAGCGAGTTTTTCGCCAAAATCTTCAAGAAATGAAGGAATAGGGGCGGGCGCTTAAACGTCGCCCGCCCTTTTCTTTTTTACGGGGTTGGTATGGAAGTGGAAGTCATAAATCTCACGAAGGTTTTTCGCACGAAAGCCGAGAGTGTCCGAGCTTTGGACAACGTCAGTTTTCTCTGCCCGAGCGGAAAAGTCCTTAGCCTCTTGGGCCCTTCCGGGTGTGGGAAAACCACGCTCCTTCGCTCCATCGCTGGCTTGGAGGACCCAGACGCGGGCGAAATAAGGTTTGGCGAAAGGTTAGTTTGGTCCAAAGAGAAAAGGGTCAACGTCCCACCGGAGCGAAGGGAAATCGGCATGGTTTTCCAATCCTATGCTATATGGCCGCACATGACGGTGTTTGAAAATGTGGCTTTCCCCCTCAAAGTCAAAAGATTTCCAAAGCAGGAAATCGAGCGCCGGGTGCGGGCAGTGTTGGAGATGGTGAAGCTCGCGGGCCTTGAGGACAGGCCGGCGACAAGACTAAGCGGAGGTCAACAACAACGTGTGGCCCTAGCCAGGGCCCTGGTAAGCGAGCCTCGCATCCTCCTTTTCGACGAACCCCTTTCTAACCTGGATGCGAAGCTTCGCGAGGCCACCCGCCACGAGCTTCGCACTTTTCTTTTGGAGCTCAAAATCACCGCGATCTACGTGACCCACGACCGGGCCGAAGCCTTGGCCATTTCCGACGAGATTGCCGTGATGAACCAGGGAAAAATCGTGGCCCGCGGCACACCTAAAGAGTTGTACTTTTTTGCCGAGGACCCGTTTGTAGTGGATTTCATTGGGAGGGCAAATTTTCTGAGGGGAGTCTTCCTTGGCCGCGACGAAGATGGCTATGCTCAGGTTCGCTTTCCCTTTGGAGCCTTGCGGTGTGTGACAAGCACAGATTTTCCTTTAGGAAGCGAAGTCGTAGTGGTGATCCGTCCCGAATTCTTTACCCTCACGGGGGAAGGGAACGTTCTTTCTGGAACGGTGGTCTCCGCGATTTTTACTGGGGAGCGCTACGAGGTACAGGCTCGTCTGGACGAGGGAACATTGGTGCTGGCCGAACTTGATCCTACGATTTCCACCGTCCCTCAACCGGGGGAGCCCATCCAGCTCAAGGTGGCGCCGCAATGGTGCAGGGTCATTCGAGCCTGAAACTTCCTCCAATTTTCATGAAGAGGCTCCTCATCTTTGGCTTGATCCTTATTGTGTCCCTGCTTACCTTGGGACCTGCCGTCATGCTCCTTTTGGGGAGTTTTTCTCAAAGGCTTGGAAGAATTGGTCCCTTTACCACAGCTAAATATGTAGCGGTTTACACCGACCCTCTTTTCCCTCGGATCATTGGAAATACCCTCATTTTTGTTCTCAGTTCTTCAATGCTAGCAACGGTGTTAGGAACAGCTCTGGCTTTTTTAAACGTGCGCACGGACATTCCCGGTAAGGGGCTTTTTCAGGTCCTTCCCCTCGTGCCCATGATGTTCCCTCACGTGCTTTTTGCGGCGGCGTGGATCATGCTTCTCAACCCATCCAATGGGCTTATAAACGTGTGGCTTCGTTCCCTTTTCCGCGTCTCTTCAGGGCCGATCAACATTTATTCTCTTGGGGGAATGATCTTTCTTGAGGGACTTTTGGATGTACCGGTGACGTTCATGGTGGTGGCGCCGGCCATGTTCTCTTTTGATCCGACTTTGGAGGAAGCAGCGAGGGTAAGCGGCGCTGGGTTCGGCCCAGTTCTGCGGCGGGTGACTTTGCCTTTGGTACGGCCGGCAGTGCTTGCGGCGTTCATGCTCGCGGTCATCAGAAGCCTTGCAGCTTTTGCCGTGCCCCAGATGATTGGCATCCCCGGCCGTGTACAGATTCTCACTACCTACATTTACCGGATCATCTCCATCGGCTGGTCTCCGGACTACGGTCGGGCTGCTGCTGTGGGCGTTTTGGTTTTGGCAGTGGCTTTGATCTTGGTGTACGTCTACCGGAGCCTTACCGCGGAAAGCGAAAAGTTTGTGACTGTCACCGGCAAGGGTTATCGGCCACGGGTGATCAAACTCGGATTGGCTCGCTATCCCCTTTTCCTCGGAGTTCTGGTTTTCTTTTTGATCCTGGTCGTTTTGCCCCTCGCGGTCCTTGTGTATATGAGCTTCCTGCCGTACGTGGTACCGCCGAGCGCCAAGGCCTGGGAGCTTTTTTCCGTGGCTAACTGGGTCTATGTCCTCAGCGATCCCATAGCCGGGCGAGCCCTCAGGAACACTGTAATCCTCGCCATAGTTGGAGCTACCGCCGCGGTCCTCCTTTCCCTTTTTGTGGCCTATGTGGTCACCCGCATTCGCTCTAGCCTCACCGCCCTTTTGGATTCTCTTACCTTCATGAGTTACGCCTTTCCTGGGCTAATAATTGGTATTGGATTCATGTGGTTTTTAGTGCGTACCCCGCTTTATGGAACCGTTTGGGCTCTTCTTTTGGCCTACGTGGGCACCTACTTGCCCTATGGGGTTCGTCCGCTTGGTAGCGCCTTCTTCCAAATTCATAAGGACCTTGAGGATTCCGGCCGCGTTTGCGGAGCAAGCTTCCTTGGCACTTTTTGGCGGATTGTTGTACCCCTTGTTGTCCCTGGAGCATTCGCCGCGTGGACTCTTTTGGCCACCATGTTCGTACGGGAACTCAGCGTGGCCGCGGTTTTAGCTCGCCCGGGAAGTGAAGTGCTTTCCGTGCAAGTTTTGAAATATGCTTATGATGGGCTTTGGGGCCGTGTTTCCGCTTTAGGGATAATTATGATCCTTCTTTCCACGGCTCTGGTGGCTTTGGCAAGCGGCACGCGCCGACTAGTCGGCCGCAACCTTCGACAGGATTAAAGTCTGGATAAATATGCCGATCTTTTCATCCAAAATGAACATCCCTTGCAAGTCCTTCCCCTACGCGGCGTTCTGGTAATATTTTGACAATCTGCTCCGTTTTCAAAAGGCTTAGAACAATGGCAGGAATAATGTCTCGCTTTCAGGCCGGCTTATATGAATATGGAATGTGGTCAATAGGACGCAAGCCTGCTCAGCGCTTTGCATCTTGAAATGCGTTCCGGTGGTTTTTCATTAAGCTTTGGAAGAAGTTCAAGGGAGCAAAGGGCGGACGTGCACCGCTTTCGGGCCTTTGGGGCTTCGTTCCACCTCGAACTCCACCTCTTGCCCTTCTTTGAGCACTAACCCATTGGCCACGTCGTTTTGGTGAAAGAAGATGTCTTTCCCGTTCTCTTGAATGATGAACCCAAAATGTCTCTCCTTATTAAACCATTTGACCTTTCCGCGCGGCATATCCACCTCTCCTTCGGAAAATTTTTGGGGAGGTCGAATCTGCGTGGAATTCGAACAGGGCAAAGACCCAAGCAAGACAGGTGTTCGAGGGTTGACTCGGCGAGCAAAGATTTTCTTTGGCCTCAGGGTCTTAGCCGAAGAATTTGTCTTAGGGGTAACCACTACCTTACCTCCCCTTGAAAAGATTGTACGCCTTTCGAATGGAAAAGAAAAGTTCCACCGCGATCCCTTCCAATCTGAAAGGCAGGCGATCACAAATTGCTGGGCCTTTGCAAACGCCGGTCGGCTTTACCCTTTTGCAAAGCGCCCGATACGGGCGAGATTCCGGAGCCGCTAGCCTTTGTGGAGGAAATCGCATAGGCGGGTGAGGAGGAGGGCGGCGCCCGGCTTGTCCATGGGCTCGTTTTCGTTGCCGCAGCGCGGGGAAAGAACACAAGAGGGGCAACCATCTTGGCAGGGACAGGTTTCCACAAGTTTTGCCGAAGCTTCCGCCCACTCCCTCAGGAGGGCAAAAAGCTTTCGCGCTAATCCCACACCGTTAGGGAAGGCTTCATGGACGATGATGGAAGGAGCAGCTAGATCTGGGTGGAAGGCGGTGGAGACGCCGCCAAAGTCCCAGCGATCGGCCATGGCGTGGAGGGGGGCCATGGCCACAAGGGCGTGCTCCGCCCCATGAAGGGCGCCAGCAAGGCTCGGCCCAAGCTCGCCAGCCACCTCTTCGGGCACGACCATCCAAACCCCTTCCGTCTCAAACTCCAAGGGTGGCAGGAAAAGCCTCTCCACGCCCAAGGTCACCCCGGCCCGCCGCACCCGATAACCCCACACCTCCTCCACCACCCGCACCTCAGCTAGCCCCACCCGTAAATCCCCAAACCTCCGCTCCTCCAAAGTTTTTAGGATCCGCACATCCTCCCGCACCAAAGGCTCGGTGTAATAATCCACGTCCTCCCGCACACAATGGGCCACACCCCCTTCAAGATCGAGCTCCCGCACAAGGTACGTTTCCCCTTGATGCAAAAGGACCGCGCCTGGATAGGCCTCGCGCAGCGCCCGCTCGTAGTCCATAGTCTCCAGGATCTTCCCCTCGACCTCAATCCTGATCGTTTTTTCCGAGAGGTTATTGAGGCTTACGAGCTCCACCGGGGCCACAGTCCCGGAATAGACAAGACCCACGGGGGTTTGGGCAACAAGCCCGCTTTTAAGGAGGGCGGCGGCTAGCTTGTCTTCCGCCCCAAAGAATGCGAGGTCCCCGGGGGTAAGAGGAAATTCCGCGGCGGCGCAGAGGAGCTGACGAAGGAGGATGGGCTCGTTTTTGGGATTGATGATGGCGTGTTCTTGGGGACGGGTGAGGAGTTCCTCGGGATGGCGCAGGAAGTACTGATCCAAGGGGTCACCCTGCCCGACCACAAACACGATAGAGGGCTTTGGGCCGCGGCCGGCGCGGCCTGCCTGCTGCCAGACGGAGATTATCGAGCCTGGGTAGCCGCCAAGGATCACAGCGTCCAGGCCGCCGATGTCCACCCCAAGCTCCAGGGCGGTGGTGGCCACCACCCCCTGGATCTCACCCTCCCGAATTCCCCGCTCGATCTCCCGGCGCTCCTCGGGCAGGTACCCGGCGCGGTAGGCCATGACCCGCCTTCCCGGAAGCTTCGCCTGGGCATAGGCGGCAAGGACCTCCGCCAGGCGGCGGGAGGTGGCAAAACACAGGGTCTGAAGGCCCGCCCCAATGAGAAAAGCCATGAGGGAGGCCACCTGGTTCGTCCAGGACATCTCAAGGTCCAAAAAAGGATTCCAAAATACGAAGGTCTTCTCGCCCCGGGGCGCGCCGTTTTCCTTCACCACCAAGACTGGCTCGCCGATAAGCCTCTCGCCGTGCTCCTCGGGATTGGCGATGGTGGCGGAGGCCAAAATGAATTGGGGCTTTGCTCCATAGCGCGAAAGGATCCGGCGAAGGCGGCGAAGAAGAAGGGCCACGTGGCTCCCGAAAACCCCGCGATAGTGATGGGCCTCGTCGATCACCACAAACTTTAGGTTCCGCAGGAAGCGGGCCCACTTGTGGTGCCAGGGAAGGTATTGGTGGAGGGCATAGGGGTTGGTGAGGAGGATCCTCGCTTCGCTCCGAATTTTCGGGCGTACTTGCGCTGGGGTGTCGCCGTCGTAGATCTCGGGCCGCACGTTCAAGCCCACCGCGGCTTCAAGTTCTCGCAGCTTCACCAGCTGGTCCTGGGTCAGGGCCTTGAGGGGATAGAGATAAAGGGCCGTGGCCTCCGGCTCCTCGAGGAGTTTTGAAATGATGGGGAGATTGAAAGCCAAGGTTTTCCCCGAGGCAGTGGGTGTGGCGATGAACACGTTTTCTCCGGAGAGGATTAGCTCTGCGGCCCTTGCTTGGTGGGTGTAGAGCTTTAGGCCACGCCCTTCGAGGAACCGCTGCACCGCGGGATGGAGGGGGGTTTTTGGCTCAGAGTAAGAGGCAGGCTTTCCCGGGAGGGTGAAGGTGGCCACGATCTGGCTGCCGTACCACTCCTGCTCCTTAAGCTCCGAAAGAAGCTCCTCAAAGGCCATGGACCACCAGCTCCTCCCAAAGTTTCTTGAGAAGGAGCACAAGCGAAAGGAGGTCTTGGCGATTGTGTTCGATGATGGCCACCAAGGGCCCGATGTTTTTCTCCCGGAGGTAATCCATGTAGAACTCGGGGACGAGAGCGCTGGGGATATTGATCGTGCGCTCCACAGAAAGGGCCTTCTCTACCGTTTCCAGGCGGCAGTCGGGAAGGAACTCCCGGAAGTAGCGCCGGGCAAAGGGAAGGAGGTCGAAGTTCAGCTGCCTCAGCTCATGCTGAAGGCCGTAGTAGCGAAACCGGCCATGGATGAAGTTCACGTCGAACGCCCGGCCGTTATAGGTCACCAGGGCCTGTACATCCCGGAGCTCCTCGGCGAGGGCTACCAAAGCCGGAAGCTCTTCGGCGATCTCCCGCACCACGAGGTGGGTCACGCAAAAGTTTTCTTTTTCTGGCTTGACGAGGCCGATGAGGATTATGGCCTCGGTATAGAGGCCCAAGGTTTCAATGTCCAGGAACGCAATTTTCTCGGGGTCCACAAACCCAAGAAGGGCAAGGGCGATGGGGTGGGAGACGGGGAACCAACGGGAAACGAGGTTTGATAAGGTTGGAAGATCCCCACGCTCCACCGCGTGAAGAATGCGTTCCACCTGCCAAGCCCAGCGAGGGTGCGAAAGGAGATCGCGCAGGGTGACGTAGCCGGAAAGTTTCAGGCGGGTTTCGGTGATCTCCCCTATACCGCGGAGGAGGCGGAGGGTCCGGAGGATCCAGGCCTCCCCGGTTTCCCGGTCCAGGGGGAGCTTCGGCGAGGGCCGCCTTTCTTGAAGGACGAGGACCTGTCCGTAAGGGGTGGCCTGGACCCGGCCCGAATAGAGGTCGAGGAGGGAGCGGCCGGCGCATTCCCGAAGGAGGATCTTTTTTAGATGGCGGGCTTCGTCGTAGGCCGCGGTGGTGAGGGGAGGCCAGACGGAAAACAGCCCTTGGGGGCGGTAGAGGCCTTCCTGGTAGCGGCGGGCCATCTCCTCCCGCACTTTGTTCGCCAGTTCTTCCCACTCCAACCCCGCCATCCTTGGGATCTTACTCTCTTAGGGGACTGCTTCCTTCACAGTCGCTACCCTAAGCTCGGCTCCGCTGCCTTTTTCCTTGGCTGCTTCTTGGGGAATTCCGGGAAGAAAGAGGGGATCCTGTCGCCGACTTCCGTCTTGCCGTAGTAAAAGGTTTGTTTTCACGGTTTCGAAGGAATCCCCTTATGGGGATGGTGATGAACTGGGCGATTTGAATTCCGCGCCCTTTGAGGGTGACGGAGAGCATTTCCAGCTCTTCTTTTTCGGCTAGTCCAAAGCTAGCACGGTCCCGAGGTTTACTTTCATCTATTCACCACCTCCCAAAGAGCTGGAACCTCCTGGGGCCTGCTCTTCCGGTGGCTTCAAAACTTCGGGGTCCGCGGTGGTGGCGTAAATACTCATTAGTACTGCCGGCTGCTTTTCAGAACGGGGGTTTCAACAAGTAAAGACAGGTGGCGCCCCCTTCATGGTATGGAATGGGGGTTTTTAGACAACGCTAACGCGCTGTGGGACGGAGATGCCGCTTTTTATTGAGGCTTTTTCAACCTGAACACGCCTATTCTGCGCGCGTCATCGTTTCCCGGCTCGATGTACTCCACAAGGTCGTTTTCCACGCCGAGGTCTTCCAGCGCGTATTTGAAGTCCTCGACCCAGTCGCACGCGCCACAGGTTTTGCAAAAATTCCCGCTGAACTCCACGACGATCTTATCTTCCTCTCGCTTGATCAGTTTTGCCACGGATTCCGGGCTTCGGAAAAGGTTATATTTTTCGAGGGCCTGATTGATCTTCTCCCCAAGATCGTCGCCGTTCATGGTTCACTATCCTACTTGAGTTTTAAAGCAATTGTATCACAGGCAGGGAAAGCAACCCTCTTTTGAGTTCGCCGTAGTGGGGAGAGCCTGGCCCAGTTTGCCTGTGGGACCTCCACGGACCGCAAAACCTTTTGGGGACTGGAGATTGGGGAATTGGCGGGTCCCTTTTAGGGTGGTCCATGCGCTAGTGGATTAACGCTTGCCGCACGTCTTGAGATACGACAGTTGGCACTCCCTGTCAAGGGGCCGGTTATCTGGAACTTCGGATCGGTCTGGAGGAGCTGACGAAACGTGGTTCATCTTTCCTGCCCCTCTTCGGGCGCTTTTGGATCTCCTTTGGGGATGTAGCTGCAGTTTTAGCGGATGGGGAAGGCCAGGTTCACGGGTGGCAATTCCGTTTCAGGGAATGGGGATTTCTTTGGTGAGGGAGTGATCGGTGAGCGGTGATCAGTGATCTGAGTGGCAATCTATTTTCAGGGCGGGATTGGGGTTTTCACCTCATCCCTGATCGCTCCTTTCACCGATCACCCGCTTCTTAGCAATCCCTTTCAGGGTGGGATGGGGATTTCCACTGGGGTGGGGCCACGTTCGTTCGAGGTTAGCGGATTTGTCGCAATCCCTTTCAGGGTGGGATGGGGATTTCCACTTATAAAAAATATGACGCCTCACCCCGTTGTAATAATGGTCGCAATCCCTTTCAGGGTGGGATGGGGATTTCCACACACCAGACACGGCTTTAAAGGCGATGCAGAGATCGAGTCGCAATCCCTTTCAGGGTGGGATGGGGATTTCCACATAAGGGGAAAAGGAGGGGAGTATGGCCGCAATGCCTAAGTACCGTCGCAATCCCTTTCAGGGTGGGATGGGGATTTCCACCCCGGACACTAGGCCTTGCCGGTGCAGCCTTACTTTAGATGTCGCAATCCCTTTCAGGGTGGGATGGGGATTTCCACACAGGTACGGGCTATTGCGTGGCGTTTTCGCCAAGGTCGCAATCCCTTTCAGGGTGGGATGGGGATTTCCACTTCCAGATCGACGCAGAAGAGAAAGCTATTCGTATGGTCGCAATCCCTTTCAGGGTGGGATGGGGATTTCCACGGTGGGAAATGAAGCGAGTCTTGTGCATTCCCGCACTTGTCGCAATCCCTTTCAGGGTGGGATGGGGATTTCCACTTCCATCGAAGGAGCGGGTGGCCCAAGCTCTAGAAGTCGCAATCCCTTTCAGGGTGGGATGGGGATTTCCACCTGCAACTCGTCCGCAGCTTCCATCGAAGGAGCGGGTGTCGCAATCCCTTTCAGGGTGGGATGGGGATTTCCACCCGCGACGACTTGGTCGTCGCGGCGAAGGGGTTGTTGGTCGCAATCCCTTTCAGGGTGGGATGGGGATTTCCACTTGAAGCGGGACAAGCTCTCCATCTTGTCCGCGTCCTCTTGTCGCAATCCCTTTCAGGGTGGGATGGGGATTTCCACAGTTCTCTTGCTCGAGATCGTTGGGGACCGGAAACGTGGTCGCAATCCCTTTCAGGGTGGGATGGGGATTTCCACATAATTCGATGAAAGGAGGTGGTGATGAAACTCAAAGTCGCAATCCCTTTCAGGGTGGGATGGGGATTTCCACGCGCTGTTCAAAGGAGGTGAATGATGGGTTTCACACTGGTCGCAATCCCTTTCAGGGTGGGATGGGGATTTCCACGCGCGACTTCATCGTGCCGGATGACTTGGTAAGGGAGTCGCAATCCCTTTCAGGGTGGGATGGGGATTTCCACAATCGCGCTTAGCGTACCAGATAACGCCATTGTATTTTGTCGCAATCCCTTTCAGGGTGGGATGGGGATTTCCACCTTGAAGAGGCCCTCGAAAAAGAATTCGGCGTATAGGAGTCGCAATCCCTTTCAGGGTGGGATGGGGATTTCCACCTCGGGGTTTCTATCCCCGAGGACATCCGCTACCAGATGTCGCAATCCCTTTCAGGGTGGGATGGGGATTTCCACCGGCCTGGCAAAGGAGGCGGAGATGAACGAACTGGTGAAAGTCGCAATCCCTTTCAGGGTGGGATGGGGATTTCCACACCTCTGGGCAATGGCGCCGCCCAAAATGGTTCCTACTTTCGCAATCCCTTTCAGGGTGGGATGGGGATTTCCACTTATATATCCTCCATGAGTACAAACTGTGGAAAGCGATTTCGCAATCCCTTTCAGGGTGGGATGGGGATTTCCACTGCTAGCTTTCGTTTTTGGGACGCGGCCGGAGATCATATTCGCAATCCCTTTCAGGGTGGGATGGGGATTTCCACAACATGGACGAGAACGCGCGGAGGAAGATCCTCAAGCGCTGTCGCAATCCCTTTCAGGGTGGGATGGGGATTTCCACTCTATGGCAGTCTCGCGCCAAACGACGCAGTCAAACTTGCGTCGCAATCCCTTTCAGGGTGGGATGGGGATTTCCACTTCCTTTTAAGGGCTCCTTGCTTTGAAAGGAGGACATTCGCAATCCCTTTCAGGGTGGGATGGGGATTTCCACGGTGCAATGTACCAAGAGATCGTAGTTGAGCAATTAATTCGCAATCCCTTTCAGGGTGGGATGGGGATTTCCACGATTAGCTTACCGGAGAAACTTGCGGTTTACGTGAATGATTCGCAATCCCTTTCAGGGTGGGATGGGGATTTCCACGCGGCAGAATGCTTATTAGACTAGGCCTGTTCTTGGTATTTCGCAATCCCTTTCAGGGTGGGATGGGGATTTCCACCCGAGATAGAAAATCGCTACAGGACTGCGAAAGAAAAATTTCGCAATCCCTTTCAGGGTGGGATGGGGATTTCCACGTAGCAGCGACTAAGCGCTATAAGGCAGCGAAGAAGACTTCGCAATCCCTTTCAGGGTGGGATGGGGATTTCCACATGAAGTTTTGGGATCGGAAAAGGAGAAGGAGGTAGTATGTTCGCAATCCCTTTCAGGGTGGGATGGGGATTTCCACGACTACTGCTCTCCATGCTAATGAAGTTTTGGGATCGGTTCGCAATCCCTTTCAGGGTGGGATGGGGATTTCCACTCGTCAACCATCGTGGCGTACTGTTATAAAAATTTTGGTTCGCAATCCCTTTCAGGGTGGGATGGGGATTTCCACTTTTTAAGCTGGATGATGGAGTATGAGGAAAGTGATTTTTTCGCAATCCCTTTCAGGGTGGGATGGGGATTTCCACTGGCCCCGTGCCGGTTTTTGTCCTATGCGCTTCAAATATTCGCAATCCCTTTCAGGGTGGGATGGGGATTTCCACGGCTAGGGCCTAGGTATTTAGGGCCTTGGTCTATCTATTCGCAATCCCTTTCAGGGTGGGATGGGGATTTCCACATACTTACGCCTTAGCGATTTGGGCGATACGCCTATTTTCGCAATCCCTTTCAGGGTGGGATGGGGATTTCCACTC
>JACIWL010000015.1:0-3651 GCA_014360995.1 Candidatus Bipolaricaulota bacterium | reverse complement strand
TGAATCGCAATCCCTTTCAGGGTGGGATGGGGATTTCCACTGTCGCCTCGAAAGGCTGAAACGGATGCCAGCTTTCTTGGCAAGTTCCGCGGACCCCGCCAGAACTCGCCCAACGTATTAAGCTTTTTTGAAGTTTTCGCCATGAAAAGAACGAATTTAGTCCGTTGCGAAACGAACCCCGCGGAACCCCCTGGAATCCGGCACCGCTCCAGGTCCGCGAAACTATGTTCACTTTTCCAAGACCCGATGATCAACATCTTAGTTTAGCACGGCTCTAGCCCACGATCACCGCCTCTTCCTCAAACCGGGGTGGACCACGCCCAATACGCTCAATCCGCCGAACATCCGCTTCACACAAAAAGTAAAAGGAAATAACGTCCTCCTCGGGCTTGATCGCCTCGGCCAGGGCATGTCGAAGCCGTAAGTACTGCATGCGATCTAGCCGGCATTCAAACACGGAGTATTGGACTCGCTCACCATAACCCTCAAGGATTTTGGACACGCGCTCCCGGCGCTTGTCGTCGGAAATGTCGTAGGCCACAACAACAAAGGTCTTCATCGCGTAAGGAAGGGAATGTATTCCTCAAGCTCGCCGAAGAGGAACTTGGCGAGGATGCGGGCTTGTAGCTCGGGAACGCGAAAATACGGGACCTCTTGGCGCAGCACCGGATGTTGAATCAGGGTACGGCGGCGGTTTTCCCAGGCTTCCAGGAAAACGCGCAAAGTGGACCGGCTCATGCGGCAGCCCCCGCCTAAAGTGGTTTCAAAGCCCTCTGGCTCCACCTGGCCCCGGTTTATGAGGGCCAGCACCAAGGAGTCCACCAACACGGGCCGCAGCTCCTCCATGAGGTCCAGCACCAACGCCGGCCGGCCATAGCGATCCATGTGCAAAAAGCCCACGTAAGGGTCAAAGCCCACCACATGGCAAGCGGCAAAGACCATGTTGGCCAAAAGGGTATAGCCAAAAGAAAGCATGGCGTTCACCGGATCGGTGGGCGGGCGGCGGACCCGACCAGGAAAACGGAAGCCCACCTTGCGGATTAGGTTGGGCCATTCCTTGAAATACCTCGCAGATCCGGCACCTTCCACTCCCCGCAGTTCTTCTAAAGTTTGGGCGCGGTCGGCCCGGGCCACCAGAAGCTTTAGGTCCTCTACAGCTCCGGCCAATCCGGAAACCCCCTCGCGCGCGGCGCGCATAAGGAGCGTGCGCTGGTTGAGGAGTTTTCCCTTTACTATGGCCCGGGCTATGGCCAAGCTTTTCTCTGGATCGGAGGCGGCACGGAATTGAGCCCACCTGAGGGGCACGTTTTTGCTTGTTTCCGGCACGAGACGACCAAGGAACTCGCCAGCACGGGAAAAATAGGCGATCTCGATCCCGCGGGTCAGAAGTTCTGCCACCAAGGGCGCAGTGACCGTGGCATTTCCCACTATCACGATCTGTTCCACTTGCTCGAGGGGCATTTTGAGGAGGATGCCAGCCTTGACGCCCGCCACAACCACCTGGTCGCCCTCTTTCCGTAGGATCGCCCCGTCCTCCAAGACATAAAGGGCGCTCATTGCGTCCACTCCTCCCAGCCAAAGCTCAAGGATTGAGCAAGACACGAAGGCCTAAGGGCACAGCCATAACAACGGGAGGTAGGAAAGGCCGAAGGCGGCGTGGTTTGGGAGAAAAGATCGCGGGCCTCGCAAATGGCGCGCACGGCAGCGCGGCGAAGGTCCGCCGTAAGCGGAACTTCCACCCGGCGACGTGAGCCAAAATAGAAGAGAAACCCGGACGGAATGGAGATGCGAAGCATTTCCTCCAAGCACAAGGCGATGAGGGCTACGTGAACCCGGTCGCTTTGGGATACTTTGGCTTTGCCCCGCTTGTATTCCACGGGTATGAGGGTCGTTCCGTGGTCTTCCACGAGGTCGGCGTAGCCATAGATCCCGTAGCGTTCGGACCACACGGGAAGCTTGCGGAAGCGCCGGGGCTTTCCTTGGGAGCTGGATGGCCGATGAACGCGAAGATGGAGGAGGGCCCCTTCCACCGTGAACTCGTTTGGTTGGAACTGGCCGGCCACATAGGAAAGCCAGGCCGCCCGCGGGCAGAACACGTACTCCGCTACAAGGCTTATGGGAAGGTCAAGCCGCATGGATAAGGCGCACCAAACCAAACCCGTGCGTGGTGTGCCTTCCAGCTCCAGCATAGAAGGAAAAGGCGGAAAGCGCGGCCACCGCACGGCGAAATGTTTCGTGGGCGTCCCGCTTGACCCGATACTCCACGGGGCCAACAAAGCCCCAAATGCGTGCGCGACCATCCCAAAGGGCTGTGGTTCGGATCCTCGCCTCTGTTAAGGCCAAATGGCGCGAAAAATCCTCAGGGTCTAGATCCAAAGGTTTAGGGGAGGCGGCATTCCACTTGGCAAGGAGGCTAGAAAAGAAAAGTCTTGGTACAGGGAGTGGAAGATCCACATCTCCCTGGCGGAAAGTCGTGGGGGTGGAAAAGGCTAAAAGCACTTGGCGCACCGGGGGAAGGGAAGCGAAGGCGGACCAAGGGGTTTCTCCAGCCCAGGGACCCTTTTTTTCCACTTCCGCAGGGGAAAGCCAGCGCCGCCCTAGCCGCAGCCCCACGCCTCCTCGGCGTTCCCAGCGATCCCAAAAGTGCAAAAACAGTTCGGGGGAAAGGACAGAAAGGCGCAACCGAAGTTCCTTTCCGCTGCGCGGACCTAATAGGGACAGGGTATAAGGCCTTATCCGATGCCCCGGAGCATGTAGGGTTGAGGCCAAAGCGGGATCGGCCCGGCGCACAAGGTCCAAAAACGCCGCATGCACGGCCTCCGGAAGCGGGGGCGAAAATGGCCTATTGGCCGTGAACCTGAACACCACGGCATAGGGCCCGCCCTTCATGTCAAATTCAGCTCTTCCCAGGCCGGGAACTTCACGGGCTCGATTTTTTCGCCTATAGCGTCTTGTGCTTCTTCTACGAAGCCGAAGGCGATTTGTTTCGCACGCTCCCACCCTTCTTTCGTAACCGGGGTGGTTCCGTGGATAAGGAACAGCTTGTTTCGCTGGCTCTGCAGATCCAACAAGGGGTTTTTCCACTTCCTTTCAACGAGTTCTCCCAAGGGGTCTCTTAAAGCCGCCAAAACGCGGTAAGAGTCGTGGAGGCCGACCCATGCCCTCCCCTCCTCTTCCTTCCTTTTTCTCAGGTCTTCGGCAAGGTCCTGAGGAAATCGTGAGAGATCCAGCCGGGCTAGATCAAGGTCGCTTGTGTCCTGGTTGTATTTATAACGTAGGCGCAGTTGGGCCAAAAGCTCCACGACCCGGTAAAGGCGAAGCACGGCATCTTCATAGCGTTTCTGCTCGGCGCAACGTATGGCGTTTCCCAGGAGATCTCCCACAACCGCGTAACTCGTTTCGCAGTTGAGTCTTGCCAAAAGCTCGCAGCCCTTGGGCCAGATCCTTGCTACAGTCTTCATGATCTCGTAGGCCTCTTGATAACAAAAGCGGTCCCAAATGGACAAAGCCCGTAAAAATGCGTGGAGCTTGGTGAAAACGGGGTCGTGATCGACGTTGGCCAGGAAATCCTCCAAAACCTTGGCTGCGCCGGCGAAGTCGTTTTGTTGGTAAAGGAGCTTTACCTGGCGCAAGACGAATTCTTGCTGGAAA
>JACIWL010000014.1:19406-34016 GCA_014360995.1 Candidatus Bipolaricaulota bacterium | reverse complement strand
TCCTTTTGGATCTGGCGCACGCGCTCCCGGGAGATCCCGAAGATCTCGCCCACTTCGTCCAGGGTCTTGGGCGGGTTTCCGTCCAAGCCGTAGCGGAGCTCCAGCACCCGGCGCTCCCGGGGCGTAAGCCGCTCCTTCAGGGCCTTGCGGATCTCCTGGATGAGAAGCTCGCGGAAGGTCTCCCGGGTGGGGGAAACGGCGTCCTCATCCTCGATGAAGTCCCCCAAAACCGCGCCTTCTTCGTCGTAGCCGATGGGGGTATCAAGAGAGGCGGTGTACTGGGCGGTGCGCTTGGCCTTGACGATGTTATCCACGGTGGTGTCCAGCTCTTCGGCCAGCTCCTCCAAGGTGGGGCCGGAGCCGTGCTCCTTGATGTGCTCCCGCTCCGCCTCGTGGATTTTGCGGATGAGCTCGTTTATGTGGGTAGGAACCCTAATGGTGCGGGAGCGGTTGGTGATGGCCCGAAGAATGGCCTGGCGGATCCACCAGGTGGCGTAGGTAGAGAATTTGTAGCCTTTGCGCCAGTCGAACTTCTCCACGGCCTTCATTAGGCCCAGATTTCCCTCCTGGATGAGGTCAAGGAAGGGAAGGCCGCAGCCCCGGTACTTCTTGGCGATGGAGACGACGAGCCGGAGGTTGGCCTCGGCGAGCTTTTTCTTGGCCTCCTCGTCCCCGGCTTCGATGCGCTTGGCCAGTTCCACCTCCTCCTCTTTCGTGAGGAGGGGAACGCGGGCGATCTCATCAAAGTAGGTCCTAATGGGGTTCTCCGGGGACCTCTTCCCCTCGTCTTCCTCCTCTAGCCACAAAAGATCCTCATCCACGAGTTCGCGCTCCTCGTGGTTCACCTCATTACCAAAGCGCACAATCTCCATAAAACCTCCTGCTTAGCTCCCGCAAGGCAAAAAGAAGAAGGGCTAGGCCATCGCGGTGCGTTGCAACACCTAATATACACCACCGGAAGCCAGCTGTGAAGGGGGGTGAGGGCGGACATTCTTCCCCTTATTGCACGCTCCAAAAACAGCGGTACAATGCCAATGCTAAAAGCCTAGGATAGTATGGCCCAAACTTGTCATATGCAACCCTGATCCCTTCGGGGTCAGGGTTTTTTGTTTGCTAAAGGAGATCCGATGGTAAAGCAGGGTTCTCAGACCGTGGCAAAGCGCGGTTGGCTCAGGGAGTTTCAGGGCTTTCCCCGCAACGAATCGAGCGTCATTCCCCTCCTTCAGCTTGTCCAGGAGCGGGAGGGCTTTATTCCTCCAGAGGCGGTGCGGGCCATCTCCCGGTATACAGGGGTTTCGGAGGCCCAAGTCTATGGGGTGGCCACCTTTTACGCCCAGTTCCGCTTCCAACCCCGGGGAAAGCACTTGATCCGCCTGTGCCAGGGCACGGCCTGCCATGTCCAGGGCGCTGACGTCATCTTAGATCACCTAAAGGAGAAACTTGGGGTGAAGGAGGGCGAAACCACAAAAGACGGCCTTTTCACCTTGGAGGTGGTAAGGTGTCTTGGCTGCTGTAGCTTGGCTCCGGTGATGATGATCGACAACGAAACCTACGGCCGCCTCGACCGACGCACGGTGGATAAAGTCCTTTCTTCATATCAAAAGGAGGAAGGATGAGCCGGATAGCGGAGGTCCAAGTGGGACTGGCCTCCTGCGGGATCGCCGCCGGAGCCGAACCGGTCTTTCAGTACCTCGCCAAAACCCTGGCCTCCAAGAAGGTGAGGGTAAAGCCCGTGGGGTGCTTGGGCATGTGCTTCTCTGAGCCCCTTGTGGCCTTGGTCACCGAGGATGGGGAACGTTTCGTATATGGCCCGGTGGACGTAACAAAGGCGGAACGGATCATAAAAGAGCATGTCCTCGGCGGCACCCCCGTGGAGGACCTTTTGGCCAAGGAAGACGGGTTTTTCTCCAAGCAGGTGCGCATCGTCCTTGAGAACTGCGGGGAGATCGATCCCACCTCCATCGACGAGTACATGGCCCGCGGGGGATATCAGGCCCTGAGGCGGGTCCTCAAAGAGATGACCCCGCAGGAAGTAATCGAGGAGATAAGCAAATCTGGCCTTAGGGGGCGCGGCGGAGCCGGTTTTCCTACGGGAACAAAGTGGGCGTTTGCCGCAAAGGAGAAGGACCCGGTCAAGTTCGTGGTGTGCAACGCCGACGAGGGAGACCCTGGAGCCTTCATGGACCGCAGCGTCCTTGAGGGCGACCCCCATCGGGTCATTGAGGGGATGATCATCGCCGGCTATGCCATCGGCGCCCAAGAAGGGATCGTATATGTGAGGGCGGAGTACCCCTTGGCGGTAAAGCGGGTACGCCAGGCCATTTCTGCCGCCGAAGCCCGCGGTTTTCTTGGCCGGAACATTTTGGGCTCCTCGTTCTCCTTCAGAATCACCGTCAAGGAGGGAGCAGGAGCATTTGTGTGCGGGGAGGAGACGGCCCTCATCGCTTCAGTGGAAGGTAAACGGGGCATGCCCCGCCGCAGGCCTCCTTATCCCGCCCAATCCGGCCTTTGGGGACATCCCACGGTGATCAACAACGTGGAAACCTTGGCCAATGTCCCCTGGATCATCCGCAACGGCTGGGAAGCATTCGCCCGCTATGGAACGGAAAAAAGTAAAGGAACAAAAGTTTTTGCCCTGGCGGGAAAGGTGAAGCACTCAGGCCTCGTGGAGATTCCCATGGGGCTTACGTTGGGGGAGCTTGTCCTGGAGGTGGGAGGGGGGATTCCAGGCGGCCGGGCGTTTAAAGCCGTGCAGATCGGCGGTCCCTCCGGAGGATGCCTTCCCGCCTCCCTTTCCCACGTTCCCGTGGATTACGAATCCTTAAAGGAACACGGAGCCATCATGGGCTCGGGCGGCCTCATCGTCATGGACGAAGAAACCTGCATGGTGGAGGTGGCCAGGTTCTTCTTGGATTTCACCCAAAAGGAATCCTGCGGAAAATGCACCTTCTGCCGGGTGGGAACAAAAAGGATGCTAGAGATCTTAACCCGCATCGTGGAGGGAAAGGGCACTTTGGGGGACTTGGATGTCCTTATGGATCTAGGTCAGAAGATAAAAAGCCATTCCCTTTGCGGGCTTGGCCAGACGGCACCAAACCCGGTCCTCACCACCCTTCGCTACTTCCAGGAGGAATATGAAGCCCATGTGAAGGAGAAGCGCTGCCCGGCCAAGGTATGCCGCGCCCTTCTCACTTATGCCATCGAGCCGGATCTTTGCCGGGACTGCAAGCTCTGCACAAAGGCCTGTCCTGTAGAAGCCATCAAGCAAGGGCCTGGGAAATTCCAGGTTATTCAGGAAGAAAAATGCATCCGCTGTGGCCGGTGCCGGGAAGTCTGCCCGTTTGGGGCGGTAAGCGTCCGGTAAAGGGGAAGAGATGGTGACACTTTTGATCGACGGGAAAAGGGTTACAGGGGAAGCGGGAGAGACGATCCTTGCCGTGGCCCGCCGGGCGGGAATAGAGATTCCTGCCCTTTGTGCGGACCCGCGCCTTCCGCCTTTCGATTCCTGTGGAGTTTGCGTAGTGGAGGTAGAGGGGAAGGGAGTGGTTAAGGCCTGTTCCACCCCCATTGCGGAAGGGATGGTGGTTTGGACACAGGCCCCTTCAGCGGAAGAGGTGCGCCGGACCGCCTTAGAGCTCCTTTTGAGCGCCCACTGGGGTGACTGCATCGCCCCTTGTCAATTAGCCTGTCCCGCCCACACCGACTGCCAGGGCTACGTGGGTCTCACCGCCAACGGCCTTTATCTTGAGGCTTTAAAGCTCCTTTATGAAAGGCTTCCCCTTCCCGCCACCCTTGGCCGGATCTGCCCAGCCCCCTGTGAGGATGCCTGCCGCCGAAAGATCGTGGAGGAACCCATTCAAATCCGGCGCATCAAGCGCTTCCTTGGCGACCTTGGGCTGGATTACGTCCCGCCGGTTGGAGAGCCTACGGGATTCCGTGTGGCCGTGGTGGGAAGCGGGCCAGCCGGTCTTTCCGCCGCCTATTTCCTACGAAGGATGGGCCATGAAGTGGTGGTATTTGAGGCCCGAGATCAGCTTGGCGGAATGCTCCGCTACGGAATCCCCGCCTTCCGCCTTCCTCACGATGTCCTGGACCGGGAGATCGCCGTTTTAAAGAGGATGGGCATAGACTTCCGGACCGGCGTGGCCTTGGGACGGGACATAACCTTGGAGGAATTGGAACGGGATTTTCACGCGGTTTTCTTGGGGCTTGGCGCTTGGAAATCCCGCGCCCTCGGAATCCCAGGAGAGGACCATCCTGCGGTCTTTGCGGGGATTGAATTTTTGGCCCAGGTGAAGACTGGAAAAGCTCCCAAGCTACCATCCCAGGTGGCAGTGATCGGAGGGGGGAACACCGCGATCGATGCGGCCCGCACTGCAAGGCGTTTAGGCGCCGATGTGGTGATCATCTACCGCCGCGGCCGGGAGGAGATGCCCGCCGAACCCGAAGAGGTTCACGAGGCCGAAGAAGAGGGAGTGCGCTTTGAGTTCCTCGCCCAACCCATCGCCTTCCTTTCGGAAGGGGAAAGGCTCCTTGGTATAAAGTGTCAGCGCATGAAGCTTTCCGAACCCGATTCTTCGGGAAGGCGAAGGCCTGTTCCCATCCCTGGAGCAGAGTTCGTGGTCCCAGTTGAAGTCGCAATTGTGGCCGTGGGCCAAGAGGCTGATTTCGCCTTCCTTTCCGAGATGGGCATCGCCCTCAAAAAGGACGGGACCATCGAGGCCGATCCGGATACCGGAAAAACTAATCGGCCCAAGGTTTTCGCCGGAGGAGACGCCGTAACTGGCCCATCCATCGCCATTGAGGCCATCGCCGCCGGACACCGGGCCGCTTTGGCCATCGATAGATTCCTGCGTGGCCTTCCTTTGAAAGCCCCTGAACTTTATTTACACAAAAAGCCGGAGGTGAGCCGGGCCGATTTGGGAGAGGTTCGGGAAGAAAGGCGCATTTACCCCAAAATACTTCCCCCTGAAAAGAGGGTCAAAAACTTCAAGCCGTTTGAGACGGCCTTTACCCGGGCCCAGGCGAAGGCCGAAGCTCGTCGGTGCCTTGAATGCGGCTGTAGCGCCGCTTTCATCTGCCTTTTGCGCGCCTTTTCCGGCGAGGCCAAGGCCGTTCAAGATCGGTACAAGGGAGAGGTAAATAAGGCACTGCCTGATAAGCGGCATCCCTTCATCGTTCGGGATCCTGGGAAATGCATACTTTGTGGCCGGTGTGTGCGGGTGTGCGACGAGATTTGCGGGGTTCATGCCATAGACTTCGTGCGCCGCGGGTTTGTCACTGAAATTCAAGCGCCGTTCAATAGGGCCTGGCAGGACTCCAACTGTGTGTCGTGTGGGGCATGCGTGGAAACCTGTCCCACCGGAGCCCTCTATGATCGCTTCGCCCTCAAGAAATTCGTCCCCCTACGGGTCAAAGAAAAAGAGACGGTCTGTACCCTTTGCGGCTTTGCCTGCCCGATCGTTGTGGAAACCTTGGATGGTCGGTTCTTGAGGGTTAGGGCTTCTTCGGGCGGGGTCCTCTGTGCCAAAGGGCGCTACGGTTGGCAGGTCTTGTTTGAAAGGGCGCGCATTTCCCGGCCGCTTGCGCATAAAGACGGTCGGCTCCGTCCCGCGGACTGGAAAGAAGTTTTTTCCTATTTGGCCAGCCGTCTTCCGGAAAAGGGCCTGGTTTTCCTCCTTGACCCGGGGATTTCCCAGGAAGAGGCGGCCTTATGGCGTGCCCTGGCCCAGGAGGTTTCCGGAGAGGTACGGGTTTCCGGCTTTTTAAACAAGGGTTGGCCTGGCCGGATTTCAGGTCCAGAGGCTTTGGAATCAGCTGACCTCATCCTCCGGCCCGAGAGGCTTTCCCGCTTTGAAGGGTTCATACTTGGCCTGCACTTACGGGCAGCCCAACGACGGGGAGCTTCGGTGGAAGTCCTTCCCCGGGACCGGGACTTAAGGTCGCTGAAAGAAAGGGTGAAAGAAGCGCAAAATCCCGTCCTTGCCTTTGAGGCGAGGTGGATGGACGAGGATTTGCCCAAAATCGTAGATGTTCTCCTTGAGGCCAACCCGAGGCTCAAAATTTTCAGCCCCCAGGGAGGCCTGAACTTTGGCCTCTTCCATGGGATTTCCTTTGAGGTTCCGGAGCATTTGAGGGCCTTGGTGGTCGTGGGTACGGATCTTGGAGGTCCTTGGACTGATGCCGTAAAGAAGGCTGAGTTCCTGGTGGTCTTAAGTCCCTGGCCCAACAGGCTCGCATCCTCTGCCCATGTTCTCCTTCCTTACGCCCTTCCCTTGGAAGAGGGCGGAACGTACTTTGCGGGGGAAGGCAAGGCCCTAAAGGTGGAAAGGGCCGTTCTTCCGCCATGGAGAAGAGCAAATACCGAGATCGTCGAGGATTTGGCCGAGGCTTTGAGGGTCAAGTTGCATTCCAAACGCCTCGATCCCAGGGAGGGCGGGGGGATTTATATCTCCGAGGCCTCGCGCCTTGCCGAGGAAGGGCTGCGACGGTGCGGCATCAAACCATTTCGCTGATACTGGCAAATGACAGCTTCTTTGCCTAACATTAACCGTGAAAGAAGCTGTAAAAAGGGGGGTATCCAATGGCGGTGCAGGCGGCGCTTAATCCCTTCGAAATTGCTCAAAGGCAGCTGGATGAGGCGGCCAAAATACTAAACCTTGACCCCGGAATCCACGAGCTCCTCCGCTGGCCCATGCGGGAGTTCCACGTGCGCATACCCGTACGCATGGACGACGGGTCAGTGCGGGTGTTCGAGGGTTTCCGTGTGCAGTACAACTGGGCCCGCGGTCCCTGCAAAGGCGGGATCCGGTTCCATCCCGAGGAGACCTTCGACACCGTGCGGGCTTTGGCAGCCTGGATGACCTGGAAGACGGCGGTGGTGGACCTCCCCCTGGGGGGCGGTAAGGGCGGAGTGGTGTGCAACCCCAAGGAGCTCTCGGAGCGGGAACTGGAGCGGCTCTCTCGCGGGTATATCCGGGCTATCGCCCACTACATCGGACCGGACATCGATGTCCCCGCTCCCGACGTCTATACCAACCCCCAGATCATGGCCTGGATGATGGACGAATACGAGAGGATTATGGGCCGGAGCGCGCCGGGGGTGATCACCGGTAAGCCCCTGGCTTTGGGCGGTTCGGCCGGGAGAGGTGATGCCACCGCCCGGGGCGGCATGTACTGCATCCGCGAGGCCTGCAAGGTCCTGGGGATCAACCCGCGGGGCGCGACCTGCGCCATCCAGGGCTACGGGAACGCCGGGCAGTTCGCCCATCTCCTCGGGGAGGAACTCTTGGGCCTGAAAGTGGTGGCGGTCTCCGACTCGCGGGGCGGGATCTACAATCCCCAGGGACTTCCGGCAAAAGAGGTCATCGCCCACAAGGAGAAAACCGGCACGGTGGTGGGCTTCCCCGGCGCTAAGAGCATCACCAACGCCGAACTCCTGGAGCTTGCGGTGGATATCCTCATCCCGGCCGCTCTAGAAAACCAGATCACGGCAAGCAACGCGGGGAGAATCAAGGCCAAGATCGTGGCGGAGCTTGCCAATGGCCCTACCACGCCGGAGGCCGATGAGATTTTGTTCAAAAACCGGGTCTACGTGATCCCGGATTTCCTGTGCAACGCCGGCGGCGTCACAGTCTCCTACTTCGAGCAGGTACAGAACGCCATGATGTACTACTGGCCCGCGGAGGAAGTCCACGAAAAGCTCGACCGGAAGATGACCGCCGCCTTCCACGCCGTGCACAACATGGCCCAGGAACAGCGGGTGCACAATCGTCTCGCCGCGTATCTGGTGGCTGTGCAGCGGGTGGTGGAGGCGGTGCGGCTGCGCGGTTGGGCGTAAAAGGGAGTCCGGGGGTTATAGGGGGAGCCGTAGAGCTCCCCCTTTTCTTTTTGTAGTCCTTTTTGCCAGGCTTCTGTACAATCTGGTGGTCATGCCCAAGATTTTGTACAAAGAACCGGTAGCCCAATGCTTGGTTCAGGCGTTCCCTTCCCTTTCCGAGGAAGAGCGCCGACACTTGGAGACCTTGGCCATGGTCTTACACTTCGATGCCGATGAGCTCGTGGCTCAGGAAAATGCGTACTTCTCCGGAGTATATCTGGTCTGCCGCGGACTAGTGTATATTGGCAAGTACTCTCCGCGCACGCAGGAAAAGCGGGTGCTGCGGTTTTTGGCTCCTGGGGAGTGGTACGGTTTGGAGCCGTTTTTCCTCGGACGCGCCCAAGTCAATCTCCAGTTCGCGCGGACTATCGTGGAGTCCTCCCTCATTTTCTTCGACGTCCCCACTTTCCGCGCCTTTTTGGATCGTCATCCCCATGCCATGCGCGATCTCTGTCGGTGGTTTGCTCGAGAGGTGGCCATGTTGGAGTTCAAACTGACCCGGGAGGCCACGGAATCGACTGACCGAAATTTGGCCCTGCTCCTTTTGGCTTTGGGCAACAAATATGGGGTCAAGAGGGAGGACGGCACCGTTTTCCTGAAACTTCCCCTTACCCGACAAACCATGGCTGAGCTCCTCGGTGTTTCGGTAGAAACGCTCATGCGGGTGTTACGCCGCTTTCGGGAGCGGGGTTATATCTGTACCGAGCGCGGCGGACTGGTCATCAAAACCCTCCAGAAACTGGAGGATTTAGCTAGCACCCCCGAGCTTTATCTGGACATCATCGAGGAAACCCTCTGAGTTTGGGAAATCCTTCAGAACCAGGGCATCACCCTCCTGAACCGCGCCCAAGCGGTCCAGAGCATGTTTCACCGCCGCTCGGGAAAGTCCTAGGACCTGAGCTAAAAGCCCGGGTTTAAGCGGAAGGCACAAGCCCTGGGGACTCCAGTGGCCCCAGCGCTGGAAAGCATGTAACACCGCGTGTTGCCCATCTTTGGTCACCTCGTCTTTGGTCAGAAAATTCACCCACATCTGGCCGAAGGCAGCGAGGACCAGCCTGCGAAACTTCGTATCCGCCAAGGCCTTTTCCCAAACAGGCGGTGGGAAAAAGAGGAGGTCTACCGGAGTTAGGGCCCTGGCGGTGGCCCGGTACCTTGGCCGTTCTTCCTCAAGACATCCCTCTAGTCCGAAGAACTCCCCGGGCTCGACGAGATGGACGCGATTCTTCCTCCCCGGCCCACCTCGGGTGAATAACCCCACCAGGCCTCGCTCTAGGAGGTAAACGCCGACGGCAAAACCGTCCACTGGGAAGATGAGCTCGCCGGAACCGTAATGGACGGAAAGGACACCGGGCATAGCCCGGGCGCGCTCCAAAAGACTTGGAGGGACAGTGGAAAGCATGTTTAAAGATACTCCTTGGGCCGCGAAGCCCTGTCCAAATGCGTTTAGCCAGGTGTTAGGCTTTCTTTTAACAGCTCAATCAGCTTTTTATAGCAGCCCTTCTCCCGGGTTTTAGCGTCCGCTTTTATGGCGTTTGCCAGCTTATCTTGTGGTTTTTCCCGGCCGGACTTTTTGTCAGATTGAGAGAGAAAAGTCGCTCTTTGCCAATGTGTTTTCCGCTTCGGACCAATAGTTTTCCCTTAGACAAGGGGGTGGATGCATGGTGCACAAACAAGAGGGGACAGTGGCCCAGGCTCTGCAGGCCATAGAGGTCAATCCTTACGAGATGTTCAAGACCCAGGTGAGGCTTGCCGGGACGAAGCTCGGTCTCCCTCCGGATCTGTTGGAAGTCATCCAGACTCCCGAGCGGGTGTTGGAGGTCTCAATCCCAGTACGGATGGATGACGGGAGCATCAGGGTGTTCACGGGCTACCGTGTGCAGCACTCCTCAGCCCGCGGGCCCTGCAAGGGCGGGATCCGCTATCACCCGGCAGTGACCCTGGATGAGGTCAAAGCTTTGGCGGGCTGGATGACCCTGAAGTGTGCAGTGGTGGACATCCCCCTGGGAGGAGGGAAGGGCGGCATCGTCTGCGATCCCTTCGAACTTTCCGAGGGCGAGCTTGAACGGCTCACCCGGCGCTATACGGCAATGATCCTCCCCCTTATTGGCCCTTGGCGGGATATACCTGCGCCCGATGTGAACACCAACTCTCGCATCATGAACTGGTTCATGGACACAGCCACGGCTCTCAGGGGCGAACCCATGTACGCCATCGTGACCGGGAAGGATGTGGCTGTGGGTGGGGCGCGGGGCCGAAGAGAAGCCACCGGCCGAGGCGTGATGATCATCACCAGGGAAGTCCTGGCCAGGTTGGGTCGGGATCTGCGCGGCACTACTGTGGCAGTACAGGGATTTGGGAACGTCGGGTCTGTGGCCGCCCTGCTTTTGCACCAAGCCGGAGCCAAAGTGGTCGGAGTGGCCGATGTCTCCGGTGGCCTTTACAACCCCAACGGGTTGAATATCCCGGAGTTAATCGACTACGTAGCCCAGTCCCCAAAACATCTCATTGATGGCTACTCCGCCCCGGGTGTCTCCTCCATCTCCAGGGAGGAAGTTCTCTTCCTGGATGTGGATGTGCTCATCCCCGCCGCCCTGGAAGGGCAGATCACCGAGCGAAACGCCGCGCGGATCCGTGCCCCGATCATCGTGGAGGGGGCCAACGGGCCCACGACGCCTGAGGCCGATGTGATCCTGGAGGAGCGCGGCTGCCTTGTGGTTCCTGACATCCTGGCCAATGCCGGTGGTGTCATAGTTTCTTACTTCGAGTGGGTTCAAAACCTCCAGAGCTTCTATTGGGACGAGGAGGAAACCAATTCCCGCCTGACCCAACTCATGCAACGGGCCTTCCGGGATGTTTGGCAATTAGCCCAGGAGAAAAAAGTCAACCTGCGCCTGGCGGCCCAGATGTTGGCTCTGCATCGCGTAGCTGAAGCCATCAGACTGCGCGGGATTTTCCCATGAATCGTCCGGCCAACTTGTTCTTGGATCTGGCGGCCCAGGGATTGTTGGCGCGCGCCCTGGAAAACGCGGCTAAAAAAGGTTTCCCCTCGGTGGAAGGCGTGGTCTCGGCCCTCCGCGCCGGGGACCCTTGGGCTCACTCCCTTTTCCGCTACGCCTTGGCTCAGGAGTTGTGCGTATATCTGGCCCAGCTCTGCCCGAGCATTCGCCGGGTTTATTTGTACGGAAGCGTGGTGGACAACAGGGCAGGACCTGCTTCTGATGTGGATATCATCGTGTGGGTTCGGCGAAAGCTCGCGGCTCTGGAGAGCCTCCTTTGCCAACTGGACGCGCTTCTCCTTCGGGGATACCAGGTGCTGACGCATTTCCGCGGTCCGCCCACTCTCTTCGATTTTCATGTGGTGGACGACACCGAGGTCGAGGAGGCCAGAGATTACGGGGCCGTGATCCGCTCCCTGTGGACGGCGCCTGTGCCCCTTCAGCTTCCGGAGGAGCGCACAAGCTGGAAAAGCGTGTGTTTGACCTGAGCCAAATCCTCGACCTCTATGAAGTTTGCGTCCGGCGGGAAAAAGTTCCGCATCCACGCGGCCGGTTTGACCAGAATGATGGTGCTTATGCCGGCGGCGTGCCCAGCCTGAAGGTCGAGGTGAGAGTCGCCCACCACCGCTGCCTCCTCCGGCGGAATCCCCAATGTCCTCAATGGTCCAAGGAACGCCTCCGGAGAAGGCTTCATGGCTCCATCCTCGCGGGTCCAGATGAGATCAAAAGAAAGGGAGTGGGCCTGCAGCACTTCTTTTGCGCTTTCTCGGGAGTTATTGGTCACAAGGACGCAGCGCACCCCACGCGCCCGCAAAAACTCTAAAAGCTCCAACGCACCGGGCTTGAGGCGTCCAAACCGAACTCCTTCCGCTTCCTTTTCCCTTAGGCGCGCTTCCGCCCTCTTCCTTTCCCCTTCCGGAAGCTGGGCAATGTGCCAGTAAATGGGAAGGCCATCGGGCGGAAGGCCGAGCTCCCGCCGAAGGTCATCCCAGCGCACCGGGTTTTCCCAAAGGGTGCCGTCAAGATCAAAAAGGACCGCCCGGATCATCTTACCGATCGTACTATAATGGCAAAGAAAGGAGGGAAAGTGGACGTCTTTGAGGCCATTCGGGCTCGGCGTTCGGTACGAAGGTATGCAAGCGACCCTGTTTCAGATGAAGTCCTTAAGGAGCTTCTTTCCGCGGCCATCCTTGCTCCCAGCGCGGGAAATGCCCAGCCTTGGCGGTTCATCGTGGTACGGGATCTGGAGCTCCGAAAGGGCTTGGTTTCCGCCGCTTACGGTCAGGGCTTTTTGGCCGAGGCTCCGGTGGTTATCGTGGTCTGTGCGGATTTGGAGCGGGCAAGGCGGGCCTATCGAGAAAGGGGGGAAACCCTGTACTGCCTACAGGATACAGCCGCGGCCATTCAAAACCTTCTTCTCGCCGCCACTGCTAAGGGCCTGGGAACTTGCTGGGTGGGCGCGTTCGACGAAGGAAAAGTGGCAGAGCTTTTAGGGCTTTCGAAGGGCCTCAGGCCGGTGGCCCTCATTCCCGTGGGGAAGCCGGCGGAAGCTCCTTCGGCGCGGCCCCGTCGTCCGCTTGCGGAGGTGGTGGAGTACCGCTAGCGGAGGGAGGGGGATTCGAACCCCCGGAGCCTCATCGGCTCACCGGTTTTCAAGACCGGCGGTTTCGGCCGCTCACCCATCCCTCCGAAAAAGGATTTTGAGGGGGCAGGAAACCCTCGGCAAGGCCAGGCCTTATAATGAAAAGGCCATGAGACGGAGACGCCGGGGATTTTGGCGCTGGGCGTGGGTGGTCGTGGCTGTACCTGTGGCCATGGGGTTCATCCCAGGCGTTCCCCACCCGGGCTTGCAGCTTTTCATGTGGTGGGTGCCCATCCCCCCTCGCGTGGACGTTCCCTCCCCTAGGGAAGGGGTGGAAAGGGTCCTCGTCCTTGCCCCGCATCCCGACGATGAGGTGTTGGGCGCAGGCGGAGCCATTGTGGATTTCCTTGCCCAGGGCCATCAAGTCCTCGTAGTCTTCCTCACCGCCGGCGACGCCAATACCGCCGCCAAAAGATTCTTCACCTGGAACCCCCTCAACCGGCCCGAGGATTACCAGGCCCTCGGATATCGGCGGATGAAGGAGGCCGGCGAAGCCATGCGCATCCTCGGCGTCCCCTGGGACCATATCCTCTTTTTGGGCTACCCCGACCGCGGGCTTCATTCCCTTTGGACCACCTACCGGGAGAAAATCTACCGTAGCCCCTACACCAAAATGGATCACCCCTTTTACAGAAATAGCTTCAATCCCGAAGCGCGCTACAAGGGGGAGGATCTTCTAGAGGACCTGTGTACGATCTTAAGAACTTTCCACCCCACGATAATCTATTGCCCCCACCCGGAGGATTCACACCCCGACCATCGCGCCACGGCCCTCTTCTTGCAGGCCGCGCTGGGAGAGGTCTTTTTGGCTCCAGAAATAAGATATTACCTTGTGCACGGTCAGCAGTGGCCCACTCCCCTTCGTCTCATCCCGGATGCCGAACTTTCCGCACCCAGCTATCTTGCTGATCGCTGGGATTGGCGCACCCTCCCGCTAAGCGAGGAAACGGTGGAAAAGAAGCTTGCGGCGCTGCGCGCCTATAGCTCCCAGAGGGTCACCAACGGCCGGTTTTTGGCGGCCTTCGTCAGGCAGAATGAGGTTTATGCCCTCGACCTTCTTGAGAAACCCGTTCTAAACAGGTGATGGCATAAGGCCTGGTGTGGTGAAGTTCCACGTGCTCGGCCACAACTTTGAACGCCGGATGGCGTAAAAACGGGCGGTGGATGACCTTCGCCGCGGGCCAGGCACTGACCAAAACCACATGCCCTCCCGGAACTACCTTCTCCGCAAGCCTTTCGGCCAAGTCTTTGATGCGCCAATAGCTGAGGTAATAGAGCACTTCCGAACAGAAGACCAAATCGAATTGGCCGTCCGGCAAAGACTTCCCAATATCCAGGCGATGAAATTCCGCGGGCAGGTGAGAACAGTTGGCCTTGGCTCGAGCCAAAGCGTGCTCAGCTATATCCACCCCCACCGCTTCCGCAGCAATCCTTTCTTCCAAAAGTCGACGCGTAAAAAGGCCTTCGGCGCAGCCAAGCTCCAGGGCACGCCGGTACGGAGGACCATCCGCCGACTTCCGGGGAAGGATGCCAAGCTTAAGCTGATATTTCCTCTGCTCATAAGGGCTCTCTGCGTAATCCCAGGGGTCAGGCCGACGAAACCGCAGGTTGAAATAGCGGGGAAGAATACGAGAAGGCAAAACTATTCCATACACCAAAAGGGTCCCAATTTCCGCAGCTCCGCGCAGTAAACCAAAAGCCTTCCGGATTTTCTGTCCGGCTCCAGCTTTCACAAGTACGAGAAGACCGCCTCCCACAAGGAGGAGCTCCAGAAACCTATAGGTGAGGGAGAAGGCCATGGCCGCCGCCGGCGTTATCCCTAAAAGACCCAGCATCCCCACCCGGCCGCCTTCGGCTGTGCCTATCCCTGCTGGAGTTGCCCAAAGGAGCAAGGAAACAAACGTGTTCAAATTGAAATAGACCCCAAGCTCGCGGAGGGAAAGCCAGCGATTTTGGCTAAACCCAAAGTAAAAAAATGGACGAAGATAGTGACAAACGCAACTCAGAAATTGGAGGAGGAAAGCCAAAAACATGGCCCAAAAGTGTTGGCGAAAAGTGCGGTGCATGGTGTGTTCCATCTCCGCAATTTTTTG
>JACIWL010000014.1:0-18513 GCA_014360995.1 Candidatus Bipolaricaulota bacterium | reverse complement strand
ATCCCTGACGTGCGGGACGGGCTTAAGCCCGTGCAGCGCCGCATCCTCTACGGCATGCGGGAGTTGGGCCTCACCCCCAATCGGCCCCATCGCAAGTCCGCCCGCATCGTGGGCGAAGTCCTCGGCAAATTCCACCCCCATGGGGACATGGCCGTGTACGAGGCCATGGTGGGCCTGGCCCAGCCCTTCACCACCCGCTACCCCCTCATCGATGGGCAGGGGAACTTCGGCTCGGTGGACGGGGATGAGCCGGCGGCCATGCGCTACACCGAGGCGAGGCTTTCTCCCATCGCCATGGAGTTTCTGGAGGAGCTGGACGAGGAAACCGTCGACTTCCTCCCAAACTTCGACGGCTCCCTCCAGGAACCGGAAGTCCTTCCCGTGCGCTTCCCCCACATCCTCGCCAACGGGGCCTGGGGCATCTCCGTGGGGATGACCACCCAGATCCCGCCCCACAACCTGCGGGAGCTAATCCAAGCCACATTGCACCTCATGGATCACCCGGAAGCCACGGTGGAAGAGCTCCTCCAATTCATCCCCGGTCCGGATTTCCCCACCGGGGGCATCATTGTGGGCAAAGAAGGAATCCGCGAAGCCTACGCCACCGGCGAAGGCCGCTTCACCCTCCGCGGCCGCGCCATCATCGAAGGAAACAGGATCGTGATCACCGAAATCCCCTACCAGGTGAGAAAGAGCGCGATCATCGAGGCCATCGCCGAGAAGGTCAAGGAGGGGGAGATTGAAGGGATCAGCGACCTCCGGGACGAATCGGACCGCGAAGGTCTGCGGGTTGTGGTGGAGCTGAAGAGGGGAGCTGATCCCGAGCGGGTTTTGGCCCAGCTTTACAAGCTCACCCCTCTTGAGCGCACCTTCTCCTGCCACTTTTTGGTAATCGATGGGGGCAATCCTCGAACCCTCTCCCTGCCCCAGATTTTGCACACCTTCCTCGCCTTCCGGCGGGAGACGGTCCGCCGAAGGACCCAATTCCGCCTGCGCCAGGCCCAAGAGCGGGCCCACATCCTAGAGGGCTTCCAGAAGGCCCTGGCCAGGCTCAGCGAGGTGATCGAGATCATCCGCAGCTCCGCCGAGCCCGAGGAGGCCGAAGCCCTTTTGGCCGCGGAGATCGGCCTCACCAAAAAACAGGCGGAAGCGGTGTTGCGCATGCGCTTGGCCCAGCTCACAAAGCTTGAGCGCCAAAAGATCGACGAGGAACTGGCGGAGCTTCGCCGAAAGATCCAGGAATACGAGGGGATTTTGGGCGACCCCCGTAAACTCGACGATGTGATTCGGGAGGAACTTAAGAACGTGGCCGAGCGCTACGGCGATGCCCGGCGGACGACCATTTTGGAGCACGACAACATTTCAAGCTTTTCCGCGGAAGCGCCGGCGGTGAATGTAATCCTCTGTGTGACGAACAAGGGCTATGTGAACGTGACGGAGCGGGAGGCCTTCCGGGCCCAGGGGCGGGGCGGCAAGGGGGTCATCGGCATCCGTCCCAAAGAGGGAGATTTCCTGCGCCAGATCCTCCCCGCCAACACCCGCGAGGACCTTTTGGTCTTCACCGATCGCGGCCGGGTGTTCAAGCTCCCCTTGGCGCGCCTGGAGATCGGAGGCCGCGACTCCCCAGGGAAGAATTTGCGCCAGTTTTTGGATATGGAGCCGGACGAAGAGGTGCGGGCGGTTTGCCCCGTAGCCGACTATTCCCAGGGCTATGCCCTCTTGGCCACGCGCCGGGGCATCGTTAACAGAAACGCCCTTTCCGACTACGCCAACGCCCGCACTTCCGGGATCATCGCTCATGACGCGGAGGAAGGGGATCGGTTGGTGGACGTGACCATCACCCAAGGCGGGGGTGAGGTCATCCTCGCCAGCGTCCAGGGGCAGCTCATCCGTTTTCCGGAGGAGGAGATCCGGGTGACCCGTCGGCCCTCCAAGGGCGTGATCGGGATGAGGCTCGATCCCGGGGATCATGTGGTGACCATGGTCTGGCTTCCCCAGGGCGAAGAGGGAAAAAAGCTTTTGTTGGTGACGAGCCAGGGCTACGGGAAGAGGGTGGCCCTTGCGGACATCCCCCTTCAGGGGCGCGGTGGGAAGGGTGTGATCGGGATAAAGCTCGATGGCGAGGAGCTGGTGGCGGCGGTGCTGGTGGGCGAAGAGGACGAGGTGGCCCTTTCCACGGCCACGGGCAAGGTCATCCGGTTTGAGGTTGCCCAAGTGAGCACCTTTTCCCGCTACGCCCGCGGGGTCAGGCTTATCCAGGTCGAGCCCGGCGACCGCGTCGTCTCCGCCGTCGTCGTTTAAAAGACATTACAGGCCTTGAGCGTGAAGCAGAACGCCGAGCAGAGCTGCAAATAAGGGCGCTTAGTAGCAAATAGCCTGAAAAACACCTAGCATTCTCTAATTTCTTTCAAGACGCCGAAGAACGTCTGCTCCTTCATGCTGCCAAGGCCAGGGTACACCAAAAAGGTGTTATGAGCTAACTTGAAAACAAAGGGTTGCCCCCAGAAAACCATTAACAAACGGGATGCTTGTGGAAAGGACGAGGCCAATTCCGGTATGATGAAAAGATGGATCGACTTCAGGTATGGGAAGTGGAAGGTCAGCCTTCTCTTCTCAGCGACGAGGACCTTTGGCTTTTCAACGAGGGCACCCACACGCGGCTCTATGAAAAGCTTGGGGCCCATCCCATCCTCTGGAAGGGAAAGGCTGGAACCTACTTCGCCGTCTGGGCCCCCAACGCCGAGGCCGTCTTCGTCATAGGCGACTTCAACGGATGGAAGCCCTTCGTGAACCCCTTGCGGCCCCGGGGATCGTCGGGGATCTGGGAGGGATTTGTGCCCGATGTTGGGCCAGGCGCCCTCTACAAATACCACATCGTCTCCCGCTACGGCTGGTCCGGAGAGAAGGCCGATCCCTTTGCGTTTTTCTGCGAAACGCCGCCTAAAACCGCCTCCATCGTCTGGGACTTAAGCTACGAATGGGGCGATGCCCAATGGATGAGGGAAAGAGGACGACGCCAAAGCCGCTTTGCGCCGATCAGCATCTACGAGGTCCACTTGGGATCCTGGCGACGAGGGCCCGGCGGCCGCTTCCTCTCCTATCGGGAACTTGCCCATCTCCTGCCCGAGTACGTCCGGGAGATGGGGTTCACCCACGTGGAGTTTCTTCCAGTGATGGAGCACCCGTTCTACGGTTCCTGGGGCTATCAGATCACCGGGTACTTCGCCCCCACCTCCCGTTATGGCACGCCACAGGATTTCATGTACCTTGTCGATCGTCTTCATCAAGCCGATATCGGCGTTATCCTCGATTGGGTTCCCTCCCACTTCGCCACCGATCCCCACGGCCTGGGGTTCTTCGACGGAACCCACCTCTACGAGCACGCCGACCCAAGAAAAGGGGTCCATCCCGACTGGGGAAGCTTCATCTTTAACTACGGAAGGCACGAGGTGCGGAGCTTCCTTCTTTCGAGCGCCCTTTTTTGGTTGGATCGCTTCCACGCCGATGGCCTTCGGGTCGATGCCGTGGCTTCCATGCTCTACCTCGATTTCTCCCGCCAAAACGGGGAATGGATTCCCAATCCTTTCGGAGGAAGAGAAAACCTCGAGGCCATCGAATTTTTGAAGCGCCTCAACGAGGAGGTGTACCGGAACTTCCCCGACGTGCAGACTATAGCGGAGGAGTCCACGGCCTGGCCCGGCGTTTCCCGGCCCACCTACGTTGGCGGCCTGGGCTTCGGATTCAAGTGGGACATGGGCTGGATGCACGACACCCTCTTCTACTTCCGGCACGACCCGCTCTTTCGCAAATATCACCACCACCGCCTCACCTTTCGCGGGCTTTATGCCTTTAGCGAGAACTTTGTCCTCCCCCTTTCCCACGACGAGGTGGTCCACGGCAAGGGCGCGCTTCTTGGGAAGATGCCGGGCGATCCTTGGCAGAAGAGGGCCAACTTGAGGCTCCTTCTGGGCTACATGTGGGCCTGTCCCGGCAAAAAGCTCCTTTTTATGGGCGGAGAGTTTGGCCAGGAGCGAGAGTGGAACCACGAAGGGGAGCTAGATTGGCCGCTTTTAGAGAAGTCCGAGCACCGCGGGATCCAGCTTTGGGTACGGGACCTCAACCGTCTTTATCGGGAGGAGCCAGCCCTTCACGAGCTTGACTGCGAGCCAGAGGGCTTCCGTTGGATCGTCGTGGATGACGCTGACCAGAGTGTGCTTGCGTTTTTGCGAAAAAGCCGAGATGGAAGGGTGGTCTTGGTGGTGGCCAACTTCACGCCGGTGGTGCGATACGACTACCGGGTGGGCGTCCCCCATCCTGGCTTTTGGCGGGAGCTTTTGAATAGCGATGCCCTGGAGTACGGCGGAAGTGGGGTGGGCAACCTGGGCGGTCGCCCGGCCGAGCCCATTCCTTCTCATGGCCAGCCTTACTCCCTCTCCCTTACCCTGCCCCCCTTAGGCATTCTGTTTTTCGCGCCGTCTTGACGGTAGTAGGCTTAGGGGTCAGGTCTTTACTTTTTGTGTCACAACACGGCTGCGGGTCTTCCGCTCAACCGATGATTCCGACGCCGGCTGTATTGGACACCCCTTGTTTTTCTTACGCCCTTATCGCCCTGGGTTTTTGAACCACACCACGGAAAGAATGGATTTCATGCGGTTGAGTTCCTCCACGTTCGCCACGATATCGGGCCAGCCGTCACCATCGACGTCCAGCACCAAAATCTGGTCCCACTTTTCGCCGTTGAACGGGCCAAGCCCAAAAAATCCCGAACCCCACTTGATGACATGGGGAATCCAGTCCTGCTCCCTTTGTTCCAGCCACCAAATAGCAGCTATGTCCTTGGGCAGTTGGCCATCGCGGTGAATGGCCGCGCCCAAAATGTCCAGCCGACCATCACCGTTGAGGTCGGCCACGGCGATCGGCCGCGAGCGCCACTGCAACGCCGGATGCTTTTTCACGGGCTCGTGGACAAAGAGCGGATTCCAAATGTTCCCGCGGTTCCAAAAGATATGTACAAACTCTGCGGATTGAGCCACGATGTCCAAAAGGCCATCCCCATTGAGGTCGGCTACGGCCACCTGTTCCTTGCCGTAGAATTCAGGGCTTTTGTAAAGGACTAGGCGCGGCCAAGCTTCAAGAAGTCCTTCCACCCCGGGATTGAAGTAGACCAAGACCCCCTTTTCCTCATCCAAAGTATCCCAGTCGGCGTTATTCACCACAAGGTCAAGAAGGCCATCGCCATTGAGGTCGGCCAGCACGAACCCATGGCCGCTGGGGACGTCGGGGTCGATCGGGTGCAAACTCCATTGGGCGGGGTCACGGGGATCTCCGCCCCACGCCCGCGGGTTTTGAAACCAGCGCAGGCCCACGCGGGGCAACCCTTCCAGCGCTTCAGGGGTGCGTGGTCCACCGGCCACGCGCGCGGCCCGGCCGCCCACCACAATGTCTAGCCAGCCGTCGCCATCCACGTCGGCCACCTTCACATACAAGTAGTGGCCAAGGCCCACGCTTTGGGGAATGAGACCACCGTCCACCCACCGATAGGCTTCTGGAGGTACTTTAGGATCGGGAGGGGTAAGACCCCAGAGAAAGCGCACGCCCGGAGGCTCCCGATGGTGCTCCACTCCTTGCACCACCACGATGTCCATAATCCCATCCCCGTCCAGATCCCCAAAGGCCGCGTTTTCCGCGTTGGGATAAGACCCCACATCCACCGCCGGCCAATGGCCCCTCGGATCCAAACCAGCACCGGGGTGAATCACCACGCGAATCCTTCCTGTCCACTCGTAGTTAACAAGGAGATCCGTGTAGCCGTCCCCGTTTACGTCAGCCAGGTCCAGGCCGTTAGGAAGCCAATCGCCCGGGTTATCCACGGGGTACATTCGCCAGGGAAGCCCCAGCTCCGGGAATTTTGGATGCGGCTCAATCACCGGCCGATAAGGGGCGACAACCCCGCTTGTTACATCGTGGGCCAAAAGGAAGGCCAGCAAGCCAAAAGAAATGACGAAGGCCACCAAAAACACAACTCGCATATTTTTGATTGTAGCAAGCGAATAGGCCTTTTCCTAAGCCAACTTGAGCATAATGGCCGATCCTCACCAATATTTGCCGCACACCGCACCTAATCGCTTTCCCCTTTGGACAAGGGCCTCGAAGATACGACGTTATTTCAACCCTCTTCCGGTTACATGGCGCTGCACAGGCCCGCAAAGCTTTGAAAGAGAAGGTCTAAAAACGCGGCAAACGCCTGGAGTTTTCAGTTTTGGCCCAAAATCTTGGGGCGGCCAGGCTTTCTTCAAAACCTAGGGGCTTCGCACGAGTGGTTTTGGTGAAGGGGGTTTTCAATGTGGAGCAGGCGAGGTTGAGAAGGGCGGAAAAAAGCTTACGATAATTTCGATGCCCCGCTGGATTTTGCATGTGGACATGGATGCCTTTTACGCCTCGGTGGAGGAGTTGGATCGGCCGGAGTTGCGGGGAAAGCCGGTGATCGTGGCCGGTCCGGAGCCCCGGGGAGTGGTGGCCACCGCCTCTTACGCCGCCCGCAAGTTCGGGATTCGCTCGGGAATGCCCACCGCTCAGGCCAAGCGCCTCTGTCCACAAGGGATCTTCCTTCCTCCGCGCTTTGACCGCTATGAAGAGGTGGCCCAAAGGATTCGCGCCATCCTCGGCGAATATAGTCCCATTGTGGAACCCATTTCTCTAGACGAGGCCTTTGTGGACTTAACCGGTACAGAGCTTTTGCATGGTCCCCCGGAAAAGGTGGCGGAGGAGGTCCATCTCCGCATCCCAAAAGAGGTAGGCCTTTCTTGTTCTGTGGGGCTTGGGCCAAATAAGCTCGTGGCCAAACTGGCCTCCGATGCGGCCAAGCCCGGCGGGCTGAAGGTGGTGCGGCCGGAGGAAGTGCAAAGCTTCCTCGATCCCTTGCCGGTGGAGGACCTTTGGGGGGTGGGCCCAAAAACAGCTGCACGGCTTCGGGAAAAGGGGATCCGGACCGTGCGGGATCTCCGGGAAGTCCCGTTGGGACTCTTGCGGTCCTGGTTCGGCCCGAAGGGCGGAGAAGCCCTTTGGCAGTTGGCGAGGGGCATCGATGATTCCCCGGTGACCCCAGTGCGGGAGGCCAAGTCCCTCTCCCACGAGGTCACTTATCCCGAAGACCTTTTCGATCAAAAGCAGATCGTGTCGGAATTGCGTAGACTTTCCTTTTTGGTTGTCGATCGTCTGCACGAGGAGCATGTCCTTGCCCAAACCGTGCAAATTAAAGTCCGTTTTTCCGATTTCACCACGTACACAAGGCAAACGAAGCTTCCGGAGCCCACTGATCATCCCCTTCTTGTGGCCGCCGAGGCCGTGGGGCTTTTTTCCCGGGTGGAGATTCCGCCTGGGCAAGGGGTGCGGCTTTTGGGGGTGGGCGTGGCCGACCTCGTGCCCGCCGAATTCAGGCCCCTTCCCCTCTTTGTCGATCCCAACATAACCGATGCCTTCCACGAGGTGCGCCGAAAATTCGGGCCGGAAGCGCTAAGTCTTGGACAAGCTGGCCTGGAATAAGCTCATGTGTTACGCTTAAGCTTGCGATGTTTCGAAAGCTCTTTTTCCTTGTCTTTTGGGTGCCGGCATTTGCGATAAGCATTTGTCAATACCAAGCTCCCACCACAAACCTTTTGCGCGGTGAGGCCGCTTTCAGTTACCACTATTTTGAGGACCCTCTCACCCCGGCCCCAGACATCAGCACCGGGAAGCTCACCGTACAAGGGGAGTGGCTAGTGGACTCCCCTGCCCGCGGGGTGGGCCTCACCTTCGCCGGGGAGTTCAACTTATTCGGCTTAGGTTTAGCTTCGGCCACAGCCCAGGTTTCCGGGACCTTCCGGGAGTATCCGTATCCCCCTTTTTCCTACTTCGTTTTTGGAGGAGTGGAGGGAATTTTGGACACCCGCAATGCGCGGCCGGCAGTGGAGGTACGGGCCGGGGTGGGTTACGGCCGGTTCACCGATGTAACCCCGTTGGTGCGAGCCTTGCGGATTGAAGAGAAATTGCTTGCGGGGGGTTTGCTCCTCGCGGCCCTTCCAGAAAGCACCGTTTTGCTTCTAGCCCAAGAGATCGGCCGCCGCCAGATTTATTCCTCTACGGCAGACTTGGCTGCCGCCGTGGTAAAAATCATCGCCGCCGAGGCCGGGATCACGTTGGACCCCCGGAGCGCCCTCCTCGTGGAGGAGGTCCTGGAGGAAAGCGGGCTAGAACGCTATTGCGGATGGGCTGTGCAGTTCGGCCTGGGCTACCTTCTTGCGCGCGCCCAGCCTGGGGCCCTGCGCTTCAGCCTCTCCCTCCAAGGAGCCATGGCCCCAGACCCTCGCTCCCAAATCCTTTTTAAATCGGACCTTTCCGCGCCATACCAGGTATTTGAGGAGTACACGTGGAACTTGAGCGCCTCCTACACCTCCAGGCTAGACGACACCACCAACTTTTCCGCGCAATATGTACTTCGACAGATAAAGCCGCGCGGGCAAATGCCCGCTGGGAGTCAAAGCGCCACTTTTCAGCTCACTTTCAAGCTTGGTGGGGCCAGCGTGACCCTTAAGGTCGGCTTTTCCAAATTAGCTGAGGCCCGGAATTGGACCCAGGAGCTCCTTCTTTCCGCAGGATGGCAACTTTGGTGAGAAAAGCCCTGGTTTTTCTAATTCGGCTATATCAGCGCCTGATCTCCCCACTTCTTCCCCACCGGTGCCGCTTTTATCCCACCTGCTCGGAGTACGCGAAGGAGGCGATCCTCCGTCATGGCCCCTTCAAGGGAGGGTGGTTAACCCTTCGGCGGCTTTTGCGGTGCGGTCCTTGGCATCCTGGCGGCTACGACCCCGTTCCCTGACGGAACTCCTCCTTTACCCGGCGGAACAAGTCCGGGTCGGTCCAAAGCTCAAGGCAGGTGGCGGCTACGGCCTTGGCGGCCGCGAGCATCGCCCGCCGCGCGCCCTCGCTTTTTGCAGCCTCCGCGAACTCCCGGGAATGGCCGGGGATCTCCCCAGGTCCGATGCGGATATAGGGATGGATCGCCGGAACCTCCCAGGAAACGTCGCCCATGTCGGTGGACCCCATCCAGCCCGTCGGTTCCTCCAGCGGGTACCCGAGCTCCACGAGGTATTTGGCGAAGACCTGGGCCATAGTTTTGTTGGGCCTGATGGCCTTGTATTCGTGGCCGACCTTTGTGAAGGTGAGCGTAGCTCCGGTGGCGAGGGCCGCCCCTTCCGCGCATTTTCTGAGCTTTTCTACGAGCTCGTCACGATAACTATTTTCTGGGGCACGCACGTAAAATAGGGCTGCCGCGTATTCGGGGACAATATTGGGCTTCACCCCGCCATGCGTGATTATCCCGTGAATGCGGGACCCATCTTTTATGTGCTGGCGCAGGGCGTTGAGGGCCACGAACGTTTGGATCACCGCGTCGAGGGCGTTGATCCCCTTTTCCGGTTCGGAGGAGGCGTGGGCCGCTTTCCCGTGGAACTCGATTTTTACTTCGGTGATGGCCAAAGACCCGCGGTCCACCACGGTCTGGTCGGCGGGGTGGACCATCATCGCCGCGTCCACGTCACGGAAAAGGCCAGCTTGGATGAGCTTTATTTTCCCACCGCCCCCCTCCTCCGCAGGAGTCCCGATGACCAAAAGCGCGCCCGGGAGGTTCTCTTTGTAAGGAGCGAGGCCCAAGGCGGCGCCCACGGCTATGGCCGCAATGAGGTTATGGCCGCAGGCATGTCCCAATTCCGGCAAGGCGTCGTACTCTGCGAGGACGGCGATCCGCGGGCCGGGCTTTTCTGCAGGATGCACAGCCCTAAATGCCGTGGGAAGCCCGCCCACCCCGCGCTCCACGCGAAAACCTCCCCGCTCCAAGGCCTCTGTGAGCCAGGAGGAAGCCTTGTGCTCCTCAAAACCCAGCTCTGGATTGGCGTGGATCCGCAGCGCTAAATCCCATAGCTCCTGGGAAAGCTCGTCGATCCTTTTCCAAACTTCGGCTTTCACTTGCCCACCCCCACAGGAACTTGGGAGGAAATCCACTCCAGGGCTGCTTTGAGGTCCAAGTCCTCTTCCTCCCCCCTCTCCGCCACGGGAATGTCCGGGGTGAGCCCGACGTCATGGACCTTCCGGCCTTTAGGGGTGAGGTACTCACCGGTGGTGAGTTTCAGCACTCCTCCATCGGGGAACTGGAGGACGATTTCTTGGATCAAGCCTTTTCCGAACGTTTTTCGCCCAACAAGGACGCCAACCCCATGATCCTGGATAGCCCCGGCCACGATCTCCGCGCCGGAGGCGGTGCCCTCGTTGACCAAGACAGCAAGGGGAAGGTTAGGGAAGGAATTGCCGCGGGAGTTGTAGAGGCGTTCCCCAAAGGATGGGCCGCGGGTGCGCACGATCGGACCGCGATCGATGAAGAAGCTCGCCACCTCCACCGCCGCGGAGAGGAGGCCACCCGGGTTATTCCGCAAATCCAACACCACCCCGCGCAGCTCATCCAGGGGGAAGGAAAAGAGGGCCCGGCCCATCAGGGCAGGGCTTTCCTCATCAAAGCGCAAAATGCGCACATACCCCACCTTCTCCTCCGCCAGGTACTGAGAGCGCACGGCTTCGACCTTGATCCTCGCCCGCACGATGGTCAGCGTTTCCACTGTCCCGTCGGGATGGCGAACTTTCAGGGTCACCGGGGTGCCCTCAGGGCCACGGATGCGCATGGAGGCTTGCTCCAGGGTCCAACCCTCCGTGGATTCCCCGTCCACCTCGAGGATCACATCCCCGGGGCGGATACCCGCAGCCTCCGCTGGCGTTCCCGGAAGCGGCGTCACCACCGTGACCCACCCGTTTCGGATGGTTATTTCCATCCCCACCCCAGTGTACTCTCCGGCCAAACTGCGCTGCCATTCGGCATACTCTTCCGGCGCAAAATAGGTGGAGTAGGGATCGTCCAGGCTTTGCACCATCCCGCGGATCGCCCCTTGCACAAGCTGTGCATCACTGACCTGGTCTGCCCAAAGGTAATAATTCCGGATGGCCTCGTAGACCTGGGAAAGGGGCTGGAAGATGGCGGCCGGGGTTTGGCCGGCACTGAAGCCGAGAAAGCCCAAAAGGACAAAGGACAAAAGCACTTTGCGCATCATCTCACTCCTATGGCCCGCGCGAGCTCCAGGAACACCGGGTCCACCGGCTTTGGGCTCTGGGGCAAGGCTTCCTTCAAGGGGACGGCCACGATCTCATGCCCGCGCAGGCCCACCATCACTCCAAACTTCCCCGCCAGGGCGAACTCCACCGCTGCCACCCCAAACCGCGTAGCCAATAGGCGGTCGAAGGGGGTGGCGATGCCGCCCCGCTGGAGATGCCCCAGAACCACTACCCGACACTCAAGCCCTCGCTCACGAAGCCGCTCCGCCAGCCAATACCCGATGCCCCCAAGCTGAACGTGACCGAAGGCGTCCACCCGGCCCTCTTGGGCTACAGGTTTCCCCCCGAGCTCCACCGGCCGGGCTCCCTCCGCAACCACGATTATGGAGAACGTCCGGCCGCGGGCAAGCCGGGCCTGAATCCCCTTCACCACGTCGTCCACGGAGAACGGCTCCTCCGGGACCAAGATCACATCCCCGCCGCCGGCGATCCCGCCCAGAAGGGCGATCCAGCCGGAGTCCCGGCCCATCACCTCTACGATGAACACCCGATGGTGGGATTGGGCGGTGGTGTGTAGCCTATCTAAGGCCTCGGTGACCACCGCAAGCGCCGAGTGAAAGCCCAAACAAAAGTCAGTGCCGGCCACGTCGTTATCGATGGTCTGAGGTATGCCCACCACCTTCACCCCGTATCCCTCATAAAGGCGCCAGGCCACGCCCAAGGTGTCGTCGCCGCCGATGGGAATGAGCGCGTCTACTTCGCGCTTCCGCAGGGTCTGCAAGATGCGCTCCACCTTCTCCGTGGGCTCCCACACCGTCTCCCCGTCCTTCTTAACCTTGCGGAATGGGTTGGTGCGGGAGGTGCCAAGGATGGTCCCGCCTTGGGGGAGGATCCCAGAGACAGAGTCCAAGGTTAGGATCTGGGCATCATCATCGATTGGACCGCGCCATCCATCCTTGAACCCTAGAACCTCAATCCTCTCCTTTTCCGCGCGGCGGACGATGGCCCGGATGCACGCGTTTATTCCCGAAGAGTCACCACCACCTGTGAGAATGCCGATCCGCTTAAGCATAGAGAGACCTCCCTCCTGATCCGACTTGGTCGATCATCTCCTCTGCCACCCGCTGGATGGCGGCTTGGATCTCCTTTCCCAAAACCCGCGGGTCGAAGATCTTCTTGTTCGGGGACCACTTGGCCCCTTGGGCCTCGAAGGTTATGGGGTCAAACAAAACGCCGTCGGGGGGAAGGATATCGCTCCGCTGGGCAATGTAGAACGTGGCGGCGGTGCGGGCGTAGACGTACTGGTAGGTGGTGTCCTTATTTACTTTGCAAATCCCCGCGGCGACCAACGCCCGTACCTGCTCTGTGGTAAGGCCGGAGGCCCCGTGCAAAACGAGCGGCCGCTCCAACCCTGCCGCCCGCAATTTCTCGTCTATGGTCTTGGCTAAATCCACACGAAGCTTTAGCTCTTTGCCCGCGGAAACTCCGTGCTGTGTGCCCACAGAGACAGCGAGGAGATCGACACCCGTTCTTTCCACGTATTCCACGGCCTCGTCCGGATCGGTGTAGAAGGCCTCTTCGGAGACGATCCCCTCCTCCACCCCTTTTATGCGACCAAGCTCGCCCTCCACCAGGACCCCATAGGGCCGGGCGAGGTCCACCACCTTTTTCGTGATGGCCACGTTCTCCTCAAATGGGCGGTCGGAGGCATCGATCATCACAGATGAGCAGAGGCCTTCCTTTAGGGCCGGCACGATGAAGGAGTCGATGACGTCAGGGGTGACGTGGTCCAAGTTGATGAATACGCCTATCTTGTGCTCGGCAGCGATGGCTCGAACGTAAGAGACAAGTGCCCGCAGCCCAGCCAAGGCGTTTCCCCCACCCGCGAATTTGGCAGCCCCTTGGGAAATCTGCAGAAGAAGATCGCTCTTTTTTGCGGCGTGCGCGGCAAAAAGCCCTAAAAGGACATTGGTTTCCGCGAAGTTGTTGGCCAAAAGAGCAAAGCCCTCGCGTTTCGCTTTCTTATACACCTCCGCTAGCTCTTTTCCTCCTAAAAGCGGCATAACTCTCCTTTCCAAACCCCCAATACTACCGGCCTTTTAGATCATTTCGAGGTCCTCCGAAGGCTCCTTCCCCAGGGCCACATAGGCGTAGCGCAGGTGCTCCCGAAAGATGCGGGCAAAGCGATGGGCTAAGGGGGTGGGGTTGCGGGAACTTCGCCACCAGTACCAGTCGCTTCCCTCGAGGATCAGGATGGACTCCAAGGCTTTTTGCTGGGCTTCCTTAGGCGCCGCGTGAAAGGCCTCTTTAAGGCGGGCCAGGGCCCTCCAGGCCCGGTTTTGTTTTTCCTCGCCGATCCAGGTGCGAAAGTCCGCATCGATCCAGGAGCCGGACCAGAGCTCGGTGAGCTTCCCCTCCGGGCCAAACCGGGCGAGGTATTCCCCGGGCGTGATAGGGATGAAGTCCCGCTCCTTTATGGCCCGGTAAAGCCCAAGAAGGAAGGGCCGGCCATTCCGCTCGTAATGGTCCCAGGCGTTTTCTCCATCCATGGCGACGAGGACAAGGGGCGGTGATGTGCCCCTATAGCGCGCCCTTACCGCTTCCAAACGGGCCAGGAAATCGCGGACGGCCTCTTCCGTGGGCCACTTTCCGTAGTCAAAGCTCAGGAGGTTGGAGAGGGTGCTATCGCGGAAGAAGAGGCATAGCTCGAGGTTGCCAAAGGAGAAGGACCAAGGCCGGTAGAGCTCTTCCGGCGCCGGCGGCCGGCCGAGCGTGCGAGCAAGGATCCCCTCATCGGTGGCCACCCATTGCACGCCAGCCTGCGCCATCAAGGCCAGGGCCTCCGGGCTTACCGCCGCCTCGGCCGGCCACATGCCCCGGGGCCTCTCCCCAAAAACCTCCTCGTGATAGTTCAGGGCCCGCTGGACCTGAAGCTCAGCATCATCATGAGCCGAGAACTCCGGGACCTCGTCTTCCGGCCTCGACCTCCGGGCTACCTGGGTGTCAATGAGCAGGGGAAGGATCGGATGATAAAAGGGGGTGGTAGTAAGCTCGATCTGGCCCTCTTCCTGAAGCCCCCGGTAAAGGGGGAGGACCTGGGAAACGAGTTCCCTCTGGATCCGGGCAAGCTCCGCCAAAGCCTTGTCGGTGCGATCGAGCCCCGAAAGAAAACCATTTTCCTCAAGGAAGGTCTGGGAGAGCCAAGCAAGGTAAAAGCTCACCCAAAGGTCCTCTTCGGTTTGGGGAAAGCCCCGGCGGGCCAGGGGCCTGGGGATGAGGCCCGTTCGGATCTCCTTCAACGCTTCGCGGTCGCCCTCGGGTGTATAGGGGTCGCAGATCTTTCCTTGGGAATAAAGCTCAAGCTGCCGCGCCAAAGAAGGGGTGAAGTTTACGGCCGCGGGAAATTCCGCCTCCTTGAGGTAAAGGGCCATGTCGTAGTAATCCTTGCTTGCCCGAAGCCGAACCCAGGGAAGCTCGGCCCGAGTTGATTCCGGAAGCACATACCAAGGCTGGTGCATGTGCCAAAGAAAGGAGAGGTAAAGCTCTCTCATCCCTTGCCTCCTAGGCCAAAGAGCTTTTGGGCGTTAACAAAGGTGGCTTCCGCCACCTCCTCCACGGAAAGACTCTTTACCTGGGCCACCTTCTCCGCCACCCACCGCACTTTCAGGGGGTCGTTCCGCTGGCCGCGAAACGCCTGAGGCGGAAGGTAAGGGGCATCGGTCTCCAAAAGGATTCGGGAAAGGGGGATCCTCTGCAAAGCCTCCCGCAACGCCTCGTTCTTGGGATAGGTCACCGGTCCGCCGATTCCCAGAAAAAGGCCAAGACTTAAGGCCTCCTGGGCTCGGAGAAGATCGCCGCTGAAGGCGTGCACCACTCCCCGTACCGGCCCCTCTTCGCGCAAAATGGCCACAAATTCCGCCCAGGCCGCGCGCTCATGCAGAATCACGGGAAGGTCCAGTTCTTTGGCAATCCTTAGCTGGGCGCGGAACGCCGCAATTTGTGCTTCTTTTGGCGAAAGATTCCGGTAAAAGTCCAAGCCGCACTCGCCCACAGCCACCGCCCCATTTTTCAAAAGTTCCACGAGTTTCGCCAATGCTTCAGGGGTGGCGTGTTTGGCCTCATGAGGGTGGATCCCGCAGGCGGGAAAAATGTGAGGGTTTTCCTGGCTAAGCTTAAGGGAAGCGGCGGAGGTCTGAAGGTCCACGCCCACGTTGATGGCGAAGACGTTTTTCTCACGCATCGTGGAAAGGATGAGGCTACGGTCCCCGTCGAATTGGGGGAAATCTAGGTGGGCGTGGGTGTCAAAGAGGCGCATGCTAAAAGCGTTCAAGCTGGAGGAAAACTGTGGGTATGGTGGAAAGGAGGTCGCTGGGGAGGCCAGCGCGGGCGGAGTGTTCCAAGGTGAGGACTTCGGCGGCGCGGCCATGCACGAAGACCCCGAGGGCGGCGGCGTCCAGGGCGGGAATCCCTCCAGCCCAAAGGCCGGCGATCAATCCCGCCAGGACGTCGCCGGAGCCGCCGTGGGCCAAAGCCGTGTTCCCCGTGGTGTTCAAGAAAGTGCGGCCATCGGGGGAGGAGATGACCGTGGGCGGACCCTTGAGGACCACTACAGCCCGCCACTCCTTAGCCTTTTCCTTGGCCCAGCGGATCTTTTCTGGGATCACTTCCTCGGTGGGGGCATCCACCAAGCGGCTGAATTCGCCAGGATGTGGAGTGAGGATCAATTCCCCGTGTTTCCTTTGAAGAAGTTTTTTGTCATGAGCCAGGGCAAAAAGGGCGTCCGCGTCCAGGACGAGCTTTGCCGGATTTTCCGTGAGCAAAGCCCGCACCACTTCCGCTGGGCCAGGGGTGCGGCCCAATCCGGGCCCGGCCACCACTACATCCATCCCTTGGCTTAAGCGCAGGGCTTCTTCCGCAGCAGCGGGGGAGAAAGTGCCCTCCGGCTCGGCTGGGCCGGGATGGACCAAGGCCTCGGGAATGAGCCCGGCCACGATGGGGAAGACCGGCTCGGGGGTGAGGACATGGACGAGCCCGGCGCCGGCGCGCAGGGCAGCCTCGGCGCAAAGGGCCGCGGCCCCGGCCATCCCCACCGCCCCGGCCACCACCAAAACCCGGCCAAACGTCCCCTTGTGGCCAAACCGCGGCCGCGGGGGCAATAAAGCTGAACAGCGCTCCTCATCGAGCACCTCGGCCAGGGACTCGAGGTTCCTCCAAACGGCCGGGGGATAGGCCACCTCCACCACCCGTACCTCTCCGCATAGTTCCGCCGCCGGGGGAAGAAGATGGCAAGGCTTCAAAGCCCCCATGGCCAGGGTTAGCTGGGCCCGCACGGCCGACCCCGGGATCCGCCCAGAGTCCGCAAGAAGCCCGGAAGGAAGATCCATGGCCACCACAAGCCCGGGAAAATCCGCAAGGAGCTCAATGGCCTTCCGGGGAAGTCCCTGCGCTGGCCCCTCAATTCCCACCCCAAGAATCCCGTCCAGAACTATCTCCGCCCACGAAAACCAGCTTCTAAGAGCATTAAGCTCCGCTTCGTTTTCCACAACTTGCACCTGTTCCGGAAAGGAGGCAGAGAAGGCGCGGTATTCCTCTCCGGCCGCTCCGGAGGGCTTCCCAAGGACAATGGCCCGCACCTCCCCGCCCCAAAGGCCGAGATACCGCAGAGCACAAAGGGCATCCCCGCCGTTTCCCCCTTTCCCGCACACCGCAAGAAACCTGCGTCCCCGCACATCCGTAAGCCATTTCTTTATCTCCTCGGCCGCGCTTCGCCCCGCGGACTCCATGAGGAGAAGGGAGGAGACCCCAAGTTCTTCGGCTTTTCTATCCGCCTCACGAATGGCTTTGCCTGAAAAGACGGAGAGCATGGCCCTTATTCTAAACTGGGCTCGTAAGTCCGCCAAACCCTGAGAATTTCTTCCCCCACCTCTTCCGAGATTTTCCCCGTGACATCGAGCCAAATCACGTCTTTTTCCGCCCGGAAAAACGCGAGCTGTCTTCGCGCGTAGTCCTTGGTGTGGCGAATGATGAGGCGCTTGGCCTCTTTTAGGTCATATTCCCCACGAAAATAACCGAAAAGCTCGCGGTAGCCGATGGTGCGAAGGATGGGAGCCTCCGGAGGGAGGTTCATCTGCCAAAGGCGCCGGGCTTCCTCCACTAAGCCCTCTTGGAACATGCGCTCCACCCGTTCCTCTATTCGGCGGTAAAGTTCCGCCCGCGCACAGGAAAGCCCGATCTTCACCAAGGGCCATGGAAACGGCTTTTCCTTTCCAAAGTGGGCGGAGAGAGGCTTTCCCGTGAGGAAAAAGACCTCGAGGGCGCGGATCATGCGAACCCTATCCCGGGGGTGGATCTTTTCTGCGCTTTTGGGGTCCACGCGAGCCAGCTCCTCTCGCAGCTTTTCCGTAGGAAGCCCCGCCAACTCCCGGCGTATCTGGGGGTCGGCCGCCGGCCCTGGGAAAAGTCCGCGGGTGAGGGCCCGGATGTACAGGGTGCTTCCGCCCACGATCACCACGCGCTTTCCCCGCGCGGTGATCTCCGCCACCAGGCGCTCGCAGTCCGCCCGGAACCGGGCCGCGTCATACCGCGCCTCCGGCGGGAGAATCCCTACGAGATGATGGGGAATGCGAGAAAGGATCTCCGAAGGAGGTCGGTCCGCGCCCACGGCAATATCCCGGAAAATTGTGCGGGCATCGGCGGAGATGATCTCCGCTTCCGCTTTTTCCGCCACATACGCCGCCACCCTGGTCTTCCCCACGGCGGTGGGGCCCAAGATGAGAAGCACCGTCATTCCTCAGAAAGGAGAAGGGAGTAAAGATAGCGCAGGGAGCGCTGCCGCGCCGGATATTTCAGCTTTTCCAGGGCCTTGAGCTCCAGTTGCCGCACGCGCTCCCGGGTGATGTCAAAATGGGTGGCCACCTCCTTTAGGGTGCGGGGATGTCCATCCCGAAGGCCGTAGCGAAGCTCAAGGATCTCCCGCTCCCGCGGCTCCAGCTCCTGCAACGCCCGCTGGAGAAGCTCCCGGAGCTGGGCCTTGATGGCCTCCCTGGAGGGAGAGGGCACGTTCTCGTCGGGAATGAAATCCCCGAGGGTTTCCTCGTCCTCTTCGGAAAGGGGCCGCTCCAAGGAGGTGGTGGGCATGAGGGCCCGTTCGAGTTTTTTCACGCGGTCCACACTTGTCCCCAAAAGCTCGGCTAGCTCTTCATAAGTTGGGGGAACGCCGTGTTCTCGCACATATTCTTCGCGCAGCCTCTCCAGCTCTTGAATGGCCTCCATGGTATGGGTGGGGACGCGGATGGTGCGGGCCTGGTCGGCGATGGCCCGGGTGATGGCCTGGCGGATCCACCAGGTGGCGTAGGTGGAGAACTTGAACCCCTTTCGCCAGTC
>JACIWL010000013.1 GCA_014360995.1 Candidatus Bipolaricaulota bacterium | reverse complement strand
GTTATCTTTCCGAATCCAATCCTCGTGGAATCAGGTATTCGGTCCCTGGGAGGTTTTCCCATTCGCATTCGGGGAAAAGTCCGGGGCGTGTTCTACGTGCATAGCCGGAAGCCCCGGGCCATATCCCCTTTTGTCCCCACCCTTTCGTCCCTTGCCCAATATGCCGGGATTGTTCTGGAAAACATCGAGCTTTACGAGGCCCTGCGGGCAAGCGAAAGCCATTACCGGACCATGTTCGAGGAATCGCTGGTTTCCCTTTGGATCGAGGATTTCTCTCAGGTACACGCCAAGATTGCCAAACTGCGCGAGGAGGGCGTGGAGGATCTCGAGGCTTATCTGGGCCAGCATCCGGAATTTCTGTTGGAGACCCTGAAGCTTTTGCGCGTGGTGGCGGTGAACCCCGCCACATTGCGCCTCTTTGAGGTGCAGAGCCAGGAAGAGCTTCAGGAAAAACTACCGCAGATCATTTCCTCCGAGGAAGTTCTTCCTCTTTGGCAGCAAGAGCTTCTGGCCATTTGGGAGGGGAAAAAAGAGTTTTACGGGCGCGGTGTGAACCGCACGGCGCGCGGTCGTAAGCTTCATGTCTACTTGACTTGGCGAGTGTTACCCGGAAGCGAAAAGGATTACAGTCGGGTCTTAGTGTCCATTTTGGATCTTACCCCGCAAGTGGAAGCGGAAGAGGCTTTGCGCCGATTAAACGCGGCCCTGACTCGCATCTCCTCCTCCCTGGATCTCCCTGCTGTCCTCTCCCGCATCCACGAGGAGATCCACACACTCATCTCCTGTGAGGCGTTCTTCGTGATGGCGGTGGACAAAAACAGAAAAAAGCTTGTGCCACTTTTCGCTTTGGAGGAATGTCAGCCTGTGGAGTTACCGGAGCTTCCTCTGGATCCCTCTGCCAGTCCCACGGCCTGGGTTGCAGTCCATGGGATCCCCCTTTTCCTAGGCGACGTGGAGAAAGAGCCACCGCCGGTGCCCTTCCGTCAGGTGGGCCGGCCTGCGCGGGCCTGGGCTGGAGTGCCCCTGCGGGTGGAAGACGAGGTGGTAGGGGTCCTCTCGGTCCAGAGCTTTTCGCCCATTAATTTCGGGGAAAGGGAAAAGGCCGTGCTTCTGGCTCTAGCTAGCGGTGCGGCCTTCGCCCTGCGTAATGCCCTTCTCCACCAGCAGGTGCGCTCCACCGCCGAGAAACTCCGGGCCATCGAGAAGGTCTCGCGTGAACTGAAACTCGCCCAAACCCCCTCCGAACTCTACGAGCTAGCGCTCACGGCGGTCCACGAGATCCTGGGGTTCCGGTACGCTGCAATCCTCGAGGCCCAGGGAGAGGAGCTGGTCCTGGTAGCCCACCGCAACTATCCTCCTGAACTCGAGGGTTTAAGGTTGCCCCTGAGCGGGGAGAAGGGCGTCACTGTGGCGGCCTATTTGGCCAACGAACCGGTGTATGTTCCCGACGTGCAGGCTGAGCCCCGCTACGTGGCTGGCTTGCCCACCGCCCGCTGCGAGCTGGCCATCCCCCTCTCGGTGGGCGATTGGAAATTCGGGGTCCTGAACGTGGAGCATGAGGAAGTAGGGGGCATTTCCCCTCAGGATCGGGATCTCCTGGGCATCATCGCAGCCGAGCTCGCCGTGGCCCTGTTAGGACTGAAGCGGCTGAGAAACTTGGAGGAGTTAGGAGCCAAACTCGTGGCCCTGCACGAGCTCTCCCAAAAAATGCAGCGGGCCAGCTCCCCGGAGGAAGTCTGCTCCTTAGCTGTCCAGGCACTGGCGAAGAGGCTGGGCTACGAGCAGGCCTATATTGCCCTCGGCCGAGGCGATGTTCTCATGCCTGTGGCCGAAGCCGGCGTTCTCGGGATTGAAAGTCGCGTGTTTCGCCGCGGCGAGGGTATCGCCGGGAAAACCTGGGCCCAGGGGAGGATCTATTTCGGGAACGTGGAGGATTTCCCCGAAGCTTTGCCTACAGATCCGCGCATTCGTTCGTTCGTATCCGTCCCCGTGGGCGATAAAGGAGTCCTCCAGGTGATTGCCCTCCGGCCCAACGCCTTCAGCAGCCACGATGTGACGCTGCTGGAGATCCTAGCCCGGCACGTATACGAGGAGCTGCGCCGCGTGGAACTGGAAGCGGAACTCCGCGAGCAGGCCATCCGTGATCCTGTGACTGGGCTTTATAACCGCCGGTTCCTGAACGAGGTCCTCGAGCGGGAGCTCGCCCGGGCCGAGCGATATGGACATCCACTCTCCCTCATCCTCATCGACATCGACAACTTCAAGAAGATCAACGATCGCTACGGCCACCTGGTGGGCGATGAGGCCTTGCGTCGTCTGGCCAAAGCGTTGCGGGAGAACATCCGCCGGGCGGATTACATCTTCCGCTGGGGTGGAGACGAATTCTGTGTGGTGTTGCCGGAGACGGACGCCGCGGGAGCGCAGGAGGTGGTTCGACGCTTCTGCGAGCCCTTTGGGCCGCTGGCTGAGCCCCCGCAGATCCGGTTGACCCTGGGCTTTGCCTGTTGGGATCCGCGCACACAGCCCAAGGTCTCCGTGGAGGAGCTTTTCCGCTGGGCGGATCAGATCCTCTACGAGATGAAGCGAGCTAAGCCCACTCCTTAGCTTCCACGGTCATCCCGTCGTCGGCCGCCAGGATCCTCAGCCCCAGTTTCTCCGAGGCTTTGGCCGCCAATTCCCAGGGTTTTCCCCGCAGCATGGTCATGCCGAAATGGGTGAGCACCGCGAGTTTGGGCTGCACGGCCTTCACGATCTCCAGCGCCTCGGGCAGGGACAAGTGGTCGATGTCGGGGTTCCATTCCCGCAGCACGGTGTTTATCACCAGGAGCTGGCAGCCGGAGTAAAACGTCGGGAGCTCGGGAAAGAACTTGGTATCCACCACGAACCCCAGCTGACCTTCCTCTGCCGTGAGGATGATCCCGTAGGTCTCCACCTGGCCGTGCCGGTGGGGTACGGGTTTTATCTGCACCGCGCCCACCCGGTGCGTTTTTCCCGGCTCCAGGGTCTCGATGCGCTCCAGGAATGGGCGCACGTAGCGGAGGACCACAGGGTCATCCCCTTCCAGGGCATCCCTAGGAGCGAGGAGCACGCCGCGCCGCTTGAGGCCGCTGTCGGCCATGGCCTCGATCATGATGTTCACGTCCGTGGAGTGATCGAGGTGTTTGTGGGTGAGAATGATGCCCTCCAGCTCCAAGGGCTCTAGGGCAGGCCGGACTTTGCGGCAGCGCAGAAGCGTGCCCGGGCCAGGATCAAGAAGGAGCTGAGTTCCCGAGAGCTCAATCCAGGTGCCGGCGGAGAACCGCAGCTGCCTGGCCACCACAAACCGCGCTCCGGCTGTGCCCAGGAACTTGACCCAGCCCATCCATCACCTGCCTCTTACCGGGAAATCAGCTTCCGGAAAACGAAAGTCCGGGGAGCCTCTTTCCCGGGGGAGAACTCATCTTCGGCATTATAATGGTCAAAAGGGGGTTGCATGGGGCGCAGATTTCTTGGCCTTTTGGTTCTTGGGGTTTTTCTGGGCGGCTGTGTCCCCGAAACTAATTCCCCGCCCATTCCCGCTGTCCAAGTGGAACCCACGCGGGGTGAAGCCCCGCTTTTTGTCTGGGCTTCTGCCCAGGGCTCCTACGACCCGGACGGCACGATAACCGCGGTGCACTGGGATTTCGGCGACGGCACCCAGGCAGAGGGGTGGCACGTGTCCCACCGCTACGACCAGGAAGACACTTTCCTCCTCACCGTGAAAGTCGTGGACGATCGTGGCCTTTCCGCAACGGTGCTGGTTCCCATCGAGGTGGGGATTTCTTATCCCCTGGACGTTTTGGAGTGGCACGTGGAGGAGTTTTACGCGGGGACGCGGGTGTACGGCCGTGTGAAGAACATCGGGGATCGGCGGATCAACTTGGCACGGGTTGCGGTGCGTTTTTACGACGAAAACTGGATTTTTGTGGAAGAGCGCTCGAAGATCATTGGGGAACTAGGACCCGGTGCAGAGCAAATCTTCGAGGTCCGCAGTGCTTACCGTCCGGTTTCGCCAGGAGGCGCTCCCCATCACACCATTTACACCGAGGTTCTCCACGCGGACGAGTGACGGCTCGGAGGGGTTCGACGGAGAGGCAAACCTAGGGGTCTTGACGTTGAGGGACGGCGAGGAGCCGTTCATCCCTCCCGCTCCAGGGGCCAGGAGCTCGTTGCGGACGGTGGCGGAGCTGAAGCGATAGCCGCAAGCTCCTGGGAGCTCACTCATCCACGAGCACTCATTGCACTGAAAGGTCCTCCCCTTGCAACTTCACAAATTGACCCCATGAAATTGTTGCCAATGGGCTTGTGTGCGCCCGACCACAGCGAATAGACCATCGACCGGGTTCGAAGTGGCCAACTTAGGACTGGGCGCCACCTGGTGCGGCATGGACAAGAAGCGTCAGGAGCTCCTCCGTCCTATTCTGGGCACTCCTCCAGAGTACTGGATCTTCGCGGTGATCCCGGTGGGTGTGCCGGCCGAGCACCCAGAACCCCGCACCCAATACGACCCTGCTAAAGTCCACTGGCAGCGGTTCGGCCAACACCTCTGAAACCGCGTTTCCCAGGGGATGAATACATCCGGGAGTTTTCCCAGCCGACGGCGATCTAAAGGTATGCGTCGGAAAATGAAATTCACGGCCTCACGGCATTGTATTTGCCTTGCCCGCTTGGGCTCAGCACGCTGAGTAGACGCGACCAATAGGTGGGCAGACGATCCCAAGGATTGGGAAGGTCGTCATCGGTCACGTAAACGAAAGCGAAACCCCTCTGGTCAAGTTGGGAGAGAACCGAAAGGAACGCGTCCTCAGGGGTGGCGTAGACGAGAGCCCCGAACTTCTCCGGAGGATAGCGGCCCAGGTACTCGGGAAACTCCCAACCCGGGAGCGCTTGATACGCGTCGTCGAATATGACAATCACGTCCCCCACGTTGTTCCTGAGATAGGCCTCGTCGATAGTGGTCCCAGGATTGAGCACCACTGGCGAAAGCCCCCGCCCTTTCGCGTAGGCCACGAGCTCTTCATAGTAGGAAAGATAATCAGCGGACGAGGCCACACCGTCGAGGAAAATCCCCTGTAGCCCAAAGGAAACAAATTCATTGGCATAAACATCGATCTCCGTTTTTACCTCATCAAGCGACTTTTGCCCGTAATTCGTCCAAACATAGCCCAAGATGGTTACGTGGCCGCGTATATCGGAAAGGCCACGCTGGTAATCTTCATTCGGCGGGCCACCGGGCCCGCTGGCGGGATTTATAATGGCCCAGATCCTCGCGGAGTCTCCAGCCGCGGCCAGATCGTCCCAAAGATAAACATCGGGATCCCACCAGCTCGGATAAACGTAAAACGGGACAAGCAAAGTCTTTTCAACCGTCAGCGGCGCAGAAATGAAGAAACATCCGGAAATGGCAAGCGCAAATAACCCTAAAACTCCCCATGCGAAAAATCGCCGCATGAGATCCTCCTAATCTTTTACCCGTTCTGTCCCCGATAATATGCTTTTCAATGCCTTCAGTCAAGGGATTCGCAACTCCTACTCATTTTGTGCTCAATTTAATCTTGCGGTAAAACTTTCGAAGCAGAGCCATGCAAATAAAAAAGCCGGGAAAACCCGGCCTCCTCTGGCCCCGAGGGGATTTGAACCCCTGTCTTCGGGTTGAGAACCCGAAATCCTTGGCCGCTAGACGACGGGGCCAATCACACCGATTATGACCAACCCTGCTCCTCTTTCAACCTGCCCTCACAGCTGAAGCTCCACCACCTCAGGATCCAAATAGTAAGGAAGCCCTGTGCCCTCTGGGCCCAAAACCTCCAATACCTCCAGCTTCACAGAAACCGCGATCTCCTCCTTCGCCTTCTTTGTGAACACCAAAGAAGCCAGATGACCGCTTGCGGGCTGTTTCTCCGGCTGAAGGGTTATGGCCAAAAGGGCCCGGCCGGGCTGAGGCTCCTCCTCCGCTACGATCTCCGCCTTATAGGGCTCAAGACCCTGGACCTGGGAAAGTTCTACAACCTTGGGATCGAAGTAGACATAGGCCCTAAGGGCCAAAACCGGCACATCCACGTGGATCACAGCAGCGTCCTTGCGCTCCGGCGTGGGCAAGATCCCCACCTGGGGCACGACGAACTTGAAGAGGGCCTGAGAGGGGCCGAGTGTGAAAGGCAAAGAGATACCCGCCCAGTCCACGGCCTTCTCCACCCGCAGGTCCAGGGTAACGTCCATTTCTTTGGCGGGGACTCGCACAGGCTTCAGCACCGGCGCGAACGCCGCGAGGTCTCCAGCTTTGGCCTGCGCCTTTCCCCCTTCCAAGGTGAAGCTGAGCCCATCCTCACGAACTTGGGTCGTCAGCCGATAAGCAGCTAGAGCCTGCGCTTTCACCTCCACAAATTCCGCGGGCTTGACCGAGAGCTTCCCGGCGATCAGGCCCAGGGTTTCCCCATCGGTACTGAAGACAGCGCGCTCCTCGACCTTGGCCAGTTTGAATGTGGGCTTCCCAAAGAACACGGCCTCCTTGGGCGACACCGTGTGCGTGCCCTTGAACCGGGTGAGGGCATCGCTGCGGGCTAGATACTCCCGGGGAAGGACTTCCTCCACCGCCAGCTCGTGGGAAAGAAGGAGACTCGCCCCAAGGGGGATTTTGCCGGAGATGGTAAGGGTGAAATTCAATGTCCAGGTGGCCTCGTCGGGAAGAAGGAGAGGTTTACCGTCCGGGGAAACGAAGGGGATGGGTTTCCCCAGTTCTTGGCCGAAGCCCACCAGGCGGCCACCCTGATCCACCACCTCCACGCTGGCCACCGCGGTGAGGGTGCCTAGAGGCTTGAGGGTGAAGCTATCGAGGCGAACAGGCGTAGCGTTGCGATCCTGGTCGCCGAGCTTGAGGGTCGAGTAAAGAAGAGTTGTGGGGGAGGGACTCAACACTTTCCCCGCTTGGGGAACCTGTATTTCCACGATCTCCAGACCGGCAGCCAGTACCCGGTCGGCCACAGGGTCGGTGAGCTTGAAAGTCTGGCTGTGACTGGACTCCTGCAGGGTAAGGGTTATGGTGGGGGCCACCTGCACTGGCTCTGTGGGCCGGAAGTTCTCCGGTACCTCCACCCACAGGGTGAGTTTCCCCTTGGCCTCATCCAGGGCAGCAAAGAGGGGCTCAGGAAGACCGAAATCCCGGCCCGCGGGGATGGTAAGCTTGGTGACCCCGTTATCCAGTATCCACACAAGGCTTGTCGGGCCATCGAGGCGCACCTTCACCACGTCTAAACCCCACGGGTTCACGTCCGCGGTGTCCTCCACCTCCACTTCTGCTACCGGGAACCGATCGCCAGGATTGAGGTTGCCGCCCTCCGGGCCGGTTAAGGCACGGGCGCTGAAACTTCCGGCCACCACCAGTTTTTCCGGAGCACTATCCACCAACTCCAGCGTTCCCCCTTTATCTCCCTCAGCCCAGCCCAACGTAATCTTGGGCTGAATAGTGCGGCCCTCGGTGATCCGCTCCGTGACTTTGGCCCACACGTAAAGATAGGCTTCACCATCATCAAGGATCATGCGCTCCTCAGGAGGACGGTTGAGCAGGATCGCCTGCAGGGGAAAGCTCGTCCCCCAAACCAAAACCGCCGTTTTACCGCAGGAGTTTTCCAGGCGGAGTTCCACCCACTCGATGTCCTCAGCCGCGGCGGTGCCCAGATTTTCCAGGCTCACGCGGGTGAAGTAGATCGGATAAATATCGGCTGGGTCGTTATCACGGATGAGGGCCCGCATGACGAGCCCTACATCGCCGGGGTTGAACGGTTTATTTCCAAAACCGAGGTCCCGGAACTCCTCGGGCTGCCCGAGGGCCAAAACCCCGAGGAAAAACAGTAATAAAATGCTCAAACGCTTCATCTCTCCCCCTTTTAAGCCATTTATCTTACGCCAAAAGGGAGCCCGGGGTTTCTTCTTGGGTAAGGACGAGGTAGAGGCGTTTTGCCGCAGCTTGTTCCGCTTCCTTTTTGGATCTCCCCCGGCCGAGGGCGGAGTGCCCCCCCGCCAAAGCCTCCACGGTGAAGACCTTTTTGTGTTCCGGGCCCTCTTCCGAAACCACCCGGTACTCCGGAAGCCCCCCAAACCTCTCCTGGACGAGCTCCTGGAGGAGGGACTTATAGTCCGGGATCTCCTGGGCGTAGCGCTCAATCTCCGCGGAGAAAAGCTTTTCCACAAGATCCCGCACGGCCGCGTAGCCGTGGGCCAAAAAGGTTGCCCCAAGGAGAGCCTCCAGAGCCGCGGCGAGGACGGAGGGCCTCTCCCGCGCCCCTGCCTCCTCCGCTCCTTTTCCCAAAAGAAGATGCCGGCCCAAACTTAGCCTCCGCGCCACCTCCGCCAGCACTGGCCGGGAAACCACCACGGCCCGGATCCGCGTGAGCTCCCCCTCCGCCCGCTCGGGAAAGCGGCGAAAAAGGATCTCCGTCACGGCCAGGGAGAGGACGGCATCGCCCAGGAATTCTAGGCGCTCGTTGCTAGGATTGCCCGTCTCATTGGCATAGGAAGCATGGGTAAGGGCTTCGCGGGCCAAGTCTTCGGGAAGGGGAAGACCTAAGGGGGAAAGAATCTGTTCCGAGGAGGACATTTCTGGCTAGGGCGGGAGGATTCGAACCTCCGATCGCGGGTCCAAAGCCCGCTGCCTTACCGCTTGGCTACGCCCTAGCCCTGGTGGAGGTGGGGGGATTCGAACCCCCGTCCGAAAACACCTTGGCTTCGGCCTCTACAAGCTTAGCCCGTGTTTTTTCTCTCGGCTCTCGCGCTCCCACGGGCAGGATCGCTCGAGCCCAAGCCCCTAAGATCTTCACCCTTGGCCTCGGGGCCGAAGCCTTCGGGCTAGCCCGCTTCGGTCACGCCCGACGATCCCCCGCGGGCGAGGGGACCGCGGACGGCTTACGCACTAGTTCAGGGCGTAAGCGGGAACGTAAGCGTAGTCGGCATTTATTTTGCCGTCCCGTGGTTTTAGGAGCGAACGGGAGCTCCGCTTGCTGCCTCGGCCTCGGTGTTCCCGTCGAATCCGGTCACCCCCACGCCCTTTATTATACCTTGCCCAGGAAGCCCCGGGTTGAGCTCCCCCGCTTGCTCCCAAGCACCATTCCCCACTATCATCAAACATGGAAGAGGTTTGCGACCGGTTGCGTCAGTGGATTGCCCAGCAGGGGCAGGTGGTAGGGCCGGAGTTCTTGCGCGTCGATAGCTTTTTGAACCACCGCATCGACCCGCGATTTGTGGACCTTGCCGGGGAGGGTATCGCCCGGGCTTTCGCTGGCCAAGGCATCACCTGCGTTCTTACCGCGGAGGCCGCAGGAAACGTCATCGCCTACGAAGTTGCCCGCAAGCTCGGCGTCTGCGCCCTCTACGCCAAAAAGGGCGCGGCCGCCACCATGGCCGGGATCCTCCGCCGCACCATCGAATCCCCCACAAAGGGCGTGCCTGTAGAGCTTTGTCTTTCCCGGGAGTACCTGGGCCCCAAGGACCGGGTCCTCATCGTGGACGACTTTCTGTACCGAGGCACGACCAGCGCAGCCTTGGCCGAAATGGTCCAGGAGGCCGCTGCCACCCTTGTGGGCTTCGCCTTCGTCATCGAAAAACGCTTCGGAAAAGGCCGGGAGATCTTGGCCCGGTTCGGCGTCCCCATCGTAAGCCTTGTGACCATCACCCGCCTTGACCCTAAAACCGGCGGCATCGAATTCGCCGAGGAGTGAGCCATGAGGATTTCTCCCGGGGAATTTGTGGAAAAAGCGGTGGAGGGGCTGCGGGAGGAGCTTCCGGCGGGCCGGGCGGTGGTGGCCTGTTCGGGCGGTGTGGACTCCACGGTGTGCGCGGTCCTGGCCCAGCGGGCTTTTGGGGACCGGGCCTGCGCCGTGTTCCTGGACACGGGATTCATGCGGGCCGGGGAGGCCGAGGCCGTCCGCAGGGCCTTGGGCTCGTTGGGGATCCCCCTGGAAGTGGTGCCCTGTAGCTCCCGGTTCTTTTCCGCCCTCGCCGGCGTCACCGACCCCGAGGAGAAGCGGCGGCGGTTCCGAGACGCATTCTACGCGACCCTGGCCGAGATCCTCGCGGCGAAGGGAGCTCAGGCCCTGGTCCAAGGGACCATCGCCGCCGACGTGCAGGAAACCCAAGCCGGGGTGAAAACGCACCACAACGTGCTCGACCTGATGCCAAACATCTGGACAAACGTGCGGATCCTCGAACCCCTGCGCCCCCTCCTCAAGCCCGAGGTGCGGGAGCTCGCCCGGCATTTGGGGCTTCCCGAAGATTTTGTGGAGCGGCGGCCGTTTCCCGGGCCGGGCCTGGCCATTCGGGTGATCGGGGAAGTCACGCCGGCGCGGGTGGAGCTCCTCCGCCAGGCCACAAGGATCGTGGAGGAGGAGACCGCGGATCTTTCGGCATTCCAGGCCTTTCCCGTGCTTTTGGCGGAAAAGGCCACAGGTGTACGGGAAGGAAAACGCTGCTACGGGTCGGTCCTGGTTTTACGCCTCGTCCGCTCCCGCGACGCCCTCTCCGCAGAAGCTCTCCCCCTTCCCTGGGAGAGGCTGGAAGCCCTGGTGGCGCGCCTCCTCCGAGAACTTCCCACCATAACCCGCGTTCTTTACGATCTCACCCCCAAACCGCCCGCCACCATCGAGTGGGAGTAGCTAGCGGAGGGGGCGACTCCCCGGCTTTTCCAGGGGGATGCCCCTTTGGCAAAGGGGGCATGTCTCCGGAGCGTAAGTCTCAAGGAAAAGGCGGATCAGGGAGACGAAGGGGAAGGGGAGGACCTCTTTTTCGGGGTGGCGACGGTCCACGATGCACGCGGCGGCCACCACCTCCCCGCCGTGTTGCGCCACCACTTCCGCCGTCTCCAAAAGGGACCCGCCGGTGGTGACCACGTCCTCGGCCAAAAGAACCCGTTCTCCAGGGGCAAGGGCGAAGCCGCGGCGCAGGGCAAGGCCAGGGCCCTCCCGCTCGGCAAACATGGCCCGCACCCCCAACGCCCGGGCCAATTCATGGGCCACGAGGATCCCTCCTAAAGCCGGGCCCACCACCACATCCACAGCGAAAGCGCGGACCCGCTCGGCCAAAGCCCGGCCTATCGCCTCCGCATGCCACGGGTACTGCAAAAGGCGGGCGCACTGGATATACCGCGGGGAATGTAACCCAGACGAAAGAAGAAAATGCCCCTCTAAAAGGGCGCCGGTGGCCCGAAGAAGCTCCGTCACCTCTTCCTTGCGCATCCGCGCACCTCCTCAATGTTCCTTATCCCTTGGGACCTCAAGTATTCTTGCATTTCCCGAATGATGCGGGGCAGGGCCAGGGGATGAAGGAAATTGGCGGTTCCCACTTGGACTGCGTGGGCGCCGGCGAAGATGAACTCCAGGGCATCGCGGCCGCTGGTGATCCCCCCGCAGCCGATCACGGGGATGTGAAGGACCCCGCAAAGCTCGTACACAATCCGCAGGCTTAGGGGTTTTATGGCCGGACCGGAAAGGCCGGCCATGACGTTGGCAAACACCGGAGCCCGGCGCTCAAGGTCGATGGCCATTCCCCGGAAGGTGTTCACGGCCACGATAGCGTCAGCGCCGGCATCCTGGGCGGCCAGGGCCGAACCCAAATAGTCCCCTTCGGGGGAAATCTTGACCCAAAGTTCCCCGGACCAAGAAGCCCGGGCCGCCGCCACCCGCGCGGCCACCTCCGTTGGCGCAAGGACCGGGGATTTTCCTGGGACATTGGGGCAGGAAAGGTTCAGCTCCAGCGCCGCCACATTCGGGGGGATGCGGCGGGCAAGCTCGCCGTACTCCTCCGGATCGTCCCCAAAAACGCTGACCACAATGGGCACACCAAGCCGGAGAACCCTGGGGAGGATCTCCTGACAAAACGCGTCGATGCCGGGATTCTCCAGTCCAATGGAGTTCAAAAGTCCGCAGGGCGTTTCCCAGAGGCGAGGCTGGGGGTTGCCCGCGCGGGGGCACAGGGTAAGGGTTTTTGTAACCACAGCCCCCAAAATTGCCAGATCATAGAGCTCGGCGTACTCCTCGCCGAACCCAAACGTCCCGGCGGCGGCGATCACGGGACTTGCAAGACGCCAATTCCTAAGTCCCACGGAAAGATCGGGCTCCATCGAACACCTCATCCGCGCGAAAAACCGGCCCTTCCCGACAAAGCCTTACCGGCCCTCTTTTCGTGAAGATCGTGCACCCGAAGCACGCGCCAATCCCGCAGGCCAGGCGTTCTTCTAGGGAGACGTGGAGGGGAACTCCGGCGGCGCGGCACTTTTCGTACAGGGCCTCGAGCATGGGCCGGGGGCCGCAGGCGTACACCGCCGCGTACCCCCGCGGCTCGAAGGCCTCGGTGACAAGTCCCAAAAAAGCTCCGGGATAGCCAGGCTTCTCCGTGGCCACGTACACCTCTCCAAAGGGAAGGAATTCCTCCACGAGGAAGGGCTCGCCCTTAAAACCCAGGAAGATGTGGAGGGGCCGGCCAAAGACCTTCGCCGTAAAGAGAAGGGGAGCAAGGCCCATCCCCCCTCCCACCAGGGCCACCTTTCCCTCCGCCCGGGACCAGCCTTTCCCCAAAGGGCCCAGCACCTGGACGATATCGCCCGGCCGCAGGCGGGAAAGGAGCCGAGTCCCCTCCCCTCTTACGGCATAGGCGAAGCTCAAGGAACCCGGGGAGAGATCGAACACGCTCATGGGACGACTAAGAGGCGGGTGGAGGCCCCAGGCGCGCAGAAGAAAGAACTGGCCTGGGAGGGCGTGGAACTCCCCGCCCACCCGGAGGAGGAAGATATTGGGGGCCACTTCCCGCTGATCCAATACCGGCGCTTCGCGAAACTCTAGGGGAGACATCGGGCTAAGTCCTCGACCATGGCCAGCACGGCCTCGCGGGCGTAGTGGGGAAAGCGTTCGTCGGCCGCGGGTTTTCCCCGGTGGGCGGCAAGGATGGCCCGGGCGGCCACCACCACCGCGCCGTTCCCCGCGAAAAACGCGGGGGCCACATCCTGAGCGGTGCCGCCCTGGGCGCCGTAGCCGGGCACAAGAAAGAAAAGGGACGGAAAGCGGGGCCTCAGGCGGGCCAGGACCCCAGGGTGGGCGCCCACCACCGCTCCAATAAGGCTATAGCCGCTCTGGCCGCGATAACCTTCCCCCCAAGCGGCCACCTTCTCCGCCACGCGCTCGTAAAGGGGCCGGCCCTCCACCACAAGGTCCTGGAACTCCGCGGCTGAGGGATTCGACGTGCGCACCAGTACAAAAATCCCCCTCTCCCCGCCCGCAAGGTAGGGCAAAAAAGGCGCAAGGGCATCAAAACCAAAGTACGCGTTAAGGGTGAGGAAATCCGCGGCGAACTCCCCGCCAAAGTGGGCTTGGGCGTAATGGGCGGCGGTGGAGGCGATGTCACCCCGCTTCACATCCCCGATCACCATGAGCCCTTGGGCGCGGAGCCAGCGCAAGAGGTCCCGGTAGGCCTGAAGGCCCTCCACCCCCAAGGCCTCAAAATGGGCGATCTGAACCTTATAGCAGGCCACAAGATCGGCAGTAGCGGCCACGATCTCCTGGCAGAACTGCAGGGCCGCCTGCGCCGGGGAAGGGAATTTCTTCAAAAACCCCGCTGGATACACGTCCTCCGAGGGGTCCAGCCCCACGCACACCGGACCCTTCTCCTTAACCCTTTCGTACAACCTGTCGATGATCGTCATAATCCCGCCCGCGCAAAAGCCCTTCTAAATAGATGACCTCGCCCCGGTGGATCGTGGCCCAAATCCGCCCAAAAAGGCGCATCCCAAGAAGCGGGGTGTTCTTGCCCTTGGAGAAAAAGAAAGTTTCGTCCAAAAGGAAGTTCTCGTCCTCTTCCACAAGGACGCAGTCGCCATCGTAGCCCACGCGCACTAGACCCTTTCGCAGGCCCATGATGGTCGCCGGCCCCAAAGAAAGCCAGCGGGAAAGCTCGGCCAAAGTGATAACCCCTTCGCGCACAAGCCGGGTGTAAAGGAGAGGGAAAGCCGTCTCTATTCCCGAGATGCCCGGTGCTCCCTGGGCTTTATTTTCTGGGGTATGAGGAGCGTGGTCCGTGGCCACGGCATCGAAAACCCCGGTTTTGAGGGCCTCCACCAGAGCCCGCCGGGCCGGCTCCCTGGGCAAGGGAGGATTGACGGGGTAATCCCCATACACCTCTTGGGCTAGGCAAAGGTGGTGGGGGGTGACCTCGGCCGTGGCGGGCACGCCTTCCGCTTTGGCTTTCCTCACGAGCTCTACAGAGCCGGGGGAGCTCAGGTGCTGCAGGTGTAAACGTGCTCCGGTAAGCCGGGCCAGATAAAGATCCCGGGCGACCATGAGTTCTTCCCCTAAAGCGCGCTCCACCCCCGAGAATTCGGGGTGGACGAGGACGCGCTTTCCCAACGCGGCGGCTAGGCGCATGGCCTCGAGCATGAGATCCGTGCGCTCCACCCCTTTCCCGTCGTCAGAAAAAGCCCACACCAAGGGAGCCAGGGCCCGAAGATCCGCGAGCTTTTGGCCGGAAAGGCCCTGGGTGACGGCGCCCACGGGGTAGACCTCCACTAGGCCCAAGGCCTGGGCCTTCTCCCGCACGTAGCGAGCCACCTCCGGGGAATCGCAAGGAGGGAGGGTGTTGGCCATCACCGAGACGGCGGTGAAGCCCCCGTGAGCGGCAGCCCAAGATCCGGTGAGAAGGTCCTCCTTTTCGGGAAAGCCGGGGTCACGAAAATGGGCATGCAAATCGACAAAAGCGGGAAGAAGCGTGCGCCCTTCCCCTTCAAGGACAAGGGCACCGGGCCAGGAAAAACCGCGGCCGAGGGCGGCGAACACCCCGTCTTGGATGGCCACATCACCCCGCCACTCCCCCAGGGCGTCCACCACCCGCACGTCGCGGACGAGAAGAACGTTCACACCCGGACCCGTTCCCCACAGAAGGCGCAGCGATACTCTTTGGCCGCAGGATTCACCAAGGTGAACTCCGGAGCCACGTAGCTTTCGGTGGAGGTGATGCAGCGCGGGTTGCGACAGCGGATGAGGCCCACCACGCGCTCGGGAAGGCCTGGCTTGACCTTCCGCACCACCATCCCCCCCTCAATGTAGTTCACGGTGATTCCGGGATCGAGAAGGCCGAGCTTGGTGAGGTCCAGGTCCAGCACGCCGGTGATCTTGATCATGTCCTTGCGGCCGAGCTTGGTGCTGGGAACGTTCATGAGGAGGGCTACGGTTAACCCCTTCTCCCCAAGGCCAAGCTCCTGGAAGATGCGCATCCCCATTCCGGCCCGGATGTGGTCCAACACGATGCCCTTCTGGATGGGCTCGACCCTAAGCACCTACACCACCCCCAGAATGCCTAAGATAAGGGCCATCCGTGCGTACATTCCAAACCGCACCTGCTGGAAGTAGACCGCCCGGGGGTCGGCGTCCACACCGTAAGCGATTTCCGTGACCCGGGGAAGGGGGTGCATGACGATGGCGTCTTTTTTGAGGAGCTCCAGGCGATCTGGGGTGAGGATGTAGAAATCCCGCAGGCGCAGGTATTCCTCCTCGTCGAGGAAGCGCTCCTTTTGCACGCGGGTCATGTAGAGTACGTCCACAAAAGGAAGGACTTCCTCCATTTGCTCCCTCTCCTCCATCGTGATCCCTTGGGCGGAAAGCTCCTCCCGCAGGAATTCGGGAATCCTCAGCTCCTCCGGCGAGATGAGGAAAAAGCGCATCCCCGGGTAGCGGCTGAGGGCACGAAGCAGGGAGTGCACTGTGCGGCCAAAGCGCAGGTCCCCGCAGAAGGCCACAGCGAGCTCGGAGAGCCTCCCCTTCAGGGTGCGGATGGTGTAGAGGTCGGTGAGGGTTTGGGTGGGGTGCTCGCGGGCCCCATCCCCGGCGTTTATCACCGGGACCGGGGAGTACATGGCGGCAAGCCGCGCGGCCCCCTCCTTGGGGTGGCGGATCACGATGAGGTCAGCGTAAGCAGCGACGGTGCGGATCGTGTCCGCCAAGGACTCGCCTTTGGCCACAGAGCTCGTCTGGGGATCGGCCACACTGAGGACCTGCCCGCCGAGCCGAAGCATGGCCGCCTCAAAGGAGAGGCGCGTGCGGGTGCTGGGCTCGTAGAACAGGGTGGCCAGGACTCTCCCCGCACATGCCCCGGTGAAGTCCTGGGGATGGGTCCGGATCTCCTCGGCCAAAGAGAAAAGGGCTTCGTACTCCTCGGGGGTGAAGTCCAACGCATTAATAAAGGAACGCCCTTTAAGGGCCACCTCGGCGTGCATAGCCGAGGCTTTATGGTAACAGACCTTTCGAAGATGTGCAAACTGGCTTCGGAAAAAGCGAGGGCCGCAAATCCTTCACCGAGGGGGGAAGACGCGGCTACACTGCGGGAAAATGGGGAGGGCCCTTCTTCCGGGGATCGCCGCGGCGTTGGGGTTTGGCCTGGCCTTTGGCCATATCCAGCCCCTTGGCCCTTTGGCCTTGGGGATTGCCCTTGTCTTTTTGGCGTTGGGGGCCTGGCGCCGATCTGCCCCTCTCCTTTGGGCCTCGGTCCTCTTTTTGGGAATGGCCGCAGTGCGCCCCTTTTCCCTTCCCCCACACTTGGCATTCCAGCTTCCCCTCCTTCGGGAATGCACGGGCATAGTGGTGGATCTCCCCGAGCCCACCGCGAAAAAGCTCTCCTTCACCGTGGAAATTCCAAGCCTTGGCGTGCGCCTTTTGGCCTATGGACCCCAAGAGGTTTCTGTCCTCCCCGGACAAAGGGTGCGGCTTTTCGGGCAATACGGAGTGCCTGAGCCCCAGGGCTGGCGGGAATACCTCGGGCGCCGGGGTATCCAAGGGCTTTTTTGGGCGGAAGGAGTGGAGATCTTGGAAGAGGCGCCGAAAAGCATACTCTCCTGGGCCGCGTTGGCCCGGGAAAAATTGCGATCCCTCCTTTCATCTCTCCCCGAGCGCCCGCGGGCCCTCCTCGCCGCCCTCCTTTTGGGAAGCCGCGGCCTCCTCTCCGCGGAGGAGAAGGTAGCCTTCCGGGAAGCCGGGGTGGCCCACCTCCTCGCCCTCTCCGGGCTTCACGTGGGAATCCTTGTGGCCGGAGGCTGGTTTCTTTTGGGCCTTTTGCGTATCCCCAGGGCCTGGCGGTATGCCCTTCTTATCCCCATTGTGGCCCTCTACGTCCTCATCGGGGGGCTGCGCGTCTCGCTCTTGCGGGCGGCGGTGATGTTCGGGGTCGTGGGGATATTTTGGCTCCTTTGGGAGCGGGGCTGGGTGGCCCGCGCGTGGCTTGACCCCCTGCAAGGCCTTTCGCTCGCGGCCATCCTCGTCCTCCTCCTTTGGCCCTGGTCCGCGCTGGATGCGTCCTTTCAGCTCTCCTTTTCCGCCACCTTCGGGATCGTCCTCCTTCTTCCTCGCTGGACCGGCACCCCCCTGCGAAAAAGGCTGCCCTCTTTCCTTTTACCCGTGGCGGACCTCGGCGCGGTAAGCGTTTGCGCCCAAATCGGGGTCCTTCCCTTCCTCGGCTCCTCCTTTGGGTACATCGCCCCTTATGGGCTTTTGGCCAACATCATCCTCATCCCCTGGACTACCCTCCTCCTTTGGGCCGGGATTTTGGGCCTTCCCTTCCTGGCCATCCCGCAAACCCAGCCTTGGGCGGGCCAAATCCTCGGGGCCCTGGCCGAGCCCTATCTTTTCCTGGTGGGCGCGATTGGAAAATTCCCGGGCGCGGTCCTTCCCGTGGGGGAAAGGTTTGGCCTCTGGTATTTGCTGGCGATTTTGGGCCTCCTCATCCTTCGGGCTAGCCAAGAAGAGTTTTCATCTCCAGGGCCTTGGCCAAGACCGCATCTAGCATGGCCGGGGTGAGTCTTCCCGTTTGGGTGTTCTGACGGGAGGGGTGACAAGAGGCAAGAACGAGCGGGCCTCCCGGCCGAAGGTCCAAGGTTAGGCCGTGATGGAATTTCGGCTTAGGCCGGGGAAGGGAGGCTCCCAAGTCCGCCAAGGCCCGCAAGGTCCAGGCGAAAGAAAGCTCCCCCAGGCAAAAGATGACCTTGGGCCGGATGAGGCGAAGCTCCTCCACCAAGAAAGGAAGGCAATTTTTGATTTCCTTGGGTTTTGGGCGGTTTTGGGGCGGGGCGCAGCGCACGATGGCACTTAGAAACACGCCAAAAAGGGAAAGGCCGTCGTCGGGGGAGCGGGCAAAGGGCTGGTTAGCCAATCCGGCGCGGTGCAAAGCGGCCATGAGAAAATCGCCGGCCCCGCGGGGGCCGTCGCCGGTGAACATCCGGCCCGTGCGGTTCGCCCCGTGGGCCGCCGGCGCGAGCCCCACCAGGAAAAGCCAGGCCTGCGGATCACCGAAGCCTGGGACAGGCTTGCTCCAGTAGATCTGGTCGCGAAAGGCCGGAGCTTTGCGTCGGACCACCTCCGCGCGGTAGGCCACCAGCCGCGGACAGGCCCGACAGGCCACTATCCTCCCCGCAAGATCGGCTAGAGCTAAATCCCGAGCTCCCACACCCGGAAGGTGCCGTCCTCCCCGGTGGTCACAAGGCGCGTCTCCGTAAGAAAACAAAGGCCCCAAATGCGCCCTTCATGGCCGGAAAATTGCCGAACGAGAGTTCCCGAGGCCACGTCCCAAACCCAAAGGATCTTTTGGTGGCCGGCGGCGGCCAGGTATCGGCCAGAAAGGGAAAAAGCCACACAAAACGCGGGGTTCTTCACCGGGATGACCCGCACTTCCTTCCAGTCCCCCACGGTGGCCAAGCGCACCTCGCCCGGGTTATTCCCCCAGGCCAAGTACTTCCCATCCGAGGAAAAAGCCACGGAGTACACGTTGATCCCGCCCCGAATCTTTTGAACCAGGCGCAAGGTCTGGACGTCCCAGATGCGCACGTAACCATCGCAACCGCTTGTGGCAACGTATTTCCCATCTGGGGAGAAGGCTACGCACCGCACCCATCCCGTGTGCGCTGTGCCCTCGGGGTTCTCGGTGGAACGCAGCTCCGGATCGACAAAAACGCCGGCCTCAAGGCCCGCGCGTAGGTCGAAAATCTTCACCGTCCCGTCGAAGGCCCCGGAGGCCAAAAGGCTCCCGTCCGGGGAAAAGGCCACAGTCCAAACCTTGAAGGTGTGGAGTTTGACCTCGTAAAGGACCGTTCCCGCGGCGAGGTCCCACACGGCCACACGGCCCCAATCCCCTCCGGCGGCGAGGAAGTGGCCATCAGGCGAGGCGGAAAGGGAGGCTACCCCCTCCAGCCGCTGCGGGGCGGAAAGGACACGCTCCGGCCGGGCCAAGTTTGACACGCAGTAAATCTCCACGTGCATCCCCCGGCTTACCGCGAATTTCTCCGGGCCAATTCCGGCTAAAGCATGCTCATGCACCCCTGTTTGGGCCCAGACAACCACCCCAAAGAGGAAGAACAACAAAATTTTGCGGGCCATGGCCTTAGATTATAGGCCAAAGGACGTGGAAGAGGTCCCCACAAATGAAGCTTTGGATACGAAACTTCTTTCGCCTTCTCCGTGCTTGGTGGTTTACCATTGGCCAGCGATGGAGGAGAAGCTGGCTTGGGTAGGGTTGAACCTTTTGCCTTCCCTTACGCCGCGGCGGCGGGAGCTCCTTTTACGGCGTTGTGGCGGGCCAAAGGAGGCCTGGGACGCCCTGGGGCGCGCCCCCCTTCCCGAACTTTTCGACGACGCGGCCCACCACATCTTTCAAGAACGCCGCCGGGCCAACCCCGAGGAAGAGCTGAAAAAGGCAAAGAAAGCGGGGGCAAAGATCGTGATCTTTTCGGAGCCCGAATATCCTGAGCCCCTCAAGGAAATTCCCGATCCCCCTCCAGTTCTCTACATCTTGGGCGAGTGGAAGGAGGGGGACCGGTTGGCGGTGGGGATGGTGGGCACCCGGCGCTGCACGAGCTACGGGCGGCTTGTGGCCAAAAAGCTGGCCCAGGAGCTTGGGGAGCGAGGGATCACCGTGGTCTCCGGGATGGCGCCGGGGATCGACACCGCCGCCCACGAAGGGGCCCTCCTTTCCGGCCGCACCATCGCCGTTTTGGGAACGGGTCTCGGGAAGCCTTACCCAGCGGGAAGCGAAAAGCTCATGGAGAGGATCGCCGCGCGCGGGGCGGTCATCTCCGAATTCCCCTGGGACATGGAAGGAGCTCCCTGGACCTTTCCCCGCCGGAACCGCCTCATCGCCGGGCTTTCCCTTCTTTTGGTGGTGGTGGAAGCTCCGGAGCGTTCGGGAGCGCTCATTACCGCCGACTACGCCCTGGAGCAAGGGAAGGAAGTGCTCGCTGTTCCCGGCCCCATCACCTCCGAGGCCTCGGCCGGCACGAACCGCCTCCTTAGGGAGGGAGCAAAACCAGTGACCTCCGTGGACGACATCTTGGAGGAGCTGGGTGTACTCCCCTTTCCCCAGATTTCCTCGAAGGCCCGGGAGCCCGAGCTTCCTCCCGCGGCGGCACAAATCTATAAGCTCCTCTCCTTGGAGCCCCTTTCCCTGGAGGAGATTGTGGCCCAAACAGGCCTTCCTCATCCCCAGGTGGCCCAAATCCTCGTGGAGCTTGAGCTTTCTGGGCTTGTAGAGGAGTTGCCCGGCCGGCGATTCATGCGCAAACCCCGCTGAGTGTAGCTCTCGTTACATACTAGAACGCTTTTTCCCGCTATACTCCCCTGGGGATGACCAAGGAGGTCATAATGAGAAACGTTGGTTTATGTTTGCTGCTTTTGGCGGCGGGCCTGGGGGCCCTGGCCGGACCCGCGGGCTACCTCTTCATCCTCGACGCCTCCAACTCCATGAACGATCCCTGGAGTGGGGGCAAAACAAAGCTTTCTTGGGCCAAGGAGGCCTTGATTCAGACAATTCAGGCCCTGCCCGAGGGCACGGCGTTTGGGGTGGTGGCCTTTGGCCACCGCCTTCCCGGGGAGCCCAAGGCCCAAAGCTGCGCGGACATCGAGCTGATCGTGGCCTATAAGGTTTATTCCGCGGCCGAGCGGTCCGCGCTCATCCCTAAAATCCAGGGGCTTTCGGCCAAAGGCTGGACCCCGCTCGCTGATGCCCTTAAGTTCGCGGCTTCCTCCGCACCCCCTGGAACCCGGTTCATCCTCCTCACCGATGGCGAGGAGACCTGCGGAGGCGATCCCTTGGCCGTGGTGGGGGACCTCCGCAAGAAAGGGCATGTGGTGGATGTGGTGGGGCTCGCCTTGGAGCTCCAGGCCCAGAGCTCCCTCCGCGCCCTGGCGGAAAAATGCGGGGGTAAATTCATCCTCGCCGAGGACCCCGCAAAACTCCCTGGCCTCCTTTTGGAGTTGGCCGCTCCAGAGATAGCTTTGCCCTCATGCTTTGCCAAGTACAAGGTCGATCCCAGCATAATCTCCCTCCTTTTGAAATACCTTCCCTATGCCCCCTGCACGGATCCCATGTGGGATGCGATCCTTTCCTTCCTTGAGGCCAATCCGCCGGAGAAGGTCATCGTGGGCACCGAGGGCGACGACCCCCTCTTCGGAACCCCGGGAAACGACCTGATCCTGGGGCTTGGTGGTAACGACCGGATCTTCGGCTTTGAGGGAAACGACCTCCTTATCGGCGGGACCGGAGGCGACCTGATCCAGGGCGGGCCGGGCTGCGACCTCATCCTGGGAGAGCTGGGAAACGACCTCCTCTTCGGTGGACCCGGGGACGACATCATCTACGGCGAAGAGGGAGATGACCGGATTGAGGGCGAGGAAGGGAACGACAAACTCTTTGGTGGACCTGGCTGCGACGTGATCCTGGGCGGGCCAGGGTGCAACTTCATCGACGGTGGTCCCGGCCTCAACTTCATTTACGACGAAGGGACCTGTCTCCCCGCCCCCTGCGCTCCTGCACCTTCCCCAGCCCCTTGTCCTCCGGAGCCTCCCAAGGCGGCCGTGCCCGTGGGGCCCATCGTTCCCGCTAAAATCGTGGAAGAAGGGAAGAGCATCGCCCTTCGAGCTCTGGCATACGACCCCGACCACGATCCGGTAAAGATCACGTGGTCTGCACCCAAAGGGCATTTCTCTGACCCCCACGCCTTCGAGACTGTGTACTACGCTCCGTTGGTCTCCGACTGCGCGGGAGAGTTCGTGCCCATCACCGTGGTGGCCGAGGACTGCTGCGGCGGGCGGGCTCAGGACACGATCATCATCCATGTCCTCAACGTGAATAACCCGCCGGTGGTGGATGCCGGACCGGACCTCGTGGTGGACGAGGGCCAAAAGGTGCAGCTTCAGGCCACGGCTTACGATCCCGATGGCGAAACCATCACCGTGGTTTGGACCGTCCCCTGCAACCGGGGAACGCTTGATAACCCTCACATTCTAAACCCCGTGTACACCGCACCCCTCACGAGCAAATGTGAAGGGGAGGTGGTGGAGCTTGTGGTCACCGTGCGGGATGCCTGCGGTGCGGAGGCCAGGGATACGGTGCGGATCTTCGTGCGCAATGTGAACCGGCCTCCATGGGCCGATGCTGGGCCGGATCTCACCGTGACCGAGTGCGGCCAGATCATGATCCTCGCCCGGGCTGGCGACCCCGATGGCGATCCCATCCAAATCTTCTGGACAGTCACCGCCGGGAAACTCATCGGAGCAGACACCCTCTGCCCGGTGTTCGTGGCCCCGGAGGTGGAGGGCTGTGAGCCGCTTAAGGTGATCGCCACCCTCCGCGTGGTGGATGCCTGCGGCGCTATGGCCGAGGACCAAGTGGTGATCACCGTTATCAACGTGAACCGGCCGCCCACGGTGAAGGCGGACCCATAAACAAGACCTCTTTGGTCCCCTTGAGAGCCGTTGGGGGATAAACCTCACACCCCCAGCGGCTTTGATTTTGCACCACAGGGCACCCGCCAGGTCGAAAAAACCGTCTCCCAAACGGATTAATGGGCCAGAGACTATCCTCCGCTAGCGTAGCGAAGATGGCTCTTAGGAAAGGGCGTTAGCGCAGCGGGAATCGGGACAAAAGAGGGCCGGAAGTTCTTGAGAAACCCTTTGGCCGACGGGGTTTTCCCGGCCGGCCAAGAAGTGGGCGAGCTGGGCGTGCAAACATTTCACCCGCCGGGGATTGGAGACCCCAGCGATCCCCGTATGCAAAAGCGAGGTCAACCCCTTTTCACGCACCAACTCCAGCTCCTTTGGCAAAAGAAGGGAAAGGCGCTCTTTTTTGTAAGCTTCATGGGCTTGGGCATAGGCCTCGGCAAGTTTCTCGTCCGCAAGGATCATCCTTTCATATCGTTTGACCGCATCGGCAGACTCCAGCTTGGAGATCTCCTCCACCAAAAAAGGGCAGGTGAGCCAAAAGATGGTGGGCATAGGTTCAAAGTCCCCTTGAGGTTCCGCGGAAGGGAGGAGTGGATGGTTCAAGATCACCTGGGGAAAGCCGTAGGGGCAAGGCTGTACGGCCAAGACGGCGCGGGGAGGTCGGCCAAGTTGCCAGGCCAAAACTTGAAGGTCCCTAGGGGTTGGGGGCCTCACCGGGCCAAGATCTGGTCGGCCAAAGCCCATTCCCGGAGGGAAAGCGGGGCCGGCCGCAGCGCCCCAAGCGGCCGAAACGCGGAAAGAACTAGCCGCACCCCCTCCTCCAGGGAAACGTCCCGGCCCAAAAGCGTGGAAAGATCCGCCACCGGCGCCGGCCGCGAGGGCACCCCGCTTGGCGCATATCCGGGCTGAAGGGCCCGCAAAACTTTCTCCATGGGGATCACATCCGGGGAGAGAAGAAGCGTCCCGTGATGGAGGAGGGCGCCCCTTCGGAGTTGGGCCGAGCCGGAAATCTTTCGCCCCTCCACGAAAAGCCCTCCGTCCTTCGTTTCCACGGGAAGGCCAAGCCGGCGCCGCAGGGCCTCGGCCAACAAACCCGTAAGCTCCTCTTGGGACTCCTTCACCGACCGCCACTTCCCCGTGAGGGGCAAGAACAGGGAGAAAAGGAGGTTGTGGGGGTGGTGATAGACCGTGCCCCCTCCGGAGGGCCGCACCACCACGCGGATTCGCCAGCGCCTGGCCAGCTCCAAATCCACCTCCTCCTCCGGCTTTTGTCCCCGCCCCACCACCACACAGCGGGGATTCCGCCAAATGCGGAGGGTGGGAGGCACGAGCTCCCGCCGCACCCCCTCCAAAATGGCCTCCTCCAGGGCCAAATTCAGGGCGGGATCGCGGAAGGCTAGGTCGAGGAGGACGCGCATAGAAGCTCCCGATAGACCTCGGCCGCCCGGAAGGAAGTGCGCGCCAAAGGCTCGGCTACCACGGCGCGAAAACCCATTTTTCTTGCCCGCTCTGCCCAGGCGGAGAACTCCGAAGGCGGCACGTATCGCCCCACTGGAAGCTGGCGCGGCGTGGGCCGAAGATATTGGCCCAAAACAACGATATCCACGCCGGCTTGACGCAAATCCCAAAGGGCTTCCTCCACCTCCGCCTCCTCCTCTCCCAGGCCCAAAAGGAGAGAGGATTTCGTGAGAAGCTCGGGCTTAAGGGCTTTTAAGGTCCGCAAGACGGCCAAAGAAAGGTCGTAACCTGCGCGCCGGTCCCGCACCAAGGGCGAAAGCCTCCGCACCGTCTCCAAGTTGTGCCCCACCACGTCCGGGCCAGCTTTCACCACCGCTTTTAACGCCTCTTTTTCCCCGGAAAAGTCGGGGATAAGGGCCTCAACCTTGGTTTCCGGCGCGGCCTCCTTTATCGCCCGGATGCACGCGGCAAAATGGGAAGCTCCACCATCGGGAAGATCGTCGCGGTCCACCGAGGTGAGGACGGCGTAGCGCAGCCCAAGCTTTTTTACCGCCTGGGCCAGACGCTTGGGCTCCGTGGGGTCGGGAGGGCGGGGGTTTCCGTGGTTTACCGCGCAGAACCGGCACGCGCGGGTGCAAATATCGCCAAGGATCATGAACGTAGCCGTTCCCGCGCCAAAGCAGGTGGGGAGGTTTGGGCAGTGGGCGCTTTCGCACACTGTATGTAGACCCTCTTCGCGCAAAACCGCGCACACCCTCTCGTAGCCGGCACGATCTGGCCCTATCTCCACCCTCAGCCAAGCTGGTTTAGCCATGTCCGTATCTCTTTCCCGCTTAGCTCCACTAGATCCACCCCGAACACCTCAGAAAAGGCGGCCAGGGCGAGGGGCTCGACCTCCTTCACCTCCACTGGACGGCCCAAAAGATCAGACAAGGATACCACGGAAAGATCGGCCATGCCGCAGGGCACGATCCACTGGAAGCCGTTGGGATTAAGGTTCACGTTCAGGGCTAGCCCATGGAAGCTAACCCAGCCCTGCACATGCACCCCCACAAACCCCACCTTTCCAAGCTCATGCCAAGCCCCGGGATATCCCGGCCGGCGAAAAAGTTCCACCCCCAAGGCCTTTCCCACGCGGATCATCACCTTCTCTAGCCCCTCTACATATTGCCTTAAGCTGAGACCTAACGTTCGCAGATTAAGGATGGGATAAAGCACTAATTGCCCAGGACCGTGATAGGTGGCGGCCCCACCCCGCTCGATGAGGTAGACCTCCACCCCAAGCCTTTCCCGCTCCTCCTCGCTCAAAAGTAAATCCGCCGTTTTTGCGCTTCTCCCCAAGGTCACCACTGGCTCATGCTCGAGGGAAAGGAGGATGTTGGGGATTTTTTCTTCCCGCCGCAAGCGATGAAGGCGACGCTGCCACGCTAGGACTGGGCCGTACGGAGCACGGCCCAGGCGCAGAACTAATACGGTCTTCATCCGGGTTGGATGACGGCGATGGCCTCGCCAGGGCGGACCTTCGTCCCCTCGGGTTTTCTATTCCGCAACGTTCCGGCCACCGGGGCCTCGATCACGAACACCGCCTTCTCCGCCTCCACCTCGGCTACGGCCTCGCCGGCCTCCACTTCCTCCCCTTCGGCCCTAAGCCAACGCACGATGGTCACAGCCTCCACCTCGCCCAGATCGGGAACGACAAGATCCACATGTCCTCCTTTCAATCCCATTCTACCGAGCTCGTCTAAGAAGAAGGAAGACGGCAAATCCCGTGAACACGAAGCGGAAAAGCATGAGCGGGCCGTGGGGATTGAGGGAATAAAGCCACCCGGTGGCCAGGGGCGCCAAGGCCTCGGCCCCGGTGGCGAGGACCTGGGTGCTGGCGAAGATCTTTCCCCGGCCCACCCGGACCTGCGCGCCGATCACCGAGCGCAAAAGGGAGTAGACCACACGATCGCCCCCCATGAGGAAAAGGCCGGGAATGAAGCCGTAGGGAAGGAGAAACAAACCCGAGCCCAACGCGCAAAGCCCAAGGGCCGTGAAGATGGCCCGGGTGCGGCTCCGCTCGCTTTCATGCCCAAGGGGCCAGGCCAAAAGGAATTCGCCCAAGGCCAAAAGGGAGCCACAGGCTAAAATGAAGGCGCGGCCGAGGCGGAAGACGTCCTCCAGAAATGGGGCGAGGAAGGGGCGGGCCCCAGCGCTGGCCGCAGAGGTAAGGGTGAAGATAAAAAGCCAAAGCAAAAGCCCTCGATTTAGGGGTTCTGGCGAACGGTCCGCCCGAACATAGGAAGGCCTTTGGGGGCGCATAAGGCCGATGAGGGTGGTGGATGAGGCGAAGGCCAAAAAGGAAAGGAGAAAAAGCCCGCGCATGCCCAGGAATTTCCACAGGGCTGCCCCTAAAAGAGGGGGGATTATTGCCCCCAGGGCGTAGCCGGAGTTGGTGAGGACGAAGGCCCGGCCAAGACTTTCCGGGGGGACCGCATCGGCCACGTAGGCTTCCATGGCCGGCCAGCCGAAGAAGAGGGCGTAGAGGAAAACGCCGGGGATGAGCTCCGGCCAGGTGCGGGCCCGAGCATAGAAAAGCGGGGCCAATGCCGCCAACGCCCAATTCGCCAGCATAAGCCGCCTACGATCAAACCGATCGGCAAGCCACCCTCCGGGAAGAAGGGTCAGGGCCATCACTCCGTACATGAGGCCCGTGAGATAACCGATCTCCTGGGGGCCACCGCCCAGATCCCGCACGTAGTTCGGCCACACAAAGAAGTACAAACTGGACCCACAGCTCCAAAGAACATTGGACCAAAAAAGCTTCCATAGATCCGGGTAGGTTTTGAGGAACCACAAATTCGCGCGGATCATGGCAAAACGAGGTCGAAGGGAACTACTTCTAGCCCGCGCTCCCGCAAGGCCTCCAAGAATGGGTTGATGCCTAAAGAGTCGCTGGCGATGTGTCCGGTAACGACGAGGTTCTTGCCCTTTCCCCCGTATTCTTGGGCCAAGCGGTGGGCCTCGTGGGGCCGAATGTGGATGTAGATAACCGTGTCCACCCCGTGGTCGAAGAGGACCTTGGCCACGGGATAGCCGCCGTTTGTGCCCGCCCCGTGGATCACCGCCACCTTCCCTGCAGGGTTTTGGGAATTGCCCACCACCACCTCGATCTCCGTGAGGGCGTTTCGGAACTCCCCGAAAGACGAGCGCAGACAGGTCACAAGCTCCCCTACCGTAGCTCCCTCAAGAACTTCCTCTACCGCCCGAATCAAGCGTCTTCTTCCGATCTCATCGAAGGGGGTGTGGATGTTCATGTACGCGATGCCAAGGGCGCGGGCAAGGGCGGGAAGGCGCAGGTAATTGCGCGCGTGGTTTACTAGGCGATTTTCCCGCACAAGCTCCGCGGCGGCCGCTTGGGCCAAGTCTTCGGGGACGCCGTAGCCCACCATGAGTTCCACCTGTCGCCAAAGGACCTGCCAAAAATTGAGGGCGGAAAGGCCTCCGGGCGGATGATGGGTAAGCACTAAGTCAAACCCCTCTTCCTTCGCCCAAAGGAGTTCCGGAGCTTCAAGATCGATCCCCACCAAAACCCGCTTAATTTCCTCGCCCGGGACATGGATGGCGCTATCCGCGGGGACCGCGGAAAGGCCGGCCATCCGCAGAGCAAGTTCCATGATCTCTTCGGTTCGCACAAAAACCTCCTTTCTAAGGCGGCTAAGGGCCGCGCCAATCCCGCGAAAGAAGGAAGAGCTGCGCAGCTTCCTCCACTTTTTCCGCAAGAAAAACAGCCTCGTCCAGGGTTTTTCCTACAGTCAAAACTCCGTGGCGGGAAAGGAGGATAGCCCGGCCCTTCCCCAGGGCAGCCACGGCCCGTTGGGCCAGCTCCCAGGTCCCAGGCGGGGCATGCTCCGCCACCGGGATTTCCCCGCCAAAAAAGATCCGCCCCTCATCGTGGAGGACAGGAAGCGATGGTAAAGAGCAAGCCACGGCCGTAGCGTACGGGGAATGGGTATGGACCACGGCCCGCACCTCCGGTCGCGCCCGCAACACGGCCACGTGCACCCGCCACTCCGAGGAAGGCCGGCCAAACCCGCGCACACCGCCTTCTTTATCGATGACCACGATTTGCGCGGGCCGCAGAAAATAATAGGGAATGCCCGTGGGCGTAATGAGGATTGCCTCCCCGACGCGCAAGGAAACGTTTCCAGAGCTATGGGTGATGAGGCCACGTTCCCCAAGGGTCCGGTAAGCCTTGGTGACCTTAACGCGAAAAGGTCTCAGGGATGGTGTGGGCATAGGGTGGCCGGATCACCCCTTTCTCCGTGACAAAGGCGGTGACGAGCTCCCCCGGGGTGAGGTCGAAGGCGGGGTTCCAAGCCCGCGCTCCCTCCGGAGCCAATGGGAACCCATAGGGCCGCAATACCTCCTCCTCCGGCCGCTCCTCGATGGGGATCCCCTCCTCCGAAGAAAGGCCAAGGTCGAAGGTGGAGGAGGGGGCAACCACGTAGAACGGAACCCGGTGCCGCTGGGCAAGTAGGGCAAGAACGTAAGTGCCCACTTTATTAGCAAAATCGCCATTTCTGGCGATCCGGTCAGCGCCAGAGAGGACCACGTCCACCTCTCTCCGGCGGAAGAGAAGGCCGCTTGCGAAATCGGCGAGGATCTTGAAGGGGATGCCCTCCCGCAAGAGCTCCCAGGCCGTGAGCCGGGCTCCCTGCAATACGGGCCGGGTCTCGCAGACATACACCATCCTAAGTTTTCCCTTGGCCCAGGCGGTGCGGACCACGCCCAGGGCCGTGCCATGCCCGCCGGTGGCCAGGGCCCCGGTGTTGCAGATGGTAAGGACCCGCACCCCCTCGGGAAGGAGCTCGGCCCCTAGCTCCCCCATGCGCAGGTTGGCGGCGATATCTTCTTCGTGGATGCGCTTGGCCTCGGAAAGGAGCCTTTCCGGAAGTTCTTCTTCGATATCGCAACCCTGAAGGGTGCGGGACATGCGTTCCAGGGCCCAAAAGAGGTTCACCGCGGTAGGGCGGGTTTTCCCTAGACCCTCCCGGGCCTCTTGGAACTCCTCGGCCGGGGTCCGACCTGGTTTGGGGCGCAGGGCCGCCAAAACGAGGCCATAAGCGGCGGCGATCCCGATGGCCGGGGCCCCCCTCACCTTCATCGTCCTTATCGCCTCGGCCACCTCCTCCCACCTCCGCAGACAAAGCCACCGCTCCTCCCAGGGAAGGCGGGTTTGATCGAGGAGGACCACGTGGTCCTCCTCCCAAAAGACTGGGCGGATCATCGCCCCTCTTTCAGATAGGGCTTGCCCAGCGCCTTGGGCACGTTGGCCCGGCCGAGGAAACCGGCCAAAACCACCACGGTGAGAAGATACGGAAGGATGATGGAGAACTGCGAAGGGATATAGGCTTGCAGGCGCATCTGGAGGGCATCGACCAGGCCGAAGAAGTACGCGGCGGCAAGGGACGGCAAGGGACGGTAATTCCCCACCACCATCGCCGCAATCCCGATGAATCCCCGCCCGCCCACCATTCCGTCGGTGAACCGGCCGAGGTTATTGAAAAGGAAGGACCCAGCGAGCCCGCACAAAACCCCGTTCAGGACAGTATAAAGAAGGCGGATGCGGTTAACGTTGATGCCAGCGGTATCGGCCGCATGGGGGTGTTCCCCCACCACCCGGAGCCTCAACCCCCAAGGCGTGCGGAAGATATAGATCTGGGCTAGGCCCACAAGAAGGACACATAAACCCACGAAGATCCAGGGGTTCATGGTCGCCGCAGAGGGGGACGTTCCCCGCCAGCCCCAAAGGATGCGGGTGGAGAAGAGGGCGCCCCCGGTGACGAGGAGGTTTATGGCCACCCCGCTCACCACGTGATCGGCCCGCAAGTACACGGCCCACGCCGCGTGCAAAAGCCCAAGAAAAGCCCCCGCAGCCAAGGCGGAGAGGAGGGCCAGGGTTGGGCTTCCCGTGAAATAGGCGACGATGGCGGTGACGAGGGCTCCCGCCAAGGCCGTCCCCTCTACGCCCACATTGATGACGCCGCTCAGTTCCGAAAAAGTCTCGCCCAAGGCCACGAACGCAATGGGCGTGGCCAGCCGCAAAGCGGAAAGGAAGAGGTCAAGGCTGAGAATGGACAAGGACCCTCCTTTCCCGCCTAATCCGCCGGAAAAGGCGGAAAAGTTCGGGAGCGACGACGAAGAAAATTACGATTCCCTGGAGTACAGAGGCGAAGTCCGCGGGAGCCACGCCGGCCCGGTCCATCCCCATTCCTCCAGCCCGCAAGGCCCCGATGAGGATGGCCGCGGGAATCACTGCTAAGGGATGGGCCCGGGCGATGAGCCCCCCGGCGATCCCGTCCCAGCCGTACCCAGGGGAGAAGAACTCGATGAACCGGCGATGGGTCCCCAAAACTTCCGCCGCCCCGCCCAAACCCGCCAGGGCCCCGGCCAAGGTGAGGGCGAGGATCATCGTCCTGGGCACGTCGATCCCCGCGTACTGCGCGGCCCTGGGGTTTTGCCCTACCGCCCGCATCTCGTAACCCCTGGGCGTGCGAAAAAGGAAATACCAAAGAAGAAGGCTCAAAAGCCCGGCAATGGCTAGACCCCAGTGAAGCTGCATCCCCCGCACGAACCGTGGGAGCTCTGCGCTAGAAAGGATGCGCACGGTTTGGTTGGCCCATTGGGTCCCGTGGTATGGTCCGCGGGGGGAGACGAGCCAGCTTGTGAAGTAAATGGCCACGTAAGAAAGCATCATGGTGGAGACGAACTCGTTCGTGCCGCGGCGGGCCCTGAGCCACCCCGGGATGAACCCCCAAACCGCTCCCACCAAAGCTCCGACAAGGAGAGCCACCACGGTGTGGAGATAGGGAGGAAGGACAAAAGTAAACCCCGCCCAGGCCCCGAAAAACGCGCCCATGTAAAGCTGGCCCTCCGCCCCGATGTTGAATAGCCCCGCCCGAAAGGCAATGAGGAAGGACAAAGAGGTGAAGATGATGGGTGTAGCCTGAGTCAGGGTTTGGAAAAACCGGTACTGGTCACCAAAGGCCCCCCGGACAAGCTCCCGATACACCGCACTTGGGGAGAGCCCGGAAAGCTGGGCCACCAAAGCCCCAACGCCAAAAGCCAAAGCCAAAGAGGCGAAAACAAGACCAAGTTCCCTAGCGAGCCGCAACTTTGCCCCCAAGCATGGCCAGACCAAGCTCGTGTTTGTCCGCCTCCTCCCGCGGCCAAATTCCCACGATCTCCCCGCGGTACATGACGGCCACACGATCCGCCAGCATTAAAATCTCGTCCAAATCCATGGAGACGAGGAGGACCCCGCACCCCTTTTCCCGAAGTTCAAGGAGTTTCTCCCACACGAATTCCATTCCCGCCACGTCGAGGCCGCGCGTGGGCTGATGGGCCACTACCACTTTGGGCTTCCGCCCAAGCTCCCGAGCTAGGACCACCCGCTGTTGGTTCCCTCCGGAGAGGTTTTGGACAGGGACGCGCACGGAAGGAGCGACGATGGAGAAGGTACGCACCGCCTCCTCTGCGTAGCGAAAGATGCGGCGGCGAAGCTGGACCCAGGGACCGAGGGCAAAGCCATCCTCCCGGTGGCGCCCCAACACCACATTCTCCGCAAGGGAAAAGGGGAGGATCAAACCGGTGGCCTGGCGATCCTCGGGGATGTGAACCAAACCAAGCTGGGCCAACTCCCGCGCGGAAAGGCCGGTGGCCTCCTTCCCTCCCACGTAGACCTTTCCTGCCTTAGGGGGCCTAAGCCCAGTGAGGGCCTCCACCAGCTCCTTTTGGCCATTCCCCTCCACCCCGGCGATCCCGAGGATCTCGTGATCAAACAGGGAAAAAGAGACGTTCCGCACCGCAGGTAGCCCCCGCTCATCGTGGACGGTGAGGCCTTCCACGCGCAGAAGCTCCTTCCCTTCCTTTTGCACGGGTTTCGGCTGCACCCGAAACACCACTTCCCGGCCGACCATCATCTCCGCGAGCTTCTCCGGCGTGGCCTCAGAGATGGGTACAGTCCCCACTTTTTTCCCCTTGCGCAAAACGGTCACCCGGTCGCAGATGGTCATGGCCTCGTGAAGTTTGTGGGTGATGAACACCACGGCCTTGCCCTGGTCGCGGAGCGCTCGGATTGTCTTAAAAAGGGCCTCCACTTCTTGCTCGGTAAGTACCGCCGTGGGCTCATCCAGGATGAGGATCTCCGCGCCCCGGTAGAGAGCTTTAAGGATCTCCACCCGCTGCTGCTCGCCCACGGAGAGCTCCTCCACCCGGGCCTCGGGATCCACGGAAAGCCCGTATTCCTCCACCAAGGCCTCGATCCTTTTTCTCATTCCCTCGCGGTCGAGGAAAGGCCCGCGGCGCGGCTCCCAGCCCACGGCCATGTTCTCCAGTACCGTGAGCCTAGGAACGAGCATGAAGTGTTGGTGCACCATGCCGATCCCAAGCCTTATGGCCACGGAGGGGCTTCTTATGCGGACGGGCTCCCCGCGCACGTAGGTTTGGCCGGAATCGGGCTGATAGAGCCCATAGAGGATGCTCATGAGCACGGTCTTTCCGGCCCCGTTCTCCCCCAAAAGACCGTGCACCTCCCCAAAAGAAAGGGAGAAGTCGATGCCGGCGTTGGCCACCACACCGGGGAAGCGCTTCACGATCCCTTCCATCCGCACGGCCTCGGCCGGCATCGACTCCCCCTCACCTTTTTACTCGTGCTCGATGATTATTGTCCCGTCCAGGATGCCCTTTGCCGCCTCCACGACCTTGTCCAGGATCCACTCAGGGATGTCCACTTCGGAGTAGCTGGCCACCACATAGGGCGGGAATTTGTCGACCTTGCCCACGGCAATACCTGTTCCAATGCGGGACTCGGAGACCATGCCGTACACGATCACCCCGGGCTTCCACGTGCCCTCCACGGCCTTCATGATCTCCGTGTACACCGCGAGGTCCACGCGCTTAAGCCCAGAGGCGATGATGACGTCGGCGTGCTCGGGAGTGGACCAGGCCTGATCCACGTCGGTGCCGATGGCCCACCACACGCCAGGGTTCTCTTCGGCGGCGGCGAATACACCCAGGTGGGATTTGCCGGCGGCGCCGTAGATCACGTCCGCCCCGGCCTGGTACATCTCAAGGGAGAGCTCCTTCCCCAAGGTCGGGTTGTTCCAAGCGCCGACATAGCGGACAAGGACGTCCTCCGGCTTAATCGCAGGGTTGGCCCACTGCGCGCCCTGGGAGAAGCCCTGATAGAAGCGGCGGATGAGGGGGATATCCATCCCGCCCAGCATCCCCACCTTGTTCGTCTTCGTCCAAAGGCCGGCCACTACACCGCACAGGAAGGCCTCCTCCCAGTCGTTGAACACCACAGAGGCCACGTTGGGGACATCCGCCACGGCGTCGATCACCACAAACTTCTGATCAGGATAATCCGGGGCTACCTCTTCAAGGATGGGCGCCTGGTCAAAGCCAATGCATACGATGATTGTGTACTCTCCAGTGCGGGCGAACTCCCGCTGATATCCCTCGTAATCGGCGATGGAGCGGGGCTCCACATAGGAGAAAATCTGTTCCACGGGAACGCCAAAGCGCTCTGCTAACTCCTTCGCGGCCCGTTCCGCGCCCCAGTAGCTTTGATCATTGAAGGAGCGGTCACCAAGGCCACCGGTGGCCAGGATGAGGGCGATTTTAGGAACGCCCGCGCCCGCGGCCAAAAGGCCCACCAACACCAAACCCAACGCTAGCACCGCTACTTTGCGCATCCCAACCTCCTTTTAGTTTCCAAAAATTTTTCGGAAAGGCTTTCTCTCCTTCTCACCTCCCTTCACTTCCGGATGATCCGGCCCTCCACCTTTGGAGCGACCGGGGAGTGGGCTTGGATGTACTCCGCCAAGACCTCGTAGTCCACGAAGCCCAAGTTCCACACGTTCTTGGCCTTGCAGAACATCTCGTAGCCGTCGCCGCCTTGGGCCAGGAAGTTGTTCGTGGCCAGGCGGTACGTGGCGCTCCGATCAAGCGGCTGCCAAGCTCCGTCCTCGAACACCTCCACGGAGACGATGCGCGAGCCCGCAGGCTGCGAGGGATCCCAAACGAAGCGAAGGCCGGCCACGTGCGGGAAGCGCCCCGCCGCCTTCTCCACCTGGGAAACCCCGTTCTCCAACGCCTGCCAGATCTGCTCGCCAGTGAGCTCAAGGACGACGAGGTAGTTCCCGAAGGGCAGGATGCTCATACAATCGCCGAACGTCACTGGGCCAGCGGGAAGGGAGGCGCGAATTCCTCCCCCGTTCTGAATGGCGATTTGGGCCCCGGCCACCCTGGCCTTCCAAAGGAGGGCATCGGCGATGAGGTTTCCAAGGTTTGTCTCTTCGCTGCGGACCTTGGCCCGCTCGCCCTCAAGGTACACCTGGGTCTCCCCGATCACCCGGGCTTTCAGGGCCTCAATGGCCTCCCGGAAAACCGTGAGCTTCTCCTCCGCGGCGGGGTGAGCGGGGATGTCCTTTGTGGACAAAAACTCCCCTTCCCAGGCCACTACATTCCCCGCCGGGTCAAAGGTGAGGAGGAGCCGGCCCAAGTACTGGGCGTTCTCCCCAGCCTGCACCACCAAGGTCCGCACCGGCTCATCGCTCACGCTCACAAGGTCGCGGATCCCACTGAGCTTTACCGGCCCAATTCCCGAGACCTGAAGGAGGTCCTCAACCCGCTGGAACGGGCCCTTTGTCTCTCGCCACTCGATGATCCTTTGGGCGATGACGGGGCCTATCCCGGGCAAGGCCTCCAGCTCCTCCTGGGTGGCAGTGTTCACGTTGAGGAGCTTCTTCTCCACCACGGTGGGATATTCTTGAGGAAGGGTGTGGGAGTGGCCGCCCACGATGACGTCGATCCCTGTAACGCTTTGGGCCAAGGCCAAGTCCCTCTCCCAACCCAGGTGGCTGAGGACGATGATCACGGAGATCCCCTGCGCGGAAAGCTCGGCCACCGCCGACCGCACAGCAACGACAGGATCGGTGAAAGTCACATTTGGACCAGGACTTGAGGACCAGGCCGTATCAGGGGTGGTAACCCCAACGATCCCCACCTTCTCCCCGTCCACCTCCAAAACCACATAGGGCTTTATCTTTCCAAAAAGGAGGGGCTCCGCGGAAACGTCACAGTTCGCGCAAAGAAGGGGAAAGCGTACTAGTTCGGCAAACTGGGCCAGGCCGACTGGGCCCTCGTCGAACTCGTGGTTCCCAAGGACCATGGCGGAAACCCCAACAAGGTTTAGGATTTCCGCGTCCGCCAATCCCTTGTGCACCGTGAAGTAAAGGGTGCCCAAAAACTGGTCCCCGGCGTGGAGGAAAAGGGCATTGGGGTAGTCGGCACGAATTTCTTCCACCAAAGTCATCACTCTAGCTAGCTCGTCGAGACGGGAATGGACGTCGTTCACATGAAGGAGGAGCAAATTCCATTGGGAAAAAGCAAGGCCGCCGAAAAACACTAACGCTAAAACCAGAAAGACTCGCCTCATCTGGCACCTCCTTGAGGAAAAAGCTTAGAGAGGCGGACGAGGGCGTTCAACGCAACCTCAATTTCTTGGTCCACCGCCCTGCGCACCACCTCCCGATGAGGATTATATTCGCCCAAAACAGCCCGGCGGGCATCGCCATCGATGGCAAGGATGGCTCCTGCCCGGGCCCCACGCAGGTGGGCCACACAAAAGATCGCAGCGCACTCCATTTCCACGGCCAAAGCCCCGCATTGGGCAAAGGTGTCAAGGCCCAGATCCAAAACGCCCCGATAGAAGGCGTCCATGGTCACGACCACGCCCCGATGGACGGGAAGGCCCAGGCTTTGGGCCTCCGCAAAGAGGACCGCGGCGACCTCGGGATCGGCCATAGCGGGGAACTCCAGTGGGAGGAGCCGCGGGGTGGTGCCTTCGGCCCGGGCCGCTCCCAGGGCCACGACAAGATGGCCGTCCTGTACGTGCTCTTGGAGGGACCCCGCCGTGCCTACCCGAATGAGAATTTTGGCTCCCGCCCGGATCGCCTCCTCCGCACAGATGGCCGCTCCCGGTGCACCAACCCCCGTGGAGACCACCCCCACGGGCACTCCCTTCCAAAAGCCCCGATAGGAATGAAATTCCCTGTTTTTGGCTAGCTCCTCGGCCCTCTCCAGCCGCTCGGCAATGCGGGCCGCCCGGGCTGGATCACCGGGAAGAAGCACGCCTTTGGGAAGGGCACCAATCTCCACCCGAAGCGCGGGAAGAACCATCTTTTGACTCTATCCCCACTAGCCCAACCTGTCAAACACCCAAACAGGCTCCGCCGGTTAAACTACCGGTTGTGGCCCCGAAAATCGCGGTGATCGGCGGCTCCGGGATTTACCGACTTGGGCTTCTTTCCGATGCAGAGGAGCTCAGAAAAGCTACGCCTTATGGCCTCCCCTCCCCTGGCCTGGCCGTGGGCCGGGTTGGGGAAGTGGTAGTGGCTTTTCTCCCCCGCCACGGCCGGGAGC
>JACIWL010000012.1 GCA_014360995.1 Candidatus Bipolaricaulota bacterium | reverse complement strand
ACCGCAGCCCAGCCCCCGCTCTCCCTCTCCATCCAAACCGACAAGACAAGCTATGTGGTGGGCGAGGCCGTGCGCATCACGGTCACGCTCTCCCGGCCGAGCTACGTATACATTGTGGAACTCGATCCCCTGGGCCGGGCGATCCTCCTTTTCCCTAACTACTGGGAGAGGAACCCCCAACTTCTCCAGGGGACGACGACCATCCCGCGGGTGGGCACCTACCAGATCCGGGCGGGCGAGCCCACGGGCACCTCTCGCCTCTACGCCTTCGCTGCGGATCGAGCTATCCCCGCATTCCCCACGAGCTTCAGTCCGAGCTTCCCTATCCTTTCCTCAAACGGGGCGGCTTTCCTCGCTCAGGTCAGGGCTTGGCTCTCCGCCAATGTGCCGGCGGGGAACTGGGCCGAGGCCTCAACCCAGGTCATGGTGAGCGCGGCGGTAAATCAGCCGCCGGTGGCCTCGTTCACCTTCTCGCCCGCTGACCCCCTCGTGAACCAGTGGATCACCTTCGACGCCTCCGCCTCTTACGATCCCGATGGTAACATCGCTTCCTACCGCTGGGACTTCGGGGACGGAAGCACATCCAGTGGTGTGCGGGTCACCAAGCGCTACTCCGCCGCAGGCACCTACACCGTGACCCTCACTGTGACCGATAACCGGGGTGCCTCCGCCTCCACGACCCAAGAGGTGCGGGTGCGGAGTCCCAACCAGCCGCCGGTGGCTTCCTTCACCTTCTCGCCGACCAATCCTGATCCTGGGGAAACGGTGAGCTTCGATGCTTCCTCCGCCCACGATCCCGATGGCACCATCGTTTCCTACTCCTGGGACTTCGGGGACGGTGGAACCGGAAGTGGCGTTTCTGTGACCCACAGTTACAGCGCGGCCGGCACTTATGTGGTGACGCTCACGGTGACCGATAACCAGGGTGCTACGGCCCAGGCCCAGAAGACGATCCAGGTGGGGCCGCCGCCCCAGACTCTGCCGGGGATGCCCACCATAGACAAGCCGGGAATCTACGTGTGGGGTGATCCCGATGCACACTGGCACATCACCGTGGCCGGTGATCCTTCTTGGACCAGTCCCAGGAAATTCCAGGTGACCCTGGAGAGCACCGGGATGTTCACTAACCGCGAGGTAACTGGTCCCGCTCCTTCCCCCAGTGTGAGCACGTCCGGTGGAGTGACGCGTCTTGTCTGGGAGGGCACGGTGGGACAAGGCTGGGTGGATCTCCGTTTTGATCTAACCGGTGCTACCCTCATGAAGCTCTGGCTCTATCTGGATACCGATGGCGACGGCGTGGTGAAGCCGCCGGCCAGCATAGCAAAACAGATCGTCTTCCTGCGGGCCTGCAAGACCAACCCGCCCGGTAACCCCTTCGCTGTTTATGCCGAGCGGGGCGCCACGGCCCTCCTTCCCCACATGAACTTCCGCATAAGCGTGGTCTACGAGGACGGGCGAGTCAGCCCGGTTTCCTGGTCCATCGAATACTGGGAGAAAGAGGCCGGTTGCCGTTGACGTTGGTACGTTCCCGACTCAGTCGGCCGATTACCGCAGGAAAAGAAAAGGCCCCGGGTTTCCCCGGGGCCTTTCCTACTAGGCTAGCTCAGCTAGAACGTAAACACCCAGCCGATGCTGAGGGTCGGCGCGGAGGAGAAGGACACCTTCGCCGTGAGGTTGGACATGATCGGGATGGACATGTCGGCCGCGATGCGGGTGATGCCGAAGAGATAAGTACCGGTCGTCTGCGAGAAGTACACCGCGAGGTCCACCTTGTACTGGCCGCCGCAGCAGCCGGCACCGCAGAACCCGAGCTTCATGTACTCAAATTCGCCGTCCAAGAAAAGGTAAGGATTGTCGAGGATCTCCTCAACCTTCTCCACATTGAGAGCGGTCAGGACCTCGAAGTAGCTGCAGTCGCCGAGCGAGCACTTGATCTTCCAGCCGTAGATGTCGATGCCCTTCCAAGCGTTGCCCTCCTTGAGGGCATCGGCGTACACGGTGAAGCAGGCGTCAGCGAACCCGGCGAACTCGAGGCCCGTGGTGACCTCTTTGGCGTCCGTCTTGAACTTCACGCTAGCAGTAAGGGACACGCCGCAGCAGAGCGGGATCTCGATCCCGGAGAGCTTGAGGTAATTAAAGCCAGCCTTGGTAAACGAGAACTCCGCGTTCAGGCTAATGCCACAGCAGAGGCCAATACCCGTCACTTTAACGAGGAGGTCCTGGAACGCCGCGCCCGTACAGCAGTCAGCGAACCGCAGCTTTATAGAGATCGGGTCCACCTTGGCCGTGAGGATGTACTGCAGGAAGCTCTCACCCGTCTGCCCCGCACACGGATCCGTATCAGGGTACCATTCATAATTCCAGCGGCCATTGCCGGGCGTCCAGTGCCGGACGGTCAGACCCAGGCTGAGGCCAGCGAGATCGAAGCTGGTGGCGAGGTCAGAAGCGAGATACGCAGGTGTTACGGCATTGAACCACATGTTGCCCTTGAGGGAGAACGGCCCCAGCGCACCACTGACCCCGAACTTCGCGGAATCAAAACCGGCAGAGGTGAACTTAAGCTCACCGGTGAAGGTCCAGCCGAAGTCCGTGTAGTTGATGGTAAGGACGTTCTTCGTAAGGCTAGCAGAAGGCAGCAACTGAACTGTGGCCTCCCACTTCCCGCTAAATGTGCCGATACCGAACGCACTAAACCCCACAAACGCCAACAAAACAGCAAGAGCCCGCTTCATTCAAACCCTCCTTTCAATCTCAAGACTCCAAAACCCAACCATAAAACCTGCCACGCTCAAAGCTTTGAGCCGCTTATCCTCCACCTTCCTTCTCCTTGTGCACCACCTCCCTTTTCCAAGTCTTACGCGCCCCATTATAAGGAGACAGGCGTCCCCTGTCAATAGTTCAGGCGGGCATTGACAGGATTTTTGCGATGGGAATTGAGAAAACTCGCTTTGGCCTCCGGCAAAAAACGGGAAAGACCATGGGGCCAAGGCCCGGGGAACGCCCGCCCTCGGGCCCCTCGCCCCGTAAGGGCGCGCGGAGGCGTCCCCCACAAGCCCAGGGAAAATGTCGGCCATGGAAGACGCCAGGAGGAGGAATTCCCTCGCCTGCCCCCACCGGGAAAGCAGGCCCTTTATAAGGGGCGGCTTGCCACTGAAGGATTTAGGGACGGGTCACTCCTAGTCTTCCCTCCAATGCCGCCAGGCGTTCGCGGATTTCCAGGGCAGTGCGCACCTCGTGGCGCAAGCTCTCCACCTTCTCGTCGAGGGCCCCGAACCGGGCTTGAGTCTTTCCCGCAAGCCGTTCCATGCGCCCCTCTACACGACGAACCGCGGCCAGGAGCTCGTTCTTGAGGCCATCCACCTGCGCATCAAGTCGCTTGATCTCGGCCTTTATGGCCTGGGGCTCTAGTGCGAGAAAATCTTGCAGGGCCTGTTTTACCTGGTCATAGACGGGCTTTTTCACCAGCGCATTATACGCCCAAGATCCGGTCGGAAAGGGTTAAGATCGGGGCATGCTTGGCCGGTACAAGGGCTTTCTTTTGGACATCGACGGGGTTTTGGTGCGGGGCGGGAAGGCCCTTCCCGGAGCGAAGGAAGCCCTGGAGGAGCTGCGAAAGCGTGGGCCGGTTTTGCTCCTCACCAATAACTCCACTAAGTCCCGGGCCGGAACGGCAAAAAGGCTTATGGAAGCGGGAATTCCGGCAAAAGCAGAGGAGGTTTTGCCGAGCTCCTTTGTGGCCGCAAAGTTCCTGCGTGGAGAATTCGGCCCAGTGCGCTACTGGTTCATCGGGGAAAGCGGGATCCCCGAGGAAATGGAGGCGCTCGGGCACATTTTGGTTGGGCCGGAGGAGGCGGAGTGGCTGGTGGTGGGGATGGATCGGAATCTTTCCTACGAGAAGCTTTCTCAGGCATTGCGGGCCCTCCTCCGCGGAGCCCGGCTCTTGGCCACCAACGAAGACCCCACCTTCCCCACCCCCGAAGGACTCGTCCCCGGCGCGGGCGCGGTGGTGGGAGCCCTGCGGGGAATGGGCTTTCCCCCGGAGATCGTGGTGGGAAAGCCCTCGCCCATTGCCTTCCGCGTGGCCCTGAACCTCTTGGGGTTTCACCCGGAGGAAGTCCTCATGATCGGGGACCGGCTCGACACCGATGTGGCCGGGGCCAAGGCCCTGGGGATGGATACAGCCCTTGTCCTCTCTGGAGTCACCTCCCGGGAGGACCTTTTGGGAGCGAAGAACAAGCCCACCTTCGTGGCCGAGGATCTTGCGGGGCTGGTGCGGGAGGAGTTTTTGGCGGGCTAGAATCGAGGGCCATGGAGATCGTCATCTTTTCGCCAAAGGTGGGGAAGGTGCGGGCTATCTTGGAGGGAGAAAAAGCCCCCCGCACGGTTTCCGCCATCCAAAAGGCCCTGCCCATAAGAAGCGAGGCCAACCGCTGGGGGAAAGAGGTGTATTTTTCCACCCCGGTGGTGGTGGAGCTGGAGAAGGGGGCGGAGGTGGTGGAGAAGGGGGATATTGGCTACTGGCCTCCTGGGCGGGCGTTGTGCATTTTCTTTGGGCCGACCCCCTCTTCCCGCCACCCTCAGGAGATCCGGCCGGCAAGCCCGGTGACCGTGGTGGGCCGGGTCTTGGAGGATCCGGAGATCTTCGATCGGGTACAGGATGGAGACCCCATCGAAATCCTTCCCGCTTAAGCCCAAATCCGCCGAGGGGGTTACCCTCCTTGGCCTGGGGGCGAACCTAGGTCTTACGGCCCTGAAGGTCGGCCTGGGCCTGGCCCTGGGGTCCACGGCCCTTTTTGCCGACGGCATGCACTCTTTGAGCGATCTGGCCACGGATTTCATCACCCTGGGTGGGCTACGGGTGGCGCGAAGGCCTCCCGACGAAAGCCACGCCTATGGGCACGGGAAATTCGAGACCCTGGCCGGGGCCTTGGTGGCCTTGGGCCTTGCCGGGGTTGGCGTTTTCATCGTGTGGGAGGCAGTGGAAGCGTTGCGGGTAGGGTCTCTCCCCAAATTGGGCTGGGCCGTAGCCCTCGCCGCCGCCCTTTCCTTGCTCCTCAAGGAGGGGCTTTACCGGCTGACCGTTAAGCTCGGGAAGGAGCTGCGCAGCGCCGCCCTTTTGGCCAACGCCTGGCACCACCGGAGCGACGCCCTTTCCTCCCTTCCCGTCTTCGTTGGAGGAATTTGTGCAAGCTTCGGGGTGGCTAGAGTAGACGGGGCCGCGGCGATCCTTGTCGCTTTTCTCATCGGCTGGGCAGCGTTCGGGATCCTGCGGCGGGCGGTGCACGAGCTTTCCGAGGGAGCCTTCCCTCCACGGGACAAAACGAGGGTCATCGCCGCCATCGAGGGCGTGGAGGGGGTTAAAAGCTGGCACAAACTGCGCACGCGCTATGCGGGCCAGGCGGCGTTCGTAGATGTGCACATCCAAGTGGACCCCAAGCTCTCCGTGGCCGACTCCCACGCCATCGCCTCCCGGGTGGAGGAGGCGGTGCGGGAGGCCCTGGGAGGCCAGGTCTCCGTGGTCGTGCATGTGGAGCCCGCCAGCGAGGGCCCGGACGAGGAGTAAGGATGGAGGGGAAGAATCGCCGGCCGAGGCTTGGGTTTTTTGTGCGCGAGCCATACGCCACATACATCGTGGCCGGGGAGAAAACCTGGGAAATTCGCCGCTATCCCACGGAGATCCGGGGGCGGGTGGGGGTGGTGAGCTCGCGGGGCCTGATCGGCACGGTGGTGATCCGGGAGGTTTTGGGCCCGTTTACGCTGGAGGAACTGGCGCGGGAAAAGGAGAAGCACTTGGCCGATCCGGAGTTTTTGCGGGAGTATGCGCGGGGAAGGCCCCTTTATGTGTGGGTTCTTTCCGACCCGGAGGAGTTTCCCCGGCCCATTCCGGTGCGGCGGCCGCGGGGGCCTGCGGTGTGGATTCGCCTGGAGGAACTAGGAGGCTAGGGCCACGCCGCCCCGGCCCACCACCAGCACCCGGTCTGGCGCCAACGCCCGCAACACCTCCGTCCGATGGGTCGCCAAGATGAGGGTGATCCCCTTTTCCCGGCAGAGGTCCGCCACCTTTCGTGCCACCCGCGTGGCCGCTGGGGGATCGAGGTGGGCCCCAAATTCGTCCAGTAAAAGAAGGTTCGGCCGCCTCGCCAAAAGATAGGCCAGGCGGGCCCGCTCCTTCTGCCCCGTGGAAAGCTCGGAAAACCGCGCCCGATATAGCACGACGTCGGCAATGCCCGTGACGTTCAGGACCTCGATGGCCATGGTCACGTCCTGGGTGAGCTCATAGAGGACCTCAAGGATGGGGGCGCGGCCGAATTTGGGCTCGAGCTCCCCGGGAAGGTAGACGGCGGGACGGGCGTTTTCGGGGATCTCGATCGCGCCCGACTGCAGGCGGGAAAGGACCTTTTCCTCGCCCACGGCCGCGGCCCAAAGGAGGCGCAAAAGCGTGCTCTTTCCCGCGCCGGAGGCGCCAACCAGGGCCACGATGGTTTTGGGCTCGATGGTGAGGGAGAGGTTGCGGAAGACCACGCGCTGGAGGGCCCGTTTGCGCACGCCAAAGGCCGAAAGGGCCTCCTGAACCGGCTCGGCCATGCGGGAAAGGTCCAGGACGTTTTCGTAGATGTAGGTGAGGCGATGGAGCCGGATGGGGCCGGCGAGGGGCTCCACCGCGGGAAAGGCCGGGCGATAAAGTTGGCCTTTGTGCTCTTTGGCGAGAGGATCGGTGCGCAGAAAATGGCGCACGCGCTTTTCCGCTTCTTCCGTGAGGGGGAGGACGAGGAAGGGCCGGCCGGAGGCGGTGTCTCCGACGTAGCGGAAGCCCGCGCGCTCCAAGAACGGGTTATAGCGGGCCATCTGGGCCACCGTCTCCAAAACCGCTTTTTGTTTACGCATCTCCGGGATGCGGCGCTCCCGGATCCAGGCCACCGCCGCCTCCAGGGCCAATCTTCCCAGCCCCTCCGCGCGGTAATCGGGATGGATCACAACCCGAGCGAGCCGCGCCGCCTGCGTATCGCAAAGGGAAAGGGCTTCCTCCTGAGCCTCCCACCAGGCCTCAAAGGAGAAACGCGGGGGGTCTTTGGTCCGAAGCTCCTGAAGTAAACGCTCCGGCCAAAATGCCGGCTCGTACCACTCCCCGGGGAAGATCTCCTTCCGAATGTGGGGCTGGATCCGGCCATCTGGAAGGCGGCGGTGCACCATGGGCAAGGGAGGGTCGATGCGCACGTAGCCCACGTAGCGCGGCTCATAAAGCTCCCGTTCTTCTAGGGTGAGGACGAGGAAGCGGGAGGCGCGGGTGGCGTCCACAAGATCCCCGAAGCGCATGGGCCGGCCGCAGCGGGGGCAAAGAGGACGGACGTTCGCCTCTTGCCAGGTCCGATCCTCTGGGCACCACCAGCGGGCGAGGAGCTCCTCCTCCGCGGCGTAGTGGTGCTGCTCAAGCTCCACAATGGCCTCGTAATCCGATTCCAACCCTGCTTCCCTGGCCTCAACCCGGTAGCGATAAAGGACCTCCCCCGTAAGGGGCGAGGTGCGGTCCAGGTGGAAAAGGGCGCGGTAAAGGGGCCAGACCAAAACGGGCTCTTCCTCCACCACGCGCCAAAGGCGGTAGCCCGAAAAAGAAAGATTTTGGGGATCCGATTCAGGAAGGAGCTCCACGAGGACTTTTTCTCCTGGACGGAACCACTGGGCCACCGTTCCGGTCATGGGAAGGCGTAAAGACCCTCCCTCTCCCTCCACCACGAGCGCCCCATACCAGCGAAAGCGGAGGGGATCGACAAGGACGCTTAGGACGCGGGCCGTTTTAGCCGCGGTTCCGGGGATCATCCCTGGATTATGCACTCCACTTCCTGCGCCAGGCGCAGCGTGCGGCCCACGAGGCACTGTTCCACAAACGCCTTGGCCTTCTCCCGCTGGTCTGGAGAGAGGCCGGGGATGGTCACGCGAACCTGGAATTTCTCGAGGTGGGTGGGTGGATCGGGCATTTCCGCTTCCGCCTCCACCAAAATAGAGCCGGAGAGGCCTTCCCGTTGGGCGAACATCTTGGCGTAGATTGCGGAACAGGCGGCCAAAGAGGCGAGTAAGAGCTCGGGCGGAGTCGGTCCAGCATCCCCGCCGCCCTTGTCGGGGGTGAGATCGGCCACGATCCGGTGCGTGCGCACCTGGGCCTCCGCCTTAAAACCCTGGCTAAGCTCGGCCTTAACGGAAATTTTCATCACCCCTCCTTTCCCTGGTTAACCGCCCCACTTTTGTAGGCAGGCTAGCGACGGAGCGTGATTTTGCGCCGGTCTCCGCCGAGATGCTCCAGAATCACCCAAATCGCGTCCTTGGGAATGAGGGTGGGAAAACGGTCGGCCCACTCCACCGCTGTCACCCCTTCCTCTGGCGGAAGGAGGTCCGTGAGCCCCACCTCGCGAAGCTCCTCCGCGCTCCGCACTCGGTAAAGGTCAAGGTGATGGAGGACGCGCTTTCCCCGATAGGTGCGGGCAAGGAGGAAGCTTGGGGAAAGGACCTCCTCGGGGATGAAAAAGCTTCGGGCCAGGCCCTTTACGAACACCGTCTTTCCCGTGCCCAGCTCCCCCACGAGGGCCACTACTTCCCCTTCCCGCAGGCGGCGGCCGAGGTCCATGGCCACCTCCATCGTCTCCTCCGGGCTTTCGGTGATCACGATCTTTTCCATGCTCAGGTGCGAAGGAAAACGTCCAAGGAGGAGAGGCTAGCCAAGATGCGCTGCACGGCCTCTTCCACTTCCTCCGCGGAGAGGGTCCGCTCCGGATGGCGGAAGGAAAGCTCGTAGGTGAGGCTCACCCGGCCCGGAGGAATCCCCGCTCCCTGGTAGCGATCGTAGAGGAAGGCGCTTTCCACGAGGGGCTCGGCAAGGAGACGCTCACGGATCCTCTCCTCGGGGAGGTCGGTGGGAGCAAGGAGGGAGAGGTCCCGTTTGGAGGCGGGGAAGCGCGGGAGGGGGCGGTACTCCGGGGCCTTGGCCGCCCGCTGAAGGACGGGAAGGCGAAGCTCGACGAACAGGACTCTCCTTTCTCCGGGGAGGTCCAAAAGCGTGGGTTCCACCTCGCCCAGGACCCCGAGGAATTCTGAGCTAAGGAAGAGGGCAGCGCGGCGGAACGGGTGAAAGCGGGCGTCCTCCAAGGGGCCAAGGCGCAGGCCGCTTATCCCCAGGGCGGAAAGGAGGGCCTCCACCACGCCTTTAAGCTCCGCCGGGCCATAGGCCCCTTTCCCGGAAAGGGGGATGGGCGGCCGGCCACAAAGGACGATCCCTACCCGGTACTCCTCCTTTGGCCCCTCCTCCCCGGAAAGAAAAACTTTACCCACCTCGAAGAGGGCCACGCCGGGAACTTGCGCGCTGGCGTTCGCCTCCACCGCGGAAAGGAGCCCGGGGAAAAGGCTTTTTCTGAGCCCCTCCTGGCCCTGGGCCATGGGGTTGCGTAGGAGAACCTCCGCCTCCTTTTCCGGAACGAGGGGGAAGGTGTAGGCCTCGCACAGCCCAAGTCCAGCGAGGATTTTTCTCACCCGGTCGGCGAACTCCTCCTCGGGGTCCTTCTTTCCCACCCTGGGGCTCACCGCGGGGGCTACCTCGGGAATACGATCGTAGCCATAGAGCCTGGCCACCTCCTCCAGGAGGTCCTCTTCGCGGGAAAGATCGGGGCGGAAGGGCGGGATCTCCACGTGCCAGGAATCGCCCTTGTCCTCAAGCCTAAGCCCCTGGCGGGAAAGGCGGGAAACGACGAAATCTGCGGGGACTTCCACGCCCAAAAAATTGGGGATCCGGCTTTTCCGGAGGACGATGGTGCGGGGTGTTGGCCGCCTTAGGTACACGTCCACCGCGCCCCTGGCCACGCGTCCTCCCTGGAATTTCGCCAAAAGGGCGCAGAAGCGGCGGGAGGCGAGGTCCGCGCCCTCCGGGGAAAGGCCCCGCTCGAACCGAAGCGAAGCCTCAGTGCGTAGCCCCAAAAGGCGGGACCCCCGGCGCACCCGGGCCGGGGAAAAAGACGCGGCCTCCAAAAGCACGTCCTTGGTCCCCTCGCTCACCTCCGTTTCTTCGCCCCCCATGACCCCGGCGATGGCCACCGGCCTCTTCCCGTCCGCAATGACCAAGACCTCCGGAGAAAGGGGGCGCTCCACTCCATCCAGGGTGCGGATCGTTTCGCCCTCCCTGGCCCGCCGCACCACAATCCGCCCCTCCCAAAGCCGCGCCTGGTCGAAGGCGTGCAGGGGATGGCCCACCTCCAGCATGACGTAGTTCGTGAGGTCCACCACGAGGGAGATCGGCCGCATTCCGCACTTGAGGAGCCGGGCCATCACCAAAAGGGGCGAAGGTCCAGCGGAAACGCCTTGGATGATGCGCGCCACATAGCGGGGACAGTCCTCGCCCGATTCCACCTCCACCGAGGTGAGCTCCTCCGCCTTCGGCCCCGCCTCCGGAAACTCCAGGGAAAGCTCGCGAAGCTCGGTGCCAAAAAGGGCGGAAAACTCGCGGGCTAGGCCATAAACACCCAGAAGATCCGGGCGGTTAGAAGTGATCTTCAGGTCCAGCACCAAGTCGGGAAGCTCCAAAAGCGCGGAAAGTTCAGCGCCCAAAGGCGTTTCCGGGGGAAGCTCCCAGACGCCCGCGGATTTCTCCTCTAGCCCGAGCTCCTCTCGGGAGAGGATGACCCCGGCGCTTTTCACCCCCCGGATCTCCGTTTCCTTCACCGTTACATCCCTAAAGAGGCGCGCGCCGGGAAGGGCGTAGGGAACGCGCATCCCCACCGCCACGTTTGGCGCGCCACACACGGTGGTATGGACCTTTTCTCCCACCTGAACCTGGCAGACTTTCAGGTTTTGCCCGTGAGGATGGGGCTCTACGGAGACAACCTCTCCCACGACCACCCCTTCGGCATAAAGCGGCGTTATTCCCTCCACCTCGAGGCCGGCCAGGGTGAGGCGTTCGCAGAGCTCCTTTTCCGGGATCTCCGGAAGCTCTGTGTACTCCGCGATCCAGCGAAGGGAAACACGCATCGTTCACCCCGCGAGGGCGAAGTATAAGAGGACCGGGCCTTCGGGAAGAAGGGGGTAGGAAAGGCCAAGGACAGCGTCTACGCGGAGGAGCCCGCCCAAAGCCTCTAAGGTGAACCAAAGCTCTCCGCCCACCTCGAGGTAAGTTTGACGGTCCTGGGGTTCGTGCCAAAGCTGGCCGGCGCCGAGGAAGACCCGCGGCCGGATCTCCGAGACCAGGGCGGCCTGGGCCAGGGAATAGTGGGGGATGGTCGGGGGAAGCCAAATCCCCAGGATGGCGGCGGCCTTGTGGCGGGCGCTGGGCGCTCCTTCAGCGGAAAGGGCGAGAGATCTGAGCTCCGTCAACGCCGGCCAAAAGCGCGGGGAAAGGGCGGGACTGGCAAAACCCAACGAGATGGTCAGGGTGGGATAAAGGTGGGGGGCCAGGGCGAAAAGCTCGGTGTGGACAAGGGAAAGACGAAAACCCTCTCCCGGTACGACCAAAAGCGAAGTGTCATTGGCACGGGCGCGGGCTACGGTTTCCATCCACGTCAATCCCAAAGAAAAGGCCCACGCGGGGATCCGGCCCAAGGAGAAGGTCAAAGATCCCACGTTCTCCCAATAAGTGGCGGTGGAGCCGGTGGGCGGGGTATGCCAAAGGTTTTTCGTGAAGCTTATGGCGCCGATCAGGGTTTCCTGGACCTGGGCCCAAGCGGAAAGCCCGCCCTCCCGGCCGAAATTCACAAACCCCTCCACCAAAAGCTCCTGGGGATAGACGGCAAAGCCAAAGTGATTGAGGTAACTCACGGAAAAAGCTCCACTTGGCCCGGCGGAAACAAGATAGCCATCCAAAGGAAGATCATTTTTGAGGGCCAAAACGTAGCGGCGGGGCCAGCGGTTATTGAGGCGGTCGATGTCCAAAACGCGGTGCTCAGGATCGAGGACCACCTCGAGGACAGGAAAATCCACAAACGCTTCGATTCTCTCCTCCACCGCGCCCGTGGGCTCCCAGATCAAGGTCTTCTTTTCCCCCTCCGGGCCGCGAAGCTCGATGGAAACGGGAAGGACCCCCGTGCCCCGGTAGGTGAGGAAGAGCTCGACCTTGTACCCCCTTTCTTCGGGAACGCGACGGAACCCGGAAATGCCGTAGTCGGCCCAGGCCTCACCCAAAACCCACTCGGAGAAGAACTGGGAAAGGTCGCGGCCGCTTTCCTCGGAAAGAAGGCGTTGGAAGTCCTGAACGGAAAGCCTTCTTCCCCGGTATTCGGAGGCGGCGCGGCGCAGGGCCCGCTGGAAGACGCCGTCTCCTACGAAATGGGCCAAAGCCCTTAGGACAAGATAGCCCTTGTTGTAGATGCGGTCGGCGGAAGCTTGATCGTAGCGCACCTCCCGCGTGGGCTTCACCACCGCCTCATCGAACCCCAAAAACGCAAGCTGAAGATAGGGGAGCTCGGTGAGGTGCTGGCGGAGGTTAATGAAACCAAGGGCATAGTCCACGAGCTCCTCGCCCAGGCCCCTCCTCTCGAAGACGAAGACGTTTCCTCCCTCGGCCCCGAATTTCTCCTCGTACCAGGAGATGGAGAGGTACTGGGAGAGGCCCTCGGAAAGCCAGTTTTCCGCGTCGAAGTCCACGCCTACTCCAAGCCCCCACCAAAGATGGGCAAGCTCATGTGCGAGGATAAAGAGGCCAAGCCGGGTGAGGGTGCCGCGGGCGGTGAGGTCCTCCCGCAAGAAGAACCAGCGGGGAAGGAAGATGATCCCTTCGGCGGTGAAGGCCACACCCAGGTCGGTGGGATGCTCCACGATAAGGATTCGCTCTTCAGGATAAGGGCCGAAGCGCTCCTCATACCAAGCGAGGATCTCCGGGGCCCAGGTGAGGAGGGCCCGTAAGCTCGCCTCATCCCCGGGAAGGGCCACCCCCTCCCAAAGGCGATCCCCCACGGCCAGGGAAAAAGAGCGGAACCGCTCGGCCGGACCAAAATAAAGGGCCACCGAGCTCACCGGCCCCTGAAATTGTGTGCGGAGTACGTTTCCCTCCGCGCTCATCCTCCCGGGGAGGAACGCCCGCCAACCCTCAGGCAAAACGAGCTCCACCTCGTACTGATGGAAAGGAAGGACGAGGGGAAAGCTCTCCCCGGGCGGGTCCGGAAGGAGGATGGGGTGCCAGCCAAACCGCCACGTGTAAATGTCCCTAAACCTTCCGGGCTCGATCCACACGTGGGGAAAACGGGTGCGGAAGGAAAGGCGCAGGGTTCCCGGCTCTTTGGGAAGGGCCACGCGCATGATCACATCCCGTAAGGAGTAAGTTTGGATGGTGGCCGGCGCGGGCAAAAGCTCGTAGGCTAGGGCTTCCCCGCTTGGCTCCCACACCACCTCCTCGATCTTCGTCCAGGCCGGGTCGAAACCGAAAACATAGGTGGAATCCAGGACGAGCGGGGAAACGTAGGGGTTTTTCTCCCGGCCAAGATTGGCTAAAAGCACAAACCACGCTTCTTCTTTGGGCTCGGTAAACTCGATCCACTGGGTGCCATAAATCTCGTGGGTTTCTGGGTCGAACTTCACGGAAATGCGGATCTCCTCCGAAACTGCGGCCAAACAAAAGGCCAAAACAAAAAAGAGCGCTTTCCTCACGGAACCCCCCTTTAGCTTTCCTTTGCGGTTGGCTCGGGGAGAATAATAACCCGCACCGTCTGAATTTCCCGCTCTGTAGCCTCCTCTACGATGAGCTCCACTGAGCCAAACTGCAGTTTGGTCCCGGGCTCCGGTATATCGCCCAACGTCTCGAGGATCAAGCCGGCGACGGTCACCGCTTCCTCCTCGGGGAGGGAGAGGCCCAGGGTGCGGTTGAGGCGCTTCACCTCGGTGTCGCCGTCCACGAGGGCCTCGGTGGGGGAGAGGCGGCGGATGAGGGTGCGCTGGCGGCGGCGGTCGTACTCGTCCTCGATCTCCCCTACGATCTCCTCCAGCACGTCCTCTAAGGTGACGAGGCCGGCCACCCCGCCATACTCGTCCACCACGATGGCCATGTGGGCCCGCTCCTGCTGGAACTCCCGAAGAAGGGCGCTGACCGGCTTTGTGGTGGGAACGAAGATCACCGGCCGAAGAAGGGAGGCCAAAGAGACGTGGGGGTTACCGCCCTTGGCATGGGCCAAAAGGTCTTTCGCGTGGAGGATGCCGATCACCTGGTCCAGGCGCTCCCGGTACACGGGGTAGCGGGAGTGGCCGTCGCGGACGACGAATTCGATGGCCTGCGGGATGGGGGTGTTCACCTCAATGGCCTTGATGTCCGTCCTTGGGACCATGACCTCGTCGGCGGTGGTCTGGTCCAAGGTGAGGATGCGGCGCATCATCTCCGCGAATTGGGTAGTGATGGCCCCACGCTCCTCCGCCACCTCAATGAGGGAGAGGAATTGGTCGCGGGTGATGGGCGGCCCCTCCCGAGTAAGAAGATCCACACCGAACGGCTTTACAAGCCCCGTGGAGGTGGCCCGAAGCGCCCGCACCAGGGGGCGAAGGGCCCGCGTGAGATACCACACGGGCACCACCACCCCAAGCCCGATGGCCTCCGGCCGGTTCTTTGCCAGGCTCTTTGGGGTCACCTCCCCGATCACAAGGAGGAGCAAAGTCATCACCGCCGTGGTCACAAGGCCGGTGAGATAGGCCGGGGCGTCTGCGGGAAGGAGGCGCAAAAAGAGGAGGGTGGCCAAAGCCGAGGCCCCCACGTTCACTAGGTTATTGCACAAAACCAAGGCGGTGATGAGATCGTTGGGGTCGCGCAGAAGGTGCTCCAACGCTTTCGCTTTCCGCCCTTTGCTCGTCTTGAGGAGGTGGCGGATGCGCAGTTCAAAAAGGGAACTCAGCGCCGTCTCCGAGGCGGAAAAGAAAGCGGAAAGAAAAAGCAGGACGAAGAGGAAAAAGACTTGCGAGCCTATACTCACCCTTTACATCACCTCGCGGCGTTATTATAGGGCAAGAGGGAGAGGTTTCAGGCTGGTTTGGGGAGGACGACGATGGATTTAGAGGCGATCAAGAAGCTTTGCGCCCTTATGCGGGAGGAGGACTTGGTGGAGCTGACGGTGGAGGAGGAGGGGCGGCGGATTACGTTGCGGCGGGCCGCAGGCCCCCGCGCGCCCCTCGAAGCCCCTCTTACCAAAAAGGAAGGGATCATCGTGCGCTCCCCGGTGGTGGGGACGTTTTGGATCCGGCCCGCTCCCGGTGAGCCCCCCTTCGTGAAGGTGGGGGATTTTGTCCAGCCCGGCCAGGTCCTGTGCATAGTGGAGGCGATGAAGGTGATGAACGAGGTGCGGGCGGAGGTGGCCGGGGTGGTGGAGGAGATCCTCGTGGAGGAGGGGGAGGCCGTGGAGTACGGGCAGCCCCTCTTCCGCCTCAGGCCCGCTTAGGGATGGAAAAGGTCCTCATCGCCAACCGCGGGGAGATTGCCCTGCGCATCCTCGAGGCCTGTCGGGAGGAGGGCCTTTTTGCCGTAGCCGTGTACTCCGAGGCCGAGCGGGAGGCCTTACATGTGCGGGAGGCTCCGGAGGCGGTGTGCATCGGCCCGGCCGATCCCCGCCGCTCTTACCTTTCCATCCCCGCCCTCATCGCCGCCTGTGAGGTGACCGGCGCCGATGCCCTTCACCCCGGCTACGGGTTCCTCTCGGAAAACCCGGATTTGGCGGAGATCTGCGAGGCCCACGGGATCACGTTCATCGGGCCTCCGGCCCGGGTCTTGCGCCTCTGCGGAGATAAAGTAGCCACAAAGGAAGCAGCGAAAAGCGCGGGTTTGCCGGTCCTTCCAGGAAGCCCTCCCCTTCTCGACGAGGAAGAGGCGCAAAAATGGGCGGAGGAGGTGGGGTATCCCCTTTTGCTCAAGGCCGCGGCCGGAGGAGGAGGCCGCGGCATTCGCCTTGTACGCACTCCCGCAGAGCTCAAAGCCCTCTTTCCCCTGGCAAAAAAGGAGGCCGAGCTCGCCTTCGGCGACGGTCGGGTGTATCTCGAACGCTATATCCCCGAGCCCCGCCACGTGGAGGTGCAGATCCTCGCCGACAAATTCGGGAACGTCGTGCACTGGGGAACACGGGACTGCACGGTGCAAAGGCGGCACCAGAAGCTCGTGGAGGAAGCGCCCGCTCCCGCCCTGTCCCCAAAGCTCAGGGAACGGATCGCGCGGGCCGCAGTGCGCCTGGCCGAGCACATCGGCTACGTGGGCGCCGGCACCGCGGAGTTCCTCGTGAATGGCGAGGACTTTTATTTCATTGAGCTGAACGCCCGCATCCAGGTGGAGCACCCCGTGTCGGAAATGCTTGTGGGGCGAAACCTTATCCGGGAGCAACTGCGCGTGGCCCAGGGAAAACCCCTTGGCTACCGGCAGGAACACATCGAGCTTTATGGGCATGCCATCGAGTGCCGCATCAACGCCGAGGACCCGGACCGGGACTTCCTTCCCTCCACAGGGCGCGTTTGGATCCACTCCCTTCCCGGAGGAATGGGGGTGCGGGTGGACACCCACATCTACCAAGGCATGCCCGTGCTTCCCTACTACGATCCCCTTTTGGCCAAGGTCATCGCCCACGGCGAGGACCGGGAGGAGGCCCGCACCCGGCTCTATTCGGCCCTGCGCCGCTTCAAAATAAGCGGGGTCAAAACCAACCGGGACTTCCTCCTCTCCGTGATCGGGCATCCCCAATTCGCGCGGGCATTTTTGTCCACGGACTTCCTTGAGCGGATGAAGTCGAGCAAGTAGAATGCTTTTGTGTTCGAGTCCTTAACGGATCGCCTCACCCAGGTCTTCCAGCGCCTGCGGGGAAAAGGCCTCCTCACTCAGGCCGATGTGGAGGAAGGGCTTCGGGAAATCCGCGAGGTTTTGCTCTCCGCGGACGTCCATCACGAGGTGGTGCGGGAGCTCCTTTCGCGGGTGCGGGAGCGGGCGGTGGGGGAAAAGCTTGTGGAGTCCCTGTCCCCGGCCCAGCAGCTTTTGGCCATCGTGCGGCAGGAGATGGTGCGGGTCATGGGCGGGGAGGCCCAAAAGCTAAAGCTTGCGGGCCGGCCGGCGGTGGTGCTCTTGGTAGGGCCGGCCGGCGGAGGAAAAACCACGACGGCCGGAAAACTCGGGCAATACCTGCGCAAGCGGGGAAGGAACCCCCTCCTCGTCTCTGCGGACCCAGAGCGGCCAGCGGCGGCAGAACAGCTAGCTACTTTGGCCCAAAAAATCGGCATCCCCTTCGAGTCCGCCGACCAAGACCCTCTTACTCAGGTTCCCCAAATTTTGGGAAAGGCCAAGAAGACCGTCTTGGACGTGGCGATTGTGGACACCCCGGGGACGCCGCCCGGCGCCCCTCCCCCTTCGTTTCTAGCTGACCTCTTTTTCTTGGTGAAGCCAAGCGACGTCCTTTTGGTCCTGGACGCGTTGGTGGGACAGGAGGCAATCCGCATGGGGGAGGCGTTTTTGCCCCTCGGACTTACGGGGATCGTCCTCACCAAACTCGATGGCGATGCCCGCGGCGGGGCGGCCCTCTCCCTTCCTTCGCGGCTGCGCCTGCCCATCGTGTTCGTGGGGGTGGGGGAGCGGCCGGAGGATTTGGAGCCGTTCGAGCCGGGCCGCATGGCCGACCGCATCCTGGGCCTGGGCGACCTCTCCGGCCTCGTGGAAAAGCTCCAGGAAGCAGGGGTCACGGCCAAAGCCGAGAAGATCCTGAAGGAAGAGGAGTTCACCCTGGAGGATTTCTTGGCCCAAATGGAGGCGGTGCGGCGGGCCGGCCCCCTGGAGCAGCTCCTCTCCCGCCTCCCCGGCTTTGCCCGCCCAAAAGAGGATGAAGTGGAGCGGGAGTTCAAAAAGATGAAGGCCATCATCCAATCCATGACCGTTGAGGAGAGGCGCAATCCCCATATAATCGGGGCCAGCCGGAAGCGCCGCATCGCCCGCGGCTCCGGCACCACTGTTCAGGATGTAAACCGCCTTTTGGCCGAATATGAGCAGGCCAAAAAGCTCCTTAAGGGGCTGAAGCACGGAAAAATTCCGGGCGGAAAATTCCCGTTTCCGAGGTGATGTTATGGCTGTGAAAATCCGACTCATGCGGGTTGGGAAGAAAAAAGAGCCCCACTATCGCATCGTGGTGGTGGAGGAGGAGACGAAGCGCGACGGCGCGGTGATCGACGTCGTTGGGCACTATCATCCCCTGAGCGCCACCGACGAGCTCTCTTTGGATGTGGAGCGGGCATTGGAGTGGCTTAAGAAAGGGGCGCAGCCCACAGAGGCCGCGCGACGCCTCCTTTCCCGCGCGGGCGTGATGAAGGCCTGGCACGAGTGGAGGTTTGGCAAGCCCAGTGATTCTGGAAATCAGCCGCTACCTAATTAGATCCATCGTCACCCGCCCAAGCGAGGCGAAAATTGAGCACATTCGCTGCGGCGGAATAGATCTCCTCCTCTTTTCGGTGTCGGGGCCGGACCAGAAAAACCTCTCCGAGCGCGATAAAAACGCCCTCTCCTTGGTGGTGGAGCGCATCGGAAAGAGGCTTGGCCGCGAGGTCATCGTCGATTGGCGATGAGGTTCGACGTCGTCACCATCTTCCCGGAGATGCTCGAGCCCTTTTTCTCCCAGGGGATCCTCCTTGGCGCCCAGGAGAAGGGGCTCATCGAGATCCATCTCCATGATCTTCGGGCTTTCTCTCCCGATCCCCGGGGGATTGTAGATGACCGGCCGTTCGGGGGCGGAGCGGGGATGGTCATGCGGCCGGAGCCCTTCTTCCGGGCGGTGGAGGCCATCACCCGCGAGGTGGGGTTCAAGCCCTTTGTGGTCCTCCTTTCCGCCCAAGGGGTTCTTTTCAACCAAACTTGGGCCAAGAAATTCGCGCAAAAGAAGGCCCTGGTGCTCCTCTGCGGCCGCTATGAGGGGGTGGACGAGCGGGTCCTTTCTTTTTGTGATCTAGAGCTTTCCATCGGGGATTTTGTCCTGGCGGGCGGGGAGCTTGCCGCAGCGGTGGTGGTGGAGACCACGGCCCGCATGGTCCCGGGCGTGGTGGGCCGCTACGACTCCGTGGCCACCGACTCCTTTTATGTGGGGCCGAGATTGGGCTTCCCCCAGTACACCCGGCCCCGCGTCTTCCGGGGAATCCCCGTCCCCGACGTCCTCCTTTCCGGGGATCACGCGCGCATCCGGCGCTTCCGGGAAAAAGAGGCTTGGAAGAAGACCCTGCGAAATAGACCCGACCTTTTGAGACTAAAAATTCCGCCGGCAGAGGCAGGAAAAGTACCCGAAGATTAGGGCTTGGGACCGTGCTTCCCCGCGTTCGTCTGAGCCTCCTTTAGGACTTGCACTAAACTGGCAAGTTTTGGGTAGTGAGTGCCGGGCCAGAAGATCCGGCCACAATCAGTGCAAACGAGAAATTCCTCGCACCACTCCCGCACTTTAGGGGGTACTTTGGGGAGCGCCTCTTCCTTGGGAAGGGGGCGAAGGGGGCCGTTGCAGGCCAAGCACCGGGTGAACGGAGCGATCTGCGCCCGGAGGTCAAACCGGCGCACCACCTCCTGCGCTTGCTCCAAGGGCACCGTGGAACGGACCCAGTAGCCATGGGTCACCCCACCGTGCTTGAGAAGCTGGCGATCCCGGGTGAGGATGATTCTCCCCGCTTTGGAAAGCTCAATTAGCTCGGCATCGGAGATCCCAGGGACATGGAAGGTGTCGAACCCCAAGAGGCGCAAAAGGCGGGCCAGTTTCCCCAAATGGGCATCGCAAGCAAAAGCTAGCTTACGCAAAGGTGTGCGACGGATGCGGAGGATCTCGTGCACGTCAAGGCTTTCGAATACTGGGTAGACCGCAATGCGGTCTCCGTCGCGGAGACGATAGGAAAAATCCACGGATTCGCCGTTGGCGATGATCAATTCCACCTCCACATGGGGTACACCCAGGGACTCGATGGCGTCCTTCACCGTGGGTTGCCCGTTGTACTCATAGGAAAAGGAGCGGCTGCGAAGCTCCGGGGGCAAAAAATCATTGAGTTCGGCGTAAAAGCGAAACCAGACCCGGCCCATCTCCCTCAAAGGCGGAAAATGGCTTTAGCTCGGGCCACGTCGTCCACCGTGAAGATGAGCATGTTCTTTTCCACGGCAAAATAGCAGGAGAGGACGTTGATGCCCTCCCGGGCCAGGCGATCCAAGACGGCGGCCAGTTGGCCGGGCTGGTGGGGGATGGTGAGGGAGAGGGCCTCCCGCTCTTCAAAGCCCACCTCCAACTTTTTTAGCACCTTGCGGGCGCGGTCCGGAGCATCAGTGACCATGGACACCACGGCCTCCTCCAAGACGGTGAGGGCGGCAATGGCCTCGATGTTCACCCCCTCTTCCGCTAAGGCGGAAACTACCTCCAACAGGGCTCCTGGCCTATTCCCCAAATAGAAGGTGAACTCCTGCACCTTACCACCTCCTTCTTTCGTTTATACCCGGTTTTTTCCCTCCAGCCACCCTTGGAGGATGAGCACGGCCGAGAGGGCGTCCACTTTTTCTCTGCGGCGGCTGGGTTTTTCCCCGGCCTCGCGCATGGCCCGCTCCACTTCCTTCGTCGTCCACCGCTCGTCCACAAAGAAAAGAGGAAGCCCGGCCTTCTTGGCCACGGCCTCCGCCAAAGCCCTCACCTTTTGGGCTTGCTCCCCTTCCGTCCCGTCCATGTTCAGGGGAAGGCCCACCACGATGGCCTCGACCCCCATTTCCGTAAGGAGACGCGAAAGAAAATCCAAATCCTCAAGAAAGGAGCGCCGCTCGTAGACCCCATGGGGGACGGCCAAAGTGCCGGTCTCGTCGGTTTTGGCGATCCCCACCCGCCGCTCGCCCACGTCCAGGCCGACCGCCCTCATCCTTCCCCAGCGAGGATGGAGAGGGCCCGGCGAAGCATCTCCTCCACCGAGGCCTCCGGGCATTCTTTGCGCACGAGCTCCACGGCCCTGCGGGCCTCCTCGGCCTTGAACCCCAGGGCCTTGGAAGTGAGGGCCTGGAGGACGATTTTTTCCTTCTCCGCCTCTGGAGGGACTTCCGCGGGGGCCCAGCGCAGCGCCCGCTCCGAAAGCTCCAAAAGGACCCGTTGGGCGGTACGGCGGCCGATGCCCTTCACCCCGTCCAGCGCGGAAAGATCCCCCCGCCTAAGAGCCGCCACAAACTGCCCAGGCGGCAGGGCGGAAACAAGCTTAAAGGCCAGCCGCGGACCAACCTGGGGCACGGAAAGAAGGGCCTCGAACATCTCCCGCTCCTCTTTGCTCGCAAATCCATAAAGCTCAAAGCCCTCCTCCTTGGCCAAAAGGGCGGTGTAAAGGTGGATCTCTTCTCCTTCGCTTACGGAATCCACCGTCCTTTGGGGGACGAACACCTTAAGCCCCAGGCCGCCCAGGGCCACCACAAGTTGCCCCTCGCCCTTTTCCGCCACTCGCCCGCGTAGGAACTCCACCATACCTTAGCGGCGGGAAACAACGCTTAGGAGGTGGAAACCAGGCCTTTGCCAAAGGATTTTGCCGGTTTCCAGGGCCTTCCAGGCCAGCTTCTGCCCCGCCGCGATCTCCGAAAGGGTATAGGAGGGAAAAACGTCCACCGGAAGGGGCAAGCGCTCGAGATATTCCACGACGCGGTCCGGGAAGGGTTTGGGGTAATCCTTTAGGACCAAAAGGATGTCCAGGTCGCTTCCGGGAACGGCCCTTCCTTGAGCAAAGGAGCCGAAAAGGACCACGGCCAGAACCTCCGCCCTTTGGGCAGGCTCCCCTATCCAGTCCTCCAGAGGGTTTTGGACCGCCTCTTCATCGATCCAAAAGACCTCGACAGAACCAAAGGATTCCCTCCACCAAGCTGACGACATCCCTGGCCTCCTTTTCGGTGTAAAACTCCGCGGGCGCTCTTTGAGCCAAACCATTGGGGTAACGGGTGGGGATGTACAAACCATTACGGCGAGATCATAAGCGGGGGCTCGGATCGGGCAAGCTCGGAAAGCTCGGAAAAGGCCCGTTCCACTTTTTCCTTCTCCCCGTAAAGTAGGAGCACCACCGCGCCGGTGCCCAGCCCAACCCCGCCGCTTCCAATGTGTTCGGCATGAATCCCATAAAGCCAGTGGATGGCCTCCACCTCAGTGACCACGGTCCCCACCAGCGGGAAAAGGCCCACTTTGAGCCCGCTCGCCAACCCGAGCCTTCCGAGGCCTAGCTTTTTGGCGAGTTCCGTCACCGAACCGTGGATGGATTTGGCTCGGGAAATAGGAATTACGACCTCCACCCCTTTGGCGATGCATGCGGCGAAAAACTTCCCCACTGTGCCTCCATCTTCGCCGGCCACAAGGACGCCGCAAACTCCGTGGGGGTCCAGGGCATTGGCCCCCTTGATGAAAACGTCGCCCGCGGAGAGCTGCTTGGCCGCCTCTTCCAGGGAAAGGGAGATGGGCTTCCCCCGCTCCAGGATTAATACGGGATCCCGCTTATCAGGAGGAAGAACAGAAAGGCTTTTCCCTACATATCCCGCGCAATATCGTTCTTTAGCGATGGGGTGGCCCAAAAGTTCCTCGGCCACATAAGCGTTGGTGGTGCCATAGCCTATCACGATGAGCCCCTCTTCCTTGGCCCGCTGCACTTGAGGGAGCTGGGCCACGGCCCGGGCGATCAGGCGTTTCCCCACTTCCGCCGGAACCACCACGACCGCTTGTTCCACACTTGCCATCCCCATCCCCTGCATGCTATAACCGTAGCGGCAAAACAGCAAAAAGACAAAAGGGGGGCCTATGCCGTTCACGAAGGAGGAATACGAGCGGGCGCGCCGGGAGTTTCGCTGGGATATTCCTGAGAACTACAACATCGCCGCGGTGGTGGATGCCCACGCGCAAAGGAAGGGCGACAAACCCTGTATTCTTTGGGAATCGGAAAGCGGTGAGCGCCGGGTTCTAACCTGGCGCGAGCTTTCTCAGCTTTCCGCGCGCTTTGCCGCCGTACTCATGCGGGTTGGGGTGAAGAAAGGCGACCCTGTTTTGCACATCTTTCCCCGCCTTCCGGAGGCCTTCATCGCCCAAATTGGCACGTTCAAAGCCGGGGCGGTGGCTGTTCCCTGTGTGGATATGCTGCGGGCCAAGGACATCATCTATCGGGCCGAGGTCGCTGGAGCCAGGGTGGTGGTGGCCCATGTATCGGTGGTGGAGGAGGTGGAGGCCACCCGCGGCCAGTGTCCCCTGGAACATTTCATCTTGATCGGCGGAAAAAGACCGGGCTGGCTCTCCTTTGAGGAGGAGATCGAAAAGGCTCCGGAAGTTCCCCCGGTCCCCCTTTCCGTTAATGATCCCATCACCATCAACTTCACCTCCGGGACCACGGGAAATCCCAAGCCTGTCATGCACCGGCACCGCTGGCTTTACGGGCACCTTCGCGTCACCGCCCGCTACTGGTGGGATCTTTCTCCAGATGATCTCATGTGGGCCACCACTGCTCCGGGGTGGGCCAAATGGTATTGGTCGCCCATCGGCGTGGGCCTGAACGTGGGCGTCACCCAGTTCATTTACTATGGCCGGTTCGAGGCCGAAAAATATCTGGAGATCCTTTCCCGCTACCCTATCACCAAACTGTGCGCGACCCCCACGGAGTACCGCCTGATGATCCAGGTGCCCGACCTTGGCCGGTACAAGCTCAGTCTTCGGGATGCTCTCTCCGCCGGCGAGCCCCTCAACGTCGAGCCCATCGAGGTGTTCCGCGAGGTCTTCGGAGTGACCATCCGCGACGGCTACGGGCAGACGGAGTCCGTTTGCTTGGTGTGTAATCCCCCGGGGCTTCCGGTGAGACCGGGCTCCATGGGGCTTCCCACCCCGGGCCCTAACGCCACCCCCATCGATGAGGAGGGGAATCCTGTGGGACCGGGGGAGGTAGGGGAGATTGCCGTGCCCGTGGGGAACCCCGGCATCTTCGACGGGTACTGGAACGATCCGAAGCTCACCGAAGCCGTGTTCAGCGGGAAGTGGTATCGCACAGGGGACCTCGTGCGGGTGGACGAGGACGGCTACTTCTTCTTCGAGGGCCGGGCCGACGACGTGATCAAGGCCTCCGGCTACCGGATCGGCCCCTTCGAGGTGGAGGACGCCCTCGTTTCCCATCCGGCGGTGGTGGAGGCGGCGGTGATCGGAAAGCCCCACCCTGTGCGGGGACAGATCGTCAAGGCCTTTGTGGTCCTGGCCCGGGGGTACCAACCCTCGGAGGAACTGGTAAAAGAGCTCCAGGAGCACGTGAAGCGGGTCACCGCCCCCTACAAATACCCGCGGGAGATCGAGTTCGTCACGGAGCTGCCTAAGACCCCAAGCGGAAAGATCAAGCGGGCGGAGCTGCGGAGAAGGGAGCTTGAGCGCCTGAAAGCGGAAGGACAGATCCCCTAGGATCTATGCGCGTGGAACTTTTGTTCATCACGCCGGAGGCGGAAAACCTCATCGCCCGCTGCGCTCGGATCAGCCACAAAAGCGTAGGAAAGGGCCCCGAGGATGACCGCCGCCTCATCCGCAAGCTCATAAAGCTCGGCCACGAATCGGTGCTCGAGCACGCCCATGCCACGTTTGAGATCTCCGGGATCTCCCGGGCCTGCGCGAATCAGCTCACCCGCCACCGCCTGGCGAGCTTCGTGCAGGAGTCCCAGCGGTACGTGGAAGTTCAGGAAAACGAACTTGTCCGTCCGCCAACCTTCTCCGAGGAGGACTGGGAAAGGGCGAAAAAGCTTTTCCAGGAGGCCATGGATCTATACCGGTTTCTTCTTGGGAAAGGGGTACCCAAAGAGGACGCCCGGTTCGTTCTTCCTTTGGGGATCGAAACAAGACTCGTTCTCACCGCGAACTTCCGGGAGCTTCGGCACATCCTACGCCTGCGCCTAAGTCCTGCGGCCCAGTGGGAGATCCGGGAGGTGGCCAAAAGAATGTGGGAAATCCTGTACGCCCACGCCCCAAGCTGCTTTGAAGACCTAAGCCCATTGGCAAAGGAGCCGGAAGGGAAGGAGGGGAGGTGTTAGGGGAAAAGGGGGTTCTTTCTGGGTATTCGCTCCTTTCGGATCGGGAGATCATGGCCTTGTGCCAGGGGGAGCGGCCAATGATCTCGCCCTTCGTTCCCCGCCAAGAGGGGAAGCCCTCCTATGGGCTTTCGTCCTTTGGATATGACATTCGCCTCGGGCGGAGGTTCCTTGTCCCTTTAGGCGGGGTGAACGCCATTTTGGACCCCGTGAATTTCCCAAGGGAGCTTTTCCGCGAAATCGAGGTGGAGAAAACGTTTGAGCTCGCCCCCCACTCCCAGGTCCTCGCCGAATCGGTGGAAACGTTCTGGATGCCGGACGACGTGATGGGCGTGTGTTGGGGTAAGTCCAGCTACGCCCGTTGCGGGCTTTTGGTGAACGTGACGCCTTTGGAGCCGCGCTGGCGCGGGAAACTTACGATTGAGCTTGCCAACCTCTCCCCTCTTCCCATCAGGCTTCACATCGGGCAAGGGATCGCCCAAGTCGTGTTCTTCCGCGGCCTGCGGCCCGCCCGCGGCTACGACGAAAAGGAAGCGGGCGGGCTTTATCAAGATCAGCCAGGCGTAACCCTGCCCCGCTAGTTATGAACGAAGCGGAGCTTGTGCGAAAGGCAGTGGAAGCAAGGGCCCGCGCTTATGCCCCTTATTCCGGGTTTTCTGTGGGTGCAGCCCTCCTCTCTAAAGACGGCAGAGTCTTCACCGGGTGCAACGTGGAGAACGCCTCCTATGGGCTTACGGTGTGCGCGGAGCGGGTGGCCCTCTTTAAGGCCTTATCCGAGGGAGCACGGGAGTTTGTGGCCTTAGCTGTGGCCTGCGGAGAAGGCCCGTGTTCCCCTTGTGGGGCCTGCCGCCAAGTGCTTTACGAGTTCGCTCCGGACCTCCTCTTGATCATGGCCGACAAAGATGGCAAAACCTGGCGCACCGCGCGCCTCTTTGAGCTCCTCCCCCACGGTTTTGGCCCCGGTGACCTTCGAAAGTAGCTAATTGCACGAGAAGAACGAGGGCGCGAAGAGCTACCGTGGCCACGAGGGCCACAAAAACCGCAACCTCCCGGGAAAACTGTAAAAGATGTAGGCTCGCAGCTCCGTTCACACGGGTTGGCAAAGCGTTTTGTGCTTTCAAGGGTTTTCCTCAGCTAATGCGGGTTGGAGCGGGACTAATGGCTGTTATACTTTGGAATAGCGATGGCACGCTGGATGGGGGTCGCCGCCGTGGGGGCCGTCCTGTGGGGGTTGTGGGCCCTCCTTTGGCGGGATTCCCATTGGCCTGTTTGGCTCGGCGGCGCAGGCTTTGTGATTGGACTCTCCGTGCTTGTTGCCCGCGGCAAACTGCAACTCGGCTTCCCCCGCTCCGCTTGGCTGCGCTGGGATTTGTGGCTAGCCTTCGCCGCCTTAATGGCCTACCGTATTGCCCGGGCGGTGGCGGTCACGGGCTGGACCGTGCTTACGGGCCAAGCGCAGCCGGGCATTGTGACCGTCCCCGTGCGGCTAAAGTCCGAGGTGGGACAGCTCCTTTTGCTTTGGGCCATCACCGTCACCCCGGGCACGATTGCCCTCCTTGTGGAAGGGGACACCGTCCACGTGCATTGCCTGCACCGGCCAGCTAGCGGCGACCTTCCTGATCTGGCCCGGATCGCGTCCATTTTGGAAAGGCTGTGGGGATGATCCTTCTTGTGGAGGTCCTTTTAGGTTTGAGCGCCATTCCCCCGTTGCTCGTCCTTTGGCGGGGGCCGACCCTGTGGGACCGCCTGGCAGGGGCCTCCTCCCTCAACCTGCGGGTGGCGCTCATCCTGGCCGCGCATGCCGCCCTCTCTGGCCACGGCATTCTTCTGGACGTGGCGTTGGCCTACGCCATCTTCGGCTTCTTGGGAACGGTGCTCGTGGCCCGGTTTGGCGAAAGGGGTGAAAGATGATCGGCGAGATTCTTCTTAGCTTGAGCTTGGCCCTGGTGTGGCTTGGTGGGGTGGGCATGGTCCGCTTCCGCGCGCCTTATTGTCGTCTGCAGGTGGCAGGGGTGGCGGACATCGGAGGTGCTGTGCTCTTCCTCACCGGGCTCATCGTCTACTCCGGTTGGCATGTTACGGGCGGGTTAATGATTGCCCTCATCCTGTTTTTGCTCTTCACCGGGCCGTTGGCCACCCATGCCATCGCCAAAAGCGCGTTTGTGGTGGGGGTTCGGGACTGATGGGCGGTGTGCTCCTTGCCGTTTTAGCCCTGGCCCTGGCTGTGTTTGCCCTCACCAGAAAAAGGCTCCTTTGGGGCGTGATCGGCGTGGGCGCCCACTCGTTGGCCCTGGCTGGGCTGTATTTGATTTTGGCCGCGCCGGATGTGGCCCTCACCCAGGCGGCCATCGGCTTTGCCCTCGTGACTTTCATCTATCTTCTTGCCGTACGCCACACGGGAAAGCTGGTGGTAGCGGCCTGTGAATGCCCGCCACTTCTTTATCAGCAAGGGGAGCGGGTGGTTGGCCTGGAGTGGGAAATCCTTGAGCGGTTTGCCCGCTACCTGCACCGGGAGCTCGAGGTTATCTGGGTGCCTCAGGAAGAGATCTCCCGCCTTCTTGAGGTTGGAGAAGCGGACCTCGCTGCTGGCGGGTACTCCCTCCCGGCGGGCGCCAAGGTGCTTCTCACACGGCCTTTGCCCTTGCTGCTGCGCAGGCGCGAGCCCCCCGACTACCAAGGCGATAGGGCTGCAGGACCGGTCCCCGCGTTCGAGGAGAAACCAATTTGCTTTGCTGTCTCACCCAGAGAAACAGAGGTCCACGAGGCCCTGGAGACGTTTATTGAGGAGCTCGAGCGCACAGGGGAGATGCAAAAGTTGGTGGAGAGGTACCTGGCATGAAGTGGGCGGCAGGGGTGGCGATTACAGGCTTAATGGCCCTTTTGGCCTTGGGGGTGATCGGGGTTTTCCCTCGGCCCGAGCTTCCCGATCCCGAGCCGGTGGCCCTGAGCTGGGGCGCGCGCAACGCCGTCGCGGCCATCGTCCTCGGCGTGCGCCTGTGGGACACGTTGTTTGAGATCCTCGTGTATGCCATGACCATCGCCGGGGTGAAGCTGGGTTTGCGGTTCCTTCGCTGGGAAAAGAGAGTCCCACCTGTGGCGGAGACCCCGCTTCTCCGCCGCTCGGCGGACATCCTCCTTGGGCCCATTGTGGTGTTCACCGTGTATGTGGCCGCTTCGGGGCATCTGGGCCCAGGCGGGGGGTTCCCAGCCGGAGCCCTTTTGGGCACAGGGCTTCTTCTCTTGGCGTTGGCCAAGGGCGTGGAACGGGTAAGCGCGGAGATTCACGAAGAGGCCCTGGACTGGGTTGAGTACGGGGCGATTGTGGTCATTTTGGGGTTGGCCGCCGTCCTTTTGCTCCTCGGCCGCCGAGGTGCTCCTTACTTCATCGCCACCAACCTCCTCATCGCCTTGGAGGTGGCGATTGGCGCCTGGGTGGCCATCCACCGCTTCGCCCTTTCCCGAGGGGAGGTGTAGCGATGGAAGGCCTGGCCGGTTTGGCCCTGGGCATCGCCCTGGTAGGGCTGGGGTTTTGGACCCTGGTCGTGCGGCGGAACCTTATTTGGAAGCTTTTGGGACTTGACGTAGCCGCCGGCGGCTCGATCTTATTCCTTGTGGCGCTGGGGTACCGACCGGGAGGGCGGCCGGCCATCGTGGGCCTCGGACCCGGTCCCGCGGTGGACCCCCTTCCCCAGGCGTTGGTCCTCACCGCCATCGTCATCCACTTCGCCACCCTGGCGTTGGCCTTGGTGTACGTGGTGCTTCTCACCCACCGCCGCCACACCCAGGACGTCCGCCGTCTCGAAGCGGAGGAGCGGTGGCCGCAGCCCTAAGCGGGGTCCTCGCCTACCTGGCCTTTGGGCTTCTGGGGCTCATCGGGCGACCAAGGCTTTTTTCGCTTTTGGCCTTGGCCGCGGGCGTGGCCACTTTTTCCCTATGGGCACCGGGGTTTCCGGAGGTTCTCGTGGGCGGCCTCCCGTGGGGGATCGCCGTGGCCGGCGATCCCTGGACCTTGGGGATGTGGGCGTTGGGGCTCACCCTGCACGGGGCGGTCCTTCTGCACGGTCGGGCGCGGAAGGAGGAATTTCACCCCCTCATCACCTTGCTCATCGGAACGTGCCTGGCCGGGGCGTTGTCCCGCGACCTTTTCAACTTGTTTGTGCTCATGGACCTCTCGTCCCTTTTGGCCACAATCCTGGTGGTTTGGGAGCGGCGGGAGCGGGCGGTGTGGGCGGCGTTTCGTTACCTGGTCCTCACCGAAGTGGGGTTGATCCTGTACCTCATGGGCCTGGGCCTGGTCTACGCCCGCACCGGGACGCTCTCCATCACGGCCTTGGCTCAGCTTGGCCTTGGCTTCTCCGAGCCCATTTTGGCCGTCGGGGCAGGGCTTCTGGTGGCGGGGACCGCGGTCAAGACCGGCGTTTTTCTGCTTGGGCTTTGGCTTCCTCCGGCCCATGACCAGGCCCCCACTGAGGTCTCCGCCGTGCTTTCGGGCCTCGTGGTCAAGGTGGGGGTGGTGGCCCTGGCCCGCCTCTCCGAGGCTTTTCCGTTGGGGCCGATCTTGGTCATCCTCGGGGCCCTCACCGGGTTCGGCGGGATCGCCTACGCCCTTTGGGAAAAAGACATCAAAATTTTCCTGGCCCATCACACTGCCTCGCAGCTCGGATACATGCTGTTAGGGCTTGGGCTGGGAATGGAATTGGGGGCGCTGCTCTACGCTGTGGCCCATGGGTTCTTTAAGGGGCTGCTCTTCCTCGCCGCAGGGTCAGGCGTGGTCCAGACAGGAAAGCGGGAGATCAAGGAGCTGGCCGGTCGGCTTTCCTGGCCGGTGGCCGTCGGGCTCGGGGTTGGGACCTGGGCCATCGCCGGGCTTCCTCCTCTTGCTGGCTTTGCGGCCAAAGGCTTCCTGAGCCAAGGGGCCCCGTTTTGGGCGAAGGCCGTGTTTTCTGGGCTGGGCATTGGCACCGCCGCATCGTTTTCCAAGCTCATCCCCCTCCTGCGCCCCATCGGAACGGGGCCCGTAGGAGGTCTCGCCGTCCTCGTGGCCGGGGTGATGGGCTTGGGCCTTGGCGCCTTTTTCTTCGTTCCCGAGTTGCGGGAGCCGCGGGCCGTGGCCGAAGCTGCCCTTGTCGCCGGTGTGGGCTACGCCCTGCACTGGCCCCTGCGGCGTTGGCCCCTTCGGTTTCCCGAGCTTGGGTTGGACCGAAGCTTAGTGAGCCTTCTTTTCGGCACGCTGGGGATCGTGATCCTGGCCCTGTTCCTTCGCTAGGAGGCAACCGTGTCCTTTGCCGTGGTGGGTGTTCTGGCGTACTTGGCCCTGGGCCTGGTGGGGCTCCTTCGGGGTGGGAAAGTAACCGGTCTTTCAGCGATCGCAGTTGGGGTGGTGACCCTGATTTTGTGGGCGCCGGGGTTCCCGCCCGCGCTCCTGGGCGAGGCACCTTGGGGCATCACCCTGGTGGGGGACAGGGTGGCTTTGGCGTTTTGGGCCTTGGCGCCGTTGGCCCACGCCGCGGTGTGGTGGACGGCCCGGCGCCGGCCCGGAACCTTCCACGCCCTTGTCACCCTCCTTGTGGGCACGTGCTTGGCCACCGTGATCTCCAAGGATCTTTTCAACCTGTACGTCCTTTTGGACCTTGGGTCCCTCCTCACTGTGGTGCTGCTGAGCTACGACCAGCGGTCGCGAGCGGTGTGGGCCGCGCTGCAGTACCTCTTCCTTTCCGCAGTGGGAATGATCCTTTACCTCTTGGGAGTGGCCCTGGTGTACGGGCATTTGGGCACCCTTTCCCTGGTGGAGATCGCCAAGTTTTCTTCAGGTTTCTCCAGCCCGGCCCTGGCCGTTGGGGCAGGGCTTCTCGTGGCCGGCGCGGCGGTGAAAGCCGGGGTTTTCCTCTTGGGCTTTTGGCTTCCTGCCGCCTATCGGCATGCCCCTACAGAAGCGGTAATTCTCTTCGCCACCCTTTCGGGCAAGATGGGCATTGTTGCTCTTGCCCGCTTGGCCGAGGCCTTTCCCGTGGGAGTCCTCCTAACCGCCCTGGGGGTGATCACCGGGTTCGGCGGCCTCCTCTACGCCCTCTGGGAGAAGGACCTCAAGCTTTTCCTGGCCTATCACACGATTTCACAGCTTGGCTACACGCTGATAGGTTTGGGCTTTGGCGGCGCAGCGGCACAGGCCGGGATTCTCTTTGCCATCGCCCATTGTTTGTTTAAAGGGCTTTTGTTTCTCGCCGGAGGTCAAGCCGTGGATGCGGTGGGAGCTCGGGAGTTGCCCGAGCTTGTGGGGAAAGTGCCCTCCGCGGCCGCATGGGGCCTGGCCATGGGGACGGCGTCCATTGTGGGGGTACCGCCTCTGGCAGCCTTTGTGGCCAAGGAATTCCTTGGTTTGACCTTGCCGGCTGGCTTTTCGTGGGTCTTGTTCTCTCTTTCCCTTGGAACGGCAGCTTCCTTCGCCAAGATCATTCCCCTCCTGCGCCCAGGGCCCGGGAAAGTGGAGCGTGGGGGACTCATTCTGTTGACCAGCGGACTGATGGCTTTTTCCCTGTGGGGCCTGGTGAGCTTGCCGGAGCTGTGGAAGGCCGCGGTATGGGGCAAGGCGCTGGCGGCGGTGGCCGCGGGGTACGGCGTTTACTTCCTCGCGCGGCGGTTCCAGCCCAAACTCCCTCGGCTCACCATGGAACGAGCCCTGGTGCTGATCTTCATCGTAGCCAGTGCTCTTTCGCTGAGCTTGCTTTTCTCGTGATAAGGTGAGGCTTTGGGCAATGAAGCGATATCGGCTTGACGCGGAGGACCCTTCGCGGGTAGTTTCTAATATCTGGGCACGAAGGAGGAGAGGATGAAAGAGTGGTGGCACGAGTTCATTTCTTTTCGGAAGTTCATCACCCCCCGGGTGATGCCCGCGGTGTTCTGGATGGGGGTGGCCATCGCTGTAATCATGGGGATCATCACTGTAGTGGAAGGGGCTTTGGCCGGAAGTGCCCGCCTCGTTTTCCTGGGTTTGGTTACCTTGTTTTTGGGACCTCTTTTCGTCCGCATTCTCTGCGAGCTTGTCCTCACGTTTTTCCGAGGAGAAGGGTGAGCCCAAAAGCTTTGGGCTAAGGAGTACAATCCCACGGGATGGGAAGACCGTGGGTTTTTGTGGCCTTGTTTTTCTTTCTGGTCCTGGCGTGCTGGGCTGAGGAAATTATTAAGCTCACCTTGGATGGCACGGTGAACCCCGCGACCAGCGCCTATGTCCTCCGGGGGCTTAAGGAGGCCCAGCGCCTTGGGGCTTCGCTTGTGATCCTTGAACTCGACACCCCCGGCGGCCTGGACACGGCCACGAAGGAAATCGTGGAAGCCATCATGGGGTCGACGGTGCCGGTGGTGGTGTGGGTGGGGCCGCCAGGAGCCCGCGCCGCCTCCGCCGGAACCTTCATCCTCCTTTCCGCCCATGTGGCGGCCATGGCCCACGGCACCAGCACTGGCGCGGCCCACCCCGTGTCCCTTGGCGGCGAAAGCCCTGACGAAAAGGATCCTACGGTACAAAAAATCGTGAACGATGCGGCCACGCGGATCCGGGCCATTGCCGAGGCCCGCGGCCGCAACGCCGATTGGGCGGAAAAGGCGGTGCGGGAATCCGCTACCCTCATCGCTACCGAAGCCCTCGAACTTGGGGTGATCGACCTCATCGCTGATTCCATTGGAGAATTGCTGGCAAAACTCGAGGGATTCGCCCTCCGCGACGGCCGAATTTTGAGCACCCAATACTGTGGGCTTCGTGAGCTGCGTATGAATTTTAAGGAACAATTTTTCGCGTATCTCGCTGATCCAAACCTCGTCTACATCCTCCTTATGCTCGGCATTTACGGCCTAATCTACGAGTTTCTCACCCCGGGCATTGGCCTGGGATTCGTGGTGGGAAGCATTTCCTTGCTTTTAGCCATCTTTGGTCTCCAGCTTCTCCCCATAAGCTTTGTGGGAGTGGGGCTCGTCCTTTTGGGATTTGCCCTCATCGTTTTGGACGTGTTCACCCCCTCCAATGGCCTTCTAACCCTGGGGGGCTTGGCGAGCCTAATTTTGGGCTCGTTTTCCCTCTTTGAGGTGGAATCGCCGGCGGTGCGCCTTTCCTGGACCACCGTAGCCGCCACTTTGGGAACCCTCACGGCTATCCTTGTTTTCATCCTCACCAAAGGGCTTGCCGCCCAGCGGCAAAAGCCCCGCCCCCTCACGACCTTGGTGGGTCTGGTCGGGGAGGCCAAAGACGACCTCAATCCAGAGGGCTGGGTCTTCGTCCGCGGCGAGTACTGGTGGGCCAAGGCTGAGGATCCCCCAATCTCCCGCGGGGAGCGGGTCCAGGTGGTGGCCCAGGAGGGGCGGTGGCTGCGGGTGCGGCGCGCCTAAGGCCTAATCGGCCAAGCACGACGGAATTCGCCCCAAAGTTGGCCAAGCCCTAGAATGAAGCCAAGGAGGAAACATGGCTTATGAGCGGCGCTGGCAGGTGCGTTCGTCAAGTTTTGCTGGGATGTTCTGGTTCACTGGCTGGCTCTTTACCCTGGCCTTTGCCGAGCTCCTTTGGTGGCAAGCGATCTTGGCCCTCGTGATTTGGCCCTACTACCTTGGGCTTCGCCTCCGCTGATTAGCTTGTGCGGATCTCCCGCCGCATGAATACGAGGTAAGCCACAGCGAAACAAACGGAGGTTAAGGCCACAAGACCCACAAGTTGCGGCCAGCCCACGAGGATGCTCTGCCCAAGGGAGAGGGGACTTGTCGGCACATCGGTCCTAGTGAGCAGGGCAAGGAGGCTCAAACCGCGGTAGGTGGGAACGAGGATGGGCAAGGTGGCCTCTTCAAAGAGGGCCACGGGCGAAAAACGCAACACAAAATCTCGGATGTTTTGATTGCGCAAAAGGTCGGAAGCAGTGGAATTGGCGCGAATAGGGGCCAACTGATCGGCAATCACTCCGGCGATCATGTACAAAAAAAGCGTGAAAAAGAGCCAAGTAGCTACCGCGGCCAGGGCGGAGCTGGCGGTTTGGCGAAAGAGCACGGAGTAAAGGATCCCCAAGGCCAACCAAAAGCTGAGATAGATAACGGCCACCGCAACGAAGAGAAGAAGCCGTCCAAACTCCTCACCCTCCGGCGGAAATCCCAAGGCGAAAAGGCCAAGGCCGAAAATGAGGAGCGCAATACTTAAAACCACAATGCCCAGCGTAGCTAGGCCGGCCAAAAACTTTCCATTGATCCAGGCGTCGCGGTAAATGGGCTGGGAAAGGATCCGGCTCACTGTTCCCTTGGTGAACTCCGAGTTTATTGCATCAAACCCAAGGAGGACGGCCAAAAGCGGGCCGAAAAAGGCTAAGAAAGAAAGGAAGGAGGGAAGGCCGCTTTGAGCCGCAGTGAAAAGCAGAAGATATGCATATTCCCCCACTTCCTCCGGGTTTTCCCCAAACGCCTGGACCCCTAGATACACGGAGGCCCCGGCCACCACGAGAATAATCAAACTCAGGATGAAAAAGCGCTTGCTTCCCAGATGATCCGCCAGTTCCTTCCAAAAGATCGTGCCCATAACTCACTCTTGGAAGTACCGCAGGTAAATCTCTTCCAATGTGCGGACCTGGGGCCGAAGCTCCGTGATGATGGCCCCTTCCTCCGCGACGATTTCGAAGAGTTTTTCCCGCGCGCCCTCTTCCAAGGTCACGCGGAGGCGGCCGCCGCCGAGGTCCTCAACGCTTAGAGTCCACTCCTCACCCTCCAGGCGGGCATGCAGTTCAGGCCTGGCCTTTTCCACCACGGCCAAAAAGCCCGCGCCGCTTCCGGTGAGCTCAGCCACCCTCCCCTCCGCCACCATCCGCCCCTTCTGGAGGATCCCAACCCGGTCGCAAATGCGCTGCACCTGATAAAGAAGGTGGGAGGAGAGGATAACAGTCATCCCCGCTTCGCCCCTCAGGCGTTTTATGAGCTCAAGAATTTGCGCGGCCCCTTCGGGGTCGATCCCTGAGGTGGGTTCGTCCAAAATGGCAAGCTTCGGCTTTTTCACAAGGACGTCGGCGATCCCCAGCCTCTGCCGCATGCCGTGGGAGAAGGTGGCCACGGGCCGCCGGGCCACTTCCGCAAGGCCCACCTGCTCCAGCGCCTCCCCAATCCGCCGCTTCGCCTCCGGCTCGGGAATCCCGTTGAGCCTCGTGATGAGCCGGAGGTTTTCCCAGGCGGAAAGCTCTTCATAGAAGCCCACCTTCTCCGGGAGGTAGCCAACCACGCGCTTCACGGCGAGGGGCTCGCGCACCGGGTCGTACCCGCACACCCGCACCGTGCCTTCCGTGGGCTCGGTGAGGCCAAGGAGGATGAGGATGGTTGTGGTTTTTCCCGAGCCGTTCGGCCCCAAAAGCCCGTAGATTTCGCCCTCTTGGACGGACAAGTCCAGCCCGTCCAAAGCCCACACGGTGTTATAGCGTTTGCGAAGGCCTTTGGCCTCGACGATCATGGGCTTAGCGTCGGCCAAGCCGCACGAAGATCCCGGTCAAGCCGGCCACCACCGCCACCACCACGCCCACTCCGATCCAGCCCCAGCCCATGCTCGCCCCAACCGTCACCCGAAGATCCATCTGCTTGCGGTCCTGGGTGGCCGCGGCGATGAGAGTGACAGTGTAGTCGCCGGGGATGGCCCGCCCTGCCGGCTTTATTTTTACCGTGACCTTCTCCGGTTTTTGCGTCAAGCCCAGCGGCAGGACTTCCTCCAGCTTTTCCGGCACAAACGTGACCTCCCACCCCGAGGGTTTGGTGGCGTAGAGGGTAAGGCCGGTGAGGGAGGCCGAGCCGGCGTTCCAAAGGTAGAGGGTGAACACCCGCTCCTTCCCGGCCACCGCGCGGATGTTCCGGGTATCGCCTTGCCCGGTGACCTCGGCCTCCGTGGCCAGGCGGAGGTCATAGGTCCCGGTGACCACGGCCTTCAAATTCAACGTGGCGGAATCCCCGTCGGCCTGGGCCATGAAAACCAAGGGATACTCGCCCTGCTCCACCCCCACAGGCGGGGTCACCACAAACCGCACGGTATCGCTGGAATTGGCCCCGATTTTTATGGAAGTGATGCGGGTGTCGGTCTGCCAGCGGGGAGTGAAGTACGCCCGCCAAAGGGGCGGGATTTGAGCGCGCAAATTCACCACTCGCTCCGTGTCCGCCTCGTTACGAATGGTGATATCGTAAGTGAAATCCTTTCCAGCCGGGTTCTCTACGGAAGGATAGGTGACAGACAGGGTGAGCCTCGTCTCCTTGGGCGTCTCCGGGGCCGGAGTGCCTTGCAAAGATACTTGAATGCTTACGGTTTGAGACAATTTCTTGTCTGCAGTGGTAGCGGTAAGGGTGAACGTAAAGGTGCCCGTTTTAACTCCGGCAGGCGGTCTGGCCTTGAATCTGATCGTCGTCTTCTTGGCGGGATCAGGAAGAAGGTAGACCGCCCCAATCTGCAATACAGGATACGAGGTGGTTTCAAACCACGCGTTCCATCCGGAAGGCGCATCGACGCTAAGAAAGATGGTTTCCGGCTCGGTCCCAAGGTTTTGCAGCGTTAAGTCTAGCGAAAGATCCCGATCGGGAGAAAGAGCGACCGTTGGGTACTCCGTATAAAAGAGGAACGATCTTTCTGCGGCAAGGCCTACGAAGCTAGCAAGTAAGATAAGGCCCAACCAGCCTGCTTTAAAGCCATTTCCCATGCGCCACCCCCTAAAACGCTCGCGATTATCCTTCTTCCGCGCTCGCCATGTCAAGGATTATAATTAACCAGAGTTTGCGAGCTTTTGTGAACCGGGCCGTAGGTGGAGAGATGGGCCTTTGGGTTAGAGAAGGGCGCCGGCGCTGGGAGCGGGTGCGGGGGCTTCCCTCTTACCGTCCGCCCAATTTTTTGCGCATTTCGCCCTCTCGGGAGGGGCCGGCCTGGTGGCTTTCCTGGACCATCGGCCCGGACTTCGGAGCCGACGCCCTGCCGGAGCTTTTGGAGGCCCTCCTTCAGGCCACAAGCGCCATGCCCGGAAGGATGGAACTTCAAAAGGTGCAGGGGGAGCGCTTGGAACCCATCGAACGGATCGAACCTTTTCCTCCCCAGGCCGTGCGTGTGCCCGGCCTTCTTTTCCAAAGGGTGGAGGTGGAGCCGGCCCGTTGGCTCCTCACCCTTTATTTGGCCCGAAGGGCAGGAAAGCTCCTTGTGGCCGGGGAGGAGAAATACTTGGGAGGGTGGTGGGCCTCCCTTTTTGCCCTGAAACAGGCTTGTCAAGGCTAGGAGGCCCACCGCGGGCTTTATTTACAATCCCCAAAGCAGATGCTGATCTGGAAGTGCCACTTCCCATCCGCCCCCAAGCACCAGCACCACCCGGGCTTTGGGCACTCCCCCATCACCACCTGCCAGGAACCGGAAGCGGGGTTGTAATACCAGCACATCCCAGGCCAAACGCCGTAGCAGGGTGGGCAGGGCCCGATCCAGCAGGGCGGGCAGGGATAGCCCACCTGGGCGGGAAGGATCTGGAAGGTGGTCCACGCTGTGGCACAGCACATGCAACTCGCTTCCGGCAAAAGCCCTAACACCTGCGCCCGGCCGGACTGCGGATCAGGGCCGAGGAGGGGATAGGGGTCGTTTTGAGTGCCCAAAGGAACGGGCAAGGGCTGAAGGCAGGCCACAACCTGGAGGGTTTCGGTGCCGCTTGGCGGCTGCACGCGAAACACGTAGTTTCCGTCAGGAAAGACGTGGGTTCCCGCGGGCCTCCACGGGTTTTGGGAGTAGTAATTGGGGAAGATGAGGCGAATATGCCCGGTGGGCTCGATGCCAAAAACGTAGACATAGGCGGGCTGGGAGAGGTATACGAAAAACCGGGCGGTCTCACCCACGTAATACTGCGGCTTTTCCATCCAAATGGCCACGGAAAGCCCGGGCACGGGCTGGGGGACTAGTCCAAGGGGAGAAGGCTGGGATTGGGCCAGGGCCAGAAAAGCAAGCATTCCTACACCAACTGCCGTAAGAAGACTCCGCATGACCATCACCTCTCTTTTCACCTCAAGTTACACCGCCCTCTGGCCTTGGGTTCCCACGGGTTTGCTCCGCCCCTCATTTTGCCCGGGAGATCCATAGGGGTAGAATGGAAAGCACAAGGCGCTTTTCTCAAGCGTGATTTGGAAAACACTCTTTTCCACAGGCGGAGGGGCGAGGTGAAAATTTCGGAAAAGAGGGTCTTGGAGTGGTGGGAGCTCCCGGGAATCGATGGGCGGGAGGCGTTCGACGAGGAGATTTTGTTCCTCAACGATTTTGCAGAAAGTGCGAATCTTCCACGCTGGGCGCTTTTTGTACGCGATCTTTTCCCGCGATTAGGATTTGAGCCCTGCGCCCACCGTTTCTTTGACGGGCTTGAGCAAGTGATGGGTATGATTGGCTCTGCCCGTCCGGGGTCGCGCCTGGGCGGCTGCGGCGACATCCCCATTTCCGTCCATCTCCGTCTGCAAAGCGCCGGGCAAGAATTCCTCGCCTGGGCCGAGGGGAAGGAGGCGGGGGAGGTGGGAAAATTGCTGGGAAAGGCTAATCAAGCAAAGACGGAGGCGGCGCGCGCCGTAGGAGAAGCCCTCCTCGCCTTCGGCCACGGCTGGGTCGCGACCGATGCCGTTTTGGAAACTTGGGCCGATCAGGCAAAGTTCCCCCTCGCCCAGGCCCTGGTGGACGGAGAAGAAGGGCCCCTTCCCAAGCTCCTTCGTCATGCTTGTTCCTACAATGTGCTTATGAATATCCGCCGCCTGGCCCAAGGGATCGGGGAGGAAAAAATTCCGGCGGTGCGCGTTTGCCAAGAGGCGTTGACGGAGATGCCCGAGCTTGCTCCAGAGCGCCTGACCCAGCTTTTGCTCGTCCTGGATGCCCTCGCCCGTTGGCTGAGGAGGAAGCCCCCAAAGGACGGGGTTCAGGCCCATATCCATTCTTTGCTTGGTCCCCGGGATCCGGCCCGGGAGTGGCTTGTGGCCTCCCTCTTTAAGACGTTAAAGCTTTGGCAGGTTCACCTCGACAAACTTCACGGCAAAAGCCGCCGCTTGCCTTCCCTCATTTAGCTTGGCAGGCGGTGCTCCTCCGGATAATCTTCGGCGGCCATGGACAACTTGGTCTTGGTGGACCATCCCCTAATCCAGGCCAAGCTCACAAAGCTTCGGGACAAGCGCACCGATCGCCTGCAGTTCCGGGAGATTCTGGAGGAGCTCACCGCCCTCATGGTCTACGAGATCACTCGGGATTTCCCAGTGCGGCCGGTGGAGGTAGAAACCCCGTTTGAGCGCACCCACGGGGTGGAGCTGGCCCGGCCGGTGGTCCTCGTGCCCATCCTAAGAGCTGGTATCGTCATGTTGGACGGCGTGCTCTCCCTCATCCCCAGTGCCCGTGTGGGCCACATCGGCATCTTTCGAGATCCGACGACATTGAAACCCGTGGAGTATTTCGTGAAACTTCCGCCAAACCTCGAGGAGGCGCTGGTGATCGTGGTGGATCCCATGCTAGCTACCGGCGGATCTGCGGTGCATGCGGTGCAGCTGGTGAAGGAAAGGGGTGGGAAGGATATTCGGTTCCTGTGCCTTGTGGCCGCGCCGGAGGGGGTGCGGGCTATGGCCGAGGCCCACCCCGACGTCCCTGTCTACGCCGCCGCCCTGGATCGGGAGCTCGATAGCCACGGGTACATCCGGCCCGGTCTTGGCGACGCCGGAGACCGACTTTTCGGAACATGAGCCGCGTCGCGCTCGTCACCGGTGGGTCTCGGGGGATCGGCGCAGCCACGGTCCTGCGCCTGGCCCAAATGGGCTACGATGTGGCCTTCACCTACCGCGTGGAAGAGGAAAAAGCCCGGGCTTTAGCGAAAAAGGTGGAGGAGCTCGGCCGCCGGGCCTGGCCCATCCAGCTCAACTTAGAAGAGCTTTGGCGCATAAAGGGCGTCGTGGACGAAGTTGAGAAGCTTGGGAGCTTGGTGGTCCTAGTGAATAACGCTGGTTACGTGCAGCGCATCGCCCCCGAGGATCTGTCCCTCGCGGATTGGGAAAAGATGATCCGTGTCTCCCTCACCGCGCCCTTTCTTTTCATTCAGGCCGCGGTGCCGCACATGAAGAAGGCTAGCTTTGGCCGGATCGTGAACGTCTCCTCCCTCCGGGCCCTTACTGGATCCGCCCATGGGGTTCACTACGCGGCGGCAAAAGCGGGGCTTTTGGGGCTTACCAAGTCCTACGCCTTGGCCCTTGCGCCCTTTGGCATCACCGTAAACGCCGTGTGTCCTGGGTTTGTGAACACCGACATCAACAAGGAACAACTGGAAAAGCACGGGGCGGAAATCCTTCGGCAGATCCCGCTGGGCCGGGTGGCTGATCCCGCGGAAGTTGCGGCCCTTATCGCTTTTCTTTGTTCGGAGGAGGCTGGATACATTACGGGGGCCACCTTCTCCATAAACGGCGGCCTGCGCATGGATTGATATGGACCGCTCTCAGCTTGGTTTGGCCACCTTCCATCGGCCGGGGATGGACGTTTGGTCCTGGGTGGAGTTGGCCCAGGAACTAGCCCTGGGGGGCATAGAACTCCGCGCTGACCCGGGGATCGCCCACCCGGACGACCTTTCATCCTCGGATCGGAAAAAGTTGCGGGAGGTTGGGCAAAGCGGCCTAAGACTTTCTCTACATATGCCTATCCATGGGGTGAACCTCGTTTGGCCGGTGCGCGCGGTGGCGGCAGCTTCGCTCGGGGAGCTTCTCCGCACCGTGGAACTGGCCGCAGAAATTGGGGCGGATGTGGTGGTCATCCATCCCGGCCGACTCCCTGAGGAGTACCTTCCTTTTCCCGCGTGGCTGGAGCGAAGCCGCGACCTTTTGCGCTTCTCTTTAAGCGTTCTTCTTCCCCAGGCGGAAAAACTTGGGGTAAAGCTAGCGTTGGAGAACCTCGGCAACGGCCGGGACCGGGGATTAGTGCAAAACGCCCAGGAGCACCTTGCCATCCTTTCCGAATTCCCAGGGCTTTGGGCCTGCTTTGACCTTGGCCACCTTCACACCCTGGGCGGCTCCCCCAGGGAGTACATCCAGGCCCTTTCCCCGCGGCTCCTCCACGTGCACCTTCACGACAACCGGGGCGATTGGGACGCCCATCTTCCCTTGGGCGAAGGCACAGCACCCTGGAGGGAGACTCTCTCCGCGCTTTTGGAGAACGGCTTTGCCGGGCGGGTTATTTTGGAAATACCCGATCCCGAGGGCCTTCGGCAAAGCTTGAGGAGAATTCTGGACCAATGAGGAAGATACCCCGTTGGTACATCGCCTTTGCTGTGATCAACGTGGCCCTGGGCTCGTTTTCCCAGCTCCTCCCCCTTTACGCCTATTTCCTTGGGGCGAAAGCGGCCCAGGTGGGGCTTCTTTCCGCGGTGGGAAGCGCCACCACCATCGTGGCCAGCCTCTTTTGGGGGAAGCTTGCGGACGCAAGTCCGCGACGTCGGCCGTTTGTGCTTCTTGGCTTTTTCGGATTGGCCATAGGTTACGCCCTCCTCGTCGCCCTCACGAAGGTGAAAGCCCTTTTTCCCCTCAACGCCGTTGTCACTTTTATTTGGATGGCCGCCGGTACAGCCGCTACGCTCCTGGTCCTCTCGCAATTTCCTAAAACCGACTGGGAAAGAGAACTAAGCCGCTTCAACGCCCTATCCGGGGTGGGCTGGACGGTGGGGCTCCTCCTTGGTGCCCTTTGGACCACGCTTTTTACCCGCTTTGTTGGGGAGGGCTGGGGCCTTCGCTCCCTGGGCCTGGTCACAGCGCTGACCGCCCTTTCCGCAGGCATCATCAGCCTTAAATCCCTTCCCGAACCTATGGGCACTGCAAGAAGTTCACTCGTACAGGACCTGACAAGCACGATGGGGAACTTCATCGCGGAGATACGCCGCTACGGTCCCGTGTATTTCTTGGGGGCCCTGAACCCCGTCCAGCTTCTCCGCTTTTTACAGGGACGCACGGCATTTGGGCCTGATCTCGCCCTCTGTTACTATGGGGAATTCCTCTCGTTCGTCGCTTTTTCCCTGGTTTTCGCGCCTTTCCCTGTGTTCCTGCGCCAAATCCTGCACTGGCCAAATGAGCTTGTGTTCGCCTTGTATGTCGCGCACCACGCGGTGGGGGTTTTTGCCTTCCGCTGGGCGCGGCGGGCCATTGAACTTTGGGGGCATAGGCTAGCGTTGGCCCTTTCCATCTTCATTCGCGTTGGGATCTTTGTGGGATTTGCCATGGTGGAAAGCGGCGCGCCAACTTGGCTTCTTCCCCTCTTCTTTGCCCTTGCTGGCTTGACCTGGTCTTTCTTTCAGCTTTCCACGACGGCTTTGGTCTCCCGGCTTTCTCCCGAGGGCATGCGGGGGCAAGCCCTTGGCATCTACAATGCTGTTGCCGGGCTTGGGAACGTGGTGGGAGCGACTATCGGCGGTTATTTAGCCGACGGATTTGGGTTCTTCGCCCCGTTTTTTTCCGCGGCGGCCCTCCTTTTCATCACCTTGCCCATTCTCATTGTGGAGGGCCGCCCCGCGCGCTAAATCACTCCTTTTCCTTCACCTCAAGGATACGCATCCCGTTGTAGTAGCCGCAGTGGGGACAAACCCGATGGGGAAGGCGAAATTCGTGACATTGCGGGCATTCCGTGGCCGAAAGGAGCTTAGCCCGCCAGTGGGTCCGGCGAAGGCGCACTTCCCGATGGGATCTACGGGATTTGGGAACGGCAGCCATATCCTCCTCCTTTTTGCTGTGCTATTTTCCTTTTGGCCGCTCGAGAATCAAGGTGACCGGGCCATCGTTGACCAGGCCCACCTCCATATGGGCCCCAAAAACTCCGGTTTTCACGGGAATTCCCTGAGCAAGGAGGGCCTGAACGAACCGCTCGTAAAG
>JACIWL010000011.1 GCA_014360995.1 Candidatus Bipolaricaulota bacterium | reverse complement strand
CAAGGCTGGTTCCGCCGTGCCTGTGAGGAAGCGGCACGGCGGCGCTTTTTCCACTGGGAGCTCGAGTTCCCCGAGGTGTTCTTCGATGAGTACGGTAGGCGGAGGGAAAACGCCGGATTTGACGCGGTGATCGGCAATCCCCCGTATGTGCGCCAGGAACAGCTCCGCGAGAACAAAGAGTTCCTGAAACACAGCTTCCAGGTCTACGACGGGGTTGCCGACCTCTACGTTTACTTCTACGAGATTGCGCATCGCCTGCTTCGCCAGGGTGGTCGGTTCGGGATGATCACGTCCAACAAGTTCATGCGAGCCGCCTACGGGGAAAAGCTCCGGCGCTTCCTCACTGACCAAGTCCAGCTCCAGCAGATCATTGACTTCGGCGATCTTCCCGTGTTCCCCGACGCGACTGCCTACCCTTGCATTGTCCTCACCGTTGGCGGCCCAGGCGGGGGAGGGGTGAGCTACGTTCGCGTCCCATCGCTGGAGTTCGAGTCCCTCGACCGCCTCGTCCGAGAGAGGTCCACTCCTGTACCGTCCGAAGCTCTTGCCAAGGAGGGTTGGCGGCTTGCGCAAGCTGACGAACTCGCGATCTTGGCCAAGATGGAGGCTGTGAGCGTCCCTCTCAGACAGTGGCTTGGAGACGTGAAGATTAACTACGGGGTCAAGACGGGGCTGAACGAGGCGTTCTTCATCGATGAGGCCACACGCCAGAGGTTGATTGCCGAGGACCCCAAGAGCGCGGAGATCATCAAGCCATTGGTCGTCGGCGAGGACATCAAGCGCTACGAGATCGACTACAAGAACCGCTACCTGATCTTCGCGCGCCGTGGAATCGACATCGACGGCTACCCGGCGGTCAAGCGGCACCTTGAGCAGTTCCGAGAGCATCTCGAACCTCGGCCACCGGATTGGGATGAGGCGAGCCAGGGCCCGTGGCCTGGTCGCAAGCCAGGAGCCTACAAGTGGTACGAAATCCAAGACACCATTGACTACTACGCCGACTTCGCGAAGCCTAAAGTCATTCTTCCGGACATAGCGGCAGAGGCACAAGCTGCTTATGATGACACGCACCTCTTTGTTGGCAACACAGCATACATCATCCCCATTCCCAGCTTGTGGCTTATCGCAATCCTAAACAGCCGGTTGTTGAACTGGTGGTATCGTCAACGTTCAGCTGTCTACCGGGGAGGATATGTGCGTTTCATCTACCAGTACCTTGTTGAGATTCCCATTCGTCGCATCGCCTCTACTACTCCCTCCACAGAGCGGGCACGACTGGTGGAGGAGGCAAAGAGACTCTATCAAACTGAACTTGAAGCCCACCAAAAACCACGCGCTTTGACCGAGGTTTTCTCAAAAACCCTGCAGTTTGTTGAAGAGAGACTCCAGAAAAAGCACCCGACTGACTTGGAGCTGGTCAGAAAGCACAACGCTGATCCCTTGAACAAGGACTGGCAGATTCCGGAGGGAGCGCTCTGGGAGCAGAGCGATGTAGTCCACGACTTCCTCGCCTTCCTTGCCGAGGAAATGATCCGTTTGAACAAGGAGAAGCAAGCGGAAATGAAGAACTTCCTCACTTGGCTGGAGGCTGAACTTCGGATTCAGGAAGAAAAGAACGGCAGTACAGGGATCGAAGCTTTGTTTGGCAAGACCGAGCTTAGGAACTACCTGGGCGACTACCAGAAGAACGAGCCCGAGCTCTCATTTGCGGAACTCTGGAAAATCCTTCAGAGAAATAAGAGCCGGATTGGGTGCAAGCTCACGTACGAGTTCATGGCCGAACTCCGTGACGCCTACGAACGGAGCTTGGCCAAACTTCGGCCGATTAAGGAACGCCTCCGCCTCACCGACGGCCTGATCGACCAAATCGTCTACCGCCTTTATGGTCTCACCGAACAAGAGATCGCACTAGTTGAGGGGATTTTGCAGGGACAGAAGGACGGGGATGCCAATGTGTAGCAGCCGCGATAAGCAAGAGCAAGAATGCCTCGACCGCTTTCTCCAATTCTACGGGGCAGATTGGGCTTGCGATCTTAGGAATGTGGATATCCTGGATTACCCAGAAGGAAAGGACAAGCCTCCTGACTTCTGCTTCGTAGAAGGGCAGCGGCGCATTGCCATAGAGGTCCTCCGAGCGTGCCAAGAGAATGAGCAGAGGAATCTACAGAGCCGAAAGATTGCTGAAGCGAAGAAAGCGTCTGAAATCGAAAAGGAGCTTCGCGGCAGACTCCCGGAATGCCATGGTTGGACGATTCGGATCGCTTCCTTACCCCCCAAGAGGGAGCACAAGGATTTCATAAACGCTTTAGAGCAGGAACTGTCGTCTTTATGCCGAACTGGCGAAATAGAGAAAGGCCCGCGGGTAATTCCCAAGAGCACGTTGCTCAGGAAGCATCATGTGATCTTCTGGAAAGAGCGTGATGGTCCCTTAAGGATTGACCCATCTTACTCAATGGGCGTGGATCTTCGATCTGTAGCGAAAAATGTGGTGCGGCATCTGAGGACGTTCAACGAAATTGCCGCGAGGTACACGGCCTTAGTCCTGCTGATTGACGACGTTGAAGGCCTGATCAAAGGTGAGGTAGAGGAGTTTGCTTCATTGATAGAAGAGGAGATTAGGGGCACGAAACCAGAGTGCATCTCTAGCAGTCTAAAGATCTTACAAGGTATCTACGTAGTGCACTGGCCACAAGCTATGGGTCCAAAAGCGCACCGCTTCCTCCAAGTCTTGTTAGTAGAGGTTGACCATGGTGGAGGAAACAGGGGAGACCCGCCTCATCTTTTCACCTCCGGCGGCATTGTACGTTCCCAGGGACCTTCTCCTGGTCCTAACAGTCATTGGCTTTTCCCCTGTAATTGGCCCTTACCACAGTTTAGTCCTCAAGACAAGATGGGTTAGCAAAGCAGCGATGGGAATGTTCGGCTTCTATTTTGCAACTAGCTCTGAGCCAGGGGGTCACAATTGGTTTTTGGGTCCGCGCAGCTTAGCGTCCTGGGGCTTCTTGCCCTTGCGTATGGGAGAAAGTTGGAAATGAGCGGCGGACTGGCAGCCCATCCTTTTTCCTCCTGGGACCGCGGAGGCATCGTGAGCCTTCCCCGGCATATAGCAAAAGCCCTGCTCGGGCTAGTAAAAGTCAACAACACAAAAAGAAAGGCCTGACCACAAAAGCAAGAGCACAACCTCACCCCGGAGGGGATCCAAAAGGCATGAGAGGGCCTAAAGATGGAGGGGAACCCTGTTTGGGAGTACGCGGCGCGGCACCTGGAGGCGCTTCGCACCCGGGCCCGTGAGCTCCCGAGCACGCTCAACTACAACGACCTCCAATGGACGAACCCCGCCCTGCCGCGCCAGCCTCTGCTTCGGGAGATCGTGTTCGACCACCATCTCCTTGGGATCGGCCTCGCCTGGAGTGACGTGCGGAACGTGCCCCACTCCCTCGGGCCGGCGGCCCAGGAGGCGTTCCTCGACGCCTACGGGCTGACGCGGCCCAAGGAGCGGATCCTGGACGAGCCTCTTGCGCTTTGGATGCGGCCCTCCGCCGGGAATTGCGCCGTAAACTCCGAAGAATCCTGCAGGATCAGGGCACGAGCGCGGTATACGTTGCCCGCGACTAGGAGGAAGCCCTGAGTCCGGGTGACCGAGTGGCGGTGATGCGGGAAGGAAAACTGGAGCAGGTGGATCACCCCCAGGTTCTCTACCAGCGGCCGCAAACCCCGTTTGTGGCAGAGTTCCTGGGACAGGCCAGCCTCTGGCCGGCACGGCTCCAGCGCGGAAGGGGGGTGAGGTAGCCGGCGCTGTGGTGGAAGCGGAGCTCCTCAGCACCCCGAAGGGAGGTTCCGTTTTTCTCTTTTTCCGGCCCGAGTGGCTGGAGCTGGGTGAGGGTCCCTTTAAAGCCGAGGTGGGGGAGGTGGAGTTTCTCGGGCACGTTTGGGAGGTGCGTGGGACGGCGCAGGGGCTGCCGGTGGTGCTCCGCACCGTGCATCCGCCCCGGGATTCTCTGCGCTTTCAGATCCTGCGGGGTTTGGTTCTTGGGGACCCGCGGGAACTCAATGGCCCCAGTCGATGCGGGGCCGCGCCCGACCCCGCACGTAAAGCTCTGCAGACAAAGCGGCCTGCGCCCCTTCCGCCGCAGCGATCACAGCCTGCCGGAATTGCTTGCACCGCACGTCGCCGGCTGCGAAAACCCCAGGCACAGGTGTGCGCATTTCCCCGTCCACCACCAGACAACCGCCCTCCGCCAGCGGGACTTGACCGTAGAGGAAGTCTACCACCGGCGCGGTCCCCTGCAAAAGCGGAAACACTCCGTCTACGGGGATGATGGTCTCCCCGTTTTCGCCGGCCACCCGGATGGCTTCCACGCGGTCTTGTCCCAGGATCTCCGTGATACGCACGCCCAGTTTTACCTCCACTTTTGGCTGGGCTTGCAGTTCTTCCCATAGCTTTGGGGGAACCAGCACTTTAGTGGTGGACGCCAGGAAAATGATGTGGTCAGCGAAAGAGCTCAGAGCCAAGGCCTCTTCCACGGCCTCGGTGGTGGAGCCGGCTACTGCCACTTTTTGGCCCCGGAAGAAGGGGGCGTCGCAGGCGGCACAATAGCTCACCCCGCGTCCGATCAGGCGTTCCTCCCCGGGAAGGAATTTGTTCCGGCCCAGGGCTCCGCTGGCCACGATCACAGCCTTGGCCAAATACATTCCCGCGGCGGTCCATACTTCCTTTGGGTTCCTTAGGACCTCGGCCCGCAGGACCTTTTCCTCCCGGAGCTCCGCGCCGAAGGAACGGGCCTGATCCCGGATGCGCCGGACGAGTTCTGCTCCGGAAACGGGACCGGGGATTCCCGGGAAGTTCTCGATGCGCTGGGCCCGGCCGGCCGCCCCTTCGTAGAGGCCTTTATCCAAAACGAGCGTTTTGAGTCCAGCTCGCGCCGCATACAAAGCGGCACTGGCTCCGGCTGGTCCTCCCCCGATCACCACCACATCGTACACGTCGGGATTGAGGCCGGCCATTTTTGCCTCCCTTGGCAGGCAAAGCCCCGAATTTCGTTCAGGAGTCCAGATCAGCTTTCCAGCCCTCTAGATGCCCATGCTGCGCATGCGCCCCAAATTCGGTGGGGAAACACGGTCAACGGGCTTCTTCGTCCAGGAGGCGCTTTTCGCCGGAAAGCCCCCGGATGCGCGTCACGTCCTGGGTCACCTCCAGGGTGCCCAAGTACTCTCCGTTGGCCCCCCAGACCGGAAAGTAGCGTATGTACACGAAGCGCCCCCTGTAGTCGATCCAGAACTCCGCCACCTCCCGCTTTTTCTCCCGAAACTCCCGGAGGATGCGCTCCACCACGGGGAGGCTTTTCTGGGGGTGACAGTTCTGAACTTTTCTTCCGATGACCGCGGGGGTGCGCACAAAGATCCGGTCCTTCGAGGCGTTGAAGTAGCGGACGGTGTCGTTCTTATCCACAAAAGTGATGTCCACAGGAAGCGCATCGAGGATGGCCTCAAGCTCCGCCGGAGAAAGCTCACCCGTGGGAAAGCGTAATCGAACATCGGTCGTAGAAGCCATGGTCGGCATGGTTTTAGGCTCGGTCGGGGTTATAGGGGCGGGCGGAACTTCTGGTGTAAAGCAGCAATAGCCGATCTCGTCGAACTGAGCCCGAAGATGAGGCCACTCGGCCTCGGGCACCACTCGCAGGGCTGTGGGGAAAAGAATGCGGTTCTCCTTGAAAAAGTGGGAGGCAAGCATTTCGGCTAAAGTAATGGCCAGTTCCTTGAGGCGCGGCCCTTCCGCGGTTTGTATTTCCTTCTTTAGGGCACGGATATCCTGGTGCTCGCTCCACATCACCCGTGGCGGCTCTACGATCCCATGCTTTTCCAAGACGGGGAAAAGGACGTTTTCCTCCCGCAGGTAGTGCTTCTCCGACTCCCTCAGATGCTCTCGGATATGGGCGATCTCTTCTTGGTTGTTGGCGTCAACGGCGCGGTTCAAATGCTCCGCAAGGCGCAGAAGTTCGCGGTGCTCGGCCATCAGGATCCCGATGGGATGCCACGGTGGGGCAAGGGGCTCCTCTTTCTCCAAGGACTCGCGGAAGAGGGAAAGGTGCAAATCGCAGAGTTTTCTGATTTCTTCGGGTGGGACGCCCTCGCGCACGAGCTCCTCTTCAATCTGGGCGATCTCGAAAGGGGTGATTTGTCCCACGGCTCTCCGAAATTCTTCCTGCAATGTTTCCGGGCTTTCCCCAGCATGCAAGCGCCGCAAGATGGACTTCAAGGCCTCTTTCCTTCGGTTACTCAGAATTTCGCTCATCCTTCAGCCTCCTTTTTGGGGAGCGATGCGCTGCACCACCTCGGCCAAGCTCGTTTGCGAAAGGAATTCCACGATGCGTTCACGCAAGGGATCCCAGACGGGATAGAGGGGACATCCTGGGTTTCCCGGGCAAGGGGAGAGCTCAAACGGACAGTCCTGGAGGGAGGTTGGTCCCTCGACCGCCTCGATGATCTCTTTCAGGGTGATCATTTCCGCGGGCTTGGCCAGGGAGACGCCGCCGCCGCGGCCGCGCTGGCTTGTGAGGATTCCCATCCGCACCAAAAGGGGGACGAGCTTAGCCAGATAGGCCTGGGGGATTTCCATCGTGTCCGCGATCTCCTGGACGGAGGCAAAGCTTCCGCGGCGGGCCAGCTCCCCCAAGGCCAAAATGGCGTATTTGGTGGAAAGGGTCAGGCGCATCAACATCCCCCAAATTCTGACTTTTTTGTCCATTTATCTTAAGCGGACAAGGCCGGGGAATCAAGGGGGACGCGCCGGCCCGCGTCTAGGAGAAGCGCGGGCCCATAGCCAACAAGGCGCAGCCCAACCTCTCCAGTGCCGCTACGGGAATACGTTTAGGAGATGGCTGCCCATGGAACCCCGGTGATGGAGATCCTCGTCCTTCTGGCCAAGAGGGGAGGTATTATCAAGGCCCCGTAAGGGACGGACGGGAGGAAGGATGAAAGGTGTTTTGGCGGTCATTGTGTTTGTGGCTTTTTGGGGATTAGCTTTTCCTCCTATGAAGCTTTTCGACTACGTGCAAGCCCAGAAAGGCAAAGCTTTCTGGCAAATTGAGAACGCTGGGGAAACGGGAAATTTGGACTCCTTGGAAATCTTGCTGCTTTCCCAAACATGGAAGGGAATACCTTGGCGCCACCGTCTGTTCCTTTATTCCCCAAAGGACCCGATGGTGAGGGACGTGGTGGTCCTTTACATCTCCGGGGATCCTAGCCCTGGGGATTCGTTGCTATGCGCAACTGTAAGTTCCCTAAGCCGTCTTCCCGTGGCCCTTTTGCATAACGTCCCCTTCCAGCCCCTCTTTGGGCTTCGGGAAGATGCCCTCATCGCCTACACCTTTTCCCAATACTTGGAAACTAAGGAGCCGGATTGGCCCCTTCTTTTCCCGATGGTGCGGAGCGTCCATGCCGCCATGGAGGCCTTGGAGGCGATTTTCCTTGAGCGCTGGAACATCCCGGTGCGGGGGTTCATCTTGATTGGGGCCTCCAAACGGGGATGGACCACGTATTTGGCGGCGGCCACAGCCCCGGAGAAAACGGTGGGGATGGTGCCCATCGTGTTTGACATGGTGAACATTCCCCTGCAGATGGTCCACCAGGAGCGGTGTTATGGAGGACCTTCGTTCATGCTTTCGGACTACGCGCAAAGGGGTCTTTGGCTAGAGCTTGGCAGGGTTCCGGAGGCCGCAAGGCTTCTGTGGCTCGTCGATCCTTATTCTTACGCGTACGCCTACACCATGCCCAAACTGGTGATCCTCGGGGCGAACGATCCTTATTGGACGGTGGACGGGGTGAACTTTTACTGGCCTGGTCTTCCCGAACCGAAACTGCTTTTGGTCGTGCCCAACGCTGGGCATAACGTTCTTGACTGGACGAGGGTTATTCCCACCATCATCGCCTTTTGTCGCTTGGTGGCCGAAGGAAAGCCTCTTCCCAAGGTAAGTGTGGAACATCGCTACCTTGAAGATGGTCTTTTCATAAGGGTTTCCGAGGATTGGCCAGCGAAAAGCGTCGCCCTTTGGCGGGCGGAGAGCTCCTCCCGGGATTTCCGGAAAGCCCGCTGGGAAGAGACGAGGCTTAGCCCCGGGGAGGGCGAGGTGAAGATCGACGCGAAGCAGGGGTATCAAGCGGTTTTCTTTGAGGTGGTTTTTGAATTGGAGGGGCTGAGGGCCTTTTTCTCCACGCCGCCTCAGGTGGTTGGGCCATAAATAGTGGGTCCGTGCGGACCCCCGTCGGGGCCAAGGCCTCCGGGCGCGCCCGGGCGGTAGGCTCGGGCCAAGGGGTCCCCTATCACCCGCAGGTTACGGCTTACCGTTGCTCCCTTCCGGGCCTGGCGGGGTTTACCGGCCTGCGTCGCAGGGGGCTCGGCCGTCATCGCCGCCTCTCCCGGGCCGCTTCCGCCACCCCGCCTCTCGGAGGGCCCATGGGCTCCACGTATAGCGGGTTTTGGAACCAGGGGACCGCTACCCCCCCACCCTGCACGGACCCTGGCGGAGGGGGCGGGATTTGAACCCGCGGCACCCTTTTGGGGTGCACCTGCTCTCCAGGCAGGTGGTTTCGGCCGCTCGCCCACCCCTCCGTCACAAAAAGTATAGGAGCTTGCTCCTCAAACCTCAACCAAAAAAGCGACCAAAGCTAAACCACAGGACCAAACCCAAAATTCCCGCAAAAACGGGGGTCAGAACCCAGCCAAGAAGAATAGCCAAGACCTGGCGGAGATTCACCGCCGTCACCCCCTTCACCAGCCCGATCCCCACCACCGCCCCCACCACGGCCTGGGATGAGGAGACAGGAACACCTATAGCCGTGAAAAGCTGAAGAACAGCGGCCTGGGCCACTAAAGCCAAAAGTGCCGGCCAGGTGCCGATCTGCACGAGTTTCTGTCCGATGGTCTCCATCACCGGCCGGGAGTAGGTGAGAACGCCCAGCGCGATGCTTCCTCCGCCAATAAGCCCAGCCAAAAGCGGGGAAAGCACTCCTGCTCCAGCGAAGACGCCGGTGACGTTGGCTACGTTGTTGGCACCCAAAGCATAGGCTCCCCAGACCCCTATTAGAATCAAACCGAAGCGCAGGAATTGATCAAAGCCCGTAAGCCCAAAGACCTTGCGCTCAAAAAGTGGGGTGAGGAACCGGTAAAGAGAATAGGCGATGGCAAGCGCTCCAAGAGGCGAGGTGATCCAGGAGAGTGCGATGCGGCCGAAAACGCTCCAGTCCACGGGTTTTCCGCTGGCCAGGGCCACGCCCACGATGGCGCCCACCGCGGCCTGGGAGGTGGACACCGGAAGGCCCCGCCAGGTCATAACGGTGACGGTAAGCCCAGCGGCGAGGGCCACGAGGAACGCCCCGGCCATGTTGTGAGCGGCGAGCGCCCCATAGGTACTCATCCCCGCGGAGCCAGCTAAGGCCGCTCCGCACACCACAAAGAGGGCGGTGAGGACCACCGCGGTGCGGTAGCGAATGGCTCCCACTGTCACGGCCAGGCCACATACATTGGCCGCGTCGTTGGCCCCCAGGGCCCAGCCCATGAACAACGCCGGGAGCACTGCCCACATCGCCCCCCCTTTGTATGGTGGGCTTTATACTCTATGGTTGGCTTTGTGTAAAGGGGAAAAAAGAAACTGCGCCCGGCAGGACTCGAACCTGCGGCCTGCCGCTTAGGAAGCGGCCGCTCTGTCCTACTGAGCTACGGGCGCAGCTAAACCCATCTTACCGTGCCGAAATTGCGTGTGCCAGCTCAGGGCCCCGGGAAAATCAGCTCCGGCTGCGTGCACATCGTCCCCCGAAGTTTGCCCCGCAAGTAGCGGATCTCCACCGCTGTGCCCGGCTCCGTGCCCCGGTAGATCTTTTCGCTCACCAAAATCCGCTGAACCTTTTTCGCCCCGTTTTCTTCGACTTCCACAATCAAATAATAAACTTCTTCGCTCACCCGCACCACCCGCGTTTCGGGCTTGGAGCCGGGGCAGAGGGGACATCCGCCCACGACAATCGTTTGTTCCCGCTCCACCGTGCCCACCGTTTTTCCCACCACTACGCCCTGTTGAATCACGAGCTCACTTTGCGCGCAATCGGTCACGGTGAGATAGCCCAGCACCACCACCGTTCCGAGGAGCGCCAAAAGCAAGAAAAGCTGAAACGGCTGCATACTTCAAGGATAAGAGAAAACCCTTTCCCCCGCCAGCGAAGAAGGTAAACTCTTTCCGGGAATGGAGATTTTGGCAGGGCTGACGGAGGAACAGCGGGAGGCCGTGACCCACGGCTCCGGCCCCCTCCTCGTTTTGGCTGGGGTAGGAACGGGGAAGACGACGGTGATCGCCCGCCGCATCGCCTACCTCATCGCCCAGGGCTTCGTGAAGAGGCCCAGCCAGCTCCTCGTCTTCACCTTCTCCAACCAGGCCGCCGAGGAAATGTTGGATCGGGCCTTCGAATGGATCCGCTATGCCGCCCTTGATGCTTGGGTGGCCACCTACCACTCCGTTTGCGAGCGCATCCTTCGCGAAAACGCCCCTTTGGCCGGGCTTCCTCCGGACTTCAAAATCCTCGATGAATGGGACCAGCGCGTGTTCTTGCTGGACCATCTAACCGATCTTCCCCTGCGGAAACTTCGTCCTCAGGCCCTCCGCCGGCCCCTTTCTTTCCTTTCCCCTATCCTCTCCCTCATCCAGCGGGCCAAAGACGAGGCCATTACCCCCGAGGAGTACCTGCGCTGGTGGGAGAAAAACCAAGATTCTCTTTCTCCTGACGAGCGGGAACTGCACCGGGAACTGGCTGAGGTCTACCGGGCTTATCAGGAACTCCTTTCCCAAGAGGGCGTGGTGGATTTTGGCGATCTCATCCTGAGGTGTGTCGACCTCCTTCTCACGCATCCGGGGCTTCTTTCCGAGTACCATGAACGTTTTCCCTTTGTCCTTGCCGACGAGTTTCAAGACACAAGCCGGGCGGAGTTGCGCCTGGTTACTTTGCTTGGCAAGCACGGAAATGTGACCGTGGTGGGCGACGATGACCAGGCTATTTACGGGTTCCGCGGTGTGCCTTGGGACAACCTCCTCGCCTTCCTCCGGGCCTTTCCCCAAAGCAAGGTGGTGGTGTTGACCCACAACTTTCGCTCCACACAGAAGATCTTGGATTGCGCGGTGCGCCTGATTCGCCAAAATGCCTACCGTTTGGAGGCCTTATCCATTCGCGGAGAGATCCCCCATTCCATCACGAAAGAGCTTCGGTCTCCGTTCGGGCCCGGTTTGGATCCGGTGCACCGGCATTTTCCCACTGTAATGGAAGAGGCGGCATATGTAGCGGAAAAAGCTCAGGAGCTTCACTCTTCCCAGGGCATTCCCTATCGCGAGATGGCCGTGCTTTACCGCAACCGCTACCGGCCGGAGCCGTACCTGCGGGCCCTTTCCGAGGCCGGCGTCCCCTGGACCTTGGCTGGTGGCTACCGAGCTGGCCTCTTCGACCAGGAGGAGATAAAGCTCATCATGTCTTTTCTCCGTGCGCTGGCCGACCCCCGGGATGATCAATCCCTTTACCACCTTTTAGGATCACCCATTTATCGCCTGGATAGTTCAGATCTTGCTCATCTTACCGCTCTTTCCCAACGCACGCACCGGCCGCTGCGCGTGCTCCTTGCGGAGGCGGTGGAGCGGGGAGAGCTTTCCCCGGAGGGGCTGGGCACGGCCCGGCGGGTCCTCGAGGATCTGGAACACTGCGAGATGCTGGCGCGCAGCTCTCCCACTGGGCAGGTCCTCTACCATTTTCTCGCTGAGCGTACGGGTTTTTTGGGCCGGCTGGCCCAAGAGATCTCTCCGCAATCCCAGCGGACCTTGGAAAACATCGCCGCCTTCTTCGAGGAGGTGGTGCGCCGCTTTGAGGAGGTGGCCCGCTACGACCGCGTCCCGTGGTTTGTGCACTATGTAGACGAGCTTCGCGAGCTGGGCTGGAACCCGATGGTGGGCGAGGCCGATCCCGGGGTTGATGCCGTCCAGGTGATGACCTTTCATCAGGCCAAAGGCCGAGAGTTCACCGCGGTCTTTCTCACCGGCCTTGTGGAGGATTTCTTCCCCGGAAGGATTCAGCGGCCGGTGTTTTCTCTCCCTAAAGGCCTTGTTTTGGAAGATCTCCCTGCGGACTTGGCCCACGTGGAGGAACAGCGCCGCCTTTTTTACGTGGGGATGACCAGGGCTAAGCGTTACCTTTTCCTCCTCTCCTCCGATGACTACCGGTTGCCCGGGGAGGAGCCGCGGAAAAGGCCGGCCAAGGTCTCCCGGTTCGTGGTGGAGGCGTTAGGGGAGGAGAATTTGGGGCCGCGGGTCGCCGCGAGTTCCCCTCTCTTTAGGATCAGCCGCGCCGCGACGACGCCCACTCCCGTGCCCACCGCGCGGGTGGAGGGCACGCTTCAGCTCTCCTTCCGCCAAGTGGACGACTGGCTCACCTGCCCTCTCAAGTACAAGTACATCCACGTCCTTCGTGTTCCCGTCCGCCTCCACCCCACGGTGATCTTGGGTAACGCCGTGCACCAGGCCATTCAAAGCTATCATCTTGCCAAAAAGCAGGGGCGGAATATCTCGCTGGAAGAGCTTCTTGGGATATTTGAGCGGGCCTGGCGATCCGAGGGCTTCCTTTCCGCGGCCCACGAGGAGGAGCTCCGCCGGCACGGCCAGGAAGCCCTCCGCCACTTCTACGAGTTCGAGGAAAGAGAGGGTGCCCGCCCCACCTTCGTAGAGCAGTACTTCGCCTTCGAAGAAAACGGAGTCAAAATAATCGGCTACTGGGATCGCGTGGATCGGCGTCGCGATGGCGCCATTCTAATTGACTACAAAACTTCGGAAGTGAAGGTGGAGGCGGCGGATCGCCGGGTGCAGGAATCTTTGCAGCTTGCGATCTATACCCTCGCCTATGAGCGCATGTTCGGTGAGCTTCCTAAGGAGTTGCAACTCAGGTTTTTGACCCCGGAGGTGGTGGTGGGGCGGGCTGAGCCCACGGAGAGGACGTTGCGCCGGGCCTGGGAATCCATTCAGGAGGCGGCAGAGGGCATTCGCCGCGAGGATTTCCAGCCCAGGCCATCTTACGCGGCCTGTCAGTATTGTGTTTATCGCACCATTTGCCCAGCGGCCCTGCCCCTTTAGGAAAAAACCCGTACAATTCGGGCTCGTGAGGAGGACGGGGTGAAAAGGGAGCGTTGTGGGGAGCTTAGGGAGAAGGATGTGGGCCGGCGGGTGACGCTGGCCGGCTGGGTCCAAGCCGTGCGAGACTTCGGAAGCCTCACCTTTGTGGATCTGCGGGACTCCTCGGGGATTGTGCAGCTTGTCTTCCGCGGCAATGAAAAGGCGCGTGAGCTTGGCCGAGAGGATGTGATCAAGGTCAGCGGGATGGTGGTGCGGCGGGAAAGCCCCAACCCCGTCCTTCCCACGGGCACTGTGGAAGTGGCCGTGGAAGAACTGGAAATCTTGGCGAAGTCCAAGCCCCTTCCCTTTCTTCCCGACGAGGAGGTGAGAGCAAGCGACGAGACGCGCCTTCGTTTTCGCTTTTTGGATCTGCGGCGGCCCCGCATGCAGAAGAACCTGCGTCTAAGGCACAAGGTGGCCATGGCCATCCGCGAATACCTAGATGCCCATGGTTTCATCGAGGTGGAAACGCCGATGCTCACCCGCTCCACGCCCGAAGGGGCCCGGGACTTCCTTGTGCCCAGCCGCCTGGAGCCGGGGAAGTTCTATGCCCTGCCGCAATCGCCCCAACTTTTCAAGCAGATCCTCGTCTGCTCCGGGGTTGAGCGCTACTTCCAGATCGTTCGTTGCTTCCGGGACGAGGACCTCCGGGCTGATCGCCAGCCGGAGTTCACCCAGCTCGATTTGGAGATGGCATTTCTCGAGGATCCGGAGGAGCTCTTTTCTCTCCTTGAGGGGCTTGTGAGCCACGTCTTCCGAAAGGTTTTGGGGGTGGAGATTGCCACTCCTTTCCCTCGCATTCCCTATGCGGAGGCCATGGCCCGTTATGGCTCGGATAAACCCGACTTGCGTTTTGGGATGGAGCTTTTAGACCTAACCGATCTTTTTTGGGGCACGGACTTTCGGGTGTTTTCCGAGGCTGTGGCCAGGGGGGAGGTTATTCGGGCGCTTCCCGTGCCTGGCGGAGCGAAGAAATCTAGAACAGAGCTTTTAAAGCTTGAAGAAATCGCGAAATCCTTCGGGGTTGGTGGGCTTCTTTGGGCAAAGAGAGAGGAAACCATTACCTCGCCCTTCCTAAAGCACGTGGGAGAAGGAGTTTTGGCGGGGGCGATGTCCCGCGCAGGCCTGAATTTTGGCGACCTCCTTCTCCTTGCGGCCGGACCGGAAAAGGCCGTGTCCCAGGCTCTGGGCGAGCTTCGGCTGCGCCTGGCCCGGGAGCTTGGCCTCATCCCCGAAGATGTGTGGGCCTTTGCCTGGATCGTGGACTTCCCCCTTTTCAAGGTGGGGGAGAACGGGAGACTTGAGTCCGAGCACCATCCCTTCACCTCCCCCAAGGACGAGGATCTTCCCTATTTGGAAAGCGATCCGCTTCGGGTGCGGGCCAAATGCTACGACCTCGTTTTGAACGGGGTGGAGCTCGCCTCCGGCTCCATCCGTATCCACCGGCGCGATCTTCAGGAGCGGGTGTTCAAGATCTTGGGGATCGGGCCGGAGGAGGCGGAGCGGCGGTTCGGCTTTTTCCTCCGGGCTTTGGAGTACGGGGCTCCGCCACATGGGGGCATCGCCTTTGGGCTCGATCGATGGGTGATGATGCTCGCCGGTGAAAGTTCCATTCGAGAGGTCATCGCCTTTCCCAAGACGGCCACTGGCGCCTGCCCACTCACCGGGGCTCCAGCCGAGGTGGACGAGGCCCAGCTCCGCGAGCTTCACATCAAGTTGGACTTGTGAGGGAATGGGAAATCGGCGGCTCGCGATTTTCGGCGGTCTTTTGATCTTGTCCCTGGTTTTTTTGGTCGGGGCCTTGCGGGGTACGGAATTTCGTGGTGGCCGTTCCTTTCCTTCCCCGGACTCTTCCGAGATCTCCTTTCCCACCCCGGGAACGCCCCCTTCCGGGGAATGGCTGATTGACCTCTTCAGACTCGGCATTTTCCTTGGCCTTTTGCTTGCGGCGTTGGCTCTCCTTTTCTCCCGCAATTTTCGCAGACACGCCTTTTACCTCTTGGTGGCGTTTGCCATCCTCCTCTTTCTTTGGTATAGCCTCTCCCGTTTGCCTCTGTCTGCGGAAAGGGAGGCTCCCTTAGCGGGCCCCTCCCAAGAAGGCGGAGAGAGCGAAGTGGGAGAAGAGCGGGTTCCTCCGCGTGCTCCATCCTGGGCGATTTATGCGGCTTCTTTTTTGGTGGCGTTGGGCCTTGCCCTTTGGCTTGGGCCACGGCTGGCGTTGGCCTTTGAGCGCAAACATAAAAAGAGGGCAATTCAAGGGGTGGCTCAAGAGGCAGTGGCCGAGCTGAAGGAAGGGCTTCCTGTCACAGACGTGGTCCTTAGGGCTTGGCTCCGTATGGTGGAGATTTTGTCTGCCCGTTCTGGCCATGGTGATCGGCCGCACTTCACCCCTCGGGAATTCGCGGAAAATATGGCGAAGCTGGGATTTGGGCACGAAGCGGTGGAAGTTCTGACCAGGTTATTTGAGGAGGTGCGATACGGGCACAAAGAGAGCGAGACCCGGCGGGAGGAGGCCATTTCGGCTCTCTCTGCGCTGGAACGAGCTTTCGCCTAAGGCCAAGCTGGCGCTTATTACCGCTGGCCTGACCGCCCTTTTTTGCTTTTTGCTCCTTTCTTTCCCTGATTTGGTGCGGGATTTTTTGGTTGACCCAGCCTTGCGGCTGTTCCTAATCCTCGATTCCCTTCCCCAAGGTATTGTTTGGCTACTAGTCGTTGGCATTCTATTTTTCTTTGCACTTCGGTTTCTTAACCGGCAGCCTAGCGAGCGGAAGAGACCGAATAAGGAGCGGCCCCAGTTCCAAAGGGGCCGGGAGCTTCTGCTCCTTTTGCGCCGGGCGCGATATTCGCCCTGGGCTCGGCGGGCCCTCCGATCTCATCTTGCTCGTATCCTCATCGCTCTTCGGACGGAGCGGGAACTTATCTCCCCGGATCAGGTCTGGCAGGAGCTTTGGAGCGGGCGCTGGCCGAGGGATTGCGCCCTCGGCCGATTTCTCCGGGGAGAGGACACAAAGGATTTTATGAGCTCCCTGAAAGAAGCGCTGGAGGAGCTTTTCCTTTATGCGCAAGGAGGCGAAATTGACCATTGAAGAGCTGAAGGCCCGAGCTGACACCATCCTTTCCGAAGTGGGAAAGGCCATCGTCGGGAAGGAAAAGCCCCTTACCCTGATCCTTGGGGCGATCCTTGCTGGGGGGCATGTGCTCATCGAGGACTATCCTGGATTGGCCAAAACCTTGGCCGCCCGGTGTCTGGCCCAAGCGTTGGGCCTCACCTTCCGCCGAATCCAGTTCACCCCTGATCTGCTCCCCGCGGACATCGTGGGTACCCACGTCTTTCGCCGGGAAGAAGGAAAGTTCGTGTTTCAGCCCGGCCCGATCTTCACTCAGATCCTCCTTGCTGACGAGATAAACCGGGCCACCCCTAAGACCCAATCCGCGCTCCTTGAGGCCATGCAGGAAAACCAGGTCACCGTGGAGGGGACAACATATCCTCTCCCGCAGCCGTTCGTAGTTTTGGCCACCCAAAACCCCATTGAGTACGAGGGAACTTTTCCCCTTCCCGAGGCCCAGGTGGACAGATTCCTGGTGCGCGTGCGCTTTGGTTACCCCAGCGTGGAGGAGGAAGTGGAGATCTTGCAGCGCCGCATCGCCCGGAAAAGCGAGGAGGTCTTGGTAAAAACTGTTTCTTCTCCGGAAGAGGTATTGGCCATGCGGGCGGCGTTGGAGGAAGTTTTTGTGGACCCTGATCTCCTTAGGTACATGGCGGAGATTGTGGCCCGCACGAGGCGGCACGAGGCCCTGAGCCTTGGCTCTAGCCCCCGCGGCACCCTGGCGTTACTGCGCATGAGCCGCGCTTGGGCCGCCCTCCACGGCCGGGACTACGTCCTACCCGACGACGTGAAGGCCGTGGCCATCCCCGCCCTCAGCCACCGTCTGCTCCTTTCGCCAGAACTTTGGACGCGGGAGGTCCGGGCCGAGGACATCGTGGCGGAGATCCTGGCCCACGTCCCGGTCCCCAAGATCCCCGTATGATCAGCCCCAAGGCGCGTCTGGAGCTCTTCCTTCTCCTTTTTCTTCTTGCGGTGGGTCTGGCCCTGCGACACCCAGGCCTTCTTGTCCTGGCCATCCCCTTCGCTTGGCGTCTCACCTTTGGCCTCTTTTTCGCCCCTCCCGAGCTGCGCGGCACCCTCACCGCGCGGCGCTTGGTTTGGCCAAAAAGGCTAAGCGAGGGCGGAACAGTCCAGGTCACGGTGGAGGTCCAAAACACTGGGAAATACACGCTAGATTTGTTTTTGTGCGATGGCCCCTACGCGAAATTTTCCGTGGAAAGCGGGAATTATTGGACCACGGCGGTTTTGCCGTCGGGAGGAAGCGTTTCCCTTTCTTACAGGGCCAAGCCGGCGCGGGGCCTCTATCGCCTTGAGGCGCTCCTGGTGGAGGCGCGGGACCCCTTGGGCCTTGCCCCGCGGCGCTTGGAACTTTCGTGTCCTGCGGAAGTGTGGGTGCTGCCGCGCTACGAGGATCTTTCTCGGCTGGAGATTTGGGCGCGGCGGACCCTGGTCATGCCTGGGACGGCCCGGGCCAGGCGCAGCGGTGCGGGTCTAGAGTTCTACGGGGTGCGGGAGTATCGTCCTGGAGACCAAGTGCGGCGGCTGGCCTGGAAAGTCTTTGCCCGGCGCGGTGAGCTGGCCATCGTGGAATTTGAGGAGGAACGGGCGGCCGAGGTGGCGGTCATCCTGGATGTGCGCGCCCGAACTTACTTGGGAGCTTCACCGGAACTTTTCGAGTGCGCCGTGCGGGCCGCGGCCTCCCTGGCCCAGTACTACCTGCGCCAGGGGCACCGCGTGGCCCTGCTCAAATACGGCGGCGTTTTGGACTGGGTCTTCCCAGGCTATGGGCGAAGGCACGGGGAGCGGATTCTGTGGGAATTGGCCCAGGCGGAATTGGGAGAATCCGAGGTCTTTGCGGAATTGGATTACCTTCCCACACGGCTTCTGCCTTTAGGCTCCCTCCTTCTTTTCGTCTCCCCCCTCCTCTTTGGCGACGAGGAAGCGTTGGGGAAACTGGTGGCCCGGGGCTATCGAGTGCTGGTGGTCCTTCCGGACCCCACCGCCTTGGAGTTCGGAAAGTCCTTGGAGACCCCCGAAGAGAAGATGGCAAGGCAGATTTTGTACTTGGAGCGGTGGGTTCTTCTGCGCAGGCTGCGGCGAAGCGGGGTCATCGTAGAGGTATGGGACCCCCGCCGCCCGCTCTCTCCCCTTTTCCGCAAATTCCCAACGGTTTTGCGCCCATGGCGTTGATCTTCGCCCTTGCCGCTATCCTTCTTTCTTGGTTTGGCCAAGGCCCGCCGCTTGAGCCTGTTTGGGCCTTGACCGTTTTGCCCCTGGTTTTTTGGCTTTTGGGGATGGCTCTTGGGCGGCGCATCTTCTGCTCCCTTGGCTTTTTTGGGCTTGTGGCCTTGGCTACCGTGTGTGTCCTTTTTGGGAATTTGGCGGTCGGGCTTGGAATTTTAGGGCTCTCCCTTTTTGCCTGGGATTTCTTGCCCTTCTTTCGTTTTCCCTATCCCAAAATGAAGGGGAAAGCTGTCGAATTGCGTCGGGTTTTTCTTTGGTCCGGGCTCGTGGTGGGCACGGGCGCAGGTTTGGCTTTCGCCGCGTCCTTTCTGCGCTTCTCCGTCAATTTCTGGGCAATAGTGGGTGTTACCGTGTTAGCCTGGCTTTTTCTGCGGGCGTTTATAAGGGAAATGGATCAAGGCGGGAAAACAAGGGGGAATCGATCGACGTCCAGGCCCACGGGATAGGCCTCATCCCAGATTCCATCGGAATTGTGGTCCGTAGCAGCAAAGCCTTCCCAGAAGTTTCCGCGCTGGCCGTCATCAAACTGGTTTGAGCCGCAGGATTGAGCGTGCACGTGATTGTTGAGGAAGGCGTTGTTGGCCACAAGGTTCCCTTTGCTTTCCAATTCAAAAAGGAGGCCCAGGCCGCAGTCCTGTATCACGGAGTTGGTGAGGGTGGAAAGGCATACCCCCTGGAACCACACGCCAATCTCCGCTTTCCGCACGGTGAGCCCTGCGAGGGTGATCTCCTCAGAAAACGCGATTCGAATGGCGTCAGCACAATTCTCTATTTGACTTTCCTTGACCACGATCTTTTTGCTTCCCCAGATGAGAATCCCGGTGAGCGATCCGCGGACCAAAGCCTTTTCCACCGTCAGGTTTTGCACGTTTTGCACCCTAACGGCAGCGATGGAAGCTCCATACACCTCCACATTGCGAACGATTAAAGGAGCGGAAATGTTGGCAATGAGGATCCCAAACGGCTCACCATTTGCGTCTATGCGTAAGTTTTCTATGACGAATGGGGAAAGCGCTGTGCCAAAACCGCTCGCCAGGCCGTAGAGGTCCTCCACGGAACGAATGAGGAGGGGGCCGCGGGCTGCGGTGGCCGCCCAAGTGGTCAGGGAAAACGCCGCCAAGAAAAGGACCACCCATCGCATGCTCATCACCGAAACGAAGGTTAGAACGCCGCTCCTTCTCGGGCTAGGGCCAATGTCCCCTCCCAAGGTAATGTGGGCTACCTTGGATTTTGGGGAGCCACGCGCCCTCATTTAATGGAACACGCGTCCCCGCGCCACTGGCCGAGGTTCCTTGTTTCCGTTCCAAGGCGGACCCTACCCTTGGGCCACGGGAGTCATCCCAAGGAGGCGATGGAACGATGCGCAGATTACTTTTGCTGGCAGCGGCAGTGGGGGTTGTTTCGGTTTGGGGGCTCACCCCCGGCTTGGCGGATGCTGGCTTAACCGGCGGTTCCTTTATCGATGTACCTAAAAGCCATCCGGCCTATTCCGCCGTGCAGAACCTCCTTTCCCGCGGGATTCTCGTGCCCACCTCCAGCGGGCAGTTCATGGGTGATCAGCCCCTTTTGCGCTACGATGCGGCGGTGTGGTTGGATCGGGCGATAAAGAACATCGAGGCCAAGATTTCCGCCACCACTGACCTTACCCCTAGGCTTGCCACCCTGGAAAACCAGGTCCGTAGCCTCTCCTCCGACCTCAACAGGCTGAGCGCGGACCTCTCGACCCTCTCCGCCCGAGTCAACGCCCTCCAGCAAGCGGTCGGGCAAGGAGGTGAGGTGGCCCAGAAGGCCCAGCTGGGCGTAGTGCTTGGGCTTACCGGAGTGATCCTCGGGCTGGCCGCCCTGGCCTGGCTCATCTTCTTCTGAACCCAGGGTATAGACTCAGGAACTCCCTTCCTTTTGTAGGAAGGGAGTTTTTATTTTTCAATATGGAAACGGATGGGCAAACCATCTCGGCAACGAGGACATACATTGGCCGAAATATGGGAAGCCACAAGGCTCAAACCATCTCGCTCGATGAGAAGGGCCTTACATCCTGGACAATACGTGTTTTGGCCGGGATGCCCCGGAACATTCCCCACATACACAAACCGAAGTCCTGTGGCTTCACCTATCTCCTTGGCTTTCTCTAGGAGGGATATAGGGGTAGGGGGAGCGCGAAATTGATAGGCTGGGAAGTAGCGGGTGACGTGCCAAGGGGTGGTGGATCCTAGCTCTTCCCTGATTCTTTCGGCGAGGAAGCGTAGGGTTCCTTCGTCTTCGTTGACGCCGGGGATGATCAAGGTCGTGACTTCCACGTGTACGCCGTGGCGCTTGAGGAAGCGAGAGTTTTTTACCACCACTTCGAAATCAGCTCCACAAAACTTTTGCACCGCGGCTGGCCCGCCCTTCCAGTCCACGTTCGCCCCGTCTAGGCCTGCGGCCACTAAAACCTCCAGGGCTTCCTCGCCCATGTACCCGTTGGTGACAAAGGTTGTATGGAGCCCGGCCCTTTTCGCCAAGGGGAAAAGGTCCACCGCCCACTCCAAAAGGAGGGTGGGCTCGTTAAAGCTAAGGCTTACTCCTTGACATCCTTCCTCTTGTGCCATGCGGACGAATTCCTCCGGAGTTGTATAACCAAAGCCCAAATCCGGCTGAGGAGGGCACTTGGAAATCTCCCAGTTTTGGCACCAGGGGCAGGTGAAGTTACAGGACCAGGTGCCACAGGTGAGGGCGAGGTCTCCAGGGAAAAGATGATAAAAAGGTTTCTTTTCCATGGGGTGAACGGAGACGGCGGAAAGCAGTCCATAAACAAGGGTGAAAATTTTTCCGCCTCGGTTTTCTCGCGTTTTACAAAATCCCGTTTCGCCTGGGGCAAGGACACAGCGGCGTGCGCAGGTTAGACACCGGGCCCTTCCGCCCGAAAGCTTCTCCTGAAGAAGTCCTTCCCGCACCCAGGGCTCCATGGACCTCTCCCGGGGTAGATTACTCGTTCCCCTTCAACGCGGGCGAACGAGGAAAGCTTATGTTCCACCACGCGGTTCATTTCCATGATATGGATTACCCTATGCCCGTGGGCCACAAGCCAGTCCGCGAGTAGCCGCCGATGACAACGCCACCAGAACCGTTCCGCGCAGAGGATTGCTGTGCGTTCCTTCTCCCCAAGCCTAAGAAGCCTTTGCACCCCCTCTTGAAACTCCTCTGTGAGCATATGGTCCGCATAATTTTGGAACCCTTGGCTTTTCCACGCCGTGTTGGGTGAAGATATTCCAAGCCCTGTTTTTCTATAGCCACCCAGTTCCTTTCCCAACCAGAAATATTTTATGCCCGCCTGTTCAAGGGCCAGAGAGAGCTGATCCTGGGAGAAGTGGGGAAAGCGCTTAGAGGTGGGGAAGGCTCGGACGTCGGCTATCGTGGAGATTTTGTAAAAATCCAAGATTGCGAGAAACTCCGGAAGAGAACGGGTGGAGTGGCCGACGGTATAGAAAGTAAGGCCCATGCTCCTTCACCCTCTGATTGTGGCGGATCCAGGGCCTTGGGGCTAAAATTAAGTTTGGCGGAGCGTAGCGCAGCCTGGCAGCGCGCTGGCATGGGGGGCCAGAGGTCACCGGTTCAAATCCGGTCGCTCCGACCAGCTCAATTCGTGGGCAGAAAGAAGCTGTCTAGGACCTTTATTTTTGGGTTTACTTCGCCGGCGATGACTTCCGCCACGCCCACGACCCGGACAAAAATCCCTGAAGAGTCGGCCCGCACAGCCACGTAGAAATGCCGGTTCTCTACCCCTACCACCGAGCCTTCCACGCGCTCTTTGGCAAGGGGATAGGGGTTGGCTCCGCCTCCGCCTACCACAAGATAGACCACTCCGTCCCGCTCTATTCGCTCGTAGTTGTGGGCGTGGCCGTTAAATACTAAATCCACACCAAGCTCCGAAAATACTGGATGCCAAAGCTTCTGCAATCCCTCGGCCCCAGGCCCGTAGGAAGCGTCCGAGGAAAACACTGGGTGGTGAAAGACCACGATTTTATGGGGTTCAGGACCAGAAAAATGTTCTTTGGCAAAGGCTAGTTGGTCCTGGTAATCCTGGGGAGAGCGGGCATTGGAATCCAAGCCCACGACTACGAGGTCCCCATAGTGCATGGCCCACCAACGTTTTCCTTGCTTTCCTCCTCCAGGAGGCAGGGAAAAATGCTGATAATAGCTGAGGCTATCGCGCTCATGGTTCCCCAAAACGGGCAGGAAGGGAGCCCACCGCAGGATTGGGGCCATGGAATTAAAGAAGAACTCCCAATGCGAAGGAACAGGCGTTTCCACCAGATCTCCCGCATGCAGGACGAAGTAAAAAGGCCATGGATCAAGGCTCATAGCCTGGGCGACGAGTTCCACGCGGTTTAAACCTGACCACTGCCACTGGGTGTCGGAAATAACCCCAAATACCACGGGCTCACCACTTCTCGTCGCCGTACGAAACATGCCAAGCCCTGTCTGCTCCCCATCAGGGAAGGCGAAACGGTAAACATACCAAGTAGATGGTTCCAGCTCCGTCAGGCGGAAGTGCACGATTTCTTTTTCCGAGGGGCTTTGAGGTTCATAAAAGGCGGAATTAGAAAATGTTTGTGTTCTCAAGTACTCCGAAAGAGGGGCGTATTCAATGCGCACTGGGGAGGCAGGGCTTGCGGCCCAGGAGATGGTGATGGCCGTAAGTTCAGGATTCCCACTCCAGGGGCCATAAAGCAAAGGGCTTCCTAAGGAAACCACCGCCCACACAAGGCTTAAAAGAAAGTATTTCATGGGTTTTCCTCCCAAAGCCTAAGCTGCTCGGGAAAGCGCACCACGATGCGCGGGCCGCCCCCCAAACTATCCCAAAGAAGCTCGCCCGTGACCAGGACCTTCTTCCCCATGAAAACGGCGGGGTCAAAAACTTCCAGGTTCCAAAAGGAGCGGCAGACTCCAGGATCGAGCACCGCCCGAAGGCCATAGCGGCTGCCCGCGGCCCAGAGGGCCCAACCTTGCCGTTCCAAACCAACCCGGGACACTTCAAAAATCGCGGAAACGGCCTGGGTGACGTAACGCACAGGGTCGGCCTCGATCTCCCACAATTCCCGAGGATTTCCCGCCGATTCCCAAAGGCCAAGCCCCTCCAGCTGAGCCAGGGTCAAAGCATGCAGAAACCGGCAGTAGTATTTTTCTCGCTCAGGATAAAACACAAGGAGGCGAGCCAGCCCGGCGCGAAGGAGGGCTTCATTAACTAAAGTCCAGCCTTCTTCCGCTTCCACCCAGAGGTAGGCAAGGAGGCGGTTGTGGAGGTCCCGCCTCTCATAGGGGTTCAGCTCCACATAGACCTGTTTTCCCATGGTGAGTTTTCGGAAAAATTGGGTGGCCTCGTCGGCGAAGGGCTCACCTACTTCGGGAGCGTTAACACCCAAGAGCCTTATCGTTTCGTACCTAAAAAGATTTGGGGGGACAGTTTCGGTAAAGCGCAACATGCAGGTATCCCCGTCCACCCAGCGGGTCACGCGGGCGGGGAATGCTCCTTCTGGGGGCTGGGCCAGGAGTACTAGGAACGAAAGCCCAAGAATGGTTGCTAAAAGAAAAGCGCGCATGACCGCTCACCTCCTAGCGCTCGTAATGGACACGGCGCTGGACCACCGTGAGTTGGAAAAGGGAGAGGATGAAGATGATGGCGAAAAGGATTACGGAGGCGGCAGAGGCTGGCCCATAATGCCCGGATTCGAAGGCCTTCCGGAATATGTAATAGACGATGGTCAATGCGGAATTTTGTGGACCGGATCCCATAAAAAGGATCATCACCTCCTCGAAGATCTTAAAGGAGCCGATAAGGGAGATGATCAGGAGGAAGAAAATCTGGGGGGTGAGAAGGGGGACGGTAATCTTGCGCCAGGCCTGGAATGCATTTGCCCCGTCCACACGGGCGGCCTCGTAATACTCCCGGTCGATCCCCTGCATTCCTGCAAGGAGGATTAAGGCCTGGTATCCTGTGAACCGCCAGACCTGCATGATGATTAGGGCGGGCAAAGCTAGGCGCGCGTCGTTCAGCCAATCAAAAAGGCTGGCTTGCGTTCCGAAAAGATTGGCAAACGAAGAAAGAAGATAATTAAGAAGGCCTATGTCCCGGTTGTAGATCCACCTGAAAACCATGGCCACCGCCACCCAAGGGGTAATGTACGGGAGGAAGTTGGCGGTGCGGAAAAGGGCGCGGCTACGGACTCCCTGGTTGAGCAAGGTCGCCAAAAGCAAAGCCAAAAATAGGGTGACGGGAACGCTTATCACTACGTATTTGGTGGTGTTGAGCAGAGCCTTGTGAAAATCTCTGTCTTTCAGGACTTTCTCAAAGTTCTTCCACCCGACAGGCTGGAGATCCCAGCGGGTCACCGCAGGGCGGACTGTAAGGGTTTCACTCTCCCTCAACACCACGAACTCCCGACCCCCTTCCTCCTCCCTAAGCACCCAACGATCGGCCTGACGTAAGCGCACCCAAAGTTTCTCTGGATTTATAGAGAATTTTTTGTGAAGAAATTCTGAAAGCTCCTCAGAGATGCGTCCGCGACGCAATAGTGCCATCCAATCGTCCACCCCTTCGGTGACAACAAGAACTGGTTCCCCTGGAACGGTGCGGGTCCCGATGTCATAGGCGCTGTAACGGAAGGCGTTCACGAAGGGATAGAAGGTGAAAAGTCCCAAAACGGCCAATGTAGGAAGAAGATAAATATAGGCCTCCAGGGTCTCGCCCCAGAAGCGTTTGCTTTTCCAAGACACCGGAATTCTCAATCTCATGGAAAAAGCTGAGGGGAAGGGATTACCCCTCCCCCTCGCCTCCTTCCTATTCCCTGATGATAGCCTCGATTTCAGCGGCCAAGCCGTCCACGAACTCCTTGGGACTAATTTCGCCAGTGAGGAGGAGCTCCCAGTAGGTGATGAGGACGTTGCGGATGTCCATGTAGCGCGGATGCAAAAGCTGCTGGAAAGCTCCCGCGAGAAGCTGCTCTGTGGAAGCCTTGGCGATGGGGCTCTCCTCCATGTACGCCTTCCACTCCTCGGACTCGATAGCGCTCATGGTCACCGGCAGGTATCCAGACATCTTGGCCCAGTAGACGATGTTATCCGCGCGCAAGAGGAATTCGATTAGGCGTGCTGCTGCCTTGATCTGCTCGAGGCTCTGGTTCATGGAGAAGATGGCGAGGTTGGTGCCCTGAATCATGGAGTCGCAGGTTTTATGGCAGGGTACGGTTGTCACCGCGATGGGCACGCCCCGCTCCTGAGCGGCGGAGACGTTGTAAGGCCAGCCAGCGGAGGTGTCGAGCCAAAGAGCAATGTTGGCTCCGGCGGCCATGGCTTCATTGATGTAGCCGCTCTGCACTAGGGCATATGGTGCCAGTTTCGCCACAAACTCCGCAGCCTCTAGGCCAGCCTCGTTGTTGATGGTGACCTGCGTCCAGTCCTCGGAGAGGATCGCTCCACCGGCCTGGGCCAGGAAGGTCAAAAACATCTCGGGGTTCGGGGGTCGGAAGCCCGTGGCGTAAAGCTGTTTTGCCTCGTCTTTACCGATCTTTTCCACCACGGCGAGGAACTCCTCCCAGGTGCGCGGGGGCTCGGGTACAAGATCTGGCCGGTACACAAGAACAATCACAGACTTGTTGAAGGGCACAGTGACAAGACGGCCCTCGAAGTACTGCATGAACGCAGGATGAAGGTCGGCAAGGAGCTCCTCGGGGAGGAAAAGATCGAGGTCAACGAGTGCGTCAAGCCAGGTGACCGTCCAGTTCTCGTACTGTTGGGCGATAGTGGGAGGAGTCCCAGCAGCCACTGCGGCCACGAGTTTTTGCTGGAGAGCTCCGTAACCACCCTGGTATACAAGCTCTACCTTGATACCGGGGTTCTCCTTCATGAATTTCTGCACGAGTTCTTCGAGGAAGGGGCCGTGCGCTCGTCCCATGGCATGCCAGAAGGTGATGGTCACCTCCTGGCCCAGGGCCCAAAGGCCTAAGGCCACAATCAGCACCGCAAAAAGCCGCTTCCGCATGCGCCACCTCCTTCTATTTGAGACCGGTGCGGGCGATCCCCTGAATGAATTGCTTTTGGGCAAGAGCAAAGAGGACGAGGATGGGAACGATGGCCATGGTAGCGGCGGCCATGAGGAGATGATGATAGTCGCCCATTTCCATCTGCAAGAACCTGAGCCCCACGGGCACGGTGCGCAGCTCCACCTTGTCGGTCATGACGATGACCCAGAGAAAGGCATTCCACGAACCTACAAACTTGAGAAGGGCCACGGTGGCAATGCCTGGGCGCACGAGGGGCACGGCGATTTGGAACATATAACGCAGCCGTGAGCAACCATCGATGCGAGCGGAATCCCAAAGTTCATCGGGAACGGTTTTGAAAAATTGGCGCAGAAGAAACATTCCGAAAACCCCCGCCGTCCAGGGGATGATGAGCACCTGGTAGGTGTTGTACCAGCCAATGTTCTTCACAAGAATGAAGGTGGGAACGAGGAGCATTTGGCCGGGGATCATGAGGGTTCCAAGGAGGAGGGCCAGAATGAGCCCCCGGCCAAAGAAGGCCATCTTGGCTAGGGCGTAGCCTGCAGGAATGCTAGTAAGCACGTCTCCCACAGTGGTGGCGATGGCGATGAAAAAGGAGTTAAAGAAGTAGCGGCCAAACGGCGCGGAGTTCCAAGCTTCGATATAGTTTTGCCAGCGCACGGGATTGGGAATCCATTGGGGCGGCATGCGCATGACCGCTGTTTTCTCTTTAAGAGAGGTGGTAACCATCCAGAAGAAGGGCAAAGCGGTGATCACCAAGGTGAAAAGCAGAAGGACATACACAAGACCAAGCCAAGAGCCGCGCCGTACCCAGTAATCTGGAGATCGCCGTCGCGCCAAGGTCTCTCACCAAAAGTTTACTTTACCCCGCTTGAGAAACAACCAGTGGCCTTCCTAAGTCTTGTCCCTTCCAGCGATTCACGATCAGAAGTGCGGAGAACGGAGGTCCCTGCGGAGGAGCCCGGCCGTCAGCCCGAAACGTGCGCCGACAACGCCTCGGCGAAGATTATGCCGGGTGGTCCCAAGGGAGTGGAGAGGGCTAAAATGCCTTAGCTATGAAGGGGCGCCTGGAAGTCATCACTGGCCCGATGTTTGCCGGGAAAACGGAGGAACTCCTCAGGCGGGTGGAGCGGGCCCGCATCGCCCGGAAAAACGTGGTGCTTTGCAAGCCCGAGCTCGATACCCGCTATCACCCCGACCGCGTGGTGGCCCACAACGGAAGAAGCTGGCCCTGTTACGTCCTCCCCACCTCGGTTAACCCCGCTTCCTTCCCGGCGGTGCTTCTTTCCGCAGATGTTCTGGCCTTCGACGAGGCCAACTTTTTTGGCCCAGAATTTCCTGAGCTCTGCGAATTTTTAGTCCGGCAAGGCAAGCGGGTAATTGTCGCTGGTTTGGATCTGAATTTTCGCGGCGAGCCGTTTGGTCCTATGCCGTTCCTTTTGGCCCTGGCGGACGAGGTCTTAAAACTCACCGCCGTCTGCACAGTGTGTGGGAACCCCGCCACGCGCTCCCTGCGCCTTTGCAACGGGGTCCCCGTGACGGAGGGGCCGGAGGTCCTCATCGGGGGGCTGGAGACTTACGAGCCCCGCTGCCGCGACCATTTTCTTGCTCCGTGACCGGAGCTTTGGAACTTCACGAGGTTTGCGCAGGTTATCCCACCCCTAAGGGCTTTCTTTCCGTGTTGGACCGCCTTTCCCTTCTTGTGGAAAAGGAGGAGTGGGTGAGCGTAGTTGGGCCCTCCGGGTGCGGGAAAACTACGCTCCTGCGCGTCTCCGCCGGTCTCCTTCGGCCACAATCTGGAAAAGTTTTGGTGTTCGGAGAAGTGCCGCGGGGCCAGGTGGCCTACATGCCCCAGGGCGAATCCCTTCTTCCCTGGCGAACCGCGCTCGGGAACATTTTGGCGGCCCGGGAGGCCGACGGCCGCGTAGACAAAAAGACAAAACGCGAAGCGCTCGAGTTCCTTGAGGATTTTGGCCTGGCCGACTTTGCAAAAAGCTTTCCCCATGAACTTTCCGGGGGGATGCGCCAAAGAGTTGCTCTTCTACGCACATTTTTCGCCAAGCGTGATCTCCTTCTTTTGGATGAGCCTTTAGGTGCTTTGGATGCCCTAACCCGCGCCGAGCTTCAGGACTGGCTTCTTGGCGTATGGCAAAGGCTTAAGAAGACGGTGGTCCTCGTGACCCACGACGTGGAGGAAGCGGTGATTCTTTCCGACCGAGTTGTGGTTCTTACCCCGCGCCCGGCTCATGTAGCCGCTACCTTCCCGCTCAATATGACCCGGCCCCGGGAAAAATCCTCTTCCTCCGTTCAGGCATTGCGAGCTTCTATCCTTGCGGCTTTGGCCAGGAAGAACTTATGAAAAGGAAAGCGGAATTTTTGTGGGCGTTGGCTGTGGTCGGGTTTCTCCTCGGGGTTTGGGAAGCCGTGGTGCGCTTTTTCCGGCTTCCCCCTTATGTACTTCCTTCCCCAAGTCGTGTTTTTCTTACCTTTGGCCAGGACTTTTCGCTCCTTTTTTACCACGCCTCGGTAACCTTGGCCGAGGTAGGTCTGGGTCTAGGCTTGGGAGCTGTGGTAGGACTAGCGGTGGGGATTTTGACCTTTTATGTGCGCCCTCTTAGGCGGGCACTAACCCCTTTCTTGGTGGGTTCGCAAGTGATCCCGGTATTTGCTGTAGCGCCTCTCTTTGTCCTTTGGTTTGGTTTTGGGATTTGGCCCAAGGTGGCCGTGGCCGCGATGATCGTGTTTTTCCCGGTGGCCGTCAATTTCCTGGACGGGTTGCGCTCCCTTAGGCCGGAATTAGTGGAGTTCTTCCAGGCCCTAGGGACGCCGGAGCGCCGCATTTTCTTTATGGTGCGCGGTCCGGCGGCTTTACCTTTTCTTTTTTCCGGACTTCGGGTGGGGGCGACCCTGGCCTTGGTGGGAGCCACGGTAGGAGAGTGGGTTGGCGCAAGCCGCGGCTTGGGATACCTCATGATCCAGGCCAACGCCCGCTTGCGCCTGGACCGGGTGTTTGCTGCCATCCTCGTCCTCACCCTTTTAGGATTGGGCCTTTTTTGGGTGGTGGGGCTGTGTGAACGCCTTCTTCTCCGCCGCCGGTAAAATATTTGCGCTATGGGGCGAGTGCTTGGTCTCATCTTGTTTGTGGGCGTTATTTGTTGGGCCGAAAGCTTCAGCATAATTTTGGATTTCTATCCCAATCCGAACCATGTTCCTCTCTATGTGGCGGAGGAGTTGGGGTTTTTCCGGGAAGAGGGGATCGAGGTGAAGTTCATCGTGCCCTCCGATCCCAGTGCGCCGGCGAAGCTTGTGGCCACCAAAGCGGTGGAGATGGGGCTCACCCCCCAGATGAACTTTTTCATTGCCCGGGACGAAGGCCTTCCCCTCATCGCCGTGGGAGCCCTCATCGACGGCGCGTTGGGCGGGCTTTTGAGCCTGCGGGAGTACGGGATTGAAAAGCTTTCCGACCTCCGCGGAAGAACCATCGGCTATTCTCTAGAACCTTTGGAGCCGATCCTTTGGCAAACGATGCTCAAAGCGGTCGGCGTGGAGCCCGGGGAGTACGAACTCGTCTATACCGGGATGAGCACAGTTCCAGCCCTTTTAAGCCAGGCCGTCTCAGCCATTGGCGCCTTCCGCAATTACGAGCTTTTGGCGGTAGAGCTCTTGGGCTATACCCCGGTCTTCTTCCCTCAAGAAGACTACGGCGTGCCCAATACTTATGAGCTCCTTTTCGTGGTCCATCCGGACCTTCTTTCCCAAAGGTTTTGGGAAGTTCAGGCGGTGTTGCGTGCCATCTCTCGTGGGATCGAATATGTTCGGGCTCATCCTGCGGAGAGCTTTTCTGTGTTTACAAAGGTCTTCCCCGAACTTTCCGACGAGCTTAACCGGCGAAGCTTTGAGGTCACCTTGCCCCTTTACGCCAAAGGGGTCAGACACGACGACCGAAAGCGTTGGGAAGCGATGCAAGAATTCCTCTTGCGGACGGGGATGATCGGAAAGGCCTTTCCCTTGGAAGTCCTTTACACCGTCGAGGCTCTGCCATAGTGGAAGCTGGCCTTTTCGGCTAATATCTTTTGCAAGGAGGCGAAATGAGGCACATAGGTTTGGTCATGTTGGCTATTCTTGTGCCCTTTGCCGTCTTTGGGGCGCCGGAGATCACCGCCCAAGTTTTGGAGGTCCTGGACGGGGCGACGATCCTTGTGCGCGTCGAGGACGTTCCCCCAGGAGTTGGACTTAGGCCGGGCGCAAGCGAGCGCGTGCGCTATATCGGGGTTCAACTTCCAGGCCGACCCGAAGAAGCTGAACTTGCCCGAGCCTTAAACGGCGCTCTTGTGGAGGGAAGAAGAGTTTTTCTTGAGCTAGATGAAAAAATCCGCGATGAAGCTGGCCGTCTTCTGGCCTACGTTTTCTTGGATAAAACTGGAAAGCTCCTTGTCAACGCTATCCTCGTCTCTACTGACCTTGTGGGGTTTGGTCCTGTGGCGGGGGCAAGCCGCTACGACCACGTTTTCTCTTATTTAGACCGCGTTCCTGCGACCAAACCGACACTAGTCTGCCCTGCCGTTTACTCCTGGAGCGAGGCCGGAAGGCATGTGGGCGAGATGGCCTGTGTGGAGGGCCCTGTGGCCAGCGTGGGCACGAGCCGGAGCGGCGATGTCTTCCTTAACCTTGGCAAGCCCTACCCCGACCCGGGCCGGTTCACCCTGTTCATCCCCGCCCGCCACGTGGGCAAATTCGAGGCCGCTTTTGGCGCGCGCTTTTGGAACAACCTCCTTGGCCGGACCGTGCGAGCGCTGGGGGAAATCCGCCTCTACCAGGGCGTTCCGGAGATCCAGCTTTCCGATCCATCGAACTTGGTTATTCCCTGAGGAGCTCTTGAAGGATCTGGGCTAAGCGTTTGGGATCGGCGCGGCCTTGAGCTTTTTTCATAGCCTGGCCCACCAAGAAGCCGAGGGCTTGTATTTTTCCCTGGCGATAATCGGCCACGGCTTGGGGGTGGGCGGCGAGGACTTCCGCGGCCAGAGCTCTCAGCCCCTCTTCATCGCGTAAAACCGAGCCCTCCGCGGCACGGACAAGCTCTGGTACCGTGCCCTCCTTTTTGGCCACTTGTTCCAGGATCTCTTTGGCTTTGTTCCGGGGAAGGGTCCCTTCCTCCACTTTGCGGATGAGAAGGGCAAGGTCCGCCGGGGAAAGGGGCGGCTCTTCGTCGGTCCAGTAAGGCAAAAGCTCGGAGAGGACCCATCCCACGGCCGCTTTGGGATTGGGAATGGCTTTGGCCACCTCCTCAAAGAAAGCGGCGCGGGCGGGCTCAGCAAGGAGGGCCTCCGCCTCCCTTTCGGGAACGCCGTACTCCCGGGCCCACCTGGCCACCCGCTCCCAGGGGAGCTCGGGCATCCGCGCCCGCACTTCCTCTAGCCATTCCCGGGAAATCACAAGCGGCACAAGATCGGGATCGGGAAAGTACCGGTAGTCGTGGGCCTCTTCCTTTACCCGCTGGACTACGAGTTCGTCGCGGCTGTCGTCCCAGCCAAAGGTCACCTGCTCCACCCGCTCCCCTCGGGAAAGCCTTTCCCACTGGTATTCAATTGCCGCGGAAAGGGCTTTTTCCACAGCCCGAAAACTGTTGAGGTTTTTGATCTCCGTTTTCGTTCCCATTCCTCCGTCCACGGAGAGGGAGACGTTTGCGTCACAGCGAAGCTCGCCTTTTTCCATGTCGGCGTTGGACACCCCAAGGTGGCGGAGGAGGGTGCGCAGGGTCCGCAGGAATTCCCGGGCCTCCCGCGGGGAGCGAAGATCGGGCTCGGTGACGATCTCCACCAGCGGAACACCGCAGCGATTGAAATCGATCAGGGTTTTGGATTCGGTGTGGATTAGTTTTCCTGCGTCCTCTTCCAGGTGCATTTCCCGGATGCGCACGGTTTTTTTCTGGCCCTCGACCTTAAAGGAAAGGGTTCCACCTGTGGCCAAGGGGATCTCCCGCTGGGTGATTTGATAGCCTTTGGGGAGGTCGGGGTAGAAGTAATTTTTGCGGTCGAAATGGGAGACCTCTTGCACCTGCGCACCCAGGGCCAAGGCCACTCGCAGGGCCAGTTCCACCGCACGCTTGTTCAGGACGGGAAGGGCGCCGGGGAGGCCAAGGCATACGGGACAGGTCAGGGTGTTGGGGGGAGCGGCGAAGTAATCGGCGCGGCAGGGGCAAAAGAGCTTGGTGCGCGTGAGGAGCTGCACGTGGATCTCAAGCCCAATGACTGCGTCCATAACGACGGAAGTATACCACGTTGCGGTTAATCGGACCTTTTGGTAAGATTTTGAGAAATGGCCGCTTTAGAGGTGCGCGATCTTCACGTTCGTGTTGGGGACAAACTCATCCTGCGGGGCGTGGACTTTGCCCTGGAGGCCGGAAAAGTTCACGCCCTCATGGGCCCAAACGGCTCGGGGAAGAGCACCCTTGCCCTGGCCTTGGCTGGCCATCCCGAGTACCAAGTGGTGCGGGGCCAGGCCTTTTTGGAAGGCCAAGACCTTTTGGGCCTTCTACCCCATGAGCGGGCTCGGGCTGGGCTCTTCGTGGCCTTCCAGCACCCGCCGGAAGTCGAGGGAGTAAAGCTCCGAGAATTCTTGCGCCTGGCCTGTAGCGAACGGGGAAAAGGTTTCTGTGAGTTCCAAAAGGCCTTCCCCCAGGCCCTTAGGCGCCTGAGGATGGAGGAATTCAAAGGGCGCGAGTTGAACGTGGGCTTCTCGGGCGGTGAGAAGAAGCGCGCGGAGCTTTTAGCGCTTTACATGCTTCGGCCAAAAGTGGCTCTTTTGGATGAGCCGGACTCCGGGGTAGATGTGGACGCCCTGCGCCTAATCGCCGAAGTCATAACGGAAATGGCCGCCTTTGGGACGGCGATCCTCATCATCACCCATTACCCCCGCCTCCTTGAGCACGTGCCTCCGGATGAAGTTTTTGTTCTTCTGGATGGAAAGATCTCGGATCGTGGAGGGCCGGAACTGGCGTGGAAGATCGGGGAGATGGGCTTCGAGGTGGTGCGGCGATGAGCAAAGTAGCGGCTAGGCTCTCCAAGGACTTCGTGGAGCGGCTTTCCTGGGAGAAGAACGAGCCGGATTGGATGCGGGAGCACCGCTTGAGGTGCCTAGAGATCTTTGAGAAACTCCCCATGCCCCGCTTCGGACCGGATCTCTCCGCGCTGGATTTGGGAGATCTCACTTATTATGCCCGCCCTGTGGACCCCGTCCGGCGCTGGGAGGAGCTTCCCGAAGAAATCCGCCGCACCTTCCAGGCCCTTGGCCTTCCGGAAGCGGAGCAGAAGGCCCTGGCCGGCCTGGGAGCCCAGGTGGATTCCGAGGAGGTTTATCGTTCTCTTCTTAATGAACTTCGGGCTAAAGGGGTCATCTTCACTAGCATGGAAAAAGCCGTGCGGGAATTTCCCTGGGTCCAGGACTACTTCATGAAGATCATCCCGCCCGAAGACAATAAGTTTGCCGCCCTGCACGGGGCCGTGTGGAGCGGCGGGACTTTTATCTGGATCCCCGAGGGGGTGGAGGTGGAAATCCCCCTTCAGGCGTACTACCGCATGCAGACGGAAGGAGTTGGGCAGTTCGAGCACACCCTCATCATCGCCGAGCGGGGAAGTTCTCTGCATTACATTGAGGGCTGCTCCGCGCCCCGCTATAGCCGGACGAGCCTGCATTCCGGTATGGTGGAGATCTACGCCAAAGAAGATGCACGGGTGCGTTTTACCACCATCCAAAATTGGTCCAAAAACGTGTACAACCTCAACAACAAGCGGGCCTGGGCCTATGCTGGGGCCAGTGTGGATTGGGTCTCCGGCTCCCTTGGGAGCAAAGTGACCATGCTCTATCCCACCACTGTGCTTTTAGGAAAAGGCGCGCGCACAGAAAACCTTTCTTTCACCTTTGCCCAGGAGGGGATGTGGCTAGACACTGGAGCTCGGGCCATCCACCGTGCCTCGGATACCACGTCCCGCTTGATTTCACGCTCGGTGGTGCAAGGGCGGGCGAAAAGCGTTTTTCGTGGTCTGGTCTATGTGGCTTCTGAGGCCCGGGGTGCGAGGGCCCATGTGGAGTGCTCAACCCTTCTTCTTTCGCCGGAGGCCCGTACGGAAACCATCCCCGTCATAAACGCCGAGAACGACGAGGTGGAGCTGGGCCACGAGGCCACCGTGGGCCGTGTCTCCCAGGAACAGCTTTTCTATCTCATGTCCCGCGGCCTTGACGAGTCCCAGGCTCTGAGCCTTATTGTGAACGGCTTTGTTTCCCCGATCCTCAAGGAGATCCCCCTGGAATATGCGGTGGAGCTGCGCCGCCTGTTGGAGATGAGCTTTGAGGGGGCCATCGCATGATGGATCTTGCCAAGCTCCGCGCGGATTTCCCCATCCTAGGGCGGCTGGAGAACGGGAAACCCCTCATCTACCTGGACTCGGCGGCCACAAGCCAAAAGCCAATCCAGGTGATCGAGACCGAGGCCCGCTTCTACCGGGAGCAAAACGCCAACGTGCGCCGTGGCGTTTACCTTCTTTCCCACGAGGCCACCGAGCTTTATGAAGCTGCGCGCCGTATGGTGGCGGAATTCCTCGGGGCACGAGCGGAGGAGATCGTATTCACCCGCGGGACTACCGAAGGGTTGAACCTTGCGGCCTGGGCTTTGGGGGAAACCCGCGTCTCTCTGGGCGACCGGATCATCGTCACCGAAATGGAACACCACGCCAACATCCTCCCCTGGCAGGAGCTGGCCCGCCGAAAAGGTGCCGAACTTTTAGCCGTTCCCATTACGGAGGGGGGACATCTCGATCTAAGCGCCTTCCGAAAAATGCTAAATCGCCGGACGAAAGTGGTGGCGCTGGCCCATGTATCCAACGTATTGGGCACGATCAACCCGGTGGGGGAGATTGCGGAGGAGGCCCACCGGGTTGGGGCGGTGGTGGTTGTGGATGCCGCCCAATCCGTACCTCATATGCCGGTAAGTGTAAAGGAGCTTGGCGCCGATGTTTTGGCCTTCTCCGGCCACAAGATGTTGGGTCCCACTGGGATCGGCGTTCTTTGGGCAAAAAGCGAGCTCCTTGAGGAGTGGCCTCCTTTTCTCACCGGCGGGGAGATGATCCGGGAGGTTTGGCTGGACCGGGCCGTTTGGGCCGATCCCCCGGCCAAGTTCGAGGCGGGAACCCCGCCCATTGCCCAGGCCATTGGCCTCGCCGCGGCCGTGGAATATCTCGCGGGGATAGGGATGCCTACGGTGAACGCCCATGGAAGAGAACTAACTGCCTTGGCCCTGGAGGGGTTGCAAACCCGCTCTTTTGTGGAGATCTACGGCCCGCGCGATCCGAAGGAGCGCGGAGCGCTGGTCTCCTTCAACCTAAAAGGCCTCCATCCGCATGATGTGGCCACCCTTCTGGACCAAGAGGGAATTTGCATTCGCGCCGGTCATCATTGTGCCCAGCCCCTCCATCGCCGCCTGGGCATCCCCGCCTCCTGCCGCGCCTCCTTTTACCTTTACAACACCCGCGAGGAGGTGGAAGCTTTTTTGGCCGCCCTGGATAGGGTTTGGGAGGCCTTGCGATGAGCCCCTACGAAGAGGTGATCCTCGACCACTGGAAAAACCCCCGCAATAAAGGGCGCCTTTCGGATCCGGACCTAGTGGGGGTGGAAGTGAACCCCCTTTGTGGGGATGCGGTGAGGCTTGAGCTCAAGGTCGCCGATGGGAAAGTGGCGGACGTGCGCTTTGATGGCCACGGTTGTGCCATTTCCCAGGCCGCGGCCTCACTCCTCACCGAGCTTATCCAAGGGCGGACCCTTGCGGAGCTCCGGGAAATGAAGGACGAGGAGCTCCTTTCCGCTCTGGGCGGGGTTATACAAACCCGCCTAAATTGCGCCCTCCTGCCCCTGAGAGCCCTGCGGAAGGCGTTGAAAAGCTAGCGGCGAGAGCGACGCCGGGAACGCTTAGAGGCTTTGGCACTAGTTTTCTTCTTGCGCGTCCCTCGTGTCGTCTTTGCGCGAGCTTTCTTTGCGGGTGCTGGTCTTTTTGCTTCCCCGGCGAGGGCAATCACGTCGGCCAAGGTGAGCTTGTCCATTTCCTGCATAAATTTTTGCTCCATGCTTTCCCAGAATGGATAAGTTGGGCAGCTGGGATCGGGTGAAAGAAGATCTCGTCCAACCCGGCCCAACACCAACGCAGGCTCTTTCTCTAGAATTTTTGCCAGGTCCGCGATTTTTATGTCCTGCGGCTCTTTCACTAATTTGAAGCCGCCAACCCTTCCTTTCTGCGCTTCCAGATAACCTTTGGCCCGCAGGTCCAAAAAGATGCGGCGAAGGAAGGGCTCGCTGACCCCGCACGCTTTGGCCAGCTCCCGCACGGCACTGCGGCGCTCCGGCAAAAGTGCGAGCTCGTAAAGGGCACGAATTCCGCTGGCTAACCGCATTCCTAGTAACATGATTCCTCCTTACCCATTTTGGCAAACTGATAATAACACGCATGGGCTTCAGGTGTCAAAAATGGCTGGCTGCCTTCAGGGGAAAAAGTGGGAAGGGGTCCAATTGGCTGACCAAGGGGGTCCATTCTATTTTTCGCGAAAAACGCGAGAGCGCAATTGGCCGCAGCCCGCTTGGATTTTAATCCCTCGCGAGCGGCGCACCGTCACATCGATGCCGTGGGCCAAAAGCTCGCGTCGAAAAAGCTCAATTTGACCTTCGTCAGGGGGAAAGAAGGGCAAACCCGGAGCGGGGTTAAAGGGAATGAGGTTCACGTGCACGAGCTTTCCGCGGAGAAGGGCCGCCAAAGCCCGCGCGTGTTTGAGCGCGTCATTTACACCGCACAAAAGCACGTATTCGAAGGTGACCCGGCGGCCGGTGGCCAAAATGTAGGCCTCGGCTGCGGAAAGGACCTGAGAGATGGGCCAGCGTTCGGCCAAAGGCACGAGTTTGCGGCGAAGCTCGTCCTCGGGCGCGTGAAGGGAAATAGCCAAATTGTATTGCTTCTCCTCTTGGGCGAAGCGGAGGATAGCCGGGACGACCCCAATGGTGGAGACCGTGATCCTCCTTGCGCCCAGGTTAAAACCGCGCTTGTCGTTTAAATTGTTCAGCGCTTTTAATGTGGCTTCATAGTTCAAAAATGGTTCGCCCATCCCCATAACCACAACATGGGTTACGCGTTTTCCCTGGGCCTCTAAAACTTTGGCAAAGTACAGAACTTGGCCGGCGATCTCCCCGGCGGTTAAGTTGCGTACAAAACCCATCTGTCCGGTGGCGCAAAAAGAGCAGCCCACCGGGCAACCGACTTGGGTGGAAATGCAGACCGTGTTTCGGTCTTCCTCGCGAATTAGTACGGCCTCAACGCTCGCCCCATCGGGGAGGGAAAGGAGGACTTTTTCCGTCCCCTCCTCATCGCATTCCTTGGCCAAAACTGTGAACGGGTCTAGCGAAAACCGGCGGGAAAGTTCCTCCCGCAGGGAAAGGGGGAGATTGGTCATGGCGGAAAAGTCCGGGCAGAGCTTGCGCCAAACCCATTCCCAGACCTGTTGTGTCCGATAAGCGGGCTCTCCGAGGGCCTTCAGCTCCTCGGCAAGCTCCTCATAGGAAAGATCCAAAAACAGACGCTTTTCCATGGCTGCCCCATCCTTCCCTTGGCCGAGGGAATCGTGGTTGTTAACCTTATTGTATGAGTTTGCTCATCCACGGGGGTATTGTGGTCACGTCGCACCGCGTGGGCCCGGCCACCCTTTATGTTGAGGGAGAGCGAATCGCGCGGGTGGGCAAGGCTTCGGCCAAATCAGCGGAGACGTTCAACGCTAACGGCCTTCTTATCTTTCCCGGGGTGGTGGATGCGCACGTGCATTTTGCTTTGCCGGTGGCCGGCACGCGTTCCGCGGACGATTTTCACACCGGCTCTTTGGCCGCAGCGGCCGGTGGAGTCACCACCTTCATCGACTTCACCTTGGGCCATCCCGAGGTTTCTCTCCCCGAGGCCGTGGAAAGGAGGCTTTCCGAGGCGCGGGTGTCTGTGGTGGACTATAGCTTCCACGCGGAGATGGTGGGTTGGCGGCCCGAGCGCCTTTGGGAAATTCCTGCCGTGCGGGAGCTTGGTGTGCGCTCGTTCAAGTTTTATTTGGCCTATTCAGATTCTGGTCGCCGCACGAGCCTTGGGGATCTTAAAGTGGCCATGGAAGCAATCCGGGAAATAGGGGGTGTAGCCATGGTCCATGCCGAGGCCGATGAGCTCGTGGACCAAAAAGGAGGGCCGTTCCCCTGGGCAAGGCCCGCACTGAGCGAAGAGGTGGCCATTGCAGAAGTGGGCATCCTTGCGCGAAGGACACACTGCACGACATATGTGGCCCACATTTCCTCGGCTTCTGGCCTCTCGGCCCTCCTTTCCGCCCGCTCGGCCGGGGCCCCGCTCCTCGGGGAAACTTGTCCCCATTACCTCCTTTTGGATGAGAGCGTGTATAGCCGTCCCGATGGACATCTTTTTTCCGTGACCCCGCCCCTGCGGACACGTGAGGATCAGGAGGCCCTTTGGCGTTCCTTGGCCCGGCGGAGGCTACAGGCGGTGGCCACTGATCACTGCCCCTTCACCCGCGCCCAAAAGGATCCTTACCGGGAGCATCCGGAGAGGATCCCCTCCGGCCTTCCGGGAGTGGAAACCCTTCTTCCGCTTCTCTTCTCCGCCGGGGTGGGAAGCGGTCGCCTGCGTCCCTCGGATTTGGCCTGGCTTCTTTCGGAGGGGCCGGCGCGGGCCTTCGGCCTTTGGCCCAAAAAAGGCGCGGTTCAGCCTAACTCCGATGCCGACCTGGTCTTTATCGATCCGAAGGCCACCTGGACGATCCACGCCAAAGACCTCCACATGGCCGTCGATTTCTCCCCGTACGAGGGCTTTTCCGTGCGGGGAAAGATCGTGGGAGTGCTCTCCCGGGGGGAGTGGGTTTATCGGGATGGGGAGATCTTGGCCCGCCCAGGGCGGGGGAAGTTCATCCCTTGGCAAAAATGAGCGTTGTTTTTGTCCGCGGCGCCGGGGACGTGGGCACGGTGGTAGGGGTCCTCTTGCATGCCTTGGGCTATAAGCTCATCTACACAGAGCTCCCCAAACCCACCACCCTGCGCTGGGCCGTGTCCTTTTCCGAGGCGATTTATCGCGGTGAATGGGAGGTGGAAGGGGTGGTCGCGCGGCGAGCCCCTTCCCCGGCCGAGGCCAAAAGGCTTGTGGAAGAAGGTTTTGTGGCGGTGCTTGCTCCCGAGGGCGAGGCGTTAAGGGAGATCGCTCCAGAAATCCTTATAGACGCGCGCATGGCCAAGCGCAATTTGGGAACGAGCATCTCTGAGGCTCCCCTTGTTGTAGGCCTTGGACCGGGGTTCACTGCCGGAGTCGATTGTCACGCCGTAGTGGAGACCCTGGAGGGGCCGGATCTTGGGCGCGTCTACCTTCTGGGAAGCGCCCTTCCTCCCACCCACCGACCCTGCGCGGTGGAGGGGCTTCGGGTGGAAAGGGTTGTGCGCGCTCCTTGCTCTGGGGTTTTCTTCCCTCGTTGTACCATTGGCGATCTGGTGAAGGAAGGGGAACCGATCGCGCGGGTAGATGGGACAGAGCTTTTGGCCCCCATCTCCGGGGTGGTGCGGGGCGTTCTTCATGAAGGGCTGGAAGTCCGGCCAGGCATGAAGGTTTTAGAGATCGATCCCCGGCCGGATCCCACTTTGCCCTTCAAAATAGCTACCAGGTCTTTAAAAATTGCCGAGGGCGTGGTGGAAGCTATTTCCCTCCTTCGCGGGCGCGCCAAGCCGCTTTGATCTCCCCGAAAAACAAGGTGTGCAAGTTCCCTTGAGGATAGTACTTGGTGCGCACCTCTTCGGAGAGGATCCCCTCCTGGACCAAGTCCAGTTGGGCGATGATCTGGCACTCGTATATGAGATCGCAATCGGTCAAAACGGGGATGGAAACCTCGTGCCCCCGTTCCCAGCGAAGTCCGAGCTCTTTGAATTTGTCCACGTCTTTCCCAGATTTTTCCCCACAGAACTCCAGCTCCTTCTCCATTTTTCCGAAGGGGATGTTCACCGTGAATTCCCGGGAATGCAAAAGGCAGGAGTGGGTGTAGCGGGATGGGCGCACGCAAACGATCAAGACTGGCTGATACCAGATGGTGCCGAGGAGGGCCCAGCCGATGGTCATGGCGTTGGGCCGGCCCCCTTTGTCCACGGAAACCAAAAAGGCGCCGCCATCCCTAAGCTGCTTTTGCACCTGAGCAAATCCCACCCACGGTTCGATCCGCCGGAATTTTTTATCAAACACGTTCATCCGCGCCTCCACGTGGCCCGCTCAAACGGGCTTGGATAATAGCTGGCCAAAATCCCGCCGCCGATGAACTCCCGCAGGATGGAGGTGGCAGGGACCTCCCCATCCGGGTAAGGGGCAAACCACCGGAGAATCCCTAAAAGACGCTCCGCTTCTAGCCTCAGGCGCGGGTGGCGCACCTGAAGCAGAAGGGGCTCCACCCGGCTCCGCAGGACGTTCCACTCGTAGACCAAGGCGGAATTGAACATCACGTCCGCCCGGCCTTGGTAGGGGAACACAAAGCGTTTCTCCCCCCGGCGGACGTTCCCCCAAAGGCTCAGGGTCTGCTCAGCGGAGTACCCGCGAAACGCCGCGTCCCGCACGATCCGGCGGATGAAGCGGGTATCGGTGGTGGAAATGCGCACATGGTCATCCAGATTGAGCTGAGTTAGCGCAGAAACGTAGATGCGGAAAACTTTCTTGCCAAGGTCGCTTGGGAGCACAGCGGGATTGAGGGCATGCAGCCCCTCCACAAGGAGGAGGGCTTCGCTGTCCAGGCGCAGGGTGAGCCCCTTTTTTCGGGTGCCCGTGGGAAAATCGAAGTGAGGAAGGGTCACCTCTTCCCCGGCGGCGAGGGCGGCCATCTGCTCGTGGAAAAGAGGAAGGTCCAGGGCGGAAAGATCGTCGAAATCGGTGAGGCCGCGGCGGGCCATCTCCTCCCGGGGAAGGAAGTAGTCGTCCATGGAGATCGGGTACGGCCGAAGCCCGAGGGCCAAAAGTTGGATGGCCAACCTCTTCGTAAACGTCGTTTTTCCCGAAGAGGAGGGGCCGGCGATGAGGACGATCTTCGGCTCGCGCCGGGCGATGGCTCGGGCGATCTCGGCGATCCTCTGCTCGTGCAGGGCTTCGGAGACGAGGATCACCTCGGCCATCCGGCCGGTGCGGATGGCCTCGTTCACGGTCAAAACGTCGTAAACGCCAAGGAGTTCCAGCCAGCGGCCGTACTCCTCAAACACCTGCCAAAGGGGCTGGTAGTCCTCCACCGGAGCGAGCTCCGTCGGGCGCTCCCGCCGCGGGAACTGGAGGATGAAGCCGTCGTGGTAGGGGTGAAGGCGGAAATAGCGAAGATAGCCGGTAGAGGGGACCATTGGCCCAAACAGGTATTCCCTGAACGTCCCCAGCCGGTATAGGGGGATGGACATGTCATTTTGGGAGGAAAGAAGGGCGGCCTTGCGGGGGAAACCCTGGGCGGCCAGGGCTCGTGCCGCCTCGCTCGCCGGAAGGAGCTCCTTCTCGATGGGGCGGTCCTCCTCCACCCAGCGCTGCATCAGGTCCTCGATTTGGGCGAGCTCGGCCGGAGAAAACGGGGGCCTTCCCATCACCCGGCAGTAGTAACCACCAAAGGGCACGGAATGGTCGATGATGAGGCGGGCCTGGGGGAAAAGCTCTGCCACCGCGGCGGCCAAAAGGAAGCTCAATGAGCGGGTGTAAATCCTGATTCCTTCGGAATCGGTCAGGAAAATGGGGCGGACCTCGGCGTCCCGGCGGAGGGGCTCGCTGAGCTCCCATAGCTCCCCGTCCACGAGCGCGGCCACGGCGGGGACCGTGGGATCGGGGTAGGCCGCGGCGACAAACTCCGCAAGGCTTGTGCCCACGGGCCCCTCGAGGATCCGGCCGTCGGGGAAAAGGGCCTGTACAGTGTCCCTGGGTTTGCCCGCCCGGATCATGGGGTGGAATTATACGCTACTCACCTTCTCCCACGCCTTCCGATACTCGGCAAAGTCCGCTGCAGAAAAGAGGACAAAGCGAACCTCCGCAAGTTTTCCGGGATTTTCCCGAAGGAAATCGCGCACCGTGCGCAGCGCCACCACCGCGGCCTCCGCCACGGGGTAGCCATAGGCGCCCGTGGAGATGCTGGGAAAGGCAATGGTTTTTATCCCCTCTTGCACGGCTAACGAAAGGCACGATCGGTAGGCCTTGGCCAAAAGCTCGGGCTCCCCTTGATTTCCTCCGTGCCATACTGGGCCCACGGTGTGGATGACGTAGCGGGCGGGAAGGCTTCCGCCCGGGGTGATCACCGCTTCTCCGGTGGGGAGGCGCCCCCGTTGGCGCCGAATTTCCGCGGCCGCCTCCGTGACCGTTGGCCCACCGGCACGGTGGATGGCTCCGGAAACTCCGCCTCCAGGCGTGAGGTCCGGGTTGGCAGCGTTCACGATGGCCTCCACCTCTTGCTTGGTGATGTCCCCTTGCACCAGCACCAGCCGCGTTCCCGCCACCTCCGTCTCAAACCTCTCCATCGCCACCTCCTCCAAGCTCCAAAAGCTCCCCAGAAAGGCGCACGGCGAGGGCAGCATCCCTTTCCCGCACCCTAAAACAAGGCGGTTCCACGCCGGGGTCGCCCATATCCGTGCTCACCCGGTCCAGCCTTGTAAGTTTCTGTAAGCGTGAAAAACGCTGCTCATACTTAGCCGCGCGGAAAAGGAGCTCTGGTATCCCCTCGGCCACAATCACTTCTGGATCCTCCCCCTTCTCTATGAGGAAGGCCACGAGCGCCCGGTAGGCCGCGGTCAGGGCCGCCTCCAACGCCCAATCATGGAAACCTTTTTCCAACAAGGTCTTTGCCGCAAGGAGGTCATGCGCGGCCTGCTTGCGGTGGCGCTCGGCCTCGCGGCGCCGCTTTTCCTTTGGCCAGGGGAAACCGGCGCCCGCGCGGAGCTCCTCGAGCATTTCCTCGTCGGAAAAGCCAAAGCGATGGGCAAGCTCGTGGAAGACCGTGCGCCGGATCTGGTCCCTGAGCTCCTCCTCGCTTTCACACCACTCCTCAAGGGGCCTGCGGAAGAGGACGATGGTCCCGGGGAAGTCCCGGGGGTTATCGGCCTCAAGGAGGCTTGGCCCCTCATACATCCCAAACGGGTAATTCGGCGGTTTGAGCCCCCATTCCC
>JACIWL010000010.1 GCA_014360995.1 Candidatus Bipolaricaulota bacterium | reverse complement strand
AGGCCGGCGATCAATCCCGCCAGGACGTCGCCGGAGCCGCCGTGGGCCAAAGCCGTGTTCCCCGTGGTGTTCAAGAAAGTGCGGCCATCGGGGGAGGAGATGACCGTGGGCGGACCCTTGAGGACCACTACAGCCCGCCACTCCTTAGCCTTTTCCTTGGCCCAGCGGATCTTTTCTGGGATCACTTCCTCGGTGGGGGCATCCACCAAGCGGCTGAATTCGCCAGGATGTGGAGTGAGGATCAATTCCCCGTGTTTCCTTTGAAGAAGTTTTTTGTCATGAGCCAGGGCAAAAAGGGCGTCCGCGTCCAGGACGAGCTTTGCCGGATTTTCCGTGAGCAAAGCCCGCACCACTTCCGCTGGGCCAGGGGTGCGGCCCAATCCGGGCCCGGCCACCACTACATCCATCCCTTGGCTTAAGCGCAGGGCTTCTTCCGCAGCAGCGGGGGAGAAAGTGCCCTCCGGCTCGGCTGGGCCGGGATGGACCAAGGCCTCGGGAATGAGCCCGGCCACGATGGGGAAGACCGGCTCGGGGGTGAGGACATGGACGAGCCCGGCGCCGGCGCGCAGGGCAGCCTCGGCGCAAAGGGCCGCGGCCCCGGCCATCCCCACCGCCCCGGCCACCACCAAAACCCGGCCAAACGTCCCCTTGTGGCCAAACCGCGGCCGCGGGGGCAATAAAGCTGAACAGCGCTCCTCATCGAGCACCTCGGCCAGGGACTCGAGGTTCCTCCAAACGGCCGGGGGATAGGCCACCTCCACCACCCGTACCTCTCCGCATAGTTCCGCCGCCGGGGGAAGAAGATGGCAAGGCTTCAAAGCCCCCATGGCCAGGGTTAGCTGGGCCCGCACGGCCGACCCCGGGATCCGCCCAGAGTCCGCAAGAAGCCCGGAAGGAAGATCCATGGCCACCACAAGCCCGGGAAAATCCGCAAGGAGCTCAATGGCCTTCCGGGGAAGTCCCTGCGCTGGCCCCTCAATTCCCACCCCAAGAATCCCGTCCAGAACTATCTCCGCCCACGAAAACCAGCTTCTAAGAGCATTAAGCTCCGCTTCGTTTTCCACAACTTGCACCTGTTCCGGAAAGGAGGCAGAGAAGGCGCGGTATTCCTCTCCGGCCGCTCCGGAGGGCTTCCCAAGGACAATGGCCCGCACCTCCCCGCCCCAAAGGCCGAGATACCGCAGAGCACAAAGGGCATCCCCGCCGTTTCCCCCTTTCCCGCACACCGCAAGAAACCTGCGTCCCCGCACATCCGTAAGCCATTTCTTTATCTCCTCGGCCGCGCTTCGCCCCGCGGACTCCATGAGGAGAAGGGAGGAGACCCCAAGTTCTTCGGCTTTTCTATCCGCCTCACGAATGGCTTTGCCTGAAAAGACGGAGAGCATGGCCCTTATTCTAAACTGGGCTCGTAAGTCCGCCAAACCCTGAGAATTTCTTCCCCCACCTCTTCCGAGATTTTCCCCGTGACATCGAGCCAAATCACGTCTTTTTCCGCCCGGAAAAACGCGAGCTGTCTTCGCGCGTAGTCCTTGGTGTGGCGAATGATGAGGCGCTTGGCCTCTTTTAGGTCATATTCCCCACGAAAATAACCGAAAAGCTCGCGGTAGCCGATGGTGCGAAGGATGGGAGCCTCCGGAGGGAGGTTCATCTGCCAAAGGCGCCGGGCTTCCTCCACTAAGCCCTCTTGGAACATGCGCTCCACCCGTTCCTCTATTCGGCGGTAAAGTTCCGCCCGCGCACAGGAAAGCCCGATCTTCACCAAGGGCCATGGAAACGGCTTTTCCTTTCCAAAGTGGGCGGAGAGAGGCTTTCCCGTGAGGAAAAAGACCTCGAGGGCGCGGATCATGCGAACCCTATCCCGGGGGTGGATCTTTTCTGCGCTTTTGGGGTCCACGCGAGCCAGCTCCTCTCGCAGCTTTTCCGTAGGAAGCCCCGCCAACTCCCGGCGTATCTGGGGGTCGGCCGCCGGCCCTGGGAAAAGTCCGCGGGTGAGGGCCCGGATGTACAGGGTGCTTCCGCCCACGATCACCACGCGCTTTCCCCGCGCGGTGATCTCCGCCACCAGGCGCTCGCAGTCCGCCCGGAACCGGGCCGCGTCATACCGCGCCTCCGGCGGGAGAATCCCTACGAGATGATGGGGAATGCGAGAAAGGATCTCCGAAGGAGGTCGGTCCGCGCCCACGGCAATATCCCGGAAAATTGTGCGGGCATCGGCGGAGATGATCTCCGCTTCCGCTTTTTCCGCCACATACGCCGCCACCCTGGTCTTCCCCACGGCGGTGGGGCCCAAGATGAGAAGCACCGTCATTCCTCAGAAAGGAGAAGGGAGTAAAGATAGCGCAGGGAGCGCTGCCGCGCCGGATATTTCAGCTTTTCCAGGGCCTTGAGCTCCAGTTGCCGCACGCGCTCCCGGGTGATGTCAAAATGGGTGGCCACCTCCTTTAGGGTGCGGGGATGTCCATCCCGAAGGCCGTAGCGAAGCTCAAGGATCTCCCGCTCCCGCGGCTCCAGCTCCTGCAACGCCCGCTGGAGAAGCTCCCGGAGCTGGGCCTTGATGGCCTCCCTGGAGGGAGAGGGCACGTTCTCGTCGGGAATGAAATCCCCGAGGGTTTCCTCGTCCTCTTCGGAAAGGGGCCGCTCCAAGGAGGTGGTGGGCATGAGGGCCCGTTCGAGTTTTTTCACGCGGTCCACACTTGTCCCCAAAAGCTCGGCTAGCTCTTCATAAGTTGGGGGAACGCCGTGTTCTCGCACATATTCTTCGCGCAGCCTCTCCAGCTCTTGAATGGCCTCCATGGTATGGGTGGGGACGCGGATGGTGCGGGCCTGGTCGGCGATGGCCCGGGTGATGGCCTGGCGGATCCACCAGGTGGCGTAGGTGGAGAACTTGAACCCCTTTCGCCAGTCGAATTTATCGATGGCCCGCATGAGGCCGATGTTCCCTTCCTGGATGAGGTCCAAAAAGGAGAGGCCGCGATGCATATAGCGCTTGGCGATGGAGACGACAAGGCGCAGGTTCGCCGCGGCCATCCTCTCGCGGGCAAGCCTCCCCTCCCGCACGAGCTCCTCCAGACGCGCCCTTTCTTCCTCGGGAAGATCCTTTTCCTCGCGGAGGCGGCGAGCGGCCTCCTGCCCGGCTTCAATCTTTTGGGAAAGCTCCACTTCCTCCTCTTTGGTGAGGAGGGGGATGCGGCTGATCTCCTGGATATAGGTGCGGATGGGGTCCTGGGCGCGCTCCTCTTCCTCGGGCTCGGCCTCGGCCATCTCCATGAGGAAAGGGATGAGCCCCACCAATTCCTCTTCGGCCTCCTCAGGCCCGATCCATTCCGGCCCGCCCTGTTTTTTCCCAAGCTCCTCGGACTCCATCATCGCCTCCGCAGGAGCTCCAAGCGCTGCCGGCAGAGCCGCTGGAACTCCAAGGTGAGCCGCCGCACGGCCTCGCTATCCCCGCGCTCCTCCGCGTCCTTGATGGCCAACTTCACCTCCTCCATGCGCTCCGTAAGGCGCGGAATGTAAAGGAAACGCATGAGGGCCTCTTCCAGGGCCTGCCCTTCGTTGGCCACCTTGAGCTCCAAAAGGAGGAGGCGGGAGACCCGCGCCGCCGCTTCTGGAGAGAGGCCAGAGATGAGCGCGGCGGCATCGGGCAGCTGTCCTTCGGCCCAGCGCTCCGCCCACCGCCGTACCACTTCCCGATAAACCGGGCAAAAACGCCCCTCCTCCGCCAAAAGCTCCGCTACCACCCGCTCGGGAACTTTCCCTTCCAAAAGGAATTTCACTACCAAGTCCTCCGGGGTGAGGGAGGGCTCCCCTTTCTCTTCGGCCCGGGGAACTGGCCTACTCACCCCTCGGAGGGCTTCCTGAACTTCCTCGGGCGGAAGGCCCAAGAGGTTGGAAAAGCCGTGGATGATCTCCAGCTTCAACACCGAGCTTTTGATCTCCGGCCAAAAGCCCTGGGCCTCCCGAAGGAGGGCTTCTTTGCCCTCCATGCGGGAAAGATCGTGGCGGCTGGCCAAGGCGTGGAGGAAAAATTCGTGGAAAGGCTGGGCCTGGGCGAGAACTTCCTCCACTGCTTTTCTTCCCGCTTTGCGCACAAAGGAATCAGGGTCCTCCTCAGGCGGAAAAGAGGCGACCCGCACCCTTAGGCCCGCTGCATGGAGGATGAACATCCCTCGCAAGGAGGAGGCCTCGCCTGCGGCGTCGCGATCGTAGGCAATCACCACCTCTTCGGTGTAGCGGGCCAAAAGACGGGCTTGGTCCGCGGTGAGGGAGGTGCCCATGGAAGCTACAGCTTCTTCGATCCCTGCGGCATGGAGGCTGATTACATCGGTGTATCCTTCCACGATCACCGCCCGCCCCTTGCGCCGGATGGCCTCCTTGGCCAGGTCTAACCCATAGAGGACCGTCCCTTTGGTGAAAAGCGGGGTATTCGGGGTGTTCAGGTATTTCGGTTCCCCTTCAAACGCCCGGCCGGCGAACGCCACCACTCGCCCCTGCTCATCCCGGATGGGAAAGATCAGGCGATGGCGAAAGCGGTCATAGGGGCCGCGCTCGCCCATCACCACAAGGCCAAGGTCGAGGAGCGTTTGCACGCCAAAGCGGCTCAGGGCCCGAAGAAGGGCATCCCAAGCAGACGGCGAATAACCAAGGCCCCATTTCTCCCAAAGGGATTCATTAATCCCCCGGGAAAGGAGGTAGGCCCGGGCCTTTTCGCCGGCGGGGCCGCGCAGTTCCCGCTGGAAAAAGCGCAGGGCCTCGAGGTTCACCTGGAAAAGGCGAGTTTTCCCCTCGCCGCCTGCGCGTAGTTCAATCCCGAGTTCCTGGGCCAGTTTGGCCAAGGCTTCCGCGAAGGTAAGGTGTTCGATGCGCATGAGGAAGGAGATGGCGTCTCCGCCGGCCCCGCAGCCAAAGCAATGCCAAAGGCCCTTTTCGGGGGAAACCATGAGGGAAGGGGTGTCGTCGGGATGGAAGGGGCAACGGGCCTTGTAGTTCTTCCCGGCCGGTTTGAGGGCCACATACCGGCCGATGAGGTCCACAATGTTCACCCGCGCTTTGATCTCCTCAAGGGCGCCCATGGGCGAGCTCCCGCAAAAACGGGTTTCGCTCCCTCTCCCGGGAAAGGTCCGTGGCCGGGCCGTGGCCCGGGAGGATCCGCCAGCCCTCCCCCAAGGTGAGGAGGCGAGAAAGGGAGCGGGAAAGCTCCTCCCAGGAGCCGCCGGGAAGGTCGGTGCGGCCGACGGACCCGGCAAACAACACATCCCCCACGAAAATCGTCTTCCCCTTTTCCCAAAGGAAGGCCACGGAGCCCGGGGAGTGTCCGGGAAGATGCCATACCAAAAGCTCCTCGCCGCCGAGGGCAAGGCGTTCGCCATCGGAAAGGGGTTTATCTAGAGTGGGCGGGGTGCGGCCCAGGGCCCAAAAGGTCGGCCTCTCCTCAGGATGGTAGAGGATAAGGGCGCCGGTGCGAGCGCGAAGTGCTTCAGCGTAATCGGCGTGATCAAAATGGCCATGGGTGAGAAGGATGTATTTCAATCGCACTTCGTTTAAGGCGAGTTCGAGCTCAGCGGAAGTGCCGCCGGGATCGATCAACGCCCCTTCTCCGCCGTCGAGGAGAAGATAGGCGTTGGTGAAAAGCGGCCCAACCACGAATCTTTTGATCTCCATCACTCTTTCCCCGCAGTGTGGGCGCAGGTGAGGACCCCCACCTCCCCGAATCCCCCGGCCAATAGCGCCCGGGCCGCTTCGCTGGCAGTGGCTCCGGTGGTCATCACGTCGTCCACAAGGAGAACGGGCTCCCCCCGGCCCCTCTTTGTCGCGGAAAAAAGGCCGTGCATGGCCTTGATCCTTTCCTCCCGGGGCCTTCCCACTTGTTCCGGGGAGGGGGCGAGCTTGCGCAAAAGGGGCCTGGCCGGAAGCCCAAGGGCCCTGGCCACCTCCCGGCCCAAAAGCTCGGCCCCATGAAAACCGCGCTTTTTGAGCCTGAGCGGGTCCGGAGGAACCCAAGTCACCACCTTGGCCTCCCCCATTGCCAGTTCGGCCATTTCCCGGGCGAGAAACCTGGCCACCAGCCGCTCGCCCTCGTACTTCACCAAAAGGACCAGGGCCCGCACCACCCCTTCGTACGGGCCGATGGAGCGAGCCCAGGCAAAAGACCTGGCCTCTACCGCGCAGTCCGGGCACAGATCCAGCCCGGGCTCAATCCCCACTCCACACACTTGACAAACCGCCTCCCAGCGCCGGATCTCCTTTCCGCATTCCCCACAGAGCGGGGTGGGGCCCTCCACCTCCCGTCCGCAAACAACACAATGGGGCGGGAAGAGAAGCCCAACCCACCCCGCCAGCCACCTAGCGGCCCGCGATGTACTGGGCCACATCCAAAAGCCGGCAGCAGTAGCCCCACTCGTTGTCGTAGAAGGAAAGGACCTTCACCACATCCAAAGCGGCGCTCAACACCATGGTGTAAGCAAGGGCCACCACCGCGGAGTGGTCCTCGCCGAGCACATCGGAGGAGACGATGGGATCGCGGGTCACTGCCATGACCTCGCCCAGTGGCCCTTTCGCCGCCTCCTCAAACGCCCGGTTTACGTTCTCCACCGCCTCTTTCACGGTGGAGCCGGCAGGCCTCTTGAGCTTGGCCACGAAATCGGAAACAGAGCCACAGGGGACAGGGACGCGCATGGCGATCCCGTCCATTTTGCCTTTGAGCTCAGGGAAGATGGTGGGGATGGAGCGGGCGGCGCCGGTGGAGGTGGGGACGATGTTGGCCGCCGCGGCCCGCGCCCGCGCCAGATCCCGGTGCGGCGCGTCCACCAGCCTTTGATCGGCCGTGTACGCGTGGACCGTGGTCAGAAATCCATGCTCGATCCCGAAGGCCTCATGAAGTACCTTCACCACTGGCCCCAAAGAGTTAGTAGTACAGGAAGCAGCGGACACGATCTGGTGTTTTCGGGGATCGTAGTGGTGTTCATTTATGCGCCAAAGGATCTGGGGCACATCCGCGGATTCCTCGCCCTTGGGCGGGGCGGAGATGAGGACGCGCTTTGCCCCCGCCTTGAGGTGCCCGGAAGCCAAAGCCGGATCGGTGAAGGCCCCGCTGGATTCGATCACTACATCGATCCCCAAATCCTTCCAGGGAAGGGCCGCGGGATCTTTCTCCGCAAGGAACCGAATCTCTCGCCCATCAATCAAAAGGGCATTGTCTTTAGCGGAAACGGAAAACGGCGCGCGACCGTAGACTGTGTCGTACTTTACCAAATGGGCCGCCTGTTGTGGGGGGAGGAAGGGATCGTTGATGGCCACAAGCTCCAGGGGCCAACCCCGCTTGGCCAACACACGGAGCGTCACCCGACCGATTCGCCCAAAACCGTTGATGGCAATCCTCACCATGCTCACCCCTTTCCACACAAGTTTAAGAAAAACTCGTGGAGGCGCAGGTCTTCCGTGAGCTCGGGATGGAATGTGGCGCCAAGGATAGAGCTCTGCCGCACCAGGACCGGCTCACCATCATATCGACCGAGAACCTCCACCTTGGGTCCCACCGCGCGGATGGCCGGGGCGCGGATGAACACAGCTGGAACCTCGCCCAAGCCCTCCACCTTCACCTCGGCCTCAAAGGAATCCACCTGCCTTCCCGTGGCGTTTCGCTCCACCACCACATCCAGAACCCCAAAATATCTCTCCGGCCAGTTCGTGATCTCCCTCGCCAGAAGGATCAAGCCGGCGCAAGTGCCAAACGCGGGAAGGCCTTCCTTAAGGGCCTCCTGCAGGGGCCCAAGAAGCCCGGCGCGGGAAAGAAGACGCCACTGGGCCGTGGACTCTCCCCCGGGAAGGATGAGGCCTGAAAGGCCCGCCAGATCCGCGGGTCTTAAAACTGGAACTGCCTCCACCCCCAGACGAGAGAGGCACAAAATATGCTCCCTTGCCGCACCTTGGACGGCCAAAACCCCGATCTTCATCGGTATTGCATGAGGGCGTGCTCGGGGATCTTTTCGATCTCGATCCCGGGCATGGCCTCACCCAGGTCTTCGGAGACTTTGGCCAAAAGCTCAGGATCGTCGTAATAAGTGCAAGCCAGAACAATAGCCCGGGCCCTCTTCTCCGGATTTGCGCTCTTGAAGATGCCGGAGCCCACAAAGACCCCGTCAGCCCCGAGCATGCGCATCAGGGCGGCATCGGCCGGGGTAGCGATCCCGCCGGCGGCGAAGTTCACCACGGGGAGCCGGCCCAGCTCCTGGATCATCTCTAGGATCTCCACGGGAGCGCCGATCTCCTTGGCATAAGTGACCAGCTCCGCCCGGGACATTTCCTTTAGGCGCCTTATTTGGTCGTTGAGGAGGCGCATGTGCCTGACGGCCTCGACGACGTTTCCCGTTCCCGCTTCGCCTTTCGTGCGAAGCATAGCCGCCCCCTCCGCGAGCCTTCGGCAGGCCTCCCCTAGGTCCCGGCAGCCGCAAACAAACGGGACTTTGAACTGCCACTTATCGATGTGGTGGAAGGGGTCAGCCGGGGTCAAAACTTCGCTTTCGTCAATGAAATCAACACCCAGGGCCTCTAGAATTTTTGCCTCGGCGATGTGACCAATGCGGCATTTGGCCATGACTGGAATGGACACAGCGTTCATGATCTCCTTGATCCTCTTGGGATCGGCCATGCGAGCGACCCCACCCTGAGCGCGGATATCGGCGGGAACCCGCTCCAGGGCCATGACGGCCACGGCTCCCGCTTCCTCGGCGATTTGAGCCTGCTCGGGCGTGGTCACGTCCATGATGACTCCACCCTTGAACATCTCGGCGAACCCCGTTTTCACCCGGTAAGTCCCTTTCTGCATTCTCCCCACCTCCGCAGGCCAAGCCCTTGAGCCGGCGAGAGGATTCGAACCTCTGACCCGCCGCTTACGAAGCGGCTGCTCTGCCGCTGAGCTACGCCGGCACCATTCACAAGCTTACCTTAAGCCTCCTGGGACGCAAGGGAATAGCATTGAGTGTAAGGCCCGGCTTGGAAGCCCTATGGGCTCGTTCCATCCTCTGCCTTAGGATTGGGAGGAAAAAAACCGATGGAGGGACTGGAACTTAGGAAGGCGGTGGAGGAGGCCCAGGTCCTAAAAGGGGCCAGGCTCTCTAAGGCCCATCAGGTGGGGGATGTTCTTTTCCTCCGTTTCTTTGGGCCAAGCGGTGCTTTGGTCCTCGATCCCAAAGGGAAAGCCTTCCACCTCACCGCCCTCCGGCCTCCTGCCCCACCCGAACCACCTCCCTTTTGCCAAAAGGTTCGGGAATTCCAGGGCCAAAGGCTTCTCTCCCTGGATCAAATTGGATTCGAACGGGTAATACGCCTCTCCTTCCAAGACGGGGAAATAATCCTCGACCTTCGGCCCCGCCAGGGAAACATCTTCATCCTCCGCGGCGGAAAGGTCACGGACTCCCTTCGGGAAGGAAATTTTGCTCCCATCGATCCTGAAACTTCATCCAACGTGCTTTTAGGCATGGGACCGAGTCTTAAGCGTTTGGCTCAATCCCTAGGCGAAGATCCTAAGGCCTTTGGGGAAAAGCTCCTTTTCTTCCCTCCCCGGGGCTTTCTTTACCGGACGGACGAAGGGCTTTTAGCAAGCTTCTTTCCTAGAGATGATTTGGGAACGCCGCTCCAGGAGCTTCCAAGCTTCTGGGAGGCCTTGGATCGACTCTTGGAAGAACGCCTTTGGCTGGGGTTAGCAAGAAAAGTTCTTGCTGCCATCGACATCGCCATCCGCCGAAGGGAAAAAGCCCTTTTTAGCCTAAGGCAAGAAGAGGAAGAAGCCAAAGAGATCGAAAAAATAAGGGAAAAGGCGGATCTGATCATGGCTAGGATCTCGGAAATCACCCCAGGAGAATGGGAGGTTACCGTCGAGGACTTTTCAGGACGCCCTGTCACCATCACCTTGGACCCAAGCAAACCGCCACTTCTCCAAGCCCAGGAGCTTTATGAGAAGGCAAAGAAGCTCAAAAGGAAGCTTTCGGCCATACCGGAGCGAAGGAGAGTTCTTGAGGCCGAGCTGGAACGGCTTTTTAGCTTAAAGGCGGAAATCCTGGAAAAGCCGGACTTGGTCTCTTATCTTTCCGGGGAGCTCAAGGAGCTTGGGGCCTGGCCGGAGGAGGAGAAGCCGAAAGCCGAGGAAAAGCCTAAGCCCAAATACTTTTTGATCGCAGGATTCCCCGTGTTTGTTGGCCGATCCGCCGAAGAGAACGATGAGATTGTGCGTAAGGCTAAGCCCGATGACATTTGGCTTCATGCCCGAGGAATTCCCGGGGCGCATGTGCTTATAAGAAGTGGGGGAAGGGAAGTTCCAGAAGAAGTGTTACGACGGGCTGCGGAGCTCGCCGCTTGGTTCTCCAAGGCCCGAGGTGAACGGAAGGTGGAGGTGAGCTACACTGAGGCCCGATACGTGCGGAAACCAAAAGGAAGTCCCAAGGGTATGGTCGTCCTTTTGCGGGAAAAAGTGCTTGTGGTGTCGGGAGAGGAGGCCCCTTGAACGTTTTTCTTCAGGTGGTTTTGGCGATTTTGGCCCTCCTACTTTGCGTAATCCCCCACGAAATCGCCCATGGCCTTGTGGCCCTTTGGCTTGGCGACCCCACGGCCAAGCGCGCGGGAAGGCTCTCCCTCAACCCCTTGCGCCATTTAGACCCCATCGGCTCCGTGCTCCTTCCCTTGGCTTTGATCCTCGTCCGCCGGTTCACCGGCGTTCCCCTTGTGGTGTTCGGTTGGGCCAAACCCGTTCCCATCAATCCTTATTACTTTCGGGATCCGTGGCGGGGGATGGTCTGGGTAGGCTTGGCCGGACCGGCCACGAACCTCCTCCTCGCCATCCTGGCCGCAGCCTTGGCCCGGGCCCTTTTCTTGGCAGGGGTGAGTAACTCCGTGTTGTTCATGTTCTTGGCCATTTTCACGGTGATCTCCCTTTTGATCGCGTTCTTCAACCTCATCCCCGTTCCCCCGTTAGATGGCTCCCGTGTTCTTGCTTATTTCCTGCCGCTCCGCTGGCGCATCCAGATGGTAAGGCTAGAGCAGTTTGGGATCATCATCGTGGTGGTGCTCATGCTTTTGGGGCTCCTTGACGTGGTCTTTCGGGGGGCGGAGGCGGTGGCGGTACGCCTCTTGGGTGTAGATGTGGCCCGCTTGTCGGGGTTGTGGTGGTAGGCAGGTATAATGGCCAATAGCGTGCCCAACGAAAACATTCAGCTTAAGCGCGAGGGAACCCTTGTAAGCCTGGAGATCCGCGTTCCCAAAGAGGCCGTCCTCCAAAAAGAGGAGGAGATCCTGCGGGCATTGGCCCGGGAATTGCAGGTGCCGGGATTCCGCCCGGGCAAGGCCCCGAAACACCTCTTGCTTCGCCGTTACGGAGAAGAGGCCTTCTGGGAAGAGGTGCGAGAGCATCTGATCCAGGACTGGCTGGATAAGGCCCTGAAGGAGCTCGCCCTGCGTCCCGTGACCACTCCCAGGGTGAAAACCCTGGAGTTCGTCAAAGGGGAAAGTCTTTCCTTCCAAGCGGAATTCGAGGTGCTCCCGGAGTTTTCTGTCCCTGAAGACCTAAAGATTTCCGTGGAGGAGCCACCTCCTGCGGAGGTGCGGGAGGAGGAAGTGGACGCGGTTTTGGTGGAGCTCAGACGGGAGGCGGCGACCCTGGAGCCGAAAACCACCCCCGCGGAGGAAGGGGATGTGGTGCACATTCGCCGCGGGGACCACATTTGGGAAGGGATAGCCACCGGAGAACGCCACATTGGCCGGCAACTTTTGGGGGTCAAAGCGGGAACACGGGTCGTCCTCGCCGACGAGGAGGGGCGGGCAGAGGAATTCGAGGTGGTTGGGGTTTATAAACTGATCCTCCCTTCCCCTGAAGAAACGGCCCGCCACTATGGAAAGGAAACGTGGGAAGAGCTTCAAAACGAGGTGCGAGCGGAGCTTTTGGCTCGGGCGGAGGCCAAGCGGCGGGATGAGCTGCGCCGCCGGGCGTTAGATGCCCTGGCCGAGGCCCTGAATATCCCCGTTCCCCCGGGCCTCCTCGCGGAGACGGTGGAGGAGGAGATGAAGAAATTCCCGAAGAATCCGGAGGTCCGGGCGGAGGTGGAGAAGGCCGTGGAAAGGCGCCTGCGCCGGGAGATCCTCATCCACCGTCTGGCCGAGGAGAAAGGCCTTCACCCCGATCCGGAGGAGGTGCGGCGAATCGCCTCCCAGGAGGGCGAGGACGAGGAAAGCGTGCATAATCGTCTTCTTTTCGAACGCACTGCCGATTGGGTTTTGGAGCACTTAAGGAGGTCGGAATGAGGCTGCAATATTTTGAGGAAGAGGAACTGCGGATGATGCGGTATTGGGAGCGGGCGTTCGCCCGCCTTTTCAAGGATCGCATCATTTTCCTTTCCGGGGAGATCGTGGCCAGCGCCGGAGGCGGGATTTATTCAGGAGCGGCGGACAACATCATCGCCCAGCTCCTCTGCCTTGAGGCCGAAGATCCGGAAAAGGACATCCAGCTTTACATCAACAGCCCCGGCGGGGACCTTCAGGCTGCGTTAGCCATTTACGATGCCATGCAGTACGTGCGGTGTCCTGTGCGCACGATCTGTGTGGGAATCGCCGCCTCCGCCGCGGCCCTCATCCTTGCTGGAGGAGCCAAGGGCAAACGTTATGCCCTGCCCAACTCCCGCATCATGATCCACCAGCCTTGGGGCATGGTGGGAGGGCAGGCCATCGACATCAAAATCGAGGCCGATGAGATCCTGAAGCTGCGGGACCGGGTGAACGAGCTCCTTGCCCATCACACTGGGCAACCCAAGGAAAAAATCGAGAGGGACACGGATCGGAACTTCTGGATGAGCGCAGAGGAGGCCAAGGCTTACGGGATTGTGGACGAGGTGATCCAGCCGCGCAAAAAATAAATGCGCCCGGCAGGATTTGAACCTGCGGCCTCCGGCTCCGCAGGCCGGCACTCTATCCGCTGAGCTACGGGCGCTGGCGGAGGGACGGGGACTCGAACCCCGAAGGCCAAAAGGCCCTACCGGTTTTCGAGACCGGCTCCTTGCCGTTCGGACATCCCTCCCTAAGCTCGATTATCCAAGCCCAGCTTTCTTCGGTCAATCAAAGGAAAGAGCACGGACTGGGCCAGAATTCCCAAAAGAACGAGGATGGCCCCGAAGATCTGTTTGAGGTTGAGAACCTCTCCACGGAGGATCCACCCGAAAAAGGCCGCGAAGGCCGGCTCAAAGGATAGGATCAAAGCCATGGTGATCGCACCCAGGTGTTTCCCCGCCCAGGTCATGATGAGGAAGGCCAGGGTGGTGGCCAAGCCCGCGGTGATGAGCACCCCTTGCCAGACCACCCCCGAGCGGGGCAGGGAAAACCCCTCCACAAGGCCGGTGCCCAAAGCGGAAAGCACAGCCACTACGCCCACCTGCAAAAAAAGGAGGACCTGGGGATCCTGGCCTTTGGCATAGCGATCCAGAAGAACCACGTGCAACGCAAAAGAGAAAGCGCAAATCACCGTGAGAAGGTCGCCAAACCAGGTGCCCCCTTCCAGATTCCCCCCAGCAAGAAGCACTATCCCGGCTGTGGCCAAGCCCACCGCCAGCCAGCTTTTTCCCGAAGGCCGGCTTCCCCAAACCCAAGCGATGGGAGGGACCAACACCACGAAAAGGCCGGTGATGAGCCCGGACTTTTGGGCCGTGGTGTACACAAGCCCCCAGGTCTGGAAGAGATATCCGCCAAAGAGGGCAAGCCCCAATTGAAGCCCGCGCCGCAAAGTGTCCCCTTGAAAGCGGCCCCGAGCCCGCAGGAAAAGGGGCGCGGCCAACAAGGTGGCCAGGGTGAACCTCCAAAACAAAAAAAGCCAGGGCCCAACTTGGTCCAGGGCCTCCTTCACCACCACGAAGGTCCAGCCCCAGATGGCCGTGATGAGGATGAGGGTCAACAAGACCATCAGGCGACAATGAAGTGAATCACATCGCCGTCTTGGACGACATAATCGCGGCCGGCCCGCACAATTTTCCCTGCCTCTCTCAAGGCCTTCTCCGACCGATACCGTTCCAAGTCGGAAAGTTGCATGACCTCCGCAAGCACAAACCGGTCGCGGAAATCGGTGTGGATGACGGCGCCGGCATCGGGGGCCTTAGTGCCCGCCGGGACCGTCCAGGCGCGCACCTCCGGGCCCACAAACGTGTAGAAGGTGATCACCGAAAGGAGCCGATAGGCCTCCCGAACAAGCCTTTCCACGGCTAGCTCCTCAATCCCATATTCTTTGAGGAACTCCCGCCGCTCTTCCTCGGGAAGCTCGGAAAGCTCCATCTCTAGCCGCCCGCGGATCACCACCCACCCCGCGTCTCGCTCCCGGGCTAGCTTCGCAAGCCTCGCCGAGTGCTCGTTCTCCCCAGAGTCGCCCACGTTGGCTACGAACAAAACGGGCTTCAAGGTGAGGGGAGAAATCCCTTTGAGCCTCTCCTTTTCCTCGGGAGAGAGGGGAACATTGCGGATGGGAATGCCCTTTTTTAGGGCCTCGATGAGCCGCTCCAAAAGGGCCAACTCTTCTTTAGCTTCTTTGTCCCCGATGCGCGCGGTCTTTGCCACCCGCTCCCTCCGACCCTCCAAAGTCTCCAGATCTTTGAGGAGGAGCTCCGTTTCCACGATCTCGATATCGCGTTTTACGTCGATTTCACCTATGGGATGGGCAACATCTGGGTCCTCAAAGCAGCGGACCACGTGGAGGATGGCCTCTACGTTGCGGATGTCCGCGAGGAACTGATTTCCTAAGCCTTCCCCCCGAGAAGCTCCCTCCACCAAGCCGGCGATATCCACCACCTCGATGGTGGTGGGCACCTTTTTCTTCTCGGGGAAGAGGGCGTGGAGGCGGTCCAAGCGGGGATCGGGCACAGGTGCCACCCCCTTTTGGGCTTGCAAGGTGGAAAATGGATAAGGTTCAACCTTTGCCCCCGCCGCGGTGAGGGCATTGAAGATCGTGGACTTTCCGGCGTTGGGAAGCCCCACAAGCCCGAAAGTTCTGCTCACTTGAGGATCTCCTCGACAAGGCTCGCCACTTCGGCGGGGGTGCGGGCCACGGGGACCCCGAGCCTCTCCAGGCGCCTAGCCTTGGCCTGGGCTGTATCCTCTCCACCGGTGACGATGGCGCCCGCATGGCCCATGCGCTTTCCCGGCGGGGCGGAAAAACCTGCAATGTAGGCAACAAGCGGCTTTTTCATCGCCTTTTTCGCGTATTCCGCGGCTTCCTCCTCGGCCGTCCCACCGATCTCCCCCACCATCACCACGACCTCTGTCTCCGGGTCCGCCTCAAAAAGGGGAAGGAGCTCCACAAAGGTCGTACCCACGATGGGGTCTCCCCCGATCCCCACCACCGTGGATTGCCCAAGGCCTCGCTGGGAAAGGTGCGCAGCGATTTCGTAGGTAAGGGTGCCCGAGCGGGATACGATCCCCACCGGGCCAGGGGTGAAGGGGGCGTGCGGGATGACCCCTAGTTTGGCCTTGCCGGGGGAGATAAGGCCCGGGCAATTCGGGCCGATAAGCCGCACCCCATAACCCCTAAGGAGGTGGTAGGTGCGGAGCATGGCGTGGAGGGGGATCCCCTCAGTGACGCAGACGATGAGGGGGATGCCCGCGTCGGCGGCCTCCAAAATGGCTTCCGGCGCGAACGCCGCGGGAACGAAGATCACGGAAGCCTCTACCCTGTGATGTTCTAAGGCCTCAGCCACCGTGTCGTAAACGGGGATGCCGTCAAAGCTTTGCCCGCCCTTTCCCGGGGTTACCCCGGCCACCACCTTCGTCCCATAAGCCACCATCTGCCGGGTGTGGAAGGAGCCCTCCGCCCCGGTGATGCCCTGCACCAAAACCTTGGTATTTTCGGTAACAAGAATGGCCACGGGCGTAAGGATAGAGGAAATGCGCGGCTTTGGGCAAGACTTTTCGCCAGGTGGCCGCAAACCCTGGCTAAAGGACTTCCGGATCGGGCCTTCTCCCGAGGCTTTTGAACTTCTCCTCCAACGCCCGCTCCACACAGCGGGGGACGAACTTGGAGACGTCCCCGCCGTAAAGCTTGACCTCCTTCACGATGGAGGAGGAAAGGAAGGAATACTGGCCGGCGGTCATGAGGAAGACCGTCTCGATCTCGCTATCAAGATCGCGGTTGGTGAGGGCAAGCTGGAATTCGTAATCGAAATCGGATGTGGCCCGCAAGCCCCGCACCACCGCCACGGCCCCCACCTTCTTTGCGCATTCGATGAGGAGCCCGGAATAGGTGATGACCTCCACCCCGCAAATCCCCTCCTCAGCCAAGGCCTCCTCCACAAGCTTTTTTCGCTCTTCTGCGGTGAAAAGCGGGGCTTTTCTGGGGTTTTCCACCACGGCCACGATGAGCTTGTCGAAAAGCCTTTTGGCCCGGCGGAGGATATCGATGTGCCCGTAAGTTATGGGATCGAAACTCCCCGGATAAAGGGCGATCCTCACGCCTTCACCTCCACGAACCCCCGGAGGGCCTTGCGGATGCGCTCAGCGGAAGGCCCCACCGCGGCCAAAGCTACCTTCTCCAATCGCAAAAATTTCTTCGCCAGCTCCTGCACCTCCTCCGGGGTCACCGCGGAAAATCTCCGCAACACCTCCTCGGGAGAGAGGGGTTTCCTTCCCAAGGAGGCCAGGGTGCCGAGCCGGACCATTCGGCCGCTTGGGTCATCGAGGTTAAGAAGGAAGGCGTTGGAGAGGCGCTGGATGGCCCTTTCCACCTCATTTTTGGGGAGCGGCTTTTTGGCCAAGTTTTCGACCTCCCCGTAAATCACCTCCGCCACCCAGGGAAGGTTCCTCTCCTCAGCGGCGGCGTACACGGAAAGGACCCCAGCATCGGAAAAATAAGCGGTGGCGGAGAACACGGCGTAGGCCAACCCCATTTCCTCCCGCACCCGCTGGAAGAGGCGGGAGCTCACACCCCCACCCAGGACGGAGTTGAGCACCTCCAAGGCGTAGCGCTCCGGAGCGGAAGCGGGCACGGTAGGGAAACCCAAGGCCAGGTGAACCTGTTGGATTTCCTTTTCCGCCACGGCCAAGCCAAAGCCTACACTGGGCGGAGTCCGCACGCTCTCCGCCCCTTTCACCTCATTCTTTCCGAATTTTTGCGCCCACTCAAAAAAGGCCTCCGGCTCAATCCCACCGCAGGCCACGAGGATCATCCCCTTTGGGTGATAATGGCGCTCAAAGAAGGCCCAAAGGTCGGAGACCTCGATACGGGAAACGGAATCGATCCTCCCGATCACCGGCTTTCCCAAGGGGTGGCCTTGGGACCACAACGTCTCCCCAAGGAGCCTGAAGGCCACGTCCTCCGGGTCATCCTCGGCGGTGCGGATCTCCTCGGAGATCACCACGCGCTCCCGCGGCAGGTCCTCGGGGGAAAAGCGGGGCATGGTTACAAGCTCGTACAGGATCTCCAGGGCTTCCGGCGCATCTTGGCTCAGCACTTCCGTATAGTAGAACGTGTACTCCGCGGTGGTGGCGGCGTTGAGGTGGCCGCCAAGGGCGTCGATACTTTGCGCCAGCTCCAGCGCCGAGCGCTTCCTTGTCCCCTTGAAGGTCATGTGTTCCACAAAGTGGGCAAGCCCCTCTTTTCCCGGCGGGTCCTCCCGGCTTCCGGCCTTGATCCAAAGGCCCAGGGCCACGCCGCGGAAGCCGGGCATGGGCTCCACGAGGACTTGTAGGCCCGCCGCAGTGGTGGCGGAAAAGCAACCGGGGTAGAGCTCGGTCATTGTTTGGAATCCACGCGGATCGGCCCTTTGGGCACCACGCGGCGAAGCTTATACCGGCCTTCCTCGTCGATCTCCACGATCTCCACGAGCATTTTGTCACCCTTCTTCGCTACTTTGGCCGGCTCCTCGTTGGTGCCGAGGCGCGAGCGGTGCACAAGGCCCCGCACGCCCGGGGCGATCTCCACGAAGATCCCGTAGTCCACCACGTTCGTGACCCTTCCGGGGACGATGTCCCCCACTTTGAGGGTGGGCTTCTCCTGGATGAGTTTGAACCGCGGCCGGCCAAGCTCATCCGTCCCCACCACCTCCACCGTGACCTCGTCGCCCACCTTCACCACGTCCTCCACTTTCCGCACGTGGCCCTCGGCGAGGTTGGAGATGTGGATAAGCCCGTCCACCCCTGGGCGGATCTCCACGATGGCCCCAAACGGGACTATTCGCGTCACCCGGCCGCGGAAGGTCATGCCCACCTCGATCTCCTCGGTGAGCTCCTGGATCATCTCCTTGGCCTTTTGCACCCCCGCCGCGCCCTCGCCCACGATCTTCACGGTACCATCGTCCTCGATCTCGATCTGGGTCTTGGTCTCGTCCTGGATCTTGCGGATCGTGCGGCCGCCCGGCCCAATGACAAGCCCGATCTTCTCGGGGTTGATCTTGATCACGTCGAGGTATGGGGCATAGGGGGAGAGGGTGGAGCGGGGCTTGGGCAGGGCCTTCTCCATGAGATCGAGGATGTGCATGCGGGCCGCGCGGGCCTGAGCCAACGCCTCCCGCATGAGCTCGGGGGTAAGCCCGCCCGTCTTCACGTCCAACTGGAACGCCGTCACCCCTTTGCGCGTCCCGGCCACCTTGAAGTCCATGTCTCCAAAATGGTCCTCAAGCCCGATGATGTCCGTGAGGATGCGGTACCTTCCCGTGGAGGGATCGCTGACAAGCCCCATGGCCACCCCGGCCACATGGGCCTTGAGGGGCACCCCGGCGTCCATCATCGCCAAACACCCAGAACAAACGGAGGCCATGGAGGAAGAGCCGTTAGACTCGAGAATTTCCGAGACTACACGGATTATGTAGGGGAACTCCTCCTCGGAAGGGATGACGGCAAGGAGGGCGTTTTCCGCGAGCTTCCCGTGGCCGATCTCCCGCCGGGAGGGCGCACCGATCCGCCCGGCCTCTCCGGTGCAGAAGGGCGGGAAGTTGTAGTGGAACATGAAGCGCTTGAGGCCTTCCTCCATCATGAGGTCGATGATCTGGGCATCCTTCCTCGTCGCCCCAAGGGTGCAGGTTCCCAAGGACTGGGTCTCCCCGCGGGTAAAGAGGGCCGAGCCGTGCACCCGCGGCAAAAGCCCCACTTGGATGGAGATGGGGCGGATCTCCTCGGGACGGCGACCGTCCATGCGCTCGCCCAGCTCCAAAATGGACCAGCGCACATACTCCCGGTACACCTCGTCGAACAGGGCCTTGGCCAGGGCCTTCACCTTCTCCCGCTCCTCTTCAGGATAAGTCTGGGCCACACTTTCCGCCGCCTCCTCGGCCAGGGCCTCGGCCATCTCATCCCGAGCCTTCTTTCCCGGCGCGCGCTTGAGCTCGTGGAGCTTTTCCCAAACGTGGGCCTTGACCTTCTCCCGCACCTCCGCCTCCCGGGGATCGGGCGGGGGGACCTCTTTTTTCGCCACCGGCACAAGCCTGGCGAGCTCCTCTTGAAGGGCGACGAGTTTTTGGATCTCCTCGTGGGCAAGGGAGATGGCGCGGACGACGTCCTCCTCGTCCACCTCCTTCATCAGGCCCTCCACCATGGTCACCGTGTGTTTTGTTCCGGCCACCACGATGTCCATGAGCCCTGTCTCCCGGTCATGATCGGAGGGATGGAGGAGGAATTGGCCGTCTTTTAGGCCGACCCGCACCCCGGCGACCGGCCCCGAAAACGGGGCAGGGGAAAGCATGAGGGCCGCGGAGGCCCCCAAAAGCCCGGCCACATCCGGGGGGGCGTCCTTCTCCGCGGAAAGGACGGTGGCCACCACGTGCACTTCCTCCTTGTAGCCCTTGGGAAAGAGGGGCCGGATGGGCCGGTCGATGAGTCGCGCCGCCAGGATGGCCTCATCGGAGGGCTTTCCCTCCCGCTTGAAGAATCCGCCGGGGATCTTTCCTCCCGCATAAAATCGCTCCTCGAAGTCCACGCGGAGCGGGAAATAGCCGGGATCCTGCGTCAGGGGCTGGCAGACTACCGTCACGAGGACCTTCGTGTCACCCCAGGTGACGAGAACGGCGGCGCTGGCCTGCCGCGCCAGTCCCCCTGTCTCCAGCTTTACAATTTTTCCGCCAACTTCCGTTTGAACTTCCGGCATCTCAGATCCCTCGGAGGTTCAAGGTCTCGATGAGGCGGCGGTACCGGACTGGATCCTTCTCTTGGAGGTAACGGAGGAGCCGGCGGCGCCGCCCCACCAGAATGTATAGCCCCCGACGAGAATGAAAGTCCTTCTTGTGCACCCTGAGGTGCTCCGTAAGTTGCTCAATGCGCGCTGTGAGCAAAGCGACCTGCACTTCCACCGACCCAGTATCGTTGGGATCCCGGGCAAACTTGGCGATGATCTCCTGCTTTTGTTCCTTGGAAAGCGCCATATTCTCACCTCCAATCGCCCCTTCCCCGGCGCAAGGGAAAGGGTTCAATTTTTAGCGAAATTTCTTGGCGAGCTCGCGGCACCGGCCGAGGATCTCCTCCTCGTCCAAAGTTTGGAGCTCCCCTTCAAGGAGGAGGAAACGGCCGTCCACAAACACTGTATCCACCTCGGAGCCCCGCCCGGCGTACACCAAATTCGCCAAAAGGTCGTAGTCCGGGAAAAAGTGGGCCTGCCCGAGTTTTATCATGACGCCGTCGGCTCGCCGACCGGGCTCAATTGTACCTAAGTCCTTTCCCCAGCCAAGGGCCGCCGCCCCCCGCCAGGTGGCCAAGCTCAATGCCTCCGGCGCGGGCAAGGCTTGGGGATCCCCGGTTTTGACTTTAGCGAGAAGGGCGGCAAGCCTCATCTCCTCCACCATGTTCAGGTCGCCGGCGGAGCCCGCGCCGTCCGTGCCCAAACACACGTTCACCCCGCCCTTCAGCATCTCCACCACCGGGGCGATCCCACAGGCTAGCTTCAGGTTGGAGGTGGGACAGTGGGCCACGTGCACCCCGTGGGCCGCCAGGATCTCGATGTCCTTCTCCGAAAGGTGCACGCCGTGGGCGGCCAGGGTATGGACGCCAAAGACCCCAAGCTCCTCCAGCCACTCCACCGGTGAACGCCCTACTTGGGCCCGGAACCTCTCCACCTCCTCCTTCGTTTCAGAAAGATGGGTGTGGATGGGGATGCGCAGCTCCTTGGCCAGGGCCACCACCCTTTTCCAAACCTCCGGGCCGCAGGTGTATGGAGCGTGCGGGGAAAGAGCGGCGCGGATGCGCCCTTCGGCCTTCCCGTCCCATTCCCGAGCGAACGCCTCCGCCTTTTTCAGCTCCAGCTCAATCTTCTCCGGGGTCGGGGCGATGATCCCGTAGGAGAGCAAGGCCCGTAGCCCCGCCTTCTCCGCGGCCTCCGCCACCTCCTCCATGAAAAAGTACATGTCGGCGAAGGCGGTGGTCCCGGAGCGGATCATCTCCACAAGGCCGAGAAGAGAAAACCAGTGCACCACCTCCGGGGTGAGCTTTTTTTCCCGCGGCCAGACTTCCTCTTCCAGCCACTGCATGAGGGGCCGGTCCTGGGCCAACCCGCGGAAGAGGGTCATGGCCAAATGGGTGTGGGCATTCACCAGCCCCGGGATGAGGAGCTTCCCCTCGCCCTCCACAATCTTGTCGAACGGGCCTTGGACCTCTTCTTCCACGGCCACGGCGGCGAAACGACGGCCTTCTATGACCACATCCGCCTTGGGGATAACCCCGGCCTCCGGTTTAGGAATAACCGCTGCCCCCCGAATGAGAATGCGCATAAACCCCTGCAGTATACGCACAAGGCCCGCTTCCTGGCCAACATAGTAAGATGGGGGCGTGGAGGGTAAAGCGGCGGAGGAGCTCGCGGTCCAGTATTTGCGGGCCCAAGGGATGCGTATTGTGGCCCGCAACTGGCGCTGGCGGGGCGGGGAGGTGGATATCATTGCCAAAGACGGGGAGACCTTGGTGTTCGTTGAGGTCAAAAGCCGAAAGAGCTCGGATTTCATGGGGCCGGAGGAGGCGGTGGACCATCGCAAACGCCTACACCTTTGGCGTTCGGCGCAGGCCTATTTGCGGGGAAAGCCCTGGGTTTCGGTGCGGTTCGATGTGGTGGCGGTGACGCCGGAGGGGATCCGCCACATCCGCGGCGCCTTCGGAGAAGAGGATGTTCGCCCAAGTCCTTAGCGGCACGCCCTACGGGGTGGAAGCGCGGCTCGTGGAGGTCCAGTGCGACGTGGGACCGGGGTTGCCCGGCTTCACCATCGTCGGCCTTCCGGAAAAGGAGGTGTCCGAGGCGCGGGACCGGGTCCGCTCGGCAATCCGCAATATGGGCCTGGAGTTTCCCCAAATCCGCATCACCGCCAACCTCGCCCCGGCCGATCTTAGGAAGGAAGGGGCCGGTTTCGATCTGGCTTTGGCCGTCTCCCTCCTTTTGGCCACGGGCCAGATTCCAAAAGATCGAGCGGATGGCACCGTCTTTCTTGGGGAACTTTCTTTGGATGGGAGCGTGCGGCCGGTGCGCGGGGTTTTAGCGGTGGCTTTGGCGGCGAAAGAGGCAGGGCTTTCCCGAATGGTGGTGGCTAAGGATTCCGCGGCCGAAGCGGCTTTGGTCGAGGGCCTGCAGGTCTTCCCCGTGGGGGATCTCGGGGAGGCCGTGGCTTTCCTGCGCGGGGAAAAGGACATCCTCCCTGCGCCGCGGGTCATCCCTGAAGCCTCTCCTCCGGACTGGATCGACCTGGCCCTAGTGAAGGGGCAGGAGCACGCCAGAAGGGCCCTGGAGATCGCCGCCGCTGGGGGCCACCACCTCCTCATGATCGGCCCCCCTGGGGCAGGAAAATCCCTCCTCGCCCGCTGCCTTCCCGGAATTCTTCCGCCCCTATCCTTTGAGGAGGCGCTGGAGGTAAGCCGCATTCATTCCGTAGCCGGCCTTCTTCCTCCGGAGCGGCCCCTTCTCCGCTGGCGGCCGTTCCGCGCCCCCCATCACACCATCTCCTACGTGGGGATGGTGGGCGGAGGACACGGAATTCCCGTGCCCGGGGAAATAAGCCTTGCTCACCACGGCGTCCTCTTTTTGGATGAGCTTCCCGAGTTCGATCGGAAGGTCTTGGAGGCCCTGCGCCAGCCCTTGGAGGACCGGAAGATCACGGTGGTCCGGGCCGGGGTGAGCGTGACCTTTCCCGCCTCCTTCATGCTCGTTGGAGCCATGAACCCCTGCCCCTGTGGCCATTTTGGCGATCCTCTGCGGCCATGCCGTTGCCGGCCCCATGAGGTGGTCCAGTACCGGAAAAAACTCTCCGGCCCCTTTCTGGATCGCATCGATCTCTTCGTCCATGTCCCACGACTCACCAAAGAGGAGCTTTTGGGCGAGGGCGGGGGCGAGCCCTCGGAGGCGGTGCGAAAGAGGGTGACCGAGGCCCGGGAGGTTCAAGCCCGCCGCTTTTCCGGAAAAATTCACACCAACGCGGAGATGGGCCCCCGGGAGGTGAAAAAGTATTGCGTGCTTACACCAAAAGCCAAGAGCCTTCTGGCTCGGGCCATTGACCACTTCGCCCTCACTGGCCGCGGCTACGTCCGCACCCTTAAAGTGGCCCGGACCATTGCGGATCTGAGCGGTTCCGATACGATCGGAGCCGAGCACGTGGCCGAGGCCTTGCAGTACCGAGCGTTTCCAGAGGAGGGTTTGCCGTGAGAAGGATCCTTGTTTTCTTGGCATTTTTGAACGTGGCCGCCTTGGCCCAGACTTTTCCCGTAGATCGGCTAGAGATCGTAGGGAACGAAAACATCTCCACCGCGGAGATCCTGGCCAAGCTTCCCTTTAAGGCCGGGGACACGGTGGATCGGGAGAAGGTCCTGGCCGGGGCCAAGGCCCTCGAGGACATGGGCTACTTCGCCCAAGTAACCCCCGAAGTGACCCTGGAGAACGAAAAAGTGGTGGTCCGCTATCGGCTGGTGGAATACCCCAAGATAAAGGAGATCGTGATCGAGGGTGTCCCTCCTGAGCCGCGCGGCGGGAAGACCCTTTGGTCCTGGATCCAGGTGTGGATAGGTCAGCTCATCAACCCGCCCCAGGTTTATGAACGGCGCGCCCGAGAAATCCTCGGCGAGCACGGCATAAAAGCTGGTGAAATTTTGAACGCGAATAAACTGGAGAAGGCGCTGAGGGCTGTGCTTGATGAGTACCAAAAGAAGGACATCGCTACCGTGCAGGTGAGCCATGTCATCCCCGGGGAAACCCTGGTGATCCGATTTGAGGAGCTTCCGGTGGTGACCCACGAGGTGCAGGGTCTCGTTACCGTGCCCAAAGAGGAGGCGTTGGCGCTAATCGATGTGCCTCTGGGGGAGGTGGGCCGGATTTCCAAGATCCAGGAGGCCCTTTTTCGCCTTTCCCGCTCCGTTTATTTTTCCGAGGTTAAGGTCATTCCCGAGTTGGTGCCTGGTGGGGTAAAACTTGTTTGGGAGTTTGCGGAGCGGACGATCATCTCTGAGCCCACCTTCTTGCGGGGGATTTCTCTCGCGGGCGTGACCGTCCTTTCCCAGGAACGAGCCCAAAGCCTTGTCGGTCCGCTCCCTCCAGGAATAGTTTCAAATGCCGACGTCCTTAGCGCCCTGAAAGGCCTTTACGACTACTACCGCCGGGAAGGCTATTTCCTTGTGGACTTTCAAGGCGAAGGGGTGGAGGACGGGGTACTTCTCGTGCGGGTACGGGAGGGAAAGCTTGGACAAATCGAGGTCAAAGGGGCCACCCGCACTGCGGACTGGGTTATCCTGCGGGTTTTGGGCCTTCGCCCCGGGCAGATCCTCACCGAAGCCCGCCTTGCGGTGGCCCGCCAAAGCCTCATGGCCCTTGGCTACTTCAGCGATGTCACCTTGACCCCAAGCTGGGAAAACGACGAGGTCCTCCTCACCGTGGAGGTGAAGGAGCTAGAGAAACTGGGAAGCATTCAGGGCTCGGTGAGCCTCTCCCCGGAAGCGGGCGGCCTTGTGGGGAACATCTCCTACTCCCAAAAGAATTTGTTCGGCACGGCCCAAGACCTCTCCCTTACCTTCTCCCGCGGCCTTGCCGGAAGCACGGGTACCACCTGGAGCTTGAGCTATGTCGGCCGATCCTTCCCCGTTTTTACCCAGGTCCAACTCGAGCTTTACCGCAAAGAGGAGGGGGCACGTCTAACCTTGGGAGGAAGCGTTCAGGTTGCCTATCCTTTAGCGGACTATTTGAACCTTACCTTGGGCTTTACAAGCGAAGCCCCAACGAAGCTTCCCGATGAACCTCTTCCTCCCAGGAATGCCCTCTCCCTTGGGCTTGTCTATGACGACCGCGATAGCCCATTTTTCCCGCGGAGCGGGCAGCGGAGCCAGATCGCCCTAGAGAAAGCCGGAACCTTTGCCCCGGGCGTGGAGTATCTTTCCGCGCGCGTAGAGACGAGCAGGTTCTGGCCCTGGGATCTTGGGGACTATCGCTGCGCCCTGGCCTTGCGGGCCATGCTCCGCTTTGGCTGGGATCTTCCCCAGGATTATTGGTTCTCCTTGGGCGGGGCGGACTCCGTGCGGGGGGCAAAGAAAGGGGCCACCGATCGCCTAAGCCTTGTAAATGCGGAGTTCCGCATCGAGCTTGCCCAGGGCGCGTGGTTCGCCCCGTTTTTCGATTTTGGTCTGGATCTGCGCAGCGGGAGCCTAAAGGCTGCGCCGGGCTTGGAAGTGGCGGTCAACCTGGGCGGGATGTTCTTCCGCCTTTCCGCTTCTTGGCCGAACGACCGAGAGCCCACCTGGGTTCCGGCCTTTGAGTTCGCGATGAGCCCGATGTTCTAAACAAAAGGGAGGGAAAATGAACGGGAAACTCGCAGTGTGGATCGTGGTCGGTGTGGTAGGAGCTTTGATCCTCGGCTTTGTTGGGGGAATCGTGGGCGGAACGGTTTTTAGCCCCAAAAGCACGGACACGGCCGGGCTAGCTAAGGACCTCGGAGCCTTGCAAGCCCGCATTCAAGCGCTGGAGGCAAAGGTCGCCACTTCCCCAACCCCTGCCGGGACGGCCATCAAAATCGGGGTGGTGGACGCGGAAACCCTGTTTACCCGGGTTTTTCTTCCACAGGTGGCCGCGGAGCGCAGCGCCCTTCAGGCTAAAGTTCAGGCCATCCAGGACCTTCAGAGCAAATACGCCCAGGGACAAATAAAACAAGATGCTTACCAGCAGCAGTACGCTAAGCTCCAGGCCGAATACCTCGAAGCCCAAGTCCAGGTGAACATGTCCATGCTGGACAAGATGATCGCCTCCCCCGGTTTCGCCAACCTCCGCGCGGATCTCCAGAATTTGCGGGACCAGGCCAAGCCCTTGGCCGATCAGGTGGCAAACCTCGTAAAGCAGGCCCAGGTCACGATCCTGGACTACACCGCGTTTTTCAATCAGCTCCAGCAGTTGCAGAATGCTTTCCAACAGGTGGACCAGCTTCTAACCCAGGTGGCGGCGGCGAAGATCTTGGAGATCTCCCAGCAGGTAGCTCAGGAACAGGGCTACGATATGGTGCTGCGCACAAAAGACGTGGTTATGTTCCAGAGGGCTCCTGCCATCACCGACCTCACTCCCGAGGTGGAAAAGCGCCTTTGGAACCTATTCCCCACTAAGTGATGGATATTGAGGAGCTTAAGCGGGTTTTGCCCCTGGGGCACCCTTACCTCCTCCTTGACCGGGTGCTTTCCCGCACGGAGGAGGAGGTGGTGGCGCAGAAGTGTGTGACCATTAATGAGCCCTATTTTCAGGGGCATTTTCGGCCGCCCTTTCCCTCTGTCATGCCGGGGACGATGATCCTCGAGGGGATGGCCCAAGCGGCCGGGCTCCTTTTGGGGGAGGGGAAGCTCGCGGTGCTGGCGGAGGTGGCGCGGGCGCGGTTCCGCCGGCCGGTGGTGCCCGGAGATCGCCTCACCTTCCGGGCCAAAACTTTGAAGCGCCGCGGCCCTGTGCTGCAGGCCCTGGTCCAGGCGGAGGTGGAGGGCGAGCCCGTGGCCGAGGCGGAGATAACCCTGGTGGTGCGGGATGTGGGAGAAACTGGTTGAGTGCGTGCCCAACGTCTCCGAGGGCCGAAATAAAGACTCCATTGGGGCCATGGCCGCGGCCATCCGCTCCGTCCCAAAGGTACGCCTTCTTGATGTGCAATCCGATCCCGATCACCACCGCACGGTGTTCACCTTCGTCGGGGAGCCGGAGGGGGTGGCGGAGGCCGTCCTTCAGCTTTTTGCCGCTGCCCTTCCCCGCATCGACCTGCGCGTCCACCGCGGCGAGCATCCCCGCATGGGCGCGGTGGATGTGGTTCCGTTCGTGCCCGTGCGCGGGGTGAGCATGGAGGATTGCGTGGCGCTGGCAAAAGACGTAGGAAGGGAGATCTGGGAGAGATTCCGGGTGCCTGTTTACCTCTATGGGGAAGCGGCCACCAGGCCGGAACGGGCGGACCTCTCCGAGATCCGGAAGGGGGAGTTCGAGGGTTTTTTTGAGAAAATCAAGGATCCCAAGTGGGCCCCGGATTTCGGGGAGCCCATGGTCCACCCTACGGCCGGGGTCACGGCCGTGGGCGCCCGGGAGTTTTTGATCGCCTTCAACGTGAACCTCGGTACCTCCGACATCCGTGTGGCCAAGGAGATCGCCAAAGCGGTGCGCTTCTCCTCCGGCGGGCTTCGCTACGTGAAGGCCCTGGGGATGGAGCTTAGGGAGCGCGGTATCGTCCAGGTCTCCATGAACCTCACAAATTTCAAAAAGACCCCGCTTCCAAGGGTTTTGGAGCTCGTGCGGAGGGAGGCGCAAAGATTCGGTGTAAGCGTGGTGGGAACGGAGATTGTGGGCCTCATCCCCGAAGAGGTCCTCGTTCAGGTGGCCGAATACTACCTTCAGCTTGAGGGGTTTTCCCTAAGCCAAATCTTGGAGCGCCGCATCGAAGAGGCCCTGCGCGAGGCATGAACCTGCCAAAAAGGATTGCCGTCTTGGGCCTTGGCCGCACAGGTCGCGCTTTGGTGGACGTCCTGCACGGGAAAGCCGAGCTTTTTCTTTCTGAGGCTCGCACTCTTTCCCCCGCGGACCGGGAATTTCTGGAAAAGCGAGGCGTTCCTTTCGAGGAGGGCGGGCACACGGCCAAGGTTTTGGCCGCGGATTTGATTGTGCCTAGCCCGGGCGTCCCACCCCATGTTCCCGTTTTGCAAGAGGCCCTGCGACGAAAAATCCCGATTTGGTCGGAGATCGAGCTCGCATTTCGCTTAGCAGAGCCGAAAAAAATAATTGCCGTGACCGGAACAAATGGAAAATCCACAACCACTGAGCTCATCGGTGCCATCCTTCGGGAATGGGGATTAGCGCCGGTGGTGGCGGGGAACATCGGCCGGCCGGCCGTCAGCACCATCGAGGAGGTGCGCGGGAAACCCTGGGTCTTGGAGGTAAGTTCTTTCCAGCTCCTTTGGACGGAGAGCTTCCGGCCAGATGTAGCAGTGTGGCTAAATTTTGCTCCCGATCATTTGGACTACCATGGGCATCTCGCTGCTTATTTTGCGGCAAAGGCCAAGATCCTGCGGCACCAGGGAGAGGGGGACATGGCGGTGGTCGGCTGCGAGGTCTTGGCCCTTCTTTCCCCGCGAGCAAGAACTCAGGTGATAGAAGAAGTGGCGCTGCCCAAGGGATGGAAGGAAGGCCTTCCTTCACATCTTCAGTTTGACCTTCAGGCGGCATGGGCCGCGGCTTCTTCCGCATTTCCCAGGTTCGAGCCCCCGTCTTTGGAGCGGCTTTGGCCCATTCTTCATGGGCCGCATCGCTTGGAAAAGGTGGGGGAGATCCGGGGCATCCCCTTCATCGACGACTCCAAGGGGACCAATGCCCACGCCACCTGTGCGGCGTTGCGGGCCATTCCCGGCCCAGTGGTGCTCATCCTCGGCGGCCGCCACAAACGCGGAGGCTACGAGGCCTTGGCCCCACTTTTGCGGGAAAAGGTCCGCGCTTGCGTCCTCATCGGCGAATCCCAAGCATTCTTCGCCCAGCTCCTCTCCAGTTGGGGCGTTGCCTTTGTGTACGGTGGGGATCCTCTCGACGCCCTGCGCAAGGCCTACGAGTTGGCCCAGCCTGGGGATACGGTGCTCCTTTCCCCGGCCTGTGCCAGTTTCGACCAATTCCGGGATTACGCCCATCGGGGCGACGCCTTCAAGGACGCGTTTTACCTCCTCAAGAAGGAAGCCCCATCTGTCCCATAAATTTCGGAACTCCCGCACTTCCTTAGGGTACTGACGGCCAGCGCCAGGGCCGTCCCTTTCCTTTGGGCGAGGGCATTATGGGATGACACTCCAGGCGATGCTCGGCCTGGAGGGAAGGATCTTGGTGGTAGCCGCCTTTTTGGTCCTGGCCGGCCTTATTTTCGTGGGCACGGCCTCCGCGCCCATCTCCACACGACTTTACGGCGATCCCTGGGCTATGCTTCGCCGGCAGGCCGTGGCCGTCGGGATCGGCCTCCTCGCCCTCCTCCTTTTTTGGCGCGTTGACTACCACCAGTGGGCGGCAATTGACGACATCCTCCTTCTTGGCTCTTTTTTCCTCACCCTTCTCACCCTTATCCCTCACCTTGGCTCGGGCGGACGATGGCTCGCATTTGGGCCACTGAGCTTGCAGCCTTCGGAGTTCGGAAAAATCGCACTTCTCCTCTACCTTTCCGGTTCCATCGTGCGCCGTGATCGCCTCTTGGAGCACCCAAGACACGGCCTTCTTCCTCACCTTTTCGTCCTCGGCCTTTTCGGCATCCTTTTCCTTTTGCAACCAGATTTTGGGATGCTCTTCCTCTACGTCGCTCTCACCGTTTTCCTCCTTTGGGTAGGCGGTGTACCTACAGGCCAGCTCCTCCTCACGGTCCTTTTCGCCCTGCCTTTGGGGATGGCCCTCCTTTTTTCCGCCCGCTACCGAATGGAGAGATTGCTCGCCTTCCTCAATCCCGAGGCCTATCGGGACACTGTGGGGTATCAGCTTTACCAAGCGCTTTTGGCCATCGGCTCCGGTGGGGCCTTCGGCCGAGGACTCGGGGCCTCCCGGGTGAAGCTTTTTTATTTGCCCGCCGCTCATAACGACTTCATTTTCGCTGTGGTCGCCGAAGAGATCGGATTTTTGGGGGTGTCCATCATCCTTGCCCTTTATGCAAGCTTGGTGATTCTGGGGTTCTTAGTGGCCAAGCGGGCTCCGGACAAGCTCGGCGCCCTCTACGCCCTGGGTGCTTCCTTCCTTTTGGGGTTCCAAACCCTCCTCAACCTCGGCGTAGTGGTGGGCGTGGTTCCCGTGACCGGTCTTACTTTGCCGTTTTTGAGCTACGGGGGCTCTTCGGTGATGGTGAGCTTGGCCCTGGTCGGGCTCATTTTGGGGGTGGCCAGGGCGAGCCGCGTTTCCCAGGTGGCGATGGTGATCCCGGAGGGGTTGGCATGAGGGTCTTGGTGGCGGCGGGCGGCTCGGGCGGGCACGTCTTTCCGGCGCTGGCCGTGTTGGAGGAACTCCATATGGAAGGAGGCCATTCCCTCGGATGGATTGGCCATCCCCAGGGCTTGGAGGCCAAGGTCGTGGAAAAGCGCCCATGGATCGAGTTCTTCCCCCTGGTCAGCCGGGGGCTTCCCCGCGACCGGCCGTGGTCCTGGCCCGAGGCCCTCCTCAGGAACCTCAGGGCCGTGAAAGAAGCCAGGCGCATCATGCAGAGGTTCAAACCCGATGTGGTGCTGGCCATGGGTGGGTATCCAGCGGTGGCTCCGGTCCTGGCCGCAAAAACCTTGGGCATCCCGGTAGCCCTTCATGAACAAAACGCCGTAATGGGCTTGGCCAATAGGTTCCTCTCGAACTTTTCCGATCTTGTGCTCCTTGGCTTTCCCCAGGTCGAAGGATGTCCCCGCCATGCCAAAACCCTCTTCACTGGGACGCCGGTGCGCCGGGAGATCGCCGCCATTCCCCGGGCGCTGGGGGAGGAGTTTTTGGTCTTAGGAGGATCACTTGGATCCAAGGCCCTTTTGGAAGCGGTGGTGGGGATGGCGCCAAAACTTACGGAGATTTCGGATCTAAAGGTGCGGCTGGTTGTGGGCCGGGCCGCAGACCCCACGGAGATTACTCGAAAGCTTCAGAAAAAAGGAGTTCATGCCGAGGCCCACGTTTTCTGCGAGCGGGTGGAGGAGCTTTTGGCCCGGGCGCGGCTGGTCCTCACTAGAGCCGGCGGATCCACTGTAGCGGAGCTCGCCTGCGCGGGAAGGCCCGCGATCCTCGTGCCCTGGGAGGGGGCGGCAAACGGCCACCAGCTCAGGAACGCGGAGTTTTTGCATAAAACGGGGGGATTCCTTCTTGTACGGGAGAGGGAGCTTTCGTTTCTAGCTGATCTGATCGCTGTTCTTTGGTCCGATACCCAGAGGCTAGAGCGTTTGGGCGAAGCCACGCGGGCCCAAGCCCGTCCGGATGCGGCCCGCCTAGTGGTGGAAGCCCTAAAGCATTTAGGAAAGGAACGCGCATGATCGGAGATTTCCAGAAGGTCCACTTGGTGGGGATTGGAGGGGACGGCATGTCCGGCCTGGCCCGCCTCCTTTGGCAGGGCGGGGCCAGCGTCACCGGCTCCGACGTTCAGGCCTCCGGAAAGCTCAGGGAGGTGGCGGAATGGGCGGAGGTATACCTCGGCCATGACCCCGAGCACCTCCCTCCGGGAGTGGACGCCGTCGTTTTTTCCTCGGCGGTAGCGGCGAATAACCCCGAGCTTCTCGCGGCAGGGACCTTGCTCCTTCCCCGGCTCCATGCCCTCCGCCGCCTCCTGGAGGGCCGGAGGCTTGTGGCCGTGGTCGGGACCCACGGCAAGACCACCACCGCCACCTGGATCACCGCTCTTCTGCGCTTCTGCGGGGTGGAACCCGGCCACTACGTGGGCGGGCAGATCCCCGGCCTTCCTTCCGCCACCTGGGGTAAAGACGGACTCTTTGTGGCCGAGGTGGACGAATCCGATGGGCGTTTTATTTGCCTTTCGCCGACCATCACCGTCCTCACTTCTGTGGACGGGGACCACCTGAATAACTACCGCGGCTTTTCCCAGCTTAAGCGCGCCTTTTCCGCGTTCCTTAGCCGTTCACAAAGGGTCATCGGCTGCGTAGATGACCCGAGGGTGGCCGAGCTCCTCAGCCCCTGCCAGGGTGTTCTTACCTTCGGACTCAGTAAAGATGCGGATTTTCGGGCCCGCGGCATTTCCTTCTTTGGGGAGCGCTCGGTGTTCGAGCTTTTGGTGTTTGGGCGGCCGAGAGGGGAGGTGGAGGTCCCCGGCCCCGGCCTACACAACGTGCGCAACGCCCTGGCCGCATTGGCCACGGGTTATGCCCTGGGCCTTCCCCTGGCGGCCCTGCGGGCGGGCTTGGCCTGGGCTCCTCGGCCGCATCGGCGCCTGGAGATCCTTGAGGAAAACGGATACCTTGTGGTGGACGATTACGCCCACCATCCCACGGAACTGGCCGCGGGGATTTCCGCCCTGCGCTTGGGTTGGCCAGGGCGCCGCATCATCGCCATCTTCCAGCCCCACCGGTACACGCGCACCGCTTTCCTTGCCGCCCAGTTCGGAGAGGTCCTATCCCGGGCGGATCACGTGGTGGTGACGGAGATTTATCCCGCGTTTGAGGCGCCGATCCCCGGGGTGAGCGGGCGGAACGTGGTCGAGGCCATACGCCGTGCGGGGGGAAAGGCCCTTTTTAGGGCAGATCTAAATCAGGCGATGGAGGCAGCGGCCGAGCTCATCCGGCCGGGAGACATCGTGGTGGGATTTGGTGCGGGGGACATATGGCGACTGAGCCGGGAGATGGCCCGCTCGCTCTCCTCAGGCTCATAGAGGATCTGCCGGGGGAGCAGCGGCTGAACGAGCCTCTGGCGCCGTACACCACCTTCAGGATAGGTGGGCCGGCCCGGGTCCTTTTCTTTCCAAAGACGGTGGAGGCGCTGGCCGAGGCCGTTAGGCGGGCAAGAAGAGAAAAAGTGCCCTATCGCCTCATCGGCGGGGGAGCCAAGGTCCTCTTTCCCGACGAGGGCTTTCCCGGGCTAGTCCTTCACACCGGCCTTCTTTGCCGCGCCTTTGACACGGAGGAGGGGCTTTGGGTGGAGCCTGGTTTCCCCATCTCCGGCCTGGTGAAGCGGGGCCTTTGGGTCCTCGCGGGGATTCCGGGCTCAGCGGGCGGGGCGGTGGTCATGAACGCCGGTACCCGCCATGGCTCCATTTCCTCCTACGTGACCGCCGTGCAGACCCTCCTTCCCGACGGCTCCCTGGCCACCCTTCCTCCGGAGGAATGCCGTTTTTCCTACCGAAGCTCGGTGTTCCGGGAGAAGCGCCTCCCCGTTCTTGGAGTCGGGGTGAAATTGCCGGAGGAGATCAGGCCGGTGGAAGAGCTCCTTGCCGAGCGCCGCCGCACCCAACCCCTTGGCTTTCCCTCCGCAGGATGCGTCTTTCGTAACCCCGAGGGAGCATCTGCCGGTTGGCTTATCGAGCGGGCCGGCCTTAAAGGAAAGCGCGTTGGGGATGCCCAAATTTCTGAAATTCATGCGAACTTCATCGTCAATTTAGGAAAGGCACGGGCTTCGCACGTCCTTTCCCTGATCGAAGCCGCGCAGAGTGCTGTGCGCCGCCTCTTCGGCATAACCTTATCTTTGGAGCTCGAGGTTGTCCTCCCTTGACCAAGGCTCTTCGAGCGCTTTTGCTCCTTTTGCTCCTTTTTATTTCTGGTCTCGTTTCCTTCCGGTGGGGTGGGTGGCTGAGGGTTCGAGAAATCAAGATTTTTCCCACGCGCTATGTGGCCGTGGAAAAGTTGACAGGGGGGATACTTGGGGCCAATATACTTCGGTTGAATCTTGAGCCAGTGCGCGGGGCGATCTTGGAGGATCCACGAGTCCTGGGTGCTGTCACCCGCGTCGATTTTTTTGGCTTGCGCGTGGAAATTGAGGTTCGGGAGAGGTCTCCGCTAGTGGCCGTTGGTTTGATAAGCGGAGAAAAAGTTTGGGTGGATAGGGAAGGGGTTATTTTGGAGCCGGCAGAGGACGCGAGGGTGGTGGGGGTGAAGGCCCAAGGCGATCGGTTGAATGTGGAGGTGGTGGAGGCGGCGTTAGCTTGGGAGCGTCTTCCCCGGGCACTGCGCGAGCGCTATCCCCTTCTCGATCTTGCGGCGGGCGAGGCCGTGGCTCCGGGCGCCCCCACCGTCCTTCTTGGTGCGATTTGCCAAGTCCCCAAAAAACTCAGTATCCTCACAGCGCTTTGGCGGGAGGGGCTTTTGGAGGGATATGGAGTTGTGGATCTACGTTTAAGCGATTTGGCAATTCTAAAGAAGGGCGGATGAGGACGGTGAGGGCATGAAGCGGGAGCAGTTGGTGGTGGGGCTGGATGTAGGCACAACCAAAGTGGCCTGTCTCATCGCCAGCGTGGTGGACGACATTATCGAGATCATCGGGGTCGGGGTGGCGCCGTCCCGGGGGCTAGAGAAAGGGGTGGTGGTGGACATTGGCCGCACCATTCAGTCCATCCGCAAGGCCGTGGAAGAGGCGGAGAACATGGCCGATGTCAAGGTGCGGGAGGCCTACGTGGGGATTGCGGGGAAGCATATCCGGTCCATGAACAACTCCGCGATCATCTCCATCACCCGCTCCGACCGCCTTATCACCCGCGAGGACGTGCGCCGCGTGATTGAGGCGGCCAGGGCCATCCCCATTTCTCCGGACCTCCAGATCATCCACATCATCCCTAGACAGTACATCGTGGACGGCCAGGAGGGCATAACCGACCCCGTAGGGATGACCGGAACCCGCCTGGAGGCCGATGTACACATCGTCTTGGGTTCGGTGACGGCGGTGCACAACCTTGTGCGCTGTGTGGAGGCGGTGGGGATCGCGGTAAAACAGATTGTCCTTGAGCCCTTGGCCTCGGCCATGGCTGTTTTGTCCTCCGCAGAAAAAGAGCTGGGCGTGATGCTTGTGGACTGTGGTGGCGGCACCACCGACATCTCCGTATTCCGCGGAGGCGACATTTGGTTTTCTAAAACTATCCCCATTGCCGGCGAGCACATCACCAGTGACATCACCGTCGGCCTCCAAACCCCCATTGAGGAGGCAGAGCGAATAAAGAAACTTTATGGCACTTGTCTTGTGGATTCGGTGGGCGACGACGAAAAGATCGAAATCGCTACGCTGGGTGGTGAGGGCACAAGGCAGGTGCCGCGCAAAAGGCTAGCCAAGATCATCGAGCCCCGCGTGGAAGAGATCCTGGATTTGGCCATGCAGGAGGTGGAGGACGCAGGGTATCGGGATCTCATCCCCGCAGGGATGGTCCTTACTGGGGGAACTTCCCTCCTCCATGGGATTGTGGAGTTTGCTCAGAGGCGCTATGGGATTCCCGTGCGGCGGGGGAGCGTCCCCAAGGATGTTCACGGGTTCCAGGAGATCGTGGAATCCCCGATTTTCGCCACCGGAGTGGGCCTTTTGAAGTTCGCCGTGGAGGGAAAGGACTTCGTGCGCACCCTTCAGGCGCGCCGCACGCGCGGCGGCCTCATGGCCCGGCTATTTGGGTGGTTCCGGCAGTTCTTGCGTGGTGGATGATGAACGGGGAGAGCCCGGCGCGGATCCTGGTGGTAGGAGTGGGCGGAGGCGGAGGGAACGCCGTAAACCGCATGTTCCGGGCCGGACTCCGCGGGGTGGAGCTCGTGGCCATGAATACCGACGTGCAAGTCCTTTCCTTGGTGCAGGCCCACAAGCACCTTCAGCTCGGCCCCCGCCTTACCGGGGGTTTGGGCGCCGGCGGCGACCCGGAAATCGGAAAAAAGGCGGCGGAAGAGTCGCGAGAGGACATTGCCGACATCCTCGAGGGAGCGGATATGGTGTTCATCACCGCCGGAATGGGAGGGGGAACGGGAACCGGTGGTGCGCCCGTGGTGGCAGAGGTGGCCAAGGAGCTGGGGATCCTCACCGTGGCCATCGTCACCCGGCCTTTCAGCTTCGAGGGCCCAGCGCGGGCCCAAAAGGCGGAAATGGGGATCCAGCGCCTCTCCAAAGTGGTGGACGCCCTCATCACCATCTCCAACGACAAACTCCTCAAGATCGCGCCTCCGGACATGCCCCTCACCAAGGCCTTTGAACTGGCCGACGAAGTTCTCCACCAAGGGGTGCAGGGGGTGACGGAGCTCGTGACCGTGCCCGGGCTCATTAACCTTGATTTCGCTGACCTGGACGCGGTTTTGCGTGGAGCCGGCACAGCCCTCATGGGGATCGGCGAGGCTGAGGGCGACAACCGCACCCGCGAGGCCGCCCGCCGCGCCATCTCTTCTCCCCTTTTGGACTTCAGCATCAAGGACGCAAAGAAGGCCATCCTCAACATCACTGGAGGCGAAGACCTCACCCTGGAGGACGTGGTTGCCGCGGCAAGCGTCGTGCGCGAGGCCCTTTCCGATCGTGCCGACATCTTCTTCGGCGCCACCATCTGGGAAGGGTTCAATCGCACCCGGGTCACCGTGATCGCCACCGGCTTTTCCCCCATCTCCTCTGCGGAGCCGGTTCAAGAGGAAAAGGTGATGCTCATCGAACAGCTCCGCCGGGAGGGCGTGCGCGACGACTACGACATCCCTGCCTTCCTTCGCCGCGCCAAGCCCGAGGGGCTTGTTTAGCCCGAAAATCCGTGGGTAATGGGGAAACGCCAGCCTAACCCAAACGCCTTTGGGCTGACTTTCAGGACGATAGGGAGCTGGCGCCGCTTATATTCCGACCGATAAAGTCGGCGGAGGACTTCTTCGGCCGTTTTCTCACCAAATTTTTCCGCTAGTTCTTGAAAAGCCGCGTTTTCCTCAAACAATGCGCGCAAACACGGATCCAAAATCGCGTAAGGCGGGAGGTCATCCTCATCCCGCTGGTTTGGCCGAAGCTCCGCGGAAGGCGGCCTTGTGAGGACCTCCTCCGGGATGAGCGGCCTTTTCGCCCTCTCGTTGAGGTGGCGGGCCAGGGCATATACCTCCTCCTTGAGGAGATCGCCGATGGGAGCCAAAGCCCCCACGGTGTCGCCGTAGAGGGTGTTGTAGCCCATGGAGATCTCCGCCTTGTTCCCCGGGCAAAGGACCAGGGCTCCTAGGGCGTTCGCTAACGCCATGAGGATCACCCCGCGAATCCGCGCTTGTAGGTTCTCCTCCACCAGGCCCCTAGCTTCGATGGTCTTCGCCAAGGTCTTTTTCAAGGCCTCCAACGCGGGCTCAATGGAAAGTTCGACGAGCGCAAGCCCTAAGTTTTCCGCCACCCTTTTCGCACCTTCCCGGGAGAGGGGCGAGGTGTAGGGGCCGGGGAGGAAGGCGGCAAGGACATTGGTGGGTCCGAGGGCTGCGGCGGCCAACGCCGCCACCACCGCCGAGTCCACCCCGCCAGAGAGGCCAACGACCGCTTTTCTCACCCCGTTTTTTTCGAAATAGTCGTGAATCCCTAAGACCAGAGCTTGATAAAGGTCCTCAATATCCTCTTTCTTGGGCGGGGGTACAGGAGGGGCACCAAGGTCCACCAGGAAAACCCCTTCCACGAAAGCTGGGCAAACGGCGAGGAATTGGCCGTCCGGGCGGACGGCAAAGGAGCGACCATCGAACACGAGCTCATCCTGAGCTCCCACGAGGTTAACGTAAATAAGGGGGGCGTTGGCCTTCGCCGCCCAGCCCTTTCCGAGCTCATACCTCAGCTTCGCTTTCCCTCGGAAGAAGGGGGAAGCGGAAACGTTTATGAGCAAATCCACACCAACTTTTGCCTGGTCAGATAGGATGCCGTCGGTATACCAAAAATCTTCACACACCGAAAGCCCGAGTTTCAGACCGAAAAAATCCAAAATTTCCGCGCTCTCCCCCGCAAGAAAGTAGCGTTCCTCCTCGAAGACGTCGAAGGAGGGAAGTCGTTTTTTAGCTTGGAACCCAAGGATTGCGCCATGGGCAAGGAGGAAGGCCGCGTTGTAGAGGGTATGGGGTCGCCAGCGAAAAGAGGAGGGATCCACTTCGTTTCCTGGAATAACGGGGGCGGAAGCGATGTGGCCGATCACCATGGGCATAGCCTCGCTTTCTTTCACTACTTCCTGAAATGCCGCATCCGCGGCCTCCACAAATCCCCGGCGGAGGAGGAGATCCCGGGGCGGGTAGCCAATAAGGGCAAGCTCGGGAAATACTAAAAGATCAGCGTTGTCTTCCCGGGCTTTGCGTACAGCCTCGCGGATTTTTTTGAGATTGCCGGCAAAATCCCCCACCTTGGGGTTTATTTGGCCTATCGCGATCCTCATGGGGCACGGTGATACTCCATAAGCTCGGTCTTGTCAAAGGGGAAAAAAGAGAGCCCTTCCGCCCGGGGGAGGTGAGGCGTGAGGTGGAATGGGGTGGGTCTCAGGCGGAAGGGCTCTGTTGCGACCCTATTATACCATCCCGTCTTTTCCCGTCCACTTATCGGCCCCTGCGCCGGTTTTGTACAATCTCTACCCCATGAGGCGAGTATTCGCCTTCTTCTTTCTGATCATTGGGGTTGGAAGCCTTTTGGGCTGCGGCTCCCGATCCTCTGGTGATGGCAACGCAATTTTGGTGAAGCCAGGGCAATCCCTTCAGGCCGTGATCGATTCCGCCCCTGCTCATAGCACCATCATCATCTCCCGCGGCACCTGGACAGAAAACCTGCGCCTCGAGAAGTCCATAACCCTCCGTGGGCAAGGCCCCGAGGCCACAATCATCCAGGCTGCCCGCGCCGGTCCCCCAGTTCTATGGGTTGGTAAAAACGCGCAGGTCACGGTGGAAGGCCTGACCCTAAAAGGCGGTCGTGGGGGCTATGTGGGCCCGGAGATGTCCTCCGCGGGCGTCTTCGTCGCCGAAGAAGCCGTTTTGCACCTCCGCCAAGCAAGAATCATCCAGAACGCCGCTTCAGGTGTATTTGCCCGTGATTTGGCCGATCTGCGTTTGGAAAAAGTGGAAATCTCCGAAAACACGCGCTATGGCGTGGAATTGATCGGAGAGGCTCAAGCCCAACTTAAGGAAACACAAGTCTTCCAGAACGGTATGGGTGGGATATGGATTTCCCAGGAGGCTTTCCTTGAAGCCGAAGGCTTGGTGATCAAGGCTAACCCGCACCTAGGCCTTTGGGCCAGGGACGCGGCCAAAGTCAAACTTTGGAACTCGGAGGTACGGGAAAACTCCGACCCTGGGCTGCGCTGTCAGGATAAGTCCGAGGTTACGCTTCTTGCCTCCCAAATCCTTGGAAATGATGGGGTGGGCGTAGAGGTTCTGAGCGATGCCCTTTTGAGCGCCTATGGGACGGTGTTTCAAAACAATTGGGATGGGCTCCAGGTAAGAGGAGGAACCGTTGAACTCCAGGGTTGTTTTATTTGGCAAAACCGCTGGGACGGGATTAACGCCCGCGGGAATGCTTTTGTCAAGCTGGAAAGAACAGAAATTTCCGGAGGGCAAGGCGCGGGAGTGGCCACCTCTGAAAGGGCAGCAGTCAAGCTGGTCCACTGCGTAATCAAAGATTTCCTCGCCGCTGGCGTCTCGGGGTTTTCCGCTGTCCCAGTGACAGGTGAGGCCAATAAAATTGAGGGAAATGGGGTCCCCCTTTTGGGGAATGTCCAGTCGGAGCTAAGGGAGAAAAAGGCTATCCCCGTCTGGGAATTCCTCTCTTTTCCTCATCCAAACTTTCCCGACCTTCAAAGCGCTATTGACGCCCTTCTTCCTGGCGGAGTCTTAGAGGTTCAGCCGGGTAGTTATACAGCGGGGGTAACGGTGGACAAACCCCTGGAAATCCGAGCCAAAGGGGACGTGGTGTTCAAGGGAATCGGTTCTACTGCCCCGGTCTTCTCCCTCGTTGCCGGGGCATCCCTGAAGCTAGAGGGAGGAAAAATCACCGGGGGCTCCGAGGGGCTAGCCATGGGGGCCCGCTCCGCCGCAGAACTTTCGGACTGTGTTATTTTGGAAAACCTCGCGGGGATTAAGCTTTGGCAGGACGCGCGCCTCACGGCGACCAGGGTTAGCGTGTCCAAGCACTCTCAAGGAGGAATCTGGCTTTGGGACGAAAGCCAGGCAACTCTTAAGGAAATGGATATCCGCGAAAACGAGATGTGCGGGATCGGTGTAGGAGGGCGCAGTTTTCTCCAGCTTTCCCAGAGCAGCATTATCGGAAATGGATGGCTGGGCGGGGTACTTTTGCGGGAGTCCGCCCGCGTTGAGCTTTGGGATAACACGTTTTCCGGAAATAAAGGTTATGGCCTCGCTGTGGAAAGCTCGGCCTGTGTGGGTTCTGGCCCGGGCTTTTGGGGCAAAGTAGTTGGGGGCAGAAACACCTTCCTTGGAAACTACAAAGGCGCTGTTTGCCCTGCGGAATTCATTTTCCTTGCGCGCTAAGTATGGCCCGCACCCGCGAGGCAATCTCAGGGTCGGTGCGAAGGGGACGATAGGGGAGGATGGAGTGCAGGGACTTTCCGCCGTCGCCCGGGAAACGCGGGATGAGATGGAGGTGCACGTGGGGCACGCCTTGGCCGGCCACGCGCCCATCGTTCAGCCCCACTGTGAAACCCGGCGCTCCCAAAGCTTCCTGCAAAGCCCGGCCGACCCGCACGGCCACGGCAAAAATACGGCTAGCTTCCTCCTCGGGAAGTTCGGTGAACCGCTCCACATGGGCTTTTGGCACGACCAAGGTGTGGCCGGGAACCATAGGCTCCGCATCCAAAAAGGCCAAGACCCTATCGTCCTCGTAAAGGAGATGGGCGAAAAGCTGGCCTTGGGCAATGCGGCAAAAAGGGCAATTCATAGGACTAACCGGGCGAACCTGCGCCGGCCAACTCTGAGGACCATGCCGGGCCGCACCTCCACACGGTCCTGATGCGCCGGAACCTTCACCCCATTCAGCCACACCCCGCCTTGGGCCAAAAGCCGCCGCGCTTCCGACTTGGAGGCCACAAGTCCTGAGGCCAAAAGCAGTTCCACCACGGGCGCCCTGCCCTCTTGGTCCAAAAGGTGCCCCACTGCCACCTCCTGCAGGGTCTCGGGAGGCTTTTCCTCTTCGAATACCCGTTCGAAGTGGGCCTGGGCCCGATCGGCTTCCTCGACGCCGTGGAGCTGGGCGACGATGGTCCAGGCTAGCTTCTTTTTGGCCTCCTTGGGATGAAGATGGGCCACCTCCTCCCACTCGATATCCGTGAGAAGCCGGAAGTATTGGGGCATGAGCTCGTCGGGTATGGCCATGAGCTTTCCAAACTGCTCTTCCGGGGGTTCGGCGATCCCGATGTAGTTTCCCCAGGACTTGGACATCTTGCGCACCCCGTCCGTCCCAATGAGAAGGGGCATGGTGAGGATGACCTGGGGTTCTTGGCCGTAGGCCTCCTGGATATCTCGGCCCACAAGGAGATTAAACCGCTGATCAGAGCCGCCCAGTTCAACATCGGCCTCCACGGCCACGGAGTCATAGGCCTGGGCCAGTGGATAGAGGAACTCCATGATGGAAATAGGGGAGCCCTCTTGAAAGCGGCGAGCGAAATCCTCCCTCTCGAGCATGCGGGCCACGGTGTAGCGAGAAGTGAGGACGAGGATATCGGCAAACGTAAGCTTTCCCAGCCATTCGGAGTTGTAGCGGACCTCGGTGCGGGATGGGTCCAGGATGCGGAAGGCCTGTTCCCGGTAAGTCTTCATGTTTTCGGCGATGGCCTCGGGCGAGAGGGGTTCCCGGGTTTTTGCGCGGCCGGAGGGATCGCCAATGCGGGCGGTGAAGTCCCCCACCACTAGCACGGCAAGGTGCCCCAAATCCTGGAACTGCCGGAGTTTCCGGAGGACCACGGCATGGCCCAGGGTAAGCTCGGGCGCGGAGGGATCGATCCCAAGCTTCACCCTAAGCGGCCTTCCCGTCTCAAGAGAACGCGCGATTTTTTGGGCTAACTCCTCCCGAGGAAGGAGGGTCTCCGCATTTCTCTCAATCACCCTTATTTGCCGCTCCACTTCCGCTTCGAGTTCCATTTGCCTCCAATTATACGTTCTCCACAAGCCAATTTGGTCCCACTTCCTCCGGTCTTTCGGACCAGAGGAGATGCGATCCAACGTTATGGCCCTACACGAAAGATCCAACTAAACTAGAGCCGGAGGATGCCGCCGGCTTCGGCAAGCTGGATGAGCTTGAGAAGCGTTTCGGGCGAGCGGTACTTGCTATCCAAGTGATAGACGAGGGCAAGGGGCCCCAACGCGCCGTCAGGCCCAAGCTCCACTGGGCCAAGAACCAGGTGATCTTCCATTCGGATGGGAATTCGATAGCCAACGTGGCGCATGGGCCATCCACAAAAGATAATTGCCCGCTTCTAAAATGCGCTCTTCATCGCAGAATGGCCTCGAGCAAGCGGGGGAGAATCGTTCACTAAAAAATCCGATGAACGTACCGCGCTGAAGCTGGAAGAACTTGAACAAAGCCTGTACTCCCTGCCAGTCAGGATTGGCAAACAAGCTAACGCTTGGCTCGAGTACAAAGCTTCTCGCTCCGTCCACACGCCCAGGGCGTCTTTCCACACTAAAAGGGCCATGAGGGCAGCATAAGTGTCGCTGGGAAGGTTATCTATACAGCATAACAGAGGTGCTCTTCTTCCGGCGGCGGGTGGTCCAGGTGGAGGCCCGAGTGGGAGGCCAGCAAGGGCGAGACCTGCAAAGCTCCCTATCAGAAAAGAAACGAACAACTAGCGGAAAAACATCCTCTCCATTTTTCCTCACCTCCCTCCTTTTAGGACACCTACGGCCGATCTTGCCCTGAAGGTGGCTTATACGAAAGCTTAGAACAGAACGCACCTTGTGCAAATTGGTGACTGCAAGGGGCCTACAGGAGTGGTAGAGGGGAGCGCAGGGAAGGAGCTCCCTTGGGCTTATCGAGCGTGGACCACAGCACGTACAGCGTGAAGTCAACCACCTTTGGTTTGAAGACTGTGTTCAGCCTCACTCATAGAGCGCAAACACCGTGGTTCCGGTCTTTGTACACTTCGCCCACAGCCCGGGTTTTGACGGGTTTTGAAGAGTGTGGTCACTTGACAGTTATGGAATTTCCGATACAATTTTTTCGTGAGCCTCCATCTCATTTACTGGACGTTCCTCAAGGAAGTCGCCTGCTTTCCTGATCGTAGGGAGCGCTACATTTCCCTTTACTACAAGCCAAACAAGCCATTTCTTCGCAATTATTTCCGCTTTTGGGCCAGAATAAAAGTAGCGGAGATTCTAGCGAAGTTCGACGAGCTTTATCCGCCGGATTTGCTCGACTCCCTGGAGAACCTGTTTCCTTTGGAAAAAACGCGAAAGATCTGTGGCGATGTCCTCTCTCAAGGCTCCCATGAACTTGGGCTGGAAGAGGATATTGATGTGTACGTGATGGTTGGTGTCTACACATCCAACGCTTTTACCACTTTTGTCGCTGGCCGCCCCATGGTGGGAATTGGCCTTGAACATTTTGATCATCGGCCAAACAAACATCCGTGGAGCCTAGGAGATAAGCCTGAGAATTTGCCCATCTGGCTTTATCACGAGATGGCCCATGCCGCGCGATGGGGGCAAGGGAGCTTTTCGCCCCTGCGTAAAGCCTTGGAAGAAGCTGGTGAATTCTCATGGGAGGCCATTTCCAGACGAATCCCCCTTTTGGAGTGGCTCTGGTCGGAGGGGGTGGCCGTGGCCTTCTCCTATTACATGACCGGAAGCCCTCTCCATAACTGCCTTGGATTTTGCGAGGAAAAGCTAGCCTTCTGCCAAGAAAACGAAGAAAAGCTCTGGCAGGAGTTTTTCAAGGACAAAGATCGCACCGATTTGGAGGCTTATTTTAAGTGGTTTTCCGGCTCGGAACTTACTTTCGAAAGGAAAATCCCACCTGAGCGGGCCGGTTACTATCTTGGCTTTCGGGCCGTGGAGTCTGTTATTAGCCGAAGCGAAGCTCGCTGGGCGGAGCTTTCCCGCCTAAGCTTTGAAAAGGTTCTAGCTGGGTTGAATAAGGTTTTGAGCATGCTGGTGCATATGTAGGTTGTATTTGCGCGCTTTCTTAGGGCCAGCTATACCGCTGCAAGCGTGGTTAGCAAGCGAGTGATCTGGTCGAGGCTGGGTCGTCCTCGGCGGGGGAAGCAACGCGGTGACCGCAGCGCAAGAACGTCTTCTGATCGCTCATACGGTTACCGCATCGGGCACCTAGGCTTGATGGGGGGCCTTCTCGCCTCTGGACGACTTTTGGGCCGTGGGATTGGATAGCCGCCTCCAAACGGAGGTGTACCTCTGATACCTTGAGGAAGGAAGATTTTTGATTCTCGAGGACCATACTCGCAAAATAAGCGTCTTAACCTTCAGCCCCGATGGAAAGATCCTAGCCTTGGGCGATGTGGAAGGGGCGGTATGGCTTTGGGACGTGGCTCAAGGACAAGGGAACTTGTTCATCCTCCCTTCAGGAGCCCGGGTCCTGGACCTGGCCTTCAGCCCCAAGGGAGCTTTCCTGGCTGTAACGAACGCCAAGGGGAGAGGTCCATTTCTCACCGTTTGGGGAGTGACCTCGGGTAAGATGGTGAAAAGCTTTTCCGACTACGGCGATCGCGTCTTTTCCCTTTCCGAGACCGTCCTCATCGCCTCGGTCCTCGAGAATCCGCTTTATCTCAGGCCGCCGCGGGTGGTCCTTTTGTACCTCGAGACGAGTCAGGAGGAAGAACTGGTCGGCCTCTGGACGGTGGCCCTGGATCCTGCGCGAAGGTTTTTGCTCGTTTGGGACCTGGACTGGCCTCAAACTCTCAAAGTTCCCGATCTCTTGCGAAGAGAGGTTGTTTGCGAGATCCCCTTTGTTCACCCCGTGCGGGCTGTCTGGAGCTTGGGAGGGAAGATGTTATGGATCAACTCCGGGTTCTATTCCCAAGAGCCGTGGCGGAGCTTGGCGACCTTTTATGTGGGCTTACCGTAAGCGTGGAGGCTCCCAAATCCCTGGGATATATTGACGCATCCTTTTTGCTCAGGAGGAAAGATGACCAGGTTTTTGGCTGTTTTAGGATGCGTGGTTTTGGTTGGGACCTTTGGCTTGGCGGACTTTCGCTATGCCTTCTACTATGACCTCACCGAGGAACGGGATTTGGTGGTCAACGTCATGAACACTTTGCCTCTCGATAACATGGTGACCATCACCGTTTATACCGCCTTCGGTCAGGTGCTTTGGAACTCCACCAGCACCTTGGGAGGGTATGTCAGCACCTATGTGCCCTTGAGCCGCTTTATTCCCACTGGCCAAGATCACTGGGGGCTGGTGACCATAGACGCCACTAGCCCGGTCCTCATCGCTCTGGAATACATCGCCAATGATGCGCTAGTTTCGGTGAACATCATTTCCCATCCTCTTCCAAGTTTTCTCGAGCAGGCGAGTTATTGGCTAGGGGTTTATTACAACCAGGTGGGAAGAAGAACCACGAGAATCGTGCTCATGAACCCGTGGGCCGAGAACACCTCCTGTTCGTTGGCCATATACCGCCAGGATGGAAATACCATCCAGGAATTCTCCCTCACTGTACTCCCCTACGGTTCAGCTTACATCGACCTAGGAAAGATTTGGGGCCAAGGCAGCTATCTTTGGGGCTTGGTGGACATCGAGATGACGGAGCGACCCCTCGGGGTGGCGGTGGAGTACGCCGGTGAAGGGGTGGAGATCGTCAACCTCTCCGAGCCCTACTTTTTCCAGCCTTGGATTCAGCCCCGGTGAAGACAAAGGTCTCGGCCACAAGCGGAGAAGCTTCGTGACTTACATTCTCCTCAAGACCTCCGGCGAAGATCCGGATGAGGGGCAAGGTCCGGAGAGACCGAACGACAAGGCGGTCCATGGAAAAAGGCGGCCTCCTCGCTCTAGGGCTCGGGCTGAGCTTAGGGCCCGCAGAGACCGGTATAAAACTCTTCGCTTCCAAAAACCTGAACCAGGTTGGTGCACGCCTTTTTAGTTTACACCATGGCACAGCCGACCATTCTTCGTATACTTTTGCCAAAGCGTGTGCACTTCGATATTCGGACAGAGTTCAACTTATTAGGCCCACGGAACGCCCGGAGGCCAATTTCTTCATTTCCGAGGAGGTCCGTAAAAGGCTCACGGATGAGGAGTTTTTACGGCTTCTCGAGGACCTGGCGAGATCTGACGGCTCGGAGGCCCAGTAAAGGCTTCTTTCCTGGTGGGGACGTATCTTTTCCCTGGGATCCAACGGCGAGGCCATTTATGGGGCTTTTATTGAGGGGGGAGGCGTAAAGAGCGGATTCCTTGCGCGGGGTGGAATGCGGGGAGAGGGGGGTCATGGCCTGACTGGCTACTGCGATGGGCATTTCCGTCCACCCTGTGATATAGTACGCATAAGGTAGCTTATGCGTACTATGGGGTGGCGAAAGGAGGTAAATATGAAAAGGGCAATCGTTTTAGCTCTATTGGTGACGGCATTAGCCTTGCCAGTGACTGTGTCAGGGCAGATAAAGGAAGAGTACTGGAAACGCCTTCCTGATAGTGCGAAGGTACATTTTTACACCCACGACTACAGTGGGAAACCGGCACTATCCTTGATGTGTTTCCTGAACACGATTGATAACTGGAAGGCTCTCTGGGGTCCTGAGTGGGAAGAAAAGCGAGAAGCTGTTGAGCTGCTCTTAAACTTTCTCGCAGACCGGTGGCCTGGGTCCCAGTCGCTAGTTGTTTATGTGGCTGGATACGGTACGCAATACTTCTGGCCATGGGAGATGGCATTCACTCAAGGTCACGCACAATTCAATGTTCAGATGAAAGATGTAGTGGCTATAACCGATGCGTTCAATGGAGGCCGGTTACTCGAAGGAGCAGTTGCGTGGGGCTATATACGGATACCACAGGGCATTGACACAAGTAAAGAGTTCCGTATCTGGTATGACGACGAATACGGAACAATGAAGCCAGAGCAACCTGCCCCGACACCTTAGACAGAGAGCTTTCACGTCCAAGGAGTCAAGAGATAGCCAGATATAGGATTCCAACTGTACTGAACCCCCAGGGAACAACAGGCCCTTCTTGCTCAGCCTAATCCCCGTTATCCCACGGGAGAACGCAACCGGTTACTGCTCAAGCTCATGCTGGATACAGGACTTCGGCTGTCCGAGGCCATTGGGCTCAAGTGGCGGGATATCGATTTCAGTACTGGCAGGCTGCACGTGGTCCAAGGCAAGGGGGCCAAGGACCGCATCCTGTGGCTGAGCGCGGAGAACCTGGAGGCCCTCAGACACTGGCGCCAGAGGCAGGCCCAAGTGGTGGGACGTACTCCGGAACATGTCTTTACCACCCTCAAAGGCCAACCCCTAAAGCCACGCTACGTCCAGGCCATGGTGGCCCGGTACGCCAAACGGGCTGGCATTGAGAAGCGAGTCCACCCCCACACCCTCCGCCATACCTTCGCCACCGATCTACTCCGAGCCTGTGGCAATGTGGAGATCGTCCGAAGGGCTCTAGGCCACGTTAACCTGTCCACAACCCAAGTCTACGTTCATCTTGTGGACACTGACCTTGAGGCGGTCGGGTAGTGTAGGTTTGTACATAAATAGAAGGGATAAATTGCCCCACAGTGTACCGCGCCGAGTAACCCTTGCGAACTTTTGTGGCCCCCGGGAATACCCAACATGACATTTGCCCCAGCTACTACTTTTTTCGCTACATCCCCAACGCCTCAGGTTGACGAGCGCGCGTCTCCATAAGAGGCTAGCGCATGCTTAGGAGGATCGGTCTCGGATGGGTAATGTTGATCTTCCTTTTTTGGCGGAGGAGCCATGGGGCAGTCCTTGGCGGCCCTTTGGCAACCAACGCCATTTCGGGTGGACTTTGCTTGGGAGGGCGAGGTTTTAGTTTCGCTTGGGGATGGAACAACATCCGCCCTATACCTCAAAAGCTGGACTGGCCGCATCGACTTGAAAGGCCCGGCTTCTATCGTCCAGGAGAAAGAACGGACCCGCCTCGTCTATCGAACCTCTGACGGCCGCCGGGCCCATCTGGAGCTGCGCCCTGTCGAAGAAGGAGCAGTTCAAGTTAGGTTTTTCGTGGAAGGAAAGCAGCGTTGGGAACGACTAGGAATGGTCCTCGAGGTAACCCCTGACGAGGGCTTTTATGGGCTCACCGAGCGCCCCATCCAAGGCATCTTTCAGGA
>JACIWL010000001.1 GCA_014360995.1 Candidatus Bipolaricaulota bacterium | reverse complement strand
GTGGCGCCGCACGCGGGGATCCTCGCCGCGCCCCCAGCCCTCCCCATGCTCGCCCGCTTCTACGGGCTCAGCGACCGGGTGCAGGCCGTGGCCGACGGGGAAACGGTGGATCTCGGCGGAAAAACCCTGACTTTTCACCACATCCCCTTTGTGCACTGGCCGGAGACCATGGCCACCTACGAGGCCACGGAAAAGGTTCTTTTCCCCTGCGATGCCTTTGGCGGCTTTCGGGCCCTGGATGGTGCCCTTTTCGCCGACGAGGTGGATTTCTCCCTTTACGAGGACGAAGTGCTTCGCTACTTCTCCAATATCGTGGGGATGCAAAGCCAGGCGGTGCTGCGGGCCATCGAAAAACTCAAGACCCTGGCGATTGAGGTGATCGCCCCTTCCCATGGGCTTGTTTGGCGAAAAGATCCGGAAAGAATTGTGGGACTATATGCCCGCTGGGCCCGACACGAGGGCGAGCCAGGGGTGGCCGTGATTTTTGGCTCCATGTACGGGGAAACCCGGAAGATGGCGGAGGCCGTGGCCCAAGGGGTCCAAGAGGTTGGCCTTCCCGCCCGGGTCTTGGACGCAAGCCGCGTGCACATAAGCTTCCTCATCCGCGACGCATGGCGCTTCCAGGGCCTCGTCTTGGGCTCTCCTACTTACGACACCGGCATCTTCCCCACCATCGAATACCTCCTTCGGCTTTTGGAGCGCAAAAGGCTTAAGAACCGGGTGGTGGGGATTTTCGGTTCCTATGGTTGGCGTGGGGGAGCGAAGGCCAAACTCGAGGAAAAAGTGGGCGAGCTTGGCTGGGAGCTTGTGGGCAGCGTGGAGTTTTCCGGAGCGCCGGCTTCGGAGGACCTGAAGCGGGGCCAAGAACTTGGGCGCCTCGTGGCGGGACGGGTAAAAATGGTGGTAAGCCATGCCTAAGCGGTTGGCCGTGGTGGATCCCGGGCGTTGTGTGGATTGCCTCCTTTGCGCTCTGGCCTGCTCGCGGCGGTTTGGGGAGGGGGGCTTGGCCCGCTCCGCCATCGCCGTGCGCTCCGTGGGCGGGGTGGAAAATGGCTTTGTCGTGATCGTGTGCCGGGCCTGCCCGGACCCGCCCTGCGCCGCCTCCTGCCCCGTGGGAGCGATCACCAAGGCCCAGGTGGGCGTCCGGGTAAATTCGGAACGCTGTATTGGGTGCCGCACCTGTGTTCTTTCCTGCCCCTTTGGGGCCGTACACTGGGATGAGGAAAACAATAAGCCCGTGATTTGCGTGCACTGTGGACTTTGCGCCTCGTTTTGCCCGCATAACGTGATTGCCCTGGAGGAGGTGGAGGGTGGATAAGTTCCTCACCCGCGTTCTGCGCATCGACCTCACGAAGAAGAAATTTTGGGTGGAGGAGCGTGCCGATTTATTCGAAAAGGGCTTGGGTGGGGCGGGGGTGGCTATTGAGCTTTTGCACGAGCTTTGTCCGAAGGATGCTGATCCCCTGGGGCCGGAGAACCCCATAATCTTTGCGGTAGGGCCGTTGAACCCCCTTTTCCCGTTGGCCTCCAAGGTCGTGGCCATGTTCAAGTCCCCTCACACCGGGAACCTCGGGGAATCCCACTGTGGCGGCCGGGCCGCGCTGGCCTTGCGGCTGGCGGGGTTTGGGGCCCTGGTGATCCAGGGCCGAAGCGAGGTGCCCGTTTATTTGGCCATCCACCACGGCCGCGTGCAATTCCGCGACGCCCGGGCTCTGTGGGGCCTTTCCTCCTCCCTCACTGTGGGCCGGGTGCTGCGGGAGATCGAGCCCGGCTCCGGTGCCCGTACCATCCTCCGCATCGGCCGCGCCGGCGAGCGCCTCGTCACCTACGCCACCGTCATCGCCGAGACCTACCGGCATTTCGGCCGCCTGGGCCTGGGCGCGGTCTTTGGAAGCAAAAACCTGAAAGCCTTGGTCATCTCTGGGACGAGCACCGTCCCCATCCCAGATCCGCCCCGCTACCAAAAGGTCTATCGAGAGCTTTGGGAGAAGGCCACCCGCTCGGATCTCATGCGCAAATACCACGATCTGGGCACGGCCCAAAACATTCGGCCCTTGAACCAAATCGGCGCGCTTCCTGTGAGGAATTTATTGGATACCCGCTATTCCCCGGAGCCGCCGTTCACCGGGGAACAGTTGGCCGAGGAGTTCCTGGGGCGGCGCTTGGCCTGCTCAGCCTGCCCTGTAGCCTGTATCCATCTTGCCGTCTTGCGCGAGCCCCATCCCGTGGAGCCCTATTTCTATAAGACGACCTTTGTCTCCTACGATCACGAGCCGCTTTACGCGCTGGGGAGCATGTTGGGCATGGAGCGCGCGGAGGACGTGCTCAAACTCATCGATGCCGTGGAGGTTTGGGGGATGGACGCCATCACCACAGGGGTGACGTTGGCTTGGGCCACGGAGGCCTTTGCCCGGGGACTTATCACCGAGCGCGAGACCCAGGGCCTTAAGCCTAAATGGGGTGAGGCGAGCGTTTATCTGGAGATGATTCGGCGCATTGCCCAAAGGGACGGAGAGTTCTATTCCGTCTTGGGTAAGGGAGTAAAAGCCGCGGCCAGCCGCTACGGAGGCGAGGAATTCGCCCTGCACTTTGGGGGAAACGAGATGCCCGGCTACCACACCGGCCCCGGAGCCTTGCTCACTTACCTCAGCGGCTCCCGCCACTCCCACCTTGACTCCGCCGGCTACGCCCTGGACCAGGAATGCCTTTCCTGCGGGGAACGCCTTGCTCCAGAAGAGCTAGCAAGGAGGCTTTTTCAGGAGGAGGTAAGGAGGCAGATCCTTTCCTCCCTTGTTGTTTGCTTTTTCGCCCGCGGTATCTACAACCTTGAAACAATCAGTGCGGCCCTGGCCACCTTGGGCATTGAGCGGAGCCCCGCGGAGCTGGAAAAGCTTGGGGCAAACATCCTTCGCCGCAAATACGCGTTCAAGCGGCGCGAGGGCTTTGACCTTGGGAGGCTTTCCATCCCCAAGCGGGCTTTGGAAACACCCACCCCAAGCGGCCGGGTGGAGGAGGAGTTTTTGCGCCGGGCCCTGGGGGAAATGGCAAAATTGGTGGAGGGCGATGATGGGATGGCGTGAGGTTTTACGGCGGGAGTTCTTCGAGGTCGACCGGGAATTCGTGGAGGAGGTCCTTCCCATCGGCACGGTGGACCAGTCCGCGTTTGGGCTCATCGCTGAGGCCACGCGCTACGTTTTGGTGGAGGAGGGCGGGGAAGTGCACATTCGCGCGGACGTGGTGGCCCTGGCGGAGGTCCTGCGGTCCTTGAGCCGCGGCGGCCGCGGCGTTTCCAAAAAGGACGCGGAAGCGGCGGTGCAGAAGTTCGCCTCGTTATGGGAAGCCAAGGCCAGGACGCGCGGAACGTGGGAAGAGGCGGTGCGCGTGGCCCGGGAATCCGGAGAAATACAAACCATAAGCGCCCAAAAGAAAAGGGGATTTTGGCCCTGGCGGAGGTGAGGATGCCGGAGATCGTCCTTCAAGGGGTCACGAAACGCTTTGGCTCCACCGTGGCCGTGAACGGCCTCACCGCCCGTATTTTCGACCGGGAATTCTTCGTGGTCGTGGGACCCACGGGATGCGGGAAAACCACGCTCCTTAGGCTTCTTGCCGGCTTAATCAACCCGGATCAGGGGGAGATCCTGTTCGATGGGGTGCGCATGAACGGGGTACCACCCCGGGAGCGCGGCGTGCGCATGATCTTCCAGGGCCAGGACTACGCTCTCTATCCCCATTTGGAGGTTTATAGCGCCGAACGCTGGTCCAACCTTTCTTTTCCTCTGCGCCTGCGGGGGGAGAAAGCGAAAACCATCGGGGAAAGGGTCCAGCGCGTGGTGCAACGGCTAGGGATATTGCCGGACTGGTTCCCCCGCAAGCCCCGGGAGCTCTCCGAGGGGCAAAAGCAGAAGGTGGCGCTGGGCCGGGCCACCGTCTTGATCCCGAAGGTCTTCCTTTTGGATGAACCCCTTTCCCATTTGGACCCGCCGGCCAGGGCCCAAGCCCGGGAGGAAATCCGCCGCTTGCACGCGGAGCTCGGCACCACCACGGTCTACGTGACCCACGATTTGGCCGAGGCCTTCCTCCTTGGCGATCGCGTGGCCGTAATGCGCGATGGAAGGTTCCTCCAGGTGGGCACGCCCAAGGAAATCCGCGACCACCCAGCAGACGCGTTTGTGGCGGAGTTCGTGCGGGCCTATCGGGAGGGGCTAAAAAAAGCCTTTGGGGTGTGAAATGGCCGTAAAGGTGGCCGTCCTTTGCGGGGGAAACTCCGCCGAGCGGGAAATTTCCCGGCGCTCTGGCCAAAACGTGTTTTCTGCACTTCGCCGTAAGGGCTGGGATGTGGACCTTGTGGAGATCGACTCCTTCGACGGGCTACCCCAGCGGCTTAGGCCCTATTCTGCGGTGTTCAACATCCTCCATGGGGGCCCAGGAGAGGACGGGACAGTTCAGCTCCTTTTGGAGCTCATGGGGAAGGCCTATGTGGGCTCCGGGCCCCTCGCCTCAGCCTTGGCCATGGACAAAGTGGAGGCCAAGAAAGCTTTCCAAGGAAAAAACCTTCCCACCCCGCCTTGGCTGTTGTATCAGGGTGGGGAACTGGAAGGTTTTGCCGCGCGGGCGGTGGAGCTCGGTTTCCCTTTGGTTTTGAAGCCGCGCCGGGAGGGCTCAAGCGTAGGAGTACGAATCGTCAAAGAAGAGGCCGACCTTCTTTGGCATCTTCGGGAAATGGCCGAAAAGTTCACGGAGTTCTTCGCGGAAAAGTACATTCCCGGCCGGGAAATAACCGCCGCCATTTTAGAGGACGAAAAGGGGCCAAAGGTCCTTCCCCTCGTGGAGCTTCGCCCAAAACGGGAGTTCTTCGATTGGGTGGCCAAATACACCCCCGGGGAGTGTGAGGTCTTTTGCCCAGCCCTCCTTTCCCCGGAGGAGGAAAAGAGGGTAAAAGAAGTAGCCCACGAGGCCTTTCTCCTTTTGGGATGCCGGGATTTTGCCCGGGTGGACATGAAGCTTGGCCCGGATGGCCTCCCCTACCTCCTTGAGGTCAACACTTTGCCAGGGATGACCGAGCTTTCCCTCTTCCCCCGGGCGGCAGCCGCCGCCGGGATACCCTACGATGAATTGGTGGACCTCCTCTTGCGCCGCGCCCTTAACCGCTTGTCAAACGCGTGATTTTTCGGGTAGAGTAGGGCAAAGGTTCGGCGAGGAGGTGATGAGGGTGAAAATCCTGTGGTACGGGCACGCCTGTTTCCGCATCACCACCGCCGACGGCACGGTAATCATTACTGACCCGTACGACGAAAGCGTCCCTTATAAGCCGCCGGAGGGGCCGGCCCACATCGTCACCGTGTCCCACGATCACTTCGACCACAATGCCGTGGCCAGGGTAAAGGGGAATCCGGAGGTCTTCCGCGGGGTGGGGGAGTGGACGGTACGGGGAGTTTCCATCCGGGGTATCGCCGCCTTCCACGACCCTAAAGGAGGAAAGGAACGCGGCCGAAACACGATTTTTAAGCTCGTCGTGGATGGGATAGTCCTTGCCCACTTTGGGGATCTTGGCCATCCCTTGACGGCCGAGCAGCTAAAGCCCCTGGAGGATGTGCAGGTGGTGATGATCCCTGTAGGCGGGTTCTACACCATCGGCCCGCGTGAGGCCAAGGAGATCGTGCAGGCCCTGCCCGCCTTGCGGGTGGTGATCCCCATGCACTATCGCACCGAGGTCGTGAAGGATTGGCCAATCCGGCCGGTCCAGGAATTCCTGGAGGCCGTGGACCTAAGGGTCCAGGAGTTCAAGGGCGAAGCGGAGCTCACCGCTTCCCATCTTCCTAAGACAAAGGAGGTGTGGCTTTTCTCCTATGCCTAAAATCTCAACGCGCAGCGCAGCCACTCCGGCCTCCCCCATTCGCCGGCTCTATCCCCTAGCACTGGAGGCCAAGCGCAAGGGAAAAAAGGTCTATCACCTGAACATCGGGCAGCCGGATATCCCCACCCCGCAGGCCTTTCTACGGGGAATCCACGAGGCCAAGGTGGAAGTTTTGGACTACGCCCCCTCCCCAGGATTGCCTGAGGCCATCCACGCCGTCCAGGCTTATTACGCGGAGCTCGGTTTTGATCTTACACCCCAGGAAATCCTCATCACGATCGGCGGCTCTGAAGCCATCACTTTCTCCTTGATGGTCACTTGTGATCCTGGAGACCAAGTCCTCATCCCCGAGCCCTTTTACCCCAATTACCTCGGATACGCGCGGTTGGCCAATGTAGAGATCATCCCCCTTACCACCTACCGCTCCGAGGGCTTTCATCTTCCACCGCGGCGGGAGATCGAAGCCCGTCTCGGCCCCGGGACCAAGGCCATCCTCCTTTCCAATCCGGGAAATCCCACCGGGGTCGTCTACACCGAGGCGGAATTAGATATGCTCGTGGATTTAGCCCTTCGACACGATCTTTTCCTCATCGTGGACGAGGTCTACCGGGAGTTCGTGTACGAGGGCCGGCACAAAAGCATCCTCTCCTATCCCGAGGCCAAGGACCACGTGATCGTGGTGGATTCCATCTCTAAGAGGCTTTCCGCCTGCGGGGCGCGGGTGGGGATGCTCATTTCCCGTAACAAAGAGGTCATGGCCGCGGCCCAAAAGTGCGCCACCATCCGCCTCTCCGCCCCTACCTTCGAGCAATTGGGGCTGGCGGCGTTCATGGCCGATCCCCATCATCGGGAGGTCATCGCCCGCATGATTGAGGAGTACCGCCTTCGCCGCGATGTGTTCTGCGAGGAACTTGCAAAAATACCCGGAGTCACGTTCCGGAAGCCCGAGGGCGCGTTCTATGTGATGTTCGGCCTCCCTGTTCAGGACAGCGAGGATTTCATCCGCTGGATGCTCACGGACTTCCCCGGGCCGGAAACAGTGATGTTCGCTCCGGGTGCGGGCTTTTACGGGACTCCGGGGTTGGGCCAAGATGAAGTGCGCGGGGCCTATGTCCTCAATGTGGAGGACCTGCGTCGGGCCTGCGCCGTACTTGCCGAAGGGCTTGCCCTCTACAATGAAGCTCTTTCCCGCGCGCGAGGATGAAAAAGGAGCGGCTGGATGTGCTCCTCGTGGCCCGCGGACTTGCCCCCTCCAGGACTAAAGCCCAGGCCCTAATCCTCGCCGGCCAGGTGCGGGTGGATGGAGTTTTGGTGGACAAACCCGCGACGTTGATCTCAGAAGCGGCCAACATCGAGATCCTTGCGCCGCCGCGATACGTCTCCCGGGGCGGAGAGAAGTTGGCCTTCGCTCTCTTTGCCTTCGCCATCGACCCGAGGGGAAAAATTTGTCTTGATATCGGCGCCTCTACGGGCGGATTCACCGATTGCCTTCTTCAACATGGGGCGGCCAGGGTTTACGCCGTGGATGTGGGCCGGGGACAGCTTCACTGGAAGCTCCGCCAAGACCCGCGCGTGGTGTTGAAGGAAGGGCTCAACGCCCGTTACCTTCGGTTCGAGGACATCGGCGAGGAGGTGGACCTTGTCACCATCGACGTCTCATTCATCTCCCTTCGCTTGATCCTCCCAAGGCTTTCTGGGATTGTACGGCCGGAGGGGGCCGTGATTCCTCTTGTGAAACCGCAGTTTGAGGCCGGTCGGGAGAAAGTAAGGGCTGGCGTAATACGGGACCCCAAGACACACCGGGAGGTTTTGGAGAGGATCATCGATTTCGTGGAAAAAGACCTGGGCTGGTCCGTAGTGGATGCTGTGGCGAGCCCCCTTTTAGGGCCAAAGGGGAACCGCGAGTTCTTCCTGCACATTTTGCCGCGCCCAGGGATGGGAAAAGAGGTGGATTGGCAAAAACTCGGCCTTTAAAGGCGGTTTCGCAGCTCGGAAACAATGGGGCGAGCGGCAGCTCGACCGGCCTCCACCGCTTGCGGGAGCTTGTCAAAATCAAGAAAACCGATCCCCTCTAGTTCGGGACGAAGGAGGAAAAGCCTTTCCCCTAAACGCTCGCGCATCCTTTCTAACTTCAGGGCCGCAAGGGAGCGGGTGGTGATTTCATAGGCCCGCAAAGCAAGATCCAAAGAAGAGCTTGGCTCTGAAGAAAACGGCGGGGTTACATCTACCGCCACCACCAAATCGGCCTGTTGTGCGGCCACATCCGCAGGGAGGTTGTTAATCGTTCCCCCATCGATAAGCCACCGGCCGCGCCAGCGCACAGGACCCAAGAGGCCGGGCAAAGCCGCACTCGCTCCAACCCCAAGATAGACGGGCCCCTCCTGAATCCGGACCTCTTCGCCCTTTTCTACGTCGCAAGCTACCGCGCATAAGGGCAGAGCCAACTCCTCAAACTTTTTCCCTTTCGTAAAAAGGCGGAGAAACGCAAGGACGCGGGCAGTGCGTTCGGCATTTATCTCCCACCACGGGGGGCGCCGCACTTTCTCCACCACGCCCTCGGCTAAGAACCGAGCCAGTAGGGTACTATAAGAGTCGGGAAGACCAAAGAATTCAGAGAGATCAAGCGCGGCAAGGACTTTTATAACCCGATTAAGATCTTGGCCGGAAGCGTAAATCGCTCCGACCACCGCGCCCATCGAGGTTCCAGCAATTCCCGCAGGCAAAAGCCCTGCTTCCTTGAGCTCCAAAAGGACCCCGAAATGGGCGAAGCCCCGCGCTCCCCCCGCCGCCCAAGGCTAGGGCAAACCCCTTCATCCTAGGCGAGTTTGGCCCGCAGGCGCGCCGAAAGCCAGTCCAACGCCCAAACCATCAAGATGATGAGGATGGTGAGGACCGTGGCCTCCGGAAACGCCCAGCTCCGCAAGTATTGGATAAGGCGAAAACCGATGCCCCCGCCCCCTACCATACCCACCACCGTGGCCATGCGTACGTTGATGTCCCACCGATAAAGGGTGAAGGAGAGGAAGGGGTTGATAATCTGGGGGATCACCGCGTAGCGCAGAACCTGAAGGTGATTGGCCCCGGTGGCGGTGATGGCCTCCACCGGGCCTGGGTCAATGGCCTCGATCTGCTCGGCATAAAGCTTCATGAGATCCACAATGGAATGGACGAAAAGCGCCAAAACACCGGCAAAAGAACCCGTGCCCACCCATACGGCAAAGATGATGGCCCAAATCACGGCGTCCACGGAGCGCGTGAAGCTCCCGATCATGCGCAAAATTACGTAGATGAGCCGGCCAAGAGGGCCGCGCATGAGGTTTCGCGCAGCAAGAAAAGAAAGGAGGACGGCAATAGGGACAGCAAAAGCCGTGGCCATAATGGCCATGAACACCGTTTCCCCCAAAAGTTTTAGCCCCAAACCCAAAAGATCCCAGCGGGGCGAGAAGATGGCGCGCCAAAACTTGATGGTTTTTTCAAACCCCGTGACCAAGCGCCCAGGCTCCACCTTGGTCACGCCTACCGCCGCGCCCAGCGTGCTCAAGATAGCGATTAAAGCGAGCCAGCCGGTCAGCGTGCGATACCAAGGTCGATAGGTGATAAGGCGGACCTCCGTCAGGGTAAGCTCCGCAAGAAGCTCCCCTGGCGTCCGGGCCTTGGGATCAAAAGGAGCGGTCAGCAACGCCAGCGGAAAGAAGGGCCAAAGAACGGCATAGAGAAAGCGAGAGGCGAAATCCGTTTCCCCGGAAAGCTCACGGTTAACGACCTTCATGCCCAAAGTCTGGTCCCACGCAGACCACATGGCCCCAACCGCCACTACAACGATGACCATCCACCACCAAGGAAGGAGGGAGAAACTAAGGAAACCGAAGCGAAAGTAACTGTAAGTGGCGTTTGTCGCCGCCCAAACGTATGCAAGAAAGGTGAGATCTAAAAGCGCCGGTAAGATCTTTATCCGAAGCGCCCACCCTACCCGGGCCGGTATCTCCCGGAGACTTTCAAGGAGCGCCGCTTCCGCAAAGAACGTCCTCATTTTAGACAATCCTTTCGCGCACCCAGCCAGAGACGTAATCCATGATCCACACTGTGATCATGAAAAGGATGATAACCCCGCCCACAAGCTGCCACTGGAGGTCGTCTTTGTACTCGAAAATTAGGCGCCCAATTCCCCCGCCTCCCACCAGGGCCACCACCGTGGCCATGCGCAAGTTAATGTCCCACCGGTAGATGGTGAAAGCGAGGAATTGGGGGATGACCTGCGGTACGACCGCATAGCGAACCACCTGGAGGAGGTTAGCGCCTGTAGCGGTCACCGCCTCCACTGGACCTGGATCGATGTGCTCCACCTGTTCGGAAAAAAGCTTCCCCAAAGCGGCGATGGTATGGATAAAGAGGGCCATGCTTCCAGCAAATGGTCCAAATCCCACCCAAATGGCGAAGATGGCCGCCCAATACGTGGACTCCACAGCCCGAAATACGTTGAAAAAGCCTCGGGTGAGAGAATAAACGAGCCACCCTATCGGTCCGCGGGCGGCGATGTTTCTCGCCCCTAAAAAGCTCAAGGGAAAGGCCACAGCCGTCCCCGCTATCGTGGCAAGAAGCGCCATGTACAGAGATTGCACGAGCCCATCGATGAAAGAAAGTTTAATGCGCGGATCGGGAACGAAAAGGTAGCGAAAATCCGGGTTAATCAAGCCACGCCAAATGCGCAAGGACTTGGAAGCTTTTCCCACAAAACTCCTAAGATCGATCTCAGTGAGCCGCCAACCGAGGGCCAATGTAAGGCCCAAGAAAAGGAAGGCGGAAAGGCCATGGGTCGTAAAGTACCAGCGCGGACCCGGTCCTTCGGTTCCCGGCTCGGGCAAAGGCGCGAGGCGCAGGCGCGAAACCCGTTCATAAAACGGACGCTCTGGGTCAAACCAAAGTAAAAACAACGCCAAGTGAGAAGCAAAGAAATATAGCCAGCGCTGAGAGAAACTGGGTTTGCCCCCACCTTCCCCCACCAGGCGGACCCCGAAAATTCTTTGGCCAAGGCTCGGCCCGAAAGCCCTGGTGAAAAGTACAACCTCCAAAATCCCCAGGACGACTAAAGCCCAGCCGAGGGGCGAAAGCTCGGGGGCAACGAATTTCTCCTCCGGCCGCCAGGGCCGCCAGCGCGTGTTCAAATAATGCAGAGTAAACCCACCGTAAAGAAGGTAAGCCCAAAGGCAAAGATCAAGGATAAAGGAAAGTAAACGGACTCGCAGGAACTTCACCGCACCTCCACTTCTTCCGCCTCTTCCCCGTAGATCTCTTTGAATTTGCGATCGTCAATAGCTTCGGGAAGCCCGTCGAACACGATCTCCCCGGCTTTAAGGGCGATAATGCGCTGCCCATAACGCCGGGCAAGGGAAAGGAAGTGGAGGCTAGCGATGACCGTAACCCCGTCTTTGTTGATCTGCTCAATGTACTGCATCACGGAGTGGGAGGTGGCGGGATCCAAAGCGGACACAGGCTCATCAGCAAGGAGCAATTCCGGTTCCTGCATGAGAGCCCGGGCAATGCCCACGCGCTGCTGTTGGCCCCCAGAAAGCTGGTCAGCCCGCACATACATTTTGTCCAGAAGGCCCACGCGCTCCAAACATTCTTGCGCCCGGCGCAGGTCCTCTTTGGGAAAACGGCCAAGAAGGGTGGAGAGGGTGGAGTTGTATCCAAGCCTTCCCGCTAAGACGTTTTGCAAAACGGTGGCCCGCTTCACCAAGTTGAACTGCTGGAAGACCATGCCGATCTTCCGCCGAACCTTGCGCATGGCCCGCGGGGAAAGTTTTGTTAACTCCACCCCGTTCAGGAAGATCCGACCAGAGGTGGGCTCCACCAAGCGATTGATACAGCGAAGAAGCGTGGACTTTCCGGACCCAGAGAGCCCAATCAACACCAAAAACTCACCCTTTTCCACAGAAAAACTGACGTTGAAGAGGGCGCGGATTTTCCCGCGCTCGTAGACCTTGGTTAAGTTTTCCACAACAAGGTGCGGCATATGAAAAGAGGGGGGAGCGCAAGCTCCCCCCTCCCCTTCTCACCCTCCTTTACCGCTGGGGAACAGGATAGCCGGCAAGCACCCGGTACGAATCATAGAAGGAGTCGTCGATCTCGGCCACATCATACCACTCATAGAACCCCGGCCGGGACCAGAGGGCGAAGCCCTCAGGCGAGCGAATGTGCGTCTTTATGGCCTCGACGATCTTTTCCTCCAGATCTTTGGGGAAACCAGCGGCAAAGGCAATGCAGTCGTTGGGCATTGGGCCGACCACGCCCACGACCCCTACCTTCTTCACCAGATCCCAGATATCGCCATAGACCTTGACCTCGGTAGCGATGGCCCAGCGCAGATCGCGGCAATGGCCGCGGAGCCCTTCCGGATAGAGATCATTGTTCCAGCGGTCCCAAAGCCAAAGCTCCGGATCCATCCCATACTCCCAGCGCCAGCCGGCCTCGGCCAACGCGTCAGCGATGGAGTCCGGAGGAAGGGGCGGGGAGCCATAGCCGGTGCAGAAGTCCGCCTGGCCCTCGAGGACGGCGATCAACGCGTTAACGTGGGTCCCGACAGCTTTTTCCTCGGCAAAAGTAATGCCCAATAGGTCGAAGTATTTCTTGGGGATGACATAGCCGGACGTGGAGCGCGTGCTACCAAACGCCCAGACCTTGCCCTGGAGGTCGTACACGGACTTAAATCCTTTTTCGCGCAGGGCGTAAATGGAGGCGAAGTAGTACGGGTAGCCTTGGCGCACTGCGGCCAGGCGGGCGTGCACGCCAGGGTTTTCCATGGTGATCCGACAGTACTGATCTGTGGTGGGCACACCGAATGTGTCGCCCTCGGCGGCGATCATGGCCTCAATGAACGCGGCGTAATCGGCGGCCACCACCGGCTTAATGTAAAGGCCGGTCATCTGAGAAATGTCCTCGGCGATCTTAAAGCCAACGTCTTGAATTACATCTACTTTCACGGAGGGCACAAAGAGCATGACGATCGGCCGCTCCGGTGTCCCCAGGGCCTGGGGGAAACCCAGAACCCCCACGAAGACCAACCCACATAGCACGGCAATTACCCTCTTCACCTGGCCACCTCCTTGACGAGCATTATAGCCCAGGGGAAAAGACCACGGCTACTCCCGGCGATAGGGGACGCCCAAAGCCTTGGGGAAGCGCACCCGGCCGATGACTCCGGCCACTACAAGTAACGTAGCCACGTAAGGGATCATGGAGATGAACTGCCAAGGAACCACCTCCTTCACCCCGGGAAGGGACTGGATCCAGGTGGCCAGGGACTCGAAGAACCCGAAGATAAGGCCTCCAGCCAGGGCTAGAAGAGGACGCAACCCGGAAAAGACCACGGTAGCCAGAGCGATGAACCCCCGGCCGGCGGAAATCTCCTTGGTGACTGAACCAAGCCAGGATACGGACATATAGGCTCCGGCGAGCCCAGCCAGGGCCGCCCCCGCGGCCGTGGAGCAAAGTTGGGTCAACTCCACCGGGACACCCGCCACGTCCGCCGCCTCCGGGTTTTCGCCCACGGCCTTGATGCGCAACCCAAGCCGGGTGCGATTCAAAAGAAAGTGGATCAAAAACGGAAGGAGAAGGGCCACCGGGATGAGGGGAGAGAAGGCGCCCACAGAGGTGCGGATCGGCGGAAGTTGTACGGCCCGGGGAACGGTATAAAAACCCGGAGAGCCCAGAACTTGAAGGCCAAAGGCCACAAATCCCAGGGCAAAGAGGTTTATGCCGACCCCGGCGATCATCTGACTCCCCTTCCAATAGGCACAAATGAGGCCGAAGATCACCCCCACCCCAAAGCCGGTGGCCAAGCCCACAAGAAGCCCAAGGATGGGCCCGCCAGCCCGCGCCCCCAAGGTCCCGGTGAAGGCGGAAAGGAGGAGGATCCCCTCCAAGCCGATGTTGAAAAGTCCGGCCGACTCCCCGATCACCTCCCCAACTGCGGTAAGGGTGATGGGGACCATGGCGTGAAGGGAGATGGAAAAAAGACTCCAAAAATAGGCCCAGTTCATGCCTGTTCCCTCCTCACTTTTAACCTGCGCCCAAAGACCTTAAGGATGCGGGTAAGCTCGGGCAGGGCCAAGGCCAAGACGATGGCCCCTTGAACGGCACGGACCATCTCAAAAGGAACACCAGCCTCCATCTGCATGAGCCTAGCCCCGGCCTGTAGGCCCCCGTAAAAAACGGCCGCGGGGATGATCCCCAAAGGATGGATGCGGCCGATCATGGCCACGCCAATCCCGTCAAAGCCAAAACCAGCGATATTGGTGAGACCGCTATAGACAGCATAGGTGGGAGGACGCCCCATGACCTCCACCGCACCAGCCAGACCCGCGACGGCTCCTCCCAACGCGAACACCAAAAGCACCGTCTTCTGCGGGGAGACCCCGCCATACCGAGCGGCGTGGGGATTGGCTCCAGCCGCCCGAGCTTCATAGCCGATTACAGTGTGCCAGAGAAAAACGTAAAGCAAAAGGGCGAAAAACCCGGCCACCACGATTCCCAGGGAGAGGTCCGTCCCCCGCATGAGGAGGGGGAGGCGGCTCGTCTTCGCCACAGAAAGGGTTTTTTCGGCTCTAACGGGATCGACGAGTACGTTAGCCACGAGGTAAAAAGCCAAAAAGTGGCTGAGCCAGTTGAACATGATGGTGGAGATGACCTCGTGCACGCCGCGATAGGCGCGAAGGAGGGCAGGGATAAGCCCCCAAAGGATCCCCGCGGCAGCCGCACAAAGGAGGGCCAAAAGGGCATGAATCCCGGCGGGAAGCTTAAAAAGGCTTAGGGCCACTGCGCCCATGGCCCCCATGTACATCATCCCTTCCGCCCCGATGATGAAAAGCCCAGCCCGAGCGCCGATGGCAAAAGTTAGGGCGGTGAGGATGAGAGGGGTGGCGTTGGCTAGGGCGCTGGCTAGCCCATAACCGCTTCCGAAGCTTTCTTTGAACAGGACTACATACGCCGACCATGGGTGGTAGCCCCAAGCCCGCATGATGAGGGCCCCAGCCCCAAGACCGATCAACCCGGCCAAAACGGACTCCAGAATCGGACGAAAACCACGCCAAAGCCAGCTCATCTTGGCTCCGCTTTTACCCCGCCCATGAGAAGGCCGATCGTTTCCGGCGTGAGCTCCGCCGGCCCGGCCAACCCCGTGAATGTCCCTTCATACATAAAGGCCACCCGGTCGGAGAGAGCCAAAACCTCATCGAGATCGGCGGAGACAAGGAGGATGGCCCGCCCCTCCTCCCGAAGTCGCAGGAGCAGATCGCGGATAAATTGGGCCGCCCCGATGTCCAGGCCCCGCGTGGGCTGGGCCGCCACCACCACCTTGGGATCCTTGGAAAGCTCACGGCCGACGATGAGCTTCTGCTGATTCCCTCCGGAGAGGCTCTTCGCTTGGGCAAAAAGGCCAGCGGTCTGCACGCCGAACTCTCGGACGATCCTCGCCGCATGGGTCCTCACCGCCCAGGCCCGGAGAAAACCAGCAGCGTGAAACCTCCGTTGAAGACCAAGGATCGCGTTCTCCGCCACGGTGAAGGGAAGGATCAGCCCGTATTTCCAACGGTCCTCGGGGATGTGTGCCATTCCCAGGCGGTACAGTTCCGTTGGAGGCCGCCCGACCACGTTTTGCCCTAAAAGCCATACCTCTCCGGACTCCACGCGACGCAGGCCGCAGATGGCCTCCACAAGCTCGGTCTGACCATTCCCCTCCACCCCGGCGATGCCAAAGATCTCCCCCGGGTAAAGCTCGAAAGAAAGGCCGCGCACGGCGAGCTCCCCGGTGTCAGACCTCACCTGCAGATCCTTTACTACCAGAACTGGCTCTCCTTGGGACGGGGCGCCAGCTAGTGCTTGAACTTCCCCTTCCAAGGCCAATTCCACGGGACGCCGGCCGATCTCCACCTCCGTTCCGATCATGAGCCGGGCCAGTTCCGCCGCAGTGGTCTCTCTTGTGAAAACCTCGCCTGCCACCTTTCCCCGCCGCAGAACCACGATCCGGTCGGTGACGGTCAGGGCCTCCTTGAGCTTGTGGGTGATGAAAATGACGCCCTTTCCCTGATCGCGAAGATTGCGAAGAAACTTAAAGAGCTCAGCAGTCTCCACAGGGGTGAGGACGCTTGTCGGCTCGTCCAAAATGAGGAGCTCCACATCACGGGCGAGGACTTTGAGGATTTCCACGCGCTGGCGCTCTCCCACCGCCAGCTTCTCCACGGGGACATCCAAGGGCACACGAAGCCCCGTGTCCTCCATCAGCTTTTCCAGCTTTCTTCGCAGGGAGGGAAGGCTGATTCCTCCTAACCCGAGGGCCACGTTTTCCAAGGCTGTGAAGGTATCCACGAGGGCGAAATGCTGGTGGACCATGCCAATGCCCATTTTCAGCGCGTCCTTTGGGGAATGGAAGCGGATCGGCCCTCTAGGCGTCAAAAGCCGACCAGCCGTTGGCGAAAGGAGCCCGGAGAGAATTTTCGTGAGCGTCGTTTTCCCAGCCCCGTTCTCCCCAAGGAGGCCGAGAACCTCGCCCGGGCGCACGGTGAGGTTCACACCGGAGAGGGCCAAGGTCCCATCCGGATAGACCTTGGTCAGGCCTTCTGCCCGCAAGAGAAACTGAGCCATGGCACGTTTAAAAAGAGGGCCTGGGACCCGGTACAGTTTTTCGGACCCCAGGCCCCGTTTGCTCCCGAACGCCTAGCGGGTGAGCGGATACTCGGCCCGCACCGCCAGCATCTCCTCCCGGGTTTCGGGCTTGGGCACAACGATCTCCCCGGAGAGGATCTTGACCTCAAGCTCGTCCACCGCTTGCCAGATCCACTGCGGAATGGCTTCCCTCATGGCCTTCCAGTTTTCGATGATCCTTTCCCGATCGGCCTCGGTGATGGCCCCGGCCTTGATGCCGAAGTCGATGAAGTCCAAGAGGTCCTGATAACGGCTAATTGCCACGCCTTTGTTCTTCAGGCCCAAGGAGAGGACGCCGCCCTGGAACGTGCCCTCGTGGACCATCTTGATGGCCGTGTAGCAGCCCACATCCACCCGCTTCATCATGGAGGCAACGACTTTGTTTCCGTCGCCCATCCAGTCCTGGTTGGCATCCACACCGATCATGAACGGCGGGCCTGCTTCGCGGCCTTCCTTGGCCAGTTTGGCCGTAACCGCCTCCAGAATGCCGATCCCCAAGGGGCCAGCTACGTTATACACCGCCACTGCGCCCTGCTCGAGCTGGGCCTCCGCCGCAGCCTTCCCCTTGGCGATGTCCGAGAAGGTCCCAGTGTAGACCCAAAGGAGCCCCACATCGGCCTTCTTGCCCGTAACCTCCTCGTACTTCTTTAGGCCCCAATCGATGCCGAAGCGATAGCCACCCTCGAAGTGGTAAAGGACGGGGATCTCGATCCCAAGAACTACGCCCACGTAGGGATAGCCGTATTCCGCGGCGAGCATGCCCGCCAGCGCCCCCACCAGAGCCGAGCCCTCCTGCTCCTCAAACACGATGGAAAGCACGTTCGGGTGAGAAACTACCGCGTCGATAATGGCGAACTTCTGGTTGGGGAACTCTGGAGCCACCTCGCTCAACGCGTCCGCAAGGAGGAAGCCCACACAGATGATGAGGTCGAACTTTCCGGTGCGGGCGGCGTTGCGGATGTTGGGGAGGTAGTCAGCGGAGGTGGCGGACTGGATCTCCACCATCTCCCAGCCAAAGTCCGCACAGGCCTCCTCCGTCCCTTTGAAGCCCATGTCGTTGAAGGAAAGGTCACCGCGGCCGCCCACGTCGAGGATGAGGGCCACCCGGCCGGCCAAGACCGGCATGCTCAGAACCGCTAAAACCAAAGAAGCTAGCAAGAATCGTTTCATACCCACTCCCCTCCTTCCTCCCTCGGAATGGTCCCAAGGGTTTTCCCATGGTAGTGGCAAACGCAAGGGGCGGTCAAGACGGTGGGGGAGGGGAGGTCTTCCCCTCCCCCCGCGAGGAGGAAGGAGGCCAGGAGGGGGTCATGGGGCGTGCCTTGCCGAATCGAACGGCAACCCGCCCGCCGGGCCTAAATTATTCCACCCGGAAGGTGGGGCTGGAAACCCCGTTGGGCCAGCACCTCGCCCGGCACGCCAAGCCAAATCGAGCCTAGTGCGCACCGGATACCACAAGCAACGACAAACTCCTCAAAGGAAAGGAACCTTTGAGCCAAAAAACTCGGACACTAGTCCGGCAACTTCGCGATCCGCCAGTACTCCCAAACAGTGGTGAGAAGCCGATCGAACTCCTCGGGCGAGGCCGGCTTCTGCAGGAAACCGGCGGCTCCCGAGTCGTAGGCCCGCACCATGTCCTCCTCATCGGTGGACACGGTGAGGACCACCACCGGGATCTTGCGAAGCCTTTCGTCCTTTTTGACCTCCTCCAGGACCTCCAAGCCGCTTTTCTTGGGGAGGCGGAGGTCCAAAAGGACGAGGTTTGGCCGCGGAGCCTGGGCGTAGTTTTTGCGGCGGAAAAGAAAATCCAAAGCTTCCTCCCCGTCCTTGACCCAAAAGAGGTCGTAGCGGACGTTGGCCTTCTCCAAGCTGCGCACGGACCGCTCAATAAGCTCGTAGTGGTAAGGATCGTCCTCCACCACCAGGATCGTCATCCGGCGTTCAACGGGCATTGCTCTCCACCCCTTTTCTTACGGGCAGCCTGGGCAGGGTGAAGTAGAAGGTCGCTCCCTGCCCGAGCTGGGACTCCGCCCAGATCCGGCCCCCGTGTTCCTCCACGATGCGGCGACATATGGCCAAGCCCGCACCGGTCCCCTCCTTCGTCCGATCAAGTTGTTCAAACAGCCGGAAGATCTTTTCCAAATACTCGGGAGGAATGCCAGGACCATTGTCCCGCACCCAAAAGAGGTAGGTTTCCCCGCGATGGGGCTTCCATCCCACCTCCACCACCGGATTGGGCTTATCGTTGAACTTCACAGCGTTGTGGATGAGGTTAGAGAAAAGCTCCCCAATGAGGCTGGGCCGCCCGTAAATTTGGGGAAGGTCGGGAGGAAGGCGCAACTCCACCCCAGCAAGAAGCGAACCCAAGTCCGCGCGGACGTCGGCCAAGAGCTTGTTGAGATCGATCGGCTCGAACTGAGAAGGATCAAGCCGCATCTTGGAATAGCGGGAGAGGTCCTCTAGCATGCGGTCCATGCGCTCTAGCCGCCCCTTGGCAAGCTCTAAATCCCGGCGCACTTCCGGGGGAAGGACCCCGTCGTGCTGGGCCAAGACCATCTGGACATAGCCCAGCGCCGCCCGCGTGGGGTTGCGCAGGTCGTGGGAAACGGCGGCGTTGAAGGAGCGAAGACGATCATTGGCCTCCTCCAAAAGCCTTTTTTGCTCCCGAAGTTCGGCCTCGAGTTTCTTTAGATCCGTGACATCGGCAAAGTAGTCCACCCTTCCACCGCGGCCTCGGGAGCTGCTCAAAGGAACGCTGAAATATTGCAAGACCCGCTCCTCGCGTCCCTTTCCCGGCCGGACCTGCACGATCAATCCCTCCACTCCCGTTCCCGCCTGATAGCTTTCCCGCACCGTGGCAAAGAAGCTCTCCCCATCCTCCAAGACCATGCCGATGCGCTCCAAAAGACGCAGGGCCGGATGCCCAATCCACGCCTCCCGATCGAGGCTGAAGAACTTGCTCAGGGCGCGGTTGGCCCAAAGTACTTGGCCTTTGGCGTCGATGAGGATGACCCCCACGTCCAGGGCGTCAATCCCGTCCTCAATGAGGTGGCGGTAGCGCGCCCGCTCCTCGGCTAGCTCCATCTGAAGCTTCTGGACCTCGGAAAGATCCCGGGCCTCCAACACGGCGAGCTTCCCCGTGACCCGCCTGGCCTGCACCTCTACACTGATGAAGCCCCGATCTTCCTTGAGGAACCGCACCCGCACTTCCCGGATCTCTCCGCGCTCAAAAAGGCGCTCAAGGTCGATGCGGAAATGACCGAGATCCTCGGGGTGCACATATTCTGTTATGTGCAGCGTTCGCCGGTGTGGCCAGCCCAAAAGCTCAAGGGAGCGTCGATTGCGCCTAAGCACGTTCCCTTCTCGGTCGATCACGTGCAGGATGTTGAGGGAGTTCTCAAAGACCTCGGCGCCGTAGGAAAGCTCCAATTTTCGTTGCACTTGGCGGTGGGAGGTCTTCCGCCGCAAAAGAAAAGAAATCCCCCCAATAAAAAGGGAAAGACCGCCAAGGAGCAGGGCCTCAGCGAGGAAAACGGGCAAAGGCTGGGTCCAAAGGGCTGGCAGGGCCAAGGCCAACGCGAAAAACGGAACCCCCACAACCCACGGCCAGCGCAGAAGGAGGACGGAAAAAGCGGTCCAAACGCCCGTGAAAGCCATGAGGAACAGAGGATCGTAGCCAAGACCCAGCCCCCAAAGTAAAAGGGCACAGACAAGGAACGAACTAAAAACCACAAGCTCCCGTAGCCAACGGGACCGGTTCATACCTCTTTGGTTTTACCCTGGCGGCCCTTTCCCGCCAAGGACAGAGGTCACAAGGGGCCTAGATGATGATGGCCTTGTCGATCTCGAGGGAGAAGGGCTCGGCCAGGCGCCGGAGGTAGTCCTCTTTTATCACGTTGATGCGGCGATTGTCCACGCTGATGATACCCCGCGACTCCAGCTCGCTGAGAGTGCGGATTGCGGTCTTTGAGGAAACGCCGGCCATCTCCGCAAGTTCCGCCCGTGAAAGCTCCAGGCCCAGGCGGTCCAGGGCCAGGATGAGCCGGGCTAGCCTCTCTTTACTGGAGGCATACGAGCGCTCCGCGAGCTTATTCTGGAAGGCCTTGAGCTCGAGGGAAAGGTACTCAAAAAACCGGAAGATCACCTTGGGGTGGTGCTCAAGAAAAAAGAAAAAGTCCCCGCGCTCGATGAACCCCACCGTGGAGGGGATGAGGGTTTTCGCGTAGGCGTTGTGAAGGCCCTTGTCGAAAAGTGTCGTCTCGCCCAAAAGCCCGCCCGGGCCCACGATCTTTAGGATCTGCGATTTCCCTTTTGCGCTGCGTTTGACGAGCTTCACCGCGCCTTTAAACACCAGATAAAAACCGAACGCCGGCGCGCCCTCCATAAAGATGAGCTCCTCTTCGCCGTAATCGATCTTGCGCACCAGGGCCTCGAGTTTCTGAAGCTCCTCGGGCTTCAAATCTTTAAACACGCGAAAATCCTTAAGTTCGACCATTACCCTCACCAAAAATAGTCTACCGTGGGCCCAGGCCGGGCGTCAAATCTTGACAGAGCTAAGCCCGCCCGTAGAATGGCGATGCCTGCCGGGGTGGCGGAACTGGCAGACGCGCTGGACTCAGGATCCAGTGGGGTATTCACCCCCCGTGTGGGTTCAAATCCCACCCCCGGCACCAGGCGTTGCGTGACCTTTGGGAGTCCCGGGAAGCTTTGGCACGCGGGGAGATCGCGCTTGACTACATTTTGGATGAGCTCTATAAGAACATCGAAAAGCGCGAGCCCGTGATCCACGCGTTTCTCTCCCTGGCCGAAAAAGAGGAGCTTGGGACCAAAGCCAAAGAAAAACAGAATGCGCTCCTTTTGGGCCTTCCCATCGCCATAAAAGACAACATTTGCACCCTGGACTTCCCTACCACCTGCGGATCCAGACTTTTGGCGAATTACCGCTCTCCGTTTGAGGCTACAGCCGTAGCACGCCTTCGAGCGGCGGGAGGGCAAGTGCAGGGGAAGACCAACCTCGACGAGTTCGCCATGGGCTCTTCTACGGAGCACTCGGCGTTTGGGCCAACGCGGAATCCGTGGGATCCCGAGCGCGTTCCGGGCGGGTCCTCAGGGGGATCGGCGGCGGCCGTAGCCGCCGGGGAAGCCCTGGCCGCGCTGGGTTCAGATACAGGGGGCTCAGTCCGCCAGCCCGCGGCCCTGTGCGGGGTGGTGGGGCTCCGGCCCACATACGGGTTAGTCTCCCGCTTCGGCCTCGTGGCCTTCGCCTCCTCCTTGGACACGATCGGCCCCATCACCCGCACCGTGCGCGACGCCGCTTTAATTCTCTCCATAATTGCCGGCCACGATCCCCGCGATTCCACAAGCCTCACCTTTCCCCCGCAGGATTACTGGACCGACCTTCGCCCGAAGTTGGCCGGGCTGCGGTTGGGCCTCCCCCGAGAATATGCGCCAAAAGAGCTTGGGGAAGAAGCGCTGGCTTTGATCGACCGATGGTCCACGGTGGCGGAGGAGCTTGGGGCGCAGGTCCTCGAGATCTCCCTTCCCCTCACGGAATACGCTCTTCCCGCCTATTACCTCATCGCCTCCGCCGAGGCCTCGGCCAATCTCGCCCGCTACGATGGGGTGCGCTACACCCTGCGTATCCTCGCCCCTGGTGTGGCGGAAATGATCGCGCAAAGCCGCACACTGGGGTTTGGCCCGGAAGTAAAAAGGCGCATTGCCTTGGGAACTTTTGCCCTTTCCGCCGGTTATTACGACCAGTACTATGGCAAGGCCCAGCGGGTGCGAACCCTCATCGCCCAAGAATTCCAAAGCGCGTTTGAAAAGGTGGACCTCATCTTCGGCCCGACCTCGCCCACCCCCGCGTTCCGCCTCGGAGAGAAGGCCGATCCCCTCTCCATGTACCTTTCCGACCTTTTCACCATTCCTTCGGCCCTTGCCGGCCTTCCGGCTATTTCCATCCCTGGTGGCACGATCGAAGGACTGCCCTTCGGCTTACAGCTCATCGGTCCGCGGCTTTCGGAAAGGACCCTTCTTGCCGCGGCCTGGGCGTTTGAGGAAGCCCTGAGATGAAATTTGAGGTGGTCGTGGTGGGAGGCGGGCCAGCAGGGGCCCTGGCCGCGCGTTCCGCCGCGGAAGAAGGGGCAAAAACCCTCCTCCTTGAGCGCGCTCCGAAAAGGAGGCCCTGCTGTGCCGGCCTCGTGAGCCCGGCCACTGCCGAAAGGCTCGGCATTCCCGGGCACCTTATCCTTCGCGAAATTCGGGCGGTGCGAGTGTTCTCCCCTCAAGGCCAGATGGTGGAGCTTCGCGCAAAAGAGGTGAAAGGACTCGTTCTTGACCGCGCCGGCTTAGATTGCTGGCTTAGGGAAAAAGCGGAAGAAAAGGGGGTGGAGTTTTGGCCCCTCGCCGCAACGGGTTTAGACAGGGAAAAGGTCTTCACTCCCAAAGGCACGGTGAGTTTTGAGGTAGTTGTGGGAGCCGACGGCGCATATAGCACCGTAGCCCGGGCGTTTGGCCTTCCCCGGCCCCGGGAAATCCTCGTCGCCATACAGGCGGAAATCCGTGCGGAACTAGGGGACTGCGTGGAGGTCCACTTGGGGGTTGTGCCCGATTTCTTCGCCTGGGCAGTACCGGAAAAGGAAGGCGTGGCCAAAGTGGGTTTGGCCACGGCCCTTGGCCGAGAGGCCTTTCCCTTGCTACGCGATTTTTTAGAACCAAAAAGCGAGATCCTTTCCATCCAAACCGGGCTCATCCCCCTAGGAATGCCGACGAAAATCGCGGGCGACCGTTGCCTTCTTGTGGGAAACGCCGCGGGGCAAGTAAAACCCCTCACCGGAGGAGGCCTCGCCTTTTTGAGCCTCTGTGCCCCTTTGGCAGGAAGGGTGGCCGCCCGGGGACCTCAAGCCCTTTCCGAATATGAGAGAGACTGCCGAAGGATGATCGGGGAAGAAGTGAGCTTTCAGGAGCGGGCGCGTAGCATCTTCCTCAGACTAAAGCCAGAAGCCTTGGAGGAGATGGTCCAGACTCTTTCCCATCCTAAGCTAGCGAATTTTCTTGCCGAATGCGCGGACATCGACCAGTTTTCCTCGTTGCCGCCAAAAATTCTCGCTCGCCCGCAGTTATGGCCCCTGCTTTTACCCCTCACTCATTGGCTTTCAGAGTGGGGCTTGCCATAATATAGGCCCGTGCCAAAGAAGGCAAAAAAGAGGAAGGAAAGGAGAATTTCCCGGCCCTCTTGGCTTTCCCGCCTGCGGCAGGCACTTCTTATCTTCCTCCTCGCCACCCAGCCCTTGTTCTTTTCCGCGTGGAACACGGAATACGGGTACACAAAGAGCGTTTACACCCTGGTCCTGGTCAGCATCATCCTCATCCTTTGGGCGTGGGAAATGCTAAGAAATCGAGAGACGAAGGTGGAGCTTTCCTGGCTCAGCCCGATCCTTCCCGCCCTTCTTCTTGCCGCCTTCCTTTCCCTTACCGGACAAACGCCGGCCTGTACAGTTCTTCAATCGGCTGCGCTCATACTCTTTTTCGGCTTTATCTTCCTCTTCATCATAAACGCGCCTGAGCAAAGTCACCCTTGGATTTTGGGGGCCCTGGTATTTTCCAGTTGCCTCAACGCCCTCCTTGGCCTCCTCCAGTATCTTGGGATCGCGCCTGGAGGGCTGGGAGGGCGAGGCCCGAGCGCGATGATCGCCACCATGGGCAATCAGCAATTCCTCGCGGGATTCCTTTCTTACCTCATCTTGCCCGGTTTAATCTTCCTTCGGGCCAAAAAGGGCTGGATCATCGCGGTCTTGGCGCTGGGGTTTAACTTCGCCGTGATGCTTCTCACCCAGCAAATTGGGGTCCGCCTTGGCCTGGGGGCGGCCCTTGTTTTTGTTTCCTTCGGGCTAGGTTTTTGGCGCGCAAAGCTCCCCCCTTGGGAAAAGCTCGTTGTGGTTGGGCTGATCGGCCTTGCCGCCCTGGGCGGAGTTTTAAAATTCTCCGGCCTTTTGGCGAGCTTGGCCCTAGCCCTTGGTGCCGTGGGCCTTTATTTTCTCGGCCGCGCCCTGCGGCGCGTTCCCCTTCTTTGGCTTGCGGTAATTGCCGGAGGGGCCATGGCTTTGATCCTTCTTCTCCCTGTAATCACCCCCCTTTCCGCCGTGCGGGACCTTTGGGCGCGCAAGTCCGGGGCCATTCGGGCCTGGGACTGGTGGGTGGGCTATGAGATGTGGAAGGACTACCCCCTCTTTGGCATAGGCCTGGGCGGCTACAAGATCTATTTTGTCCCGTACAAGCCGAAATTTTTGGCCTCTCCGCGCGGGGCGGGCTATGCCTTCCCCTTTCCCCGAGCGGACCAGGCGCACAACGAGTACGTGCAGGTCGCGGCCGAGCTCGGAACTTTCGGGTTCCTCGTCTTTCTTTCGGGGCTAGCCCTTCTTGCCCATCTTGGCCTTGGCCGCCTAAGCCGCCTGGACAATTCCCAAAAGAAATGGGAGCTTTTGCTTCTTGGGGGAGGGCTCATCACCGCCTTGGTTCATGCCGCGCCCACTTTTCCTTTCCACCTCCCCGCTTCAAGCCTCGCCTTTGTCGCCATCCTCGGCCTGGCCCTCTCCCCCCGTTATGGCCCCTTCGGAAGCCTTTATCTCGCGTTGGGAAAAAGAACGCGCGGCCTTCTGGCTTCCTTCTTGATCCTCCTTTCCCTGGTGGTGAGCGTGTTTGCAGTGCGGGATATTGTGGCCGATGGCTACCTCCTTTCCGCTCAGGCTTCTTATTACTTGGGCGAATTGGATCTGGCCGAGCAGAAGATCGCCCGCGCAGTGGAGCTCGATTTTTGCCCGCGCGTTTCCCTCTATTGGTATGGCTTAATCAAAGCGGGCCTTGGGAAACTAGCTGAGGCCAAGGAGGCCTTCCAAAGGTGCCTCACCCACTACCGGCCTGAGGCCCTCTATTTGAACCTCGCCGCCGTGCACCTCCAGCTAGGGGAGCCAGAAGGGGCGGAAGAACTTTTGACCGAGCTTTTGGCCACCATTCCCCCGCGGGAGATGGCCCAGGACGCCCGCTATTACCTCGCTGTGGCCGAGCTTCAGCGCGGGGATGTCCTTTCCGCCAAAACTTGGGTGGATGAGGTCCTCCGGGTGGACCCCAATCACGAGCGGGCATGGCTTCTCCTTGGGGAGCTCCAGCGCCGGCGATATCTCTGGGACGAGGCGAAAAAGGCCTTCCAACAGGCCCTGAAGGTTATTGACGCGAAATTGCAGCGTATAAATGAGCAGCTTTCCCGCCCCCTTCCCCTCAAAGACTTTGGGGAATTACGTGCGCAAAAGGAAAGTCTTACCCAGATGCGCGCGACCGCCTTAAAAGCTTTAGGGGAGTTACCTTAAGTTGTGCTTTGTCCGGCAAGGTCGTATAGTCTTGCACCATGCCGCTTACCCAAGTCCTCACCAAGGTTTTTCGCGAAACGAACGAAAGAAAACTGCGAAAGCTTCTTCCCATCCTCCACGAGGTGAACCGCTGGTCGGAGAGGGTGCGAAGCCTTTCCGACGCGGAGCTACGGGCCAAAACCGCGGAGTTTAAGCGCCGATTGAGCCATGGAGAGACCACCGATCAGATCCTGCCTGAAGCCTTTGCCGTGGTGAGGGAAGCGGCGCGAAGGACCATCGGGCTTTATCCCTTCGACGTACAGGTACTGGGCGGGATCGTCCTCCACCAGCGAAGGGTCGCGGAGATGAAAACGGGAGAGGGGAAAACCCTTGTCGCCACCATGCCCGCTTACCTCAATGCTCTCGTGGGGAAAGTGCATATCGTCACCGTCAACGATTATCTGGCTAAGCGCGACCGATACTGGATGGGGCCCATCTACGAATTTTTGGGCCTAAGCGTAGGCCTCCTTCAAGAAGACACCCCGCCTGAGGAGCGCAAAAGAGCCTACCAGTGCGACATCGTTTACGGGACGAACGCCCAATTTGGCTTCGACTATCTTAGGGACCACATGGTGCTTTCCCGGGACCAGAAGGTCCAAGGCCCCCTCGATTACGCCATCATCGACGAGGTGGACTACATCCTCATCGACGAGGCGAGGACCCCCCTCATCATCTCCGGCCCCACCGAGGAGACGGCCCGCATGTACCGGGAGTTCGCGCGCCTGGCCCGGCTATTTAAGCCTGGGGAGGACTTCGAGGTGGACGAGGAGCATCGCCGCCTTTCCCTCACAGAAAAGGGGTGGGAAAAGGCGGAAAAGCTTTTGAAGTTCGACAACATCGCCGATCCCCGGGCCGCCACCGCCCGCTACCACTTGGAGACGGCCCTTAGGGCCCTTGTCTTTTACAAGCGTGACCGGGACTACATCGTGAAGGATGGCCGGGTCATCATCGTGGACGAGTTCACCGGCCGCCTCATGCCCGACCGCCGCTACTCCGGCGGCCTTCACCAGGCCATCGAGGCCAAGGAAGGCCTCCCCATCCAGCGCGAGCACCAGACCCTGGCCCAGATCACCATCCAGCACTATTTCCGGCTCTATAAAGGCCTAGCGGGCATGACCGGCACCGCCAAAACGGAAGAGGAAGAGCTGAAAAAGATCTACGGCCTTGATGTGGTCCAGATCCCCACCAACCGGCCCATGATCCGTTATCACCACCCGGACGTGATCTTCCGCACAAGGAAAGCGAAGTTCGAGGCTGTGGCCCAGAAAGTGGAGGAGCTCCACCGCCAAGGAAGGCCGGTCCTCATCGGCACCACCTCCATCGAGGACTCCGAGTACCTCTCCCAACTTCTGAAAAAGAAGGGGCTCCCCCACCAGGTCCTGAACGCCAAGTATCACGAGAAGGAGGCGATGATCGTGGCCCAGGCCGGCCGCCTGGGAGCCATCACCATCGCCACCAACATGGCCGGGCGGGGCACGGACATCCTCCTGGGCGGGAACCCCGAATATCGCGCCCGCCAGGAAGCGGACCCCCAGGCGGAGCCCGAAAAGTATCGGGAGCTCTTGGAGCGCTATAAGAAAGAAGCGGAAGAGGAGCGGAAGAAGATCGTCAAACCTGCTGACCCAAATTCGCCTTACGGCCGCTGGGTTCTGGAGCAGATCAAAAAATGGTGCCGGGAGACGGGGAAGGAATTCCACCCCGAGGAGTGGAAGGAGATCTACCAAGGTGGCCTCTTCGTGATCGGTTGCCAGCGGCACGAAGCCCGCCGGATCGACGACCAATTGGCCGGCCGGGCCGGCCGCCAGGGCGACCCCGGCGAGGCCCAGTTCTTCCTCTCCCTGGAGGACGACCTCCTCCGCATCTTCGGGGGCGAGCGCCTGGCCTCCTTAATGGAAAAGCTGGGGATAAAAGAAGGCGAGGCCATCACCCATGAGCTCCTTACCAAGGCCATCCGAAGGGCCCAAAAACGTGTGGAGGAGCGAAACTTTGAAATAAGAAAACGCCTTTTGGAGTACGACGAAATCATGGCCAAGCAGCGCGACGCCATTTACGCCCTGCGCGAGCGCTTCCTCCTCCCCGCTCCTGGAGAAACCTCGGACGACGAGGGGCTCCGGGAACACCTTCTTGGGATGGCCGAGGAGTTCGCCGAGCTTTTGGTGGAGCGATACGTGCCTAGAGGGAAGGCGCCTGAAGAAGGAGATCTTTCGGGTCTTCGGCGGGAGCTTTCCCAGGTTTGCGACCCGGTCCCGGAGCTTGGGGCAAAGCGGTGGGAGGAGCTCCTCGAAACCGTGCGGGAAGCGCTAAAAGCCCAGCTTGAGCGGCAATGGCAGCGGCTCTCCCCCCATTTCCCGGTGGTGGCGAGACTCGTGGTCCTGCGCACGGTGGACGAGAACTGGCGCCAGCACCTTTTGGAGCTCGACGATCTACGGGAGGGGATCGGGCTTCGCGCCTATGGCGGCACTGACCCCTTGGTGGAGTTCAAGCGCGAGGCCCATCGCCTTTTCCAGGAGATGCTGGTGCGTAGCGAGGAACAAGTGATGCGGGTTCTCCTCTCCCCGCGGCTCATGATTCGGGTGGAGGCGGCGCCGGCTCCGGTGGCGAGTATCACCACCCGTTCCTCTCGGAAAGAAACGGCTACCCCCCAAAAGCCAAAGGGCCCGGTGGGGCGGAACGACCCCTGCCCCTGCGGCTCGGGGAAAAAATACAAACACTGCTGCGGCCGCAAGTCCTAAGATAGTTAGGTGTGGGCAAGACCGAGCGGGCTTGACTTTTCCCCCTTTCCGCCTATCATTAACTTAGCACTTCAGGGAGGTGATTGCTAATGAGGGGGCGAAGGGCCCGGATCCTGGTGGAGGTGGTGGACCGCTACATCCGCACCAAGAAGCCCGTGTCCTCCCAGGAGATCGTCCAGGTCTACCGGCACCGCCTGAGCCCGGCCACCATCCGCAACGAGCTCCACGCCCTGGAGGAGGAAGGGTATCTATACAAACCCCACGTCTCCGCCGGCCGCGTCCCCACCCTCCAAGGGTTCCGCTTCTTCGCCCACTGGCTTTTGGCCGTGGCCGAGACCGAACCCAGGGAGGCGGGCCTCCCCGTGGAACCTCAACCCCTGCCCGGGCTTCCCCCCTTAAGCGAACTTTTCCGCCGCACCGCCCTCCTCCTGGCCGGCATGACCGGAAGCCTGGGGTTTGTGGTGCCCCCAAGCCCGCAGGACGTGGAGTCCCTGGGGGTGATCCTCCGGGAGATCCGGCCGGGGTTGCTCCTCGCCGCCACGATCTCCGAGCTCGGGGTCATGGAGGCGCGCCTTCTTCCCGCTCCCTCCGACCTCGAACCAGAAGAACTTCAGGAAGCAGAACGGTGGCTCGCGACGAGGCTCCAAACGCCCCCGTCCACCTGGGACCAGCCCCCGAGCCTCTGGGAGGGCAAGGCCGTTCACCTTGCCCACCAGCTCCTCCAACAGATTCGAGAAACACCGCCCCTCTCCCGTGTCTTTGTGGAGGGTTGGCCCCAACTCCTTTCTGAACTGGCGGTGCACTCCCCGGAGTGGGCGTTAGCGAAGATCAGGACGCTCCTCCAGCTCCTTGGGGACGAAGTGGCCTTTGCCGAGCTTTTGGAAGACCTCCGGGCTGGCCAAACCGGCCTGGCCGCCCACGTCGGGGTGGAGCAAATTCCGGAGCTCCGCGACCTCTCCTTCGTCACCGCGTCCTATCTTCCCGGCCGGGGCATCCTCGGCGTGGCCGGGCCCCTTTGGATGGACTACGCCCGCGCCTTCTCCGCCGTGCGGTACTTGGCCAGCCGCCTCCAATCCCTCCTTCGTCAAGGAGGTGAGCCGTGAGCGAGGAACTCAAAGCCGCGGAAAACCTCCGCGAAGAGCTTTTGCGCCTGGCCGCCGAGTTCGACAACTACAAAAAGGAGGTGGCCAGGGAACGAGAACTTTGGCGCGAGCGCGCCCTGGACGAGGCCTTGCTCCTCTTCCTTCCCGTCTATGAGGCCTTGGAGCGGGCCCTAAGCACCGACCAGGACCCGGACCAGCTCCGCGAAGGCCTCCGCGCCGTGCATGGCCTTTTTGGGGAGATCCTTAACCGCTTGGATTGCAAGCCCATCCCCGCCATGGGGCAAGACTTCGACCCCCTCTACCACGAGGCGGTTTTGGCCGAGGAATCAGCGGAGCCCAAAAATAAAATCCTCGCGGAGCTCGAGCGGGGGTGGATCCGCCAAGGAAGGGTCCTCCGGCCTGCCAAGGTCAAGGTAAGCCTCGGCCCGAAAGGAGGTGAGGCACAATGAGCGAGAAGGAGAAGGTTGTCGGCATCGACCTTGGCACCACAAACTCTTGCATTGCCATCGTGCGCGGCGGCCGGCCCGAAGTCCTCCTCAATTCTGAGGGCGAACGCATCACCCCCTCTGCCGTGGCCTTTACGGAAAATGGGGAGATCCTCGTCGGGCAGCTCGCCAAGCGCCAGGCCATCCTCAACCCCACCCGCACCGTTCTTTCCGTAAAAAGGAGAATGGGGACGGACTGGCGGTTTCGGGTGGAGATGGGTGGCCAGGTCAAGGAGTTCACGCCGGAGCAGATCTCCGCCTTCATCCTCCAAAAGCTCAAGCGGGATGCGGAGGAGCTTCTTGGGACGAAGATCCAAAAAGCGGTGATCACCTGCCCCGCCTACTTTAACAACCTCCAGCGCCAGGCCACAAAGGACGCGGGCGTTATCGCCGGGTTCGAGGTTTTGCGGATCCTCAACGAGCCCACTGCGGCGGCCCTGGCCTACGGCCTGGACAAAGAGGGAGAGCAAAAGGTCCTCATCTACGACCTGGGCGGGGGCACATTCGACGTCTCCATCCTGGACATCGGAGAGGGCGTGTTCGAGGTCATCGCCACCGACGGCGACACCCAGCTTGGCGGGGACGATTTCGACCGCCGCATCATGGATTGGCTCATCGAAGAGTTCAAGAAGGAAACGGGGATTGACCTGCGGGGCGACCCCCAGGCCATGCAGAGACTGCGGGACGCCGCGGAGCAGGCGAAGAAGGAGCTCTCTACCCGTCTAGAGACGCGCATCTCCCTCCCCTATATCGCCGTGGATGCTCGCGGTCCCAAACACCTCGAGCGCACCCTCACCCGGGCCCAGTTCATCGCCATGATCGACGACCTCCTTTTGCGCACGATGCAGATCGTGGACCAGGCCCTGGCCGCGGCCAAGCTCAAGCCCCAGGATATCGACCAGGTGGTGCTCGTGGGCGGCTCCACCCGCATCCCGCGGGTGCAGGAGCTCGTGGCCGAAAAATTCGGGCGGGCCAAGATCAACAAGGACATCAACCCCGACGAGGTGGTGGCCGTGGGCGCGGCCATCCAGGCGGCCATCCTCGCCGGGGAGATGAAGGAAGTGGTGCTCCTCGACGTGACCCCCCTTACCCTCTCCATCGAGACCCTGGGGGGCATCGCCACCCCCATCATCGAGCGCAACACCACCATCCCCGTGGAGCGGACCAAGACCTTCACCACCGCCGAGGACTTCCAAACCTCCGTGGAGATCCACATCGTCCAAGGGGAGCGCAAGATGGCCGCGGACAACAAATCCCTGGGGCGATTCGTGCTTTCCGGGATTCCCCCCGCTCCCCGGGGTGTGCCCCAGATTGACGTGACCTTCCGCATCGACGCGGACGGGATCCTCCACGTGACCGCGCGGGACCGCGCCACCGGAAAATCCGCCTCCATCACCATCAAGGACACCTCCCGCCTCTCCCCCGAGGAGATCGAGCGCATGCGCAAAGAAGCCGAACAATACGCTGAAGAAGACCGGCGGAGGCTCGAGCTGGCGGAAACTCGCAATCAGGCGGATAGCCTCATCTACGCCGTGGAGAAGTCCCTGGGAGAGCTTGGGGACAAAATCGAGCCCGAAAAGCGCAAAAAGATCGAACAAGCCATAAAGGAGCTCAGGGAGAAGATGGCTGGGGACAACGCGGGGGCGATCCGCGCGGCCATGGAGGAGCTGAAGAGGGTCGCGGGCGAGGTGGCGGCGGAACTCTATCGCCGCGCCGGGGAAGGGATCTCGGGGTGATCCGCCGTGGCCGAGGACTACTATGAGATCCTGGGCGTGCCGCGAAACGCCACCCAAGAGGAGATAAAGCGGGCCTTCCGCCGCCTGGCTAAACAATACCATCCCGATGTGTACAAGGGCGACAAAAAGGAGGCGGAGCGGAAGTTCCGCAAGATCGCCGAGGCCTACGAGGTTCTTTCCGATCCAGTGAAGCGCGCCCAGTACGACCGCTTCGGCCACGTGGGCCCCGAGCAGAGCGTGGACTTCGGGGCGGAGGGGTTCCGCCGCACCCGGGAGGCGTTCGAGGAGTTCTTCGGCCCCTCCGCGTTCGAGGAGATCTTCAACCTCTTTTTTGGGGAGGGCCGGCGCACCCACACCGTGAGCCGCGCCCGCCGCGGCGAGGACCTGGAATACCGGGTGCGCATCTCCCTCGAGGACGCAGCGTTCGGCACCACCCTCCGCGCCACCATCCCCCGCTACGAACTTTGCGGTCATTGTGGGGGAAGCGGCCTGGCCCCGGGGACGGGGCTGCGGGCCTGCCCCACGTGCCGCGGCTCCGGCCGCATCGAATACCGGCAGTTCTCCATGTTCGGGACGTTCGTGAACGTCCGAACTTGCCCGGAATGCGAAGGGGTAGGGGAGATCCCGGAAGCCCCTTGTCCGGCTTGCCGCGGCACGGGGCGGGTGCGGGAGCGCTCGGAAATCTCTCTGGAGATCCCCCCGGGCGTGGAGGATGGCGCGCGCCTTATCTTGCGGGGGCAAGGGAACGCCGGCCTTGCCGGAGGCCCCCCTGGTGACCTCCATGTGATCGTGGAAATCCAGCCCCACCCCCTTTTCGCCCGCCAGGGCCAGGATCTTTGGGTGGAGGTCCCCGTGCATTATGGGACCCTGGTCTTGGGGGGGAAAGTGCGCATCCCCACGCTTAAGGGCGAGGAGGAACTGGAGATCCAGCCGGGGACAGAACCCGACGAAGTCCTCGTTCTGCGCGGCCGCGGCCTTCCCGGCCCAGGTGGTTACGGGGACCTAAAGGTCCGTCTACGGGTGGTAATCCCCAAGAAATTAGGGAGGGAAGAGAAAAGGCTTTTGCAAGCCTTTACTGAGCGCCTTCCCCCTCCCGATCCTCCCCGCCGCCCCAAGTTTTAAGGTTCGGCAAAACCCAGGCTACGCCAAGGACAGGGCTTGATGGAGGGTTTTTGCCGCCCGGGCCAACGCCGAAGGGCCGAAGTCGAACGGAAGCCCGGCGGCGGAGAAAAGTTCGGGAAGAGGGCGTGACCCGCCCAAACTCAGGGCCCGGATATAGTCCGCAATGGCCTTTTCCCGGTCTTCCTGGCTTTTTTGCCAAAGGCCAAGAGCGCCAAGCTGGGCAATGCCGTATTCGATGTAGTAGAAGGGAGCCAAAAAGAGGTGGAGCTGGCGGTGCCATTCGTGCTCCAAAACCTCCTCATAGCCGCTCCAGTCCTCCAGGCCCCCAAAACGCCGAAAGACCGCCACCCAAGCTCGACGGCGCTCGGCGCGACTATGGCCGGGATGAGTGTAGATCCAATGCTGAAAAGCGTCGATGGTGGCTACCCAGCAAAGCAAGCGCACAATGGCGTAAAGGTGCTCTTCCAGGGAGCGGCGGCGCTCCTCTTCTTTAGGATGGAAGACATCGAGGAACGGGGAGGCCAAAAGCTCCATGCCCATGGAGGCCACCTCCGCAAACTCCAGGGGCGGATCGCGGTACATATGAAGAGGCTCGTCCCGGGAAAGGAGGGTATGGAAGGCGTGACCAGCTTCGTGGAGCAAGGTCCAAAGGTCCTGGTCGCGGCCCACGGCGTTCATGAAGATGAAGGGGAGCCGGCGCTCGGTAAGGGTGGATTGGTAACCGCCGGGAGCCTTCCCCGGCCGATTGGCCACATCCAAAAGCCGAAGCTCGGCCATCTTTGAGAAAAGCTCCCCAAGCCTTCGATCAAGGCGCCAAAAGATCTCCTGGACGCCATGCACCAAGTCCTCCGGATCCTCAAAGGGGCGAAGGGGCGGCCTTCCCTCGGGATCCACAAGAAGGTCCCAGGGTCGGAGCCTTTTTAGGCCCATCCGCTTGGCCCGCTTTTTGTGCAAAAGGCGCAGAAGGGGCACCACCGCCTCCTCCACGCCCTTGTGGAATTCCTCGCACTCTTTGGGGCCATAGTCGAACCGCTCCCGCTCGCAAAACGCGTAGTCCCTGAAATTCTCAAACCCCGCGTTCTTCGCGCGCTTTTCACGAAGGTCAAGGAGTTCCTCGAAAATGTCCTCGATCTCGTCTTTATCGCGGAGTCTCCGCTCGGCGATAAGCTCCCAGGCTCGCTCCCGCACCCGACGATCCGGCTCCTCCAAGTATTTGGCCATCTGTTGGAGGGTCTGGGTGCGGCCTTCGAACTCCACCGTCATGGCCCCGAAGATCTTTTGGTAGCGCTGACCAAGCTTCTCCTCCGCCACTTTCAGGGGGATATTCTCCTCGCGGAAGATGCGGACGGCGTTTTCCCATTTGCGCCGCAGGACCTCGTAGCGCTCAAGGGGGAGATCTTTCCAAGCCGGGACCCCGGTGAACCGCACCCGCAGGCGATGCAGCGCCTCCTCCACGCGGGGAACCACGTTTTCCAAGAATGCCAAATAGGCCTTCTCGTGCTCGGGGTTCGTGGTGTCGCAGGTCATGCGGATGTAGCGGATGGCCCCTTCCTCCTCGATGGCCGAAAGGAGCTCGGAGAGGTCCAAAAGAGCCTGCTCCACCTCCGTGCGGGATCCTAAAGGCCGCCTCTCCAAATCCGCAAAGAGCGGGCTTAGGGCCTCCCACTCGCCGGCAGGCAAATCCTCGGGCAAAAAGCGACGCGGATAATCCCGGGGAAGCTCTTTAGGCTCGAGAATCCCCTTAAGCATCGTTAGATTGTAGAGGAAGATTGGGACTTCGGGCAAAACAGGGGATGGGCCGAGTATAATGGCCCACTCACAAAGGAGGAAAGAAATGAAAAAGTGGGAATGCACGGTGTGCGGATGGGTCTATGATCCGGCCAAGGGAGACCCCTCCCAAGGGATCGCGCCGGGGACGGCGTTCGAGGACCTTCCGGAGGATTGGGTTTGCCCGGAGTGCGGGGCGCCGAAGGACATGTTCCAGCCGCTGTGAGGTACGTAATCGTAGGGGGCGGAGCGGCGGGGATCAGCGCCGCCCAAAAACTCCGGTCCCTCGATCCCAAGGCTTCCCTCGTCCTTGTGGAGGCCGAACCTGTTCCATAACTACCTTCGGCCCGGCCTCGTCGAGGTTTTGGCCGGAAAAAAGGAACTTCAGGAAATCACGCCCTACCCTAAAAGCTGGTTCGAAAAGAACGGGATCGAGTATCGGTTGGGCGAGGCCGCGGTGGCTTTGGATCCTGCCCGGAAGGAAGTCCTTTTAGCTTCGGGAAAGTCCATTTCTTACGATCGCCTTCTTTTGGCCACTGGGGCGGAGCCCGTGCGGCCGGAAATCCCCGGCGTGGATCTTCCTGGCGTTTTCACCATGCGCACCGCTGCAGATGTGGAACGAATTCGCACCTGGGCCGCAGGGAGGAGGCGGGCAGTGGTCTTGGGAGGAGGATGGTTGGGCCTTGAGGCCGCTTATGCCTTGCGACACTTCCTCGCGGAAGTAGTGGTGCTGGACCGGGGACCTTGGCCCCTTCCTCGCCAACTTGACCAAGACGCGGGCGAAGTCTTGGCTAGCCTCCTTAAGGAAAAAGGGCTAGGGGTCCGGGGAAAAACGGAAGCCACGGCCATCCGCGGCGCTGGGGAAGTCCAGGAAGTGCTTCTTTCCTCGGGGGAGGCACTTCCCGCCGATTTAGTGCTGATCGCCATGGGGGTGCGGCCGCGGGTGGCCATCGCCAAAGACGCCGGTCTTAGCGTCAACCGAGGCGTAGTGGTAAATGATTTTTTGGAAACCTCGGCCCCGGGAATCTATGCCGCGGGGGACGTGGCCGAATGGCAAGACCAGGTCTACGGGACAGTTCCTGCCGCAAGGGAACAGGGTTTTGTGGCAGCGCAAAACATGGTGGAACCGGGAAGCACCCGTTACGATGGAACAAGGCCGGCCCAGCGCCTCAAGGTGGCCGGGGTGGAACTTCTGGTTCTTGGGGAAACCCAGCCCAAAGGCGGTTCATTGCGAGAGAAGAAGCTACGCGATGAGGGCCGGTATTTGAAGCTTGTGTTGGACGAGAAGCGTCGCCTCCGCGGGGCCATTGCCTTGGGCTTCCCAGAACTTGTGGGGGAACTGGAACGCTTTTTCCGCGAGGAAACCCCTGTTCCAGAAAAGTTCTTGTCGTCCGTGTAAACGAAGGCTTTCCTAAGGAACTTGCTTCCCCACGCTTACCCAAGCGCGGGTCCTTGACAACTTGCTCCTGTGTCTTATAATAAGAATAAAAATCATGAACAGGCAGGATGAAGGGAAGAAGAGGCGGGTTTGGGAGGAGCTTATGGGGCGGCGGGACCATCCCACCGCGGAGGAACTTTACCTCTCCCTGCGGGAGAAGGGCGAGGAAATCAGCTTAGCCACCGTTTACCGGTCTTTGCGTTCCCTTGCGGAAGAAGGTCGCGTGGCTACCTTGCCCCTCTCCCCGGCGGATCGCTTCGATCCCGAAACCCACCCCCACTATCACTTCCACTGTCTTCACTGCCACCGCGTTTTTGATCTTGACCTCCCCTACAAGCCCGAACTAGACCAGACCATCGAAGCCCTTGGCTTTTCTGTGCACCACCACACCCTCGTCTTCCACGGCCTCTGTCCTGCTTGCAAAAAGGAGGTGTGAATTATGGCTAAAGTAGCACGGGAAATGGTGGAGAAGGCAGGAGTTAATGTGGACCAACTCCTAGATCTTCTCGTGAGAAACGCCGCAGCTGAGTTGACCACTTATTATTACTACACCATCCTTCGGGCTAACCTCATCGGCTTGGAAGGGGAGGCAATAAAGGAAATCGCGGAAGTCGCGCGCATTGAGGACCGCAACCACTTCGAAGCCTTGGTGCCCAGGATTTATGAGCTGGGAGGAGGACTTCCTCGGGATCTGAAGGAGTTCCACGATCGGTCCGGTTGTCCTCCGGCCTACCTTCCGGCAACCCCCCGGGACGTCAAAGAAATGCTGAAAGTGCTTGTAGAAGCTGAGCGATGTGCCGTTCGCCAATACACGCACATTTGCAATCTCACCGCTGGCAAGGACCACCGCACTTATGACTTGGCCTTGGCCATCCTCCACGAGGAGGTGGAGCACGAGTCCTGGTTTTCGGAGTTCCTTGGTGAGGGGCCGTCCGGGCACTTCCTGCGCCGGGGCGAAACCTCGCCCTTTGTGTCCAAGTTTCTAAGGTAAAAGGAAACAGCGGGGGAGCCACAGAATGTCTCCCCCGTGTTCCGAGATAGGAGGAGGTGCGCATGCGCAAGATGACAGAGGATAACCTCAAGGCGGCGTTTGCTGGCCAGTCCCAGGCCCACATGCGCTACCTCATCTTCGCCGAGGTGGCGGAAAAGGAGGGAAGGCCCAACGTTGCCCGGCTTTTCCGGGCCATCGCCTACGCCGAACAGGTCCACGCCACCAACCACTATAGGGCCCTTGGGATGATCCGAACCAGTGCAGATAACCTGCAAGTGGCCATCGATGGAGAAACCTACGAGGTGAACGAAATGTATCCATCCTTTATCGCCGTGGCCCAGCTTCAAGGGGAGAAGGGAGCAGAGCAGGCCTTCCATGCCGCTCTTGAAGCCGAAAAGATCCATGCGGCCATGTACCAGAAGGCCCGGGAGGCAGTTTTGGCGGGAAAGGACGTGAACATCGGGAAAATCTACATCTGCTCCGTTTGCGGTTATACGGTGGAAGGTGAGGCTCCCGAGCGGTGCCCCATTTGTCAGGCCACCCGGGAGAAGTTCAAGGAGTTCTGAAAGGAGGAATGATGAGCAATAAGCTTCCGTTGATTGGTGAACCGGCTCCGGAGTTTAAGGCCCAGACCACCAAAGGTCTCATCCACTTCCCCCACGACTTTAAGGGGAAGTGGGTAGTCTTTTTCTCCCACCCTGCCGACTTCACCCCCGTTTGCACCACCGAATTCGTGGCCTTCGCCAAGCGCTACCAGGAGTTTCAAGCGCTTAATACTGAACTAGTTGGCCTTTCCGTGGATCACGTCTATTCCCACATCAAGTGGGTGGAGTGGATAAAGGAAAAGCTTGGGGTGGAGATTCCCTTCCCCGTCGTCGCCGACACCACAGGGAAGATCGCTGAACTTTATGGCATGATCCATCCCGGCGCCTCTGAATCCGCTACTGTACGGGCTGTTTTCATCATCTGCCCTCAAGGCATAATCCGCACCATCCTTTACTATCCGCTCAACATAGGGCGCAACATCTCTGAAATCCTCAGGATCATCAAGGCGTTCCAGACCGCGGTGAAGGAAGGGGTGGCCATCCCCGCCAACTGGCCGGAAAACGAGCTCATCGGCTCTAACGTGATCGTTCCGCCTCCTTCTGATATTGCTGGAGCCCAGGCCCGCCTGGAGGAGGCCAAGGCTGGCAAGGTCCAGTGCTACGACTGGTGGTTCTGCCACCGAAAACTCTAATGGAGGGCGGCATGATAAGCAAAAGGATAGAAGAAGCTCTAAACGAGCAGATAAAAGAGGAGCTTGGCTCCGCTTATCTTTACCTGGCCATGGCCGCCTATTTTGAGGCGGAAAACCTCCCGGGGATGGCCCACTGGATGAGGGTCCAAACCCAAGAGGAGCTTGCCCATGCCATGCGCATCTTTAACCATCTCGTCGAGCGGGGCGGGAGGGTCAAACTCCAGGCCCTGGCTGAGCCAGCCTTCCAGTGGAACTCCCCTCTTGAGGCGTTCGAAGCGGCCTACAAACACGAGCAGTACATCTCCGAGCGGATCCACAAGCTCGTAGAGTTAGCCCGGGCGGAAAAGGACTACCCAGCCGAAGTGATGCTCCAGTGGTTTGTCGCCGAGCAGGTGGAGGAGGAAGACCAAGCCCTCAAAGTCGTGGAGATGCTTCGCCGCCTGGGTGACTCCGGCCGCGGACTCCTTTGGCTGGATAAGGAACTGGGAAAGCGCCAAGGCCAAAGGGTGGGAGAGGAAAATCAAGGGGGTGAAGAATGAGGATAAGCGAGAGGATCCAGGTTGCCGACTGGCAAAAGGAAAAACATGTACCGGTCATCGAGTGCCCCGATAAGGTGAAACCCGACGAGTGGGTTACGGTGAGGATCACCTTGGGAAAGGCTGTTCCGCATCCCAACACCACCGAACACCACATCCGTTGGATCGCCGCCTATTTCTCCCCTGACGACGACAAGTTCACCTACGACCTGGGAAAGTTCGAGTTCAACGCCCATGGTGAGTCCGTGGCTGGCCCCAACCAGGGCCCGGTTTACACCCACCACGAGGTGACTTTCGCCTTCAAGACCAACAAACCCGGGACCTTACATGCCCTTGCCTACTGCAATATCCACGGCCTCTGGGAGTCGGAAAAGCGGATCGAAGTGGAATGAAAAAAGGAAAGGGCGGGCTTTAAGCCCGCCCTTCTTTCTCATGAGGGAATTTGCTCGTCCCAGGGTCGTCGTCAGCCGCTGTCTTGGCTTTGACCGGTGCCGTTACGATGGAAGCGTTATCCCCGATCCTTTCGTTTCCCTCCTTAAGCCCTTTGTGGATTTCCTCCCCGTATGCCCTGAAATGGAAATCGGCCTTGGCGTTCCGCGCCCTCCCTTGAGGTTGGTTAAAGATGGGGACAAAGCTCGGCTCGTTCAGCCCGAGACGGGAATGGACCTCACCGAGCCCATGCTCCTCTTTGCCCGGCGGTTCCTTGAAGGTCTTGGGGAGGTGGACGGTTTTATCCTCAAGAACCGCTCCCCTTCCTGTGCCCTGCAGGATGCGAAGATATATGCTTCGGTGAATTATGGGGCCGCCATTGGCCGGAGGCCCGGCCTTTTCGCCGAAGAGGTGAAGAAGGCCCTTCCATACTTCCCGATTGAAGAAGAAGGGCGCCTGACCAATCCCCACATAAGACACCACTTTTTGACCCGCATCTTTGCCCTCGCTGAGCTTCGCGGGGTCCGGGAGTTAGGGGGTCTCGTGGAGTTCCACACCCGCTACAAATTCGTGATCATGGCCCAGGGCCAACACCACCTGAAGGATTTGGGAAGAATTGTGGCCAATCCCCAAAGGCTTCCCTTCCCGATGGTTTTTCCCGCTTACAAAGAGCGCTTCCTTAAAGCCCTGGCGCTCCTTCCCCGACGGGGATCCGTCGTTAACGCTTTGGAGCATGCCTTTGGCTTCGTTTCAAGCTCTCTTTCTCCAAAGGAGAAGCAGTATTTTAGGGAGGTCCTTCAACAATACCGGGCTGGGAAGTGGCCTTTGAGCGTTCCTTTGAGCTTGCTTCGCTCCTGGGCCATTCGCTTCCAGGTGGAATACCTTTTAACTCAGCGGTTCTTCTCACCCTACCCAGAAGCCCTTGTGCCTGTCTCGGAGACGCCGTGAGCTTTCTTTTTCCTCACCAATGGTCCTTAGCCGTTTTCTCACTTCTGATCCTCGTCATTTCCGTATTGAATGTCCTTTTTGGAATGCCTGCTCTCAAAGTGAGACGCCTACGAAACGCACCCCATGTCAGCATCTTGATCCCGGTCCGCAACGAGCGGCGCAACATCGAACGGTGCCTCACTGCCGCCCTGGCTCAGGAGTATCCAAACTTCGAGGTCTTGGTTTATGAGGATAATTCTGAGGATGGCACGGCCCAAATCCTTTCCCAGTTTTATGACCCAAAGCTTCAGGTGGTTTTTGGTTCCTCCCCTCCTTCTGGATGGTATGGCAAGCATTGGGCCTGCTGGAATTTGGCCCAAATGGCCAAGGGCGAGTACCTCCTTTTCATCGATGCAGATGTAGTCCTCTCTCCTTTGGCCCTTTCGTCGGCCGTGGCCCGGTTGGAAGAGAAAAGGCTTGAGATGCTCTCCCTTCTTCCCCACCAGGAAATTGGAAGCTTAGGAGAACTTCTCCTCGTTCCCTTAATCCCCTGGAGCTTGTTCAGCTTTTTCCCGGCCTTTTTGGAAAGGCTTGTTCCCGTGGCTTTGGGGCAGTTCATCCTCATCGAAAAGGAGGCCTATGAACGCCTTGGTGGGCATCAAAGGATAAAGTCCGAAATCGTGGATGACCTTGCTTTAGCGCGCTTGGCCAAAAAGGAAAGAATAAGAATGGGCTTTTTCTTGGCCGGAGAACTCGTGCGCTGCCGGATGTACGCCGGGCTCAGGGAGGCCTTGCGGGGTCTATCTAAAAACCTCTACCCTGTTTTCGGGAAAAGGCCCTTGGCTTTTCTTTTCATCTGGCTTTGGCTTTGGTACGTGACGTGGCAGCCATTTTTGGTCTTGGCCTTGACCGCGCGGGGTTTACTTCCTTGGGAATTCTTTCTGCCAGGGATTCTTGCGATCTTGGCCCAAGCTGCGAACTGGGGGTTAGTGGCCTTTCGTTCAAAGTTACCCAAAATTTTGCTCATCATTTTCCCAGCGATCGTCTTCTTGTCCGCTCACACAGCCCTGAGGTCTTTTCTTTGGCACAACTTTGGCCGAGGTGAATGGAAGGGGAGAACTATACATTTGGGAGGGAAAAAGCGATGAAAAGCGGGATCTTTGTGGTAGGGCTCGTCTTTTTGGCTCTTCCCCTTTGGGGCTCTCCCGAACTTTCAGGCCTTTGGGCCCTCTACCAGGTGACCGTGGACCGGTGGGAGGTTCCCTTCATAGGGGAAAGGGAAAGGATTGGCGAGACCTTCTCCCTGGTGAAGATCGTACAGAACGGGAAGGATCTGGATATCGTCATCGTCAGGCCCTGCGGGGTTTTTGTGGATAGTGGCACCTCGTTGGTACGTATTGTCATTCCCGAAGCCCTTTGGCAGCCTAGGGCAGGAGACCGGGTACGGGGCCGCCTCGTCTGGGAGGATCCCCACTGGATCGTGGAAGTGCCCCGGTTCCCGGAAGTATATGGGGTAAGGCTTGAGGACCCATATAACGATCCCCTTCCCAAAAGCCCAGAGGACCCGCGGATCTTCGACCACGATGGGGATGGAAAGCCCGGCGTAACGGTAAGAATAACCGTGGCCTTTCTCCTTTCTGGTGAGGTCTATTCCGTACAGCGGCTCTGGCGGGAGTACCGGGGAATCTTGGAAGGCCCCAACCTCATCCGAGGGACCTTATTTTGGGAAAACGAGGAGTTCATTGCGGGTGCTTCCTCCCCATTTTTAGTTCAGTCCGGCCAAAGTATTCCCGACTACTCGCGCTCTTTTTTCGTCCTACTTAAGCTCGATGAACCCTGGGATTGTCCTAGGCTCGTTGAGGTTCTGTCCCAAAGGTATCGGTAGATGCGCCTGGGTTACCCTTGCATAAACCTTTCGCTTTCTTGCCGACCAAGCCGAACCTTTCGCCTGGCTTCCTTCACCGAGGAGCGGTTTTGGGAAACCGTGGAGGGGAACCTACGCTGCCTAGAAGAGATCGTCCTTTGGAATGCTGCCCATGGCCTTTTGTTTTTGCGTATCACTTCCGATCTTGTCCCCTTTGCCTCCCATCCGCAAAATCGCCTTCCTTGGGAAGAATGGCTGGTTTCAACATTTGCTCAAATCGGAAAGTTAATTCAAAGCTTTAAGATGCGGATTTCCATGCATCCCGATCAATTCGTCCTTTTGAACTCGCCCAATCCCCAGGTGGTGGAGTCAAGCGTGGCTGAGCTCATCTATCACGCCAAGGTCCTGGACCTTTTGGGCTTGGACCTTTCCGCCAAGATCCAGATCCACTTGGGCGGAGCCTACAAGGACAAGGAGGCAGCCAAGCGCAGGTTCATCGCGAACTTCAGGCTCCTTCCCAAAGAGGTTCGGCGAAGGCTTGTGGTGGAAAACGATGACAAAATTTATACGTTTGGGGACTGCCTTTCCCTCAGCGAGAAGCTTGAAGTCCCCGTGGTATTTGACTATTTTCATCACCGCTTAAATCCGGGGGATCTGGGCGTAAAGGAGGCTTTGAAAAACCAGGCTCAAACTTGGAAGGAGCTGGATGGTCCGCCCATGGTGGACTATTCCTCTGGACTTCCTCAAGGGAAAAAGGGGCAGCACGCCCGCACCCTCGACGAAGAGGACTTCCGAAAGTTCCTTGAGGAAACCCGGCCCTATGATTTTGACTTGATGCTGGAGATCAAGGATAAAGAGCGAAGCGCCCTTAAGGCCTTAAACCTGGCTTTGGGCGATCCTCGCCTGGTTGCCACCCGTTATGCGTACGCCGGTGGAAGAAGAGAGGATTAAGGTTATTAAGCGGGCTTCTCCGTCTTCGGCAAAATACGGGCTTTATTGGATGCAGGCCTCCCAAAGGGCTTGGTGGAATCCAGCTCTGGAACATGCCATCTGCCTTTCCAACGAACACCGCCTTCCCCTTGTAGTCCTTTTTGTAATCGTTCCCCACTATCCTGAAGCCAACCTCCGCAGCTTCCATTTCATGCTTTTGGGCATTAAGGAGACGTCCCAGGACCTGGCCGAGCGGGGCATAACTTTCGTTGTCCAGGTTGGTGATCCCGTAGAAAAGGTCCTCGCTTTAACTGCGGAGGCCCGTTTCCTCGTCCTGGACGTAGGGTATTTACGACACCAACGCCAGTGGCGCGAGGCCATTGCTAAAAGGGCTCCTTGCCCGGTCACACAGGTGGAAGGCGAGGTGGTCGTCCCTACCGACCTCCTTCCAAGAAAAGCTTTTGCAAGTGCGCGATCTTTTAGGTTAGCGATGGCTCCATTTTTAACCCGTTTCCTTCGGCCTCTACCTCCGGTGGAGGTGAAACTGAAGATGGTTCAGCCAGACTTTCCAAGCCTTTCCCTCGACGATCCAGAAGGGGTTCTCAGAGACCTTCCCATCGACCGCTCGGTTCCCCCGGTTTCTTGGCCCGCGGGGACTTCGGCGGCCCGGGCTCGGCTCAAATCCTTTCTAGAAGAGGAGATCCTCCAATACCACGAAAGCCGACGTGACCCTCTTTTAGATGGAACTTCCAGGCTCAGCCCTTATCTGCATTTCGGGCAGATTTCGCCGGTGGAGGTGGCCTTTAAAGCGAGCTCCCTAGAAGGTCCCGGGCCCAAAGCCTTTTTGGAGGAACTCACCGTACGCCGAGAACTTGCCATCAACTTTGTTTTACACAGCCCACGTTATGACTCCTTTTTGGCGCTTCCCGCCTGGGCCAGAGAAACCATGGAAAAACATGCCCAGGATCCAAGGCCATCCCTTTATTCCCTTCAGGAGCTTGAGGAGGGGAAAACCGAAGATCCCCTGTGGAACGCAGCTCAAAAGGAGCTCAAAAACACGGGCTGGCTGCACAACTACCTTCGGATGTACTGGGGGAAACAATTCATCCGTTGGTTTTCCAAACCTAAAGAGGCCTGGAAGGCCGCGCTATATCTCAACAACAAATACCTCCTTGATGGAAGAGATCCCGCAAGCTTTGCCGGAGTTGGCTGGTGCTTTGGGCTTCACGATCGCCCCTTTCCCGAACGTCCCCTCTTTGGCAAGGTGCGGCCGATGACGTTAAAAGCCCAACGGGCTAAATTCGACGTGGATGGGTATATCGCCAAGCAAGAAGGAGGCTAATTCATGAGGACGTTTTGGATCTTTTTGGGGATAGGGGCGCTGGTTTTCTCTTGGGGTGTTCTAGGACAAGGAATGGAGATCCGGGAGGTCATCTTGCGGGACCGTGAACGAAACCGTGAAGTAGAAGCCATCCTTTTCCTCCCCCAAGGAGAAGGCCCGTTCCCCTTGATTGTTTTAAGCCCCGGCTTCCTCCTTTCGGGAAGAAACTATCAAAAACTCGGAAGGCACCTGGCTGAACAGGGCTTTTCCGTGGCCCTTTTGAACTTCCGATACAGCATCTTTTCCTCTGACCATCGGGTCTTGGTTCAAGACCTTCTTTTCTCTATCCAAGGACTTCTTGGGCTCGAAAAAAGGCTAGATCATCAAAAGATCGGGCTTTTGGGGCACTCTCTAGGAGGGAAGATTTCCATCCTTGCCGCCTCCGAGGATCCAAGGGTTAAAGCCCTGGCCGCGTTGGATCCGGTGGATGCCGGACCTCCAGGTCAGAGCCCATCCGAACGCTTTCCCATGGCCCGCGACCGCCTGGATAAAGTACAAATCCCCATGCTCCTTATCGGCGCAGAATTAGGGGGAAAGGTCCGCGTTGGAAGCCCTTGCGCTCCAGAAGAAGCCAATTTTGAAAGGATTTGGGAGAAGGCCCAGGGCCCGGCCTGGGCCATAAACCAGCTTGGCGCAGGCCACATGGATTATCTTGATGACCCAAATTGTGGTCTTCTTTGCTCCGTTTGCGTTCCCGGCAAAAACCCTGATCTTTCTCTCTCCCTGGTCCAAAGCTATCTTGCCCTCTTTTTTAAGGCTTTCCTGCTTGAAGCCCCGGAGTTCTTAGAGGAGCTAGAAGATCTTCTTAGACGCCACGAAGAAGAGGGGCTTATTGTGGTTAAACGAAAAGGGCTGAACTAAAGGGAAAACCTGCGTTTAAAGCGAAAGATCTTCTCGTCGATACCTCGATGGCCGGGAAGGAGGAGCTGAAAGTCAGGAAAGGGCTCGCGGGGATGTGTCGTTTGATAAAGAAAATCCAATTCCGAAAGGAGCCGTTGCAACTCTTCGGCCAGGACTTTTAGATCACAGGGGACGGGAAGGCCGATGTTGATGTACCCTTCCGGGCGTTCAAATCCGCGGACGAAGACCCGGAACGCGGCGGGGATCAAGGGGACATTGGCCTTTTGGGCCAAGAAGACCGCGCCCCGTTTGAACTCGCCCAAAGCTCCTTGGGGCCGCAGCTCCCCTTCCGGAAAGATGGCCACCGGTTCCCCCGCTGCAAGAAGCTTTATTGCGGTTCTTATTTCTTCGACACTTAGCGCGCCTAGAGTCCGAAAGAAGGGAAATGCCTCGAGATTTTCCTTTGAAATCAAGAGGTGCCCCTTCCTTTCTCGAACGAGAAGATAAACAAAGTAGCCGTCGAAGAAGCTGTGGTGGTTTGTAGCCAAAACAAAAGGGCCGTCAGGCAAACTCCCTCTGATATAAACCCCGTGTAAGCTGGTCCTTAAGCTGCGCAGGATTGCCCAGTCCAGCATCCTTCTCCAGATAACTATGCTCGCTAGTCGGAAGAAATGCTGTGTCATCGCCTAAAAACAAGACAGTATCCCACCCACGAACAGTTTAGCCTCCCTTTTTGATTTGCGCAAATTTTTCTTATCATTAACCTTTTGTCGGCTCAACAACACGGGAAGACTTTTACCACCTAACCCTCTTTTTTTCAAAAGCTCGTCCTCGTAGATTTGCGGTGTAAAAGGTATAGGCGCAGGCGAAGGATAAAGCTCTCTTCCCTCAACGCTTCGCGTGATTTGTACCGAAACGACTCACAAATTTCTGTTGTCTTCTTTGGTTTCGAAGGGAACTTTGTTAAACGGTTTTCTGGATTGCCAGGATGCTACCCGTAAAAACTCGCGCTGTTCCTTAGCTTGGGGTCTTACCTCCTTACACATGCCGTCTTATAAAAACTAGGGCGGGGATGTTTCCCCGCCCTAGGCTTTTTCCCTTTCCAAGCTAGTAAAGAACGGCCTCGTAAACAGCAATCACCTTGGTCTTTTGGTTGATGGTGAGGGTGAGGGAGTAAATGTTCCGTCGGCTATCAAAAGTGCCCGGGTATTGGGTGGGGGTAGTGGCCTCGCCCACATACACATCGAACCGCCGAAATACGTAGTAGCGGTCAGGGGTTTCCTTGGGCACCTCCAGGGTGACCTTCGTACCCCCGCGCACTCCCATGCTGAACGGCGTTGTGCGTGCTTCGCTCTCCCCAACGATCTGCACGGGAACGCGTAGCTCCTTATAACCCGGCGTCACGTTGATAGGGGTGCGGGCGTAAACCTCCAGCGCGTGTAGGACATAGAGCGGGCCTATCACTGGAAGTTGTACGCAGGTCTCAAGATTCACCTCTTGCTCCGCGGTCTTCGTCTGCCCAGCGGCATCGTTGGCCTGCACGCGCACCTTTACCTTGCCCCCGGAAGGAAGGCTCACCCGCAACGTGGCCGAGCCCGAGGCTGGGAAAGTCGCGGTGAACGCCACTGTGCGGCCATCCGGGTAGACGAGAAAGAGCGGCCCTACCGCGATGGGAGGCGTGCCGCCACTTGCTTGCCAAGACAAAGTTATGGCGTGGCTGTAGTCTTTCTCGCAAACCTTCTCCACGCTTACCCGCAGGATCTGGACAGAAAGGGCCTGTACCTGGGCTTGAGCCGTGCGTAGCGTCACCGTAAGCCGGTAGATCTCGCAGTTCCGTCCATCGTAAAGGGCAAACACCGTTTCGTAACTCTTCCCAGCCGTAGGCAAGTTTCCGCTAAGAAAGCCAAGCCCAGAACCGAGATCCAAAACGATTTCTGCCCCACTTGGCAAGTTGGAGGAAAGTTTTGTGGCCTTGACGATCCCCGCCGACTTGATCTTGGCCATGATGTCGCTAGGTATGGACCGGGCTGTAAAGGTGTGCGTCCCGACCGGAACCTCCCCGAAATCCCAGCGGAGGGCCTGGACCTGCGGGCACGCGCTAACCGCCGCCGTATAGACTTTAACCGTGAGCTTAATCACTGGACATTTGTTCTTATCGAGCAGGTTGTAAACGATGGCCCAGCTTCCGCCCTCTTTGGGCGTGGTTCCCGTAAGCTTCCCTTGTTTTCCGGCAAGGTTGAGTTCAAACGAGAGTCCACTTGGTAAGGTCGAGCTCATCTGGGCTGCCGTCACCACACCCAACGAACCCACGAGGGAAGTGAGATCCCCAGGGAAGCTTTTTGTGGTGTTAACTCCGCCTCCAGCGGGAACTTGGCCGAAGTCCCAGACGTAGTCCCGCGTCGGCGGACAGGTAGGTTGAGCCGGTGCGTACTGCTCACAGGTGGGCTGCAAACACGCGGGGTCAATGAAGGCCTGAACAGAGGCCTGGATGGAAGGGATCACGTCTACGGAAGTGGAGGCGGTAGCCGCCGCTTGAGCACAGGCTTGGGCCATGGCCTGAGCTTGGGCCAAGGCGGTGGCGCAGGCGCTAGCGTAAGCGCTAGCAGCCACGTGCGCCTCGGCGCAGGCGGAGGCATGGGCCTGAGCCTGAGCTAAGGCCAGCGCGCAGGCCTGGGCCGCAGCGTAGGCCTCGGCCTGCACCGACGCGAGCGCTTGAGCACAGGCATACGCCGAAGCCTGAGCTCCAGCAAAGGCAGCAGCGGCAGCATATGCAGCGGCCGCGGCTTCGGCCTGAGCAGCCGCGCAAGCCTGCACCGCCACCGCCACCTGGACCTTTGCTTCGGCCTGGGCTAGGGCTGCAGCATGGGCATGAGCCAAGGCCTCAGCTTGAGCGCTGGCGTAGGCCTCAGCACAGGAAAAGGCCTGAGCGTACGCAGAAACCGCGGCTTCCGCCGCCGCGTATGCCGAAGCCTGGGCCCCGCTTAATGCTTGTGCCATAGCCTGGACCCCGGCCAACACCTGGGCTTCGGCCTGGGCCTCGGCTTGGGCACAAGCGAGGGCTTGAGCCTGAGCCTCGGCTACGGCTTGGGCACAAGCCTGTACGCCTGCGGAGCTAGCGGCTTCGGCCTGGGCGTAGGCCGCAGCTGCGGCTTCTGCCTCCGCCTGAGCCTGCGCCGCAGCCTGGGCGCAGGCCTGGGCATAGGCCAACACCTCTGCCGCAGAAAAAGCCTCCGCTTGGGCATAAGCCTGGGCATAGGCTGTCCCCGTTCCTGCCGCTTGGGCTTGAGCCTGAGCCTGGGCGGAGGCGCTGGCCACAGCTTGGGCCACCGCTTGGGCTTCGGCTTCGGCCAAACTGGCTGCGTTCGCAGCGGCCTGGGCGTGAGCCAAAACCCTGGCCACCGCTGCGGCCACCTCGGCCCTCATGGAATTCTCCGCGCTTTGGGCCTGAGCGAAGGCGCTGGCTGCAGCCTGAGCGCTAGCTTGTGCCTGGGCATGGGCTTTGGCCACCGCTTGGGCCATGGCCTTGGCCGCGGCTTCCGCCTGGGCACAGGCCTGGGCGCATGCAGCCGCTTGCGCTTCGGCTTTGGCCTTGGCCAGAGAAATAGCCTGGGCCATGGCCTTTGCGCTGGCCTGGGCTTGGGCGCAAGCCTGGGCGATGGCGCTTCCTTCGGCCTCCGCCACGGCGCGCGAGCTGGCGATGGCACGCGCGGCAGCCGCCGCTTGGGCCTTGGCCTCGGCATATGCAGCAGCACAAGCCTCGGCTTGCGCATGGGCGGCGGCATAGGCCATGGCGATGGCCTCTGCCGCAGCTGAGGCCTCCGCTTCCGCTTTGGCCCGGGCCTTGGCCACGGCCTTGGCCGCGGCCTCCGCCTGAGCCAGGGCGAACGCGCAGGCTTGGGCCTCCGCTTCCGCCCGGGCTTGCGCTTGGGCAGCAGCCTCGGCCTGGGCCAACGCAAACGCCTCCGCTTGGGCAGCGGCTTGGGCGGCAGCCTGAGCAGCGGCACTGGCCCGGGCGATGGCCGTAACCACGGCCTCCACCGTGCCGTCCACTTGCGTGAAGACCACCCCGCAGGGGATGGCCGTTTTGATCGTTTCGCTCACGAGGCGCGCGGTATCACGGGCCTGGGAGTAGGCGGTGGCGGTGGTAGCCGCCTGGGCCTGGGCATAAGCCCGGGCGGCGGCTACGGCCGCGGCATAAGCTTTGGCCTGGGCTGCTGCTTCCGCACAGGCTTGGGCTTGGGCACGGGCCTCGGCGTACGCCGCGGCTACGGCCTGAGCTTGGGCATAGGCTTCGGCCTCGGCGCTGGCCAAAGCTTCTGCTATGGCTTTGGCATAGGCCTTGGCTTCGGCCAGGGCGGCGGCGCAGGCTTGGACGCTGGCCTCAGCTTCGGCCTGGGCCACGGCGATGGCCTGGGCCACGGCGGCGGCTGCGGCGTTCACTTCCGCCTCGGCCTGGGCACACGCGGCTGCGGAAGCAGAGGCCTGGGCTTGAGCATTGGCGCAGGCCTGAGCGAAAGCCTGGGCCGAAGCCTCTACCTGAGCAATGGCCGCAGCGCAGGCTTGGACGCTTGCTTGGGCTTTAGCGAACGCAGCCGCGCACGCACTAGCACTGGCTTCGGCCTCGGCTTCTGCCCAGGCCACCGCAGATGCACAGGCCTGAACGCTTTCCTGGGCCCTTGCGCTAGCGGAATCCGCCGCGGAAAGGAGCGCCTCTACACTCAGTTCCGCCAGGAGTTTCTGGGCCTTGGCGGCAATGCTTTGGGCTTCGGCCGCGGCTTGCGCGGCGGCCTGGGCCTGAGCTTGGGCCAAGGCGGCGACCTCCGGAAGGAACGGCTGGTACGCTGGTTCTTACCCAAAGCCGACGAAGAAAAGCCCGGCAAAAAGCAAGACCAGCGCCGAGAAAACCCCGAATAATCTCGACATGAAAACCGCCCCCTTATCCCCCTCTCCACCCTGGCAAAGAAGGACGAAGCACTTTACCCCCAAATCGCCGTTTTGCCCAACCTCCTTTTGCTTGGGAAAAACGGGTATCATTCCTAAGCGAGCACAAAATGAGGCTCAGCGGCTATCGGTTTGGAAAAATCGAGGTGGACGGCGTCCCTTGGCAGGAAGACCTTTGGGTCTGCGCGGGTATGGTCGGCCGCTGGTGGCGAAGGGAGGGGCACCGCGTTTATCCCGAGGATCTTGCCGAAGTTTTAGAACTCGCCCCCGAAGTGATCATTATCGGCACCGGCTTCTACGGAATCCTTAAAGTAAGCGAAGAAGCCCGCGATCTTCTTTCGCAAAAGGGGATCGAGCTTATGGCCATACCCACAAAAGAGGCAGTGGAACTATTCAACGATCTTTCCCAAAAGAAGCGCGTTGCTGCCCTTTTGCATCTGACCTGCTAGAATGGAGAAGAAAAAGGAGGCGCGGAAATGAGCAATCGGGAGTTCCTCGTGCGGTTTTTGTCCACGATCAGCCCTTCGGGGTTTGAGGAAGAGGCGGCCCAAGTTTGGACGGAAGAGGCCAAGAAGTTCGCGGAGCGCACCTGGCGGGATCTCCATGGGAACGCCTTCGCCGTGGTCAACGAAAATGGATCGCCCAGGGTGATGCTCGCTGGACATATGGACGAAATCGGCCTCATGGTCGCCCACGTTACGGACCAGGGCTACATCTATGTGCGCCCCATCGGCGGCTGGGATCCCCAAATCCTTCCGGGGCAGCGCGTCTGGATCCGCACCAAAAACGGAAGGGTTTTGGGCGTGGTGGGCCGAAAGCCCATTCACCTTCTTGAAGACGAGGAGCGCAAGAAGGCCGTGCGGGTCGAGGACATCTGGATCGATATAGGCGCTAAAAACAAGGAGGAGGCCCTGAAGAAAGTGGCCATCGGGGATCCCGTGGTCCTCGCCTGGGACCCTGCTTTTCTCAACGAGGATCTCGTTGTGGCGCGGGGTATCGACGATCGAATCGGCGCCTATGTAGTTCTCGAGGCTTTGCGCATGGTGCGCGAGCTAAACCCCAAGGTGGCGGTGTTCGCCGTGGCCACGGTCCAGGAGGAGTTGGGTTTGCGCGGCGCGCGCACGAGCGCCTTTGGCCTTGATCCCAAAGTGGGGATTGCCGTGGACGTGACCCATGCCACCGATCACCCCGGGACCGAGGGGGACAAGAAGAAGCTTGGGGACATTAAAGTGGGGAGCGGTCCAGTGATCGCCCGCGGGCCGAACATCAACCCCAAGCTTTTTGAGCTTTTGGTGAAGGTGGCCGAGGAGGAGAAGATCCCCTATCAGATTGAGCCAGCGCCTGCGGCCACCGGCACGGATGCCAACGCCATTCAGATCACGCGGGCTGGCGTGGCCACCGCCCTCATTTCCATTCCCAACCGGTACATGCACTCCCCCTGCGAAGTCGTCTCCTTTTCGGATCTTCAGAACGCGGCCAAGCTGATTGCTCATACGGTAGTTCTTCTGGACGAGGATACGGATTTGATCCCGTAATCACAGGAGCTTACGGAGCTCCCGGATTTTATCGCGGTAAGCCGCGGCGAGCTCGAATTCCAAGCGCTCAGCCGCGGCTTTCATTTCTCGCTCGAGCTTACGGATCAATTCAGCCAGCTCCTCACGACCGAGCTTCTCCGGCTGTTTGGGAATGGAAACAGGCTCTGCACGTGTACCCACGAGATCGCCCACGATGTCCTTGACCTCCTTCTTCACGGTCTCCGGGGTGATCCCGTGCTTCAAGTTGTACTCGATCTGGATGCGCCGGCGCCGGTTGGTCTCGTCCACTGCCTCCCGGATGGAGTCGGTGATCTCGTCCGCGTAGAGGATGACCTTCCCCCTCACGTTGCGCGCCGCCCGACCGATGGTCTGGATGAGGGAGGTGGAAGAGCGCAAAAAGCCCTCTTTGTCGGCATCGAGGATGGCCACAAGAGAGACCTCGGGAAGGTCCAAGCCCTCCCGAAGCAAGTTTACCCCCACCAGGACATCGAACTTCCCCAGACGCAGATCGCGCAGGATCTCCACGCGATCCAGGGTCTCGATCTCGGAATGGAGGTAGCGCGCGCGGAAGCCCAGCTCCACAAGGTAGTCGGTGAGGTCCTCGGCCATCCGTTTGGTGAGGGTGGTGACCAACGCCCTTTCCCCGCGCTCCGTGACTTTGCGCAGCTCGGAGACGAGGTGATCGATCTGCCCGCGCACGGGGTGCACCTCCACCTCCGGATCCACAAGCCCAGTGGGGCGCACGATCTGCTCCACGATCTTTTGGGAAACGGCCCGCTCGTAGGGGCCGGGAGTGGCGGACATGAAGATGACCTGCTTCACCCGGGCCTCGAACTCCTCGAAGGTGAGGGGCCGGTTGTCGAGGGCGGAGGGGAGGCGGAACCCGTATTCCACCAAGGTCTCCTTGCGGGAGCGGTCGCCATGGTACATGCCCCGGAGCTGCGGCACGGTCACGTGCGACTCGTCGATTACCACGAGGAAGTCTGGGGGGAAGTAGTCCAGGAGGGTCCACGGGGGCTCTCCGGGTTTCCGGCCATCAAGGTGCCGGGAATAGTTCTCAATTCCCGGACAATACCCCATCTCCCTAAGCATCTCAAGATCAAAACGCGTCCGTTGCTCAAGCCGCTGAGCCTCAAGGAGCTTCCCCTGGGCGCGGAGCTCCTTTAGGCGCTCTTCAAGCTCCTCCTCGATGCTTTCGATGGCCCGCCGGAGCCGCTCCTCCGGGGTCACATAGTGGGTGGCGGGCGGGATCGTCACCCATTTTCGCTCCGCTAGCGTATCCCCGGTGAGGGGGTCGATCATGGTGATCCGCTCCACCTCGTCCCCAAACCACTCGATGCGGTAGCCCACTTCTTCTGAAGCAGGGATGATCTCCAAAACATCGCCGCGCAGGCGGAAGGTGGCCCGCTCGAAGGAGAGCTCATTCCGACGGTACTGGAGCAAAACGAGCTGGCGCAAAACTTGGTCCAGGTCGTACTCCCGTCCCGCCTCGAGGGTGAGGGACATGGCGTAGTAGTCCTGGGGGGAACCCAAGCCGTAAATACAAGAGACGGAGGCCACGATGATCACGTCCCGCCGCTCAAGAAGGCTCGCTGTAGCCGCGTGGCGCAGGCGATCAATCTCCTCGTTTATCTCCGCATCCTTTTCGATGTAGGTATCAGTCTCGGGAATGTAAGCCTCGGGCTGGTAGTAGTCGTAGTAGGAGACGAAGTAGTGCACGGCATTATCGGGGAAAAGCTCGCGGAACTCCCCATAAAGCTGGGCGGTGAGGGTCTTGTTGTGGGCAATGACCAGGGTGGGCTTTTGCACGTTTTGGATCACATGGGCGATGGTGAAGGTTTTTCCGGTTCCTGTTGCGCCCAACAGGGTCTGGTAGCGCAAGCCCTCGAGGACGCCCTCGGTGAGCTCTTTTATGGCCTTGGGCTGATCCCCCCGGGGCTTGAGCTTAGTCTTTATCCGGAACCTTTCGCCTACAGCTACCCTCGCCATCCCTTTTAACATTTTACCCCTTTGAACCGGGAGGGCCTTTGGGGTAGAAAAGGGCGATGAGAAGGGCAGTGTTTGTTCTTTTGAGTTTGGCTTTAACGGCGCTTGCTGCGCCGACCTTTAGTCTTGAGGCCATTCCCTGGCAAGAGGGCCGGGCCCTCTCGTGGGAGGATTTTCGCGGCCCGCCGCCCGCAGACCCCCAGGGCAAGGTGGCCGAGCTGGCCCTGGAGCTAAGGGTCACCTGGGAGACCCGGCTCTTTTTCTCCCAGGGAACTTGGTGGGCGCAAATTGTCCGGTTCTCCGTGGAAAATTTGGCCATCCCCTCCCGCTCTTGGGTCCTTCCCGAAAAGAAAACGCCTGAGGTCCTGGCCCACGAGCAGGGCCACTTCGACATTCAAGAGGTTTATCGGCGGATCTTGGAGCGGAAACTTGCCCAGTTGGTGAGGGAGGAATTTAAAGCCTCGGGGAGGAGCCAATCCGAGGCCCTGGACCGGCTTGAGAGTAAAATCCGGGAGCTACTGGAAAAGGTGCAAGTGAAAAACCGCGAAGTTCAAGATCTCTACGATAGGGATACTCAAAACAACCTGCAAAAGCAGCGGGAGTGGGAAATGAGGATCCGAGAGTGGCTTTTGAACCCGGACCTCGCCCCCAGACCCTGGAATGCCTGAATACCGGATCGGCTGCTCGGGATGGATCTACCCCCATTGGCAGGGGCTTTTCTATCCTCAAGATCTTCCGGAGCGGGAGTGGTTCGACTTTTATGCTAAGGTCTTCAACACCGTGGAAGTAAACGCCACGTTCTACCGGTTCCCCACGGAGAAAATGGTGCAAGCTTGGCAAAGAAAAGGGCCGCCAGGGTTTCTTTTCACCCTAAAAGCGTTTCGGGGGATCACCCATCTTCGCAAGTTCAAGGGGACGGAGGAGCTCGTGCGCCGTTTTTACGCGATGGGCGAGGTGCTTGGGGAAAAGCTGGGCGGCTTCTTGTTTCAACTTCCCCCAAGCCTGAAATACGACCGCGAACTTCTTCTGCGCATCCTGGACCAACTTGATCCCCGTTTCCCCAACACCTTGGAGTTCCGCCACGAAAGCTGGTTTCAAGAGGAAACGGAGGAGCTTCTTCGCGAAAGAGGCGTAGCCATGTGCATTGTGAGCGCTCCCGGCCTTCCGGAGCGCATGGTGGCCACCGCCCCCCACGCCTTCGTGCGTTTCCACGGAAAGTCCGTGTGGTATGCGTACCGCTATTCTCTGGAGGAGCTGCGGCAGTGGGCGAAGCGGGTTAAGCTCTTGCCGGCCGAACGGGTGTTCATCTATTTCAACAACGACTGGAACGCCTGGGCTCCGGAAAACGCTTTGCAGCTGGAAGATCTTCTGCTTGAATCTAGCTAATGCTCTGCTCTACCTGATCGGTATCCGTGCGAAGTACAGATCCATGTCGGGTCGGCCTTGAGGATAGTCAGGGGTTATTGCGGTGTTCCTGAAGTCTGTCCAGACCAAATAGAAGTTGGTTTCATCAGCCCAAATACCTATGCTTTCGCCAATGTAACCGGAGGGCAGCGAGGGCTCGAAGTGTCCGGATCTTGTGGGCTGGCCAGCTACAGGAGGCACAGGAGATGGCACTTTGCTCACTCGCTGACAAGAGAAACTGCGTCCACCATCCATCGACTTCCCAAGCCACAGTTCTATCCGCCCTTGTTTCTTATCCAGCTCGTAAAAAGCCACTCCTATCGTGCCATCGGAAGCGACAGCAATATTGGGAAGGAACCGTTCTTTATTGGGCTCGTGACAAATTCGCCTGGGAGGAACCGTTACTTCAAGATCCTTATCAAGGCCAACAAAATAAACGTCCATATTGCCCTGCTCGTTGGCTCCTTGGAAGACTACATAAATTTGTCCTAAGTTAGCATCAACGGCCATATTTGGTATAAAAGGAGCCTCTAGCCCCCTGGAGATAAAGGAGGCAATTTTCCCCTCTACTTTGGCGGGGATCACAAGCGTGGCCATGGATTTGGGAGGAGTCCACGTCATGCCTCCATCGGAGGAAAGGGTTACTAGCAGCTGGGCTGGATGGCGTTCACAATACTGCACAAGGAGATCCCCCAAAGGAGCAAGCCCATCAGGTATGCCTATTGGAGGCAGAAAATCCACAGGAGAACTCCACTGAACAAACGAGCTATACAGACGGCCCTGATATCCGAAAACGCGGCCAAAGAACGCATTATTTTCAGCTACAATTATTGGCCCTTTCACATAGCCCTCGGTGTTACCGACAAAAAGGAGGACCCGCCCGTGAAGAAGGTCGGTCCCCATAAGGTAAATTGTGCCCGTCTCGCTGAAGATGGAATGGTACAATAAGACGAAACAATCTGGACAATCCTCGCTTTTTACGGTAAAAACCGGGAGGAAAGATTCTCCTTGGTCGAGGGAGCGCAGCACTGAAACTCGATTATCTGTGGCCAATGCGAGGTAAAAAATCCCGTCCTGTGAGACAGCAAGCGCAGGCCAGCCTTCTGATCTATCGCACATTTTGCAAACACGTCCCATATATTCGAATGTCTCGCCCTTGTTTAGGGAACGACTAAAACTGACAATCCCAATCTGTTCCACATAGGCCGTGATCAAAGTCTCACAGAAACCCGTGAGAGTTGGAGAAAACTGTAAAGGTGGACCACAACGTAAACATACTTCTTCTTGGCTCAAAGCAATTATAGCACAACTACTTATTGCCAAAAATAGAAGAAATTTCTTCATAATTTATCCCGCTGTTGGACACTCTGGAAGCTGTACATCACACAGACATCCAATTGGTCTTATATCCCTGCAGGTTAGATAGCTCCCGCTTCTCGTAACACACATATACTGACATCCAGCTTCACAATAATACATTGTTGGAAACCCTAGGATAAGACAATATGCCAGACACCACGCGCTGGTTTTATCACAATTATAACCGCAAATAGCCCCGGTTGGCCAACAACCATACGTGGGACCGCCCGGGTCATACATATGTGGGGAATATCTTAAATTCGTGCCTTCTGCCAGATTCCGAAAAACGTCAAAAGCTGTTCCAAAACAAGACTTTGTAGACCTCGCAAAAACGCTAGAGAAACCGAAAACACTCACCACTATAACCAATAACCCTATTACTAAGAAAACTTTCACCTTCACTTTCTTTCACCCACCTCCACTTTTTTTATGTACTACCAAAAAAGCTTCTTGTCAAGGGGACATTTGTCCCCAAAGCACAAAACAGCTAACCTAAGCAGTTCTTTCGACTGAAAATAATCGCCCTTGTTGGGAGCAATAATTAAAATTTAAACGACTACTCCCATCCAAGAGCTTCGGTATCCTCGTTACGCCTGTACTCTGTCATTAATAACCTGCGTTCCAATGCCTTTATGCATTTCTGCCGAAAATCCGTGTAGCACGTGTATAGCTACTCTTTACAGCTAGGTAAAACGAATCAAAGCTTTGCCAATCGAGCGTGTTTTCATCTATTTCAACAACGACTGGAACGCCTGGGCTCCTGAAAACGCTTTACAGCTAGAGGAGCTCCTCTTAGGTGAAGCTCGAGGGACTTGACTTTGGAGGGCGGGCTTCATACCATAATGGTGTGGGAGCGCTCCCAAAAACGGGGGTGGTCACGCTGGAGGATGTGGCCAGGCAGGCCGGGGTCTCGCGGTCTACAGTTTCCCGCGTGGTCAATGGGCACCCCCATGTGAGCGCGGAGACCCGGGCGCGCGTTCTGGCGGCCATCGAAAAGCTCGGCTATCGACCCCACTCCATCGCCCGTAGCCTCGTAACCAGGCGAACAAAGCTTGTAGCCATGCTCATCCCCGAATCGATAAGCAAAATTTTCTCCGATCCGTTCTTCCCCATTCTCCTTCAGGGGGCAGTGCAGGCGTGTAATGCCCGGGGATACCAAATGGTGCTAGCCCTTTTTGAAGATTCCAGAGGGCAAAAGGACCTTTATGGTCAACTTTTGCAAAACGGCTATGTGGAGGGTGCCGTGGTGGCCTCGGCCCCGCCCGATGACCCCACCATTCAGGCCCTTTGTAAAGACGGGATCCCGGCAGTGGCCGTGGGCCGGCAGCTTAACCTCCCCTATGTTGACGTGGACAACTATCGCGGCGCCCGCATGGCGGTGGAACACCTGTTGAATCTGGGCTATCGACGAATCGCCACGATCACCGGGCCATTGAATCACCTGCATGTGCAGGACCGTCTTTCAGGCTATCGCGATGCGTTGAAAGCCCAGGGCATCCCCTACGAGGAAGCCCTGGTGGCGGAGGGCGGGTTTACGGAGGTCGGGGCCATGGCTGCCCTGGCAAAGCTTCTGCCGCTTAAACCCGAGGCGATTTTTGTGCAAAGCGATACGATGGCCGCAGGGGTATTGCGCGCGCTACGGAGCAATGACCTGCGCGTGCCTGAGGACATAGCTGTGGTGGGTTTCGACGACGCCCCCATGGCCGCCCTCCTCGATCCTCCTCTAACTACCGTCCGTCAACCCATCCGCCTTTTGGGCTTTATGGCCGTGGAACTCCTTTTGGACATCTTGGAGGGCCGTAAGGAGAAGGGGCAGTTAGCCAATATCGTTCTCCCCGTGGAATTGGTGGTACGAAATTCTTGCGGGGTTACGCGCAAAACGTTCGCTGAGAACCAGTGGGGGCGGCGAGGAAATGAACCAAATTGATTCCTGGAGGCTTATTGAGGGGTTCCTCTTAGGGCTGGTTAGTCTGGCCTTCGGGGTATACAGCAACGCAAGCTGCGAAAACTGGGATCCGTCCGCTTTTCCCTTTGAAAACGGGCTAGAAGGATGGCAACCGGGAAACTTTGGAGATGGCCAAGCTGTCTATAAACTGGAGCATGATTTATCCCGCGCTTACTTGGGAAAGGGAAGTTTAAAGGTTTTTCTAGACCTTGTTCCAGAGGCCCCAAACAAAAGAACGGGCGAGATTTGGGTGGATCTTCGTGTCAGTCCACCGCAAAGAAGAGGGCCGTGGCCCTCTTACGACCTTTCCGAAGCCGTTGTCACCGTAGCCATATGGGTTCCAAAAGAGGCAGCGGGAACATTAGAGGCCTCGAATGGAATCCAACTTCTTTTTAAAGATAACCAAGGGCGGACGAAATATAGCCGGTGGCTAAGTCTCACGGAAATTCCTACGGAGACGTGGTATCAAATCGCGGTGGACGTGGCGAATGAACGCTGGGGTTGGGATGACGGGGCCGATCTTCGAGATGTAACTATGGTGGGGGTGAAATTCGCTGCCAACGCTACCCCGAAAGCCAAGGCATTTTCGGGGCCATTTGGATAGACGCCTTCGATTGGGCTTGGCCGAGCTTATGGTTTCGAGGCGTAAATTATACCGCCTGGTCCCCAGAAGAATATGCTACGCCTGCCTCCGATGCCTCGCTTTTTCAAATCAAGTCCATGGGGGCAAATTTTGTGGCCCTCCTTGTCACCGGGTATATGGAGAGGGCGAACGCCACTCAAATCCACCAGGATCCGGCGCGTACTCCATCCGATGCCTCGCTTATTCACAGCATCAATGTTGCCCATTCCTACGGCCTTAGGGTGATGCTCAAGCCCCATGTGGACGTAAAAGATGGTACCTGGCGTGGACAGATTGCCCCTGCTGATATCCAAGCTTGGTTTAATAGCTACACAGATTTCCTTGCTCACTATGCTCGCCTTGCGCAGGAACACGGAGTAGAGGTTTTCTGTGTGGGCACAGAACTCCGAAGCCTAAGCGGTCAAGCGTTTCGCACTCATTGGGAAAAGGTGATCACTAAAGTTCGTGCTGAATACAGCGGCCCTCTCGTCTACGCGGCCAATTGGGATGAATACACCTCAGTCTCTTTCTGGGATCTCCTGGATTATGTAGGGATAGACGCGTATTTCCCGTTGAGCGATGCACGAACACCGTCGGTGGAGGAGCTGGTGCAGGCCTGGGCCCCTGAGATTTCAGCTTTGGAGAGATGGCAAGCCCGGATAGGGAAATTTGTGATTTTTACAGAAATAGGCTACCGGAGCATCGACTATGCAACCAAAAAGCCGTGGGATTGGATGGAAACGGCTTCCTATAACCCCGAAGGCCAGGTCAATGCTTATCAAGCGGTCTTCCAGGCCCTCTGCGGGAAACCCTGGTTTGCTGGCCTTTTCCTTTGGAATTGGCTTCCTAACCCTCAAGCAGGAGGGCACGGGGACATCGATTACACGCCTCAAAATAAACCGGCCCAGGAAGTTCTAAAAACATACTTTGGAAAAAAGGTTTACGGCGATAGCGGATTTTGAGGACGGAACGCGACAATGCTGGGTGTTTTCTGCCGAGCCCAAGGTGAGCGAAAGCGTGTCTTGCCATGGTTACCGGACTTTAGCCTTTCCCCTTTCTCTGGATGGGCAGTTTGAGCTTGGAGGAAGCTTCGCGAGGGATATGAATTTTGCCCCGTACGACTCCTTTGTGGTGCACCTTTATGTTCCACCGAACGCCCCTCTTTACTGGATCAGCGGCGTCGCCTTCCTCAAGGTGGGCCCTGAAGGGATTTTGCATCAAGGAGAATGGCAGAACCTTCAATTGGGCGAATGGAATAGGCTTTTGGTGGAACTCCAGGGAATTCCGAACCTAGATTTCGTCCGCGAAGTAGGGTTCATTGTAGTTGGGGAGGGGAAAGGAAAAACGACGCTTTTCCTCGATGACATTGGTTTAGAAAAGCGTATGGCCAAAGCTAAAAGAGGCAGCAACTGGGGCTGGGTTCAGCCCCAGTGCAAAGAAAGGAGGTGATGCGTAGGGAAAAAGCGTATTGCCACAAACTAAAAAACCTAAAGGAGGTGTAGCATGCGCGGTAAATGGTGGGTTGTTTTAGGAATAGTGGCGTTGTTGGCCAGTTTGGCAATGGGGCAGGAGTTCCCCCGCGCGGAAACCCTGTACATCAGCGGAGCAGCCTGGGGACCGCCCACGGACTGGAACCCCTTCATCACGTGGAGCAAGGCCAATACCTCTGGAACCATCGGCCTAATCTATGAGCCTCTTTTCTTCTACGATCCCCTCAAAGACGAACTTATCCCTTGGCTTGCGGAATACGGGGAGTGGAAAAGCGATCAGCTCTTTGAGGTCAAACTTCGCGAGGGCCTCACTTGGCAAGATGGGACTCCTCTCACCGCCAAAGATGTGGTGTTCACCTTCGAACTCGGGAAGAAATACCCGGCCGTTTGGTACAGCCCAATGTGGGATTACCTTGACAGCGTCGTCAATGTAGGCGACTACCATGTGGAATTTTCTTTCAAGAGGACGCCACTGTACCAAGAGTTTGTGAACAACCTCTATAACATCGCCATTGTGCCCAAGCACATTTGGGAGACCCGCACGGAAGAGGAAATCACAAGCGGGGCCAACGAGAACCCCATTGGATCAGGATCATACAAGTACTACGCCCATGGGCCAGATCGGAACGTATACATTCGGAACGAGGATTGGTGGGGCAAGAAGATCCTCGGGTTGAACCCAGCGCCTAAGTACATCGTAGAGATCCGCTTTGCCACAAACAACTTGGCCTTGGGCGCCCTCCTTAAGGGAGAAATCGACCTCAGCAACAACTTCCTTCCTGGAATCGCCACCCTGGCGCAATTGGGCTACGTAAAAACCTATCTCCCCGAGCCTCCGTACATGCTTTCCGCAAACACCGCCGTGCTCTTTTTGAACACCACAAAGAAGCCCATGGATGATCCAGCCTTCCGCAAGGCTTTGGCCTATGCCATCAATGTGGACGCCATCATCGAGCGGGCCTTCGCCGGCTTGGTGGCAAAGGCTAGCCCCACTGCCCTTCTTCCCCATCTAGCCAAGTACGTAGACGAAGAATTGGTGGCTAGCTTAGGGTTTACCTACAACCCCACCAAGGCCAAGGAGATCCTCGCGGCCGCCGGGTACAAGGACCTCGACGGCGATGGTTTAGTGGAGGCTCCCGACGGCTCCAAGATCTACCTTGAGGTCACCTGCCCATTCGGGTGGACAGACTGGATGGAGGCCATCCGCGTGATCTCCGAGAGCGCTCAAGCTGTGGGAATCAACGTGGTCCATCGCTATCCCGATTACGGAGCATGGAATACTGCCCTCGTCACTGGGACGTTCGATATGACCCTCAACAACTGGGCCAGCCTGAGCAACACCCCTTGGACCGTGTATAACCTCCTCTTTAACCACCCAATTCGGGACATCATGGGGAGCGGAAACTTTGGGCGCTACAATAACCCCGAGGTATTTGCGCTAGTGGACGAGCTTGCCGCCACGCCACCGTGGGACGAGCAAGGCATGAAGGCTATTTGCTTCAAGATCCAGGAAATTCTCCTCACCGACCTTCCGATGATCCCGCTTTGGTACAACGGGCTTTGGGCGCAGTACGTGGAGTTCACCTGGACGAACTTCCCCGGCGCCTATGAGGGTCGGCCGCATTGGCTCCCCTGCACCTGGGCTGGCTACTGGCAGATGGGTGGGTTGCACACCCTGTGCGAGCTAAAGCCAGCAAAGTGACAACTGGGACGGGCCGCCCCTTCACTTTGGAGGGGCGGCCCTTTTAACCACAAGGAAAAAACGATGTGGCGATACCTTGGGCGAAAATTCACAATTTACGTCCTCACCTTCTTTTTAGCCGTAACCATTGATTGGGTTATCCCTAGGTTCATGCCGGGAAATCCTGTACAAACCATGCTTTCTCGTGCAGCCCTTCGAGCCGAAGCTGTGGAGGTCATGCGCGGCTACTATCTAAAGGCCTTTGGTTTGGATGTCCCTATTTGGCAGCAGTATTTGAACTTTTGGAAAGCAGTGTTTAGGGGGGATTTGGGAATTAGTGTATACCTATTTCCTAAGCCCGTAATGAAGGTGATTGCCGAGGCCATCCCTTATACCCTGGCTATTCTAGTTCCCGCTATCCTTTTAAGTTGGCTTGCGGGCAATAAATTTGGCGCCTTTGCGGCAAGAAGAAAGTGGCTGGACAGCACCTTGTTGCCCTTGGGCTATTTCCTCACGGCCACACCTTACATGTGGCTTGGGATCCTTTTGGCCTGGGGGTTCGGCGTGGCTTTGGGATGGTTTCCCATCGCCGGCGGCTATAGCTTCGCCATGACCCCTCATTTTTCTTGGAAATTCGTTCTGGATCTTCTCTGGCACTGGTTTTTGCCTTTTGCATCATTGTTTCTTGTCATGTTCGGTGGATGGGCCATTGGCATGCGCAACATGATCATTTATGAGCTGGAAGCCGATTACGCCCAATATCTTGAATCCCTGGGGGCTCCGAGAAGGCTTATACGGAACTATGCATTCCACAACGCTCTTCTTCCCCAAATCACTGGCTTGGCTTTGCAAATGGGAACTATCGCTGCCGGGGCTGTGGTTACAGAAACAGTCTTTTCTTATCCCGGGATCGGTTCATTAATCGTCCAGGCCATTCAAAACCAAGATTATTTCTTGATCCAAGGGTGTTTCCTTTTCATCATCATTGGGGTCCTTTTGGCTAATTTCCTTGTGGACATTGCTTATCTCATCGTCGACCCGCGGACCAGGCGCGGAATGTTGGGAGAAACATGAAGGCTCAAAAGAACAGAACGAAAAACGAATTTTTATATTTTGCTTGGCGCAACAAAAAACTCCGCATAGGGATTTTCATCCTGCTCTTTTTTATCCTGCTTGCCATCGTCGGACCCTATCTTACCCCTTATGATCCCTGGGCGTATGTTGGTCCTCCTGCTTCTGGGCCATCTCAAAAGTTCTGGTTCGGGACAACAATGTTTGGGCAAGACGTGTTTTCCCAGTTTGTGCATGGTCTTCGGCCAGTGTTTTTGGTGGGCGCTTTTGGTGGAGGACTGGCCACCTTGATAGGCACAGTCATCGGTTTTATTGCGGGTTACCGCGGCGGATGGATAGATGAAATCCTTAATACCTTGACCAACGTTGTGTTGGTCATCCCGACTCTGGCCTTGCTTTTGATCCTTGCTGCGTATTTAGGTGTGCGAAGTTTTTTCATCCAGGCCGTGTTCATCGGTTGCACCGCGTGGCCGTGGACAGCGCGGGCAGTACGTGCCCAAACCATGTCCCTAAAAGCTCGGGAATTTGTCGATCTTGCAAGGATTAGTGGAATGCGAGCAACAAAGATCATCCTAACGGAGATTGCTCCGAATATGCTCTCTTATCTTGTCATGGTTTTCATCCTCCAATTCGGCGGGGCTATTCTCAATGCGGCGACTTTGGACTTCATCGGCCTTGGACCAACGCGCGGGATCTCTCTAGGGCTCATGATGCAAATCGCCCTTCTCTGGGGAGCTTTGCCCTTGGGGATGTGGTGGTGGTTCATCCCTCCTGGCTTAACCATCGCCCTTCTTGTGGGGGCCCTTTACATTACCAACGTGGGACTTGACGAAGTATTCAACCCTAAATTGAGGGGGATTTGATGGAGCTTCTTGCAGTAGAAAACCTCCGCGTTTATTACCAAACCCTGCGTGGGGATGTCAAAGCCGTGGACGGCGTTACTTTCTCCATGAGCCCTGGAGAAATCATGGGGCTTGCCGGCGAATCAGGCTGCGGAAAATCCACCTTAGGTCGCAGCCTTGTCCTTCTCAAACCCCCAATGAAATATGTAGGGGGAAAGGTCTTGTTGAAAGGAACTCCCCTTCCCATATGGGATAAAAAAACAATGGCTTCTTTCAGATTTTCGGAGGTCTCCCTCATCCCCCAGTATGCTTTGAGTGCTTTAAACCCTACCCGCAAAGTCAAAAAATTGCTCACCGATATTTTATGGAGTAAAGGCATCAAATTCAGCCAGATCTTCCCGGAATTGCGCCGCCGAATGGAGCTCGTAGAACTTCCCCTTGAAGTACTCAACATGTATCCTTTCGAGCTCTCCGGTGGGATGAAACAACGCATGGTTATGGTACTCTCGACCTTGTTGAACCCCTCTTTGCTCATCGCTGATGAGGTGACCTCTGCCCTCGATGTTTCCACTCAGAAGGCCGTGGCCAGGATGCTTGTGGAGTTCAGGGATCGCAAGTTTGTAGGGGCCATAATTGTGATCACGCACGACATCTCTCTTCTTTATCAGATCGCAGATAGCATTTTTGTGATGTACGCAGGGAAGCTTATGGAAAGAGGTTCCACAGAGGATCTCATTCAAAGGCCTAAGCATCCGTATACGCAGCTCCTTGTGGCCTCGCTCCCAAGGATTGGCGCCCGTTACGCCCAAGAGAAGCTTCAAGGAATCCCGGGTTGCCCTCCCTCGCTTTTGGAACCTCCCCAAGGGTGCCGGTTTCGCACCCGTTGCCCCCGCACCTGGGAAAAGTGTTTGGAGGAGCCCCCGCTAGTAACCACGAAAGATGGAGATTTGACTTGGCAGGTAGCGTGCTGGCTGGCGGTGGATAAGCATGCTTGAGCTTGATCGTGTAACTAAAATTTTTCGCCTAGGGATCTTTGGACGAAAGAGCTTAAAAGCCGTGGATCAGGTGAGCTTCAGGGTGAACCACGGACAAGTCGTAGCGCTAATTGGTGAAAGTGGATCGGGCAAGACCACTATCGGGAAAATGATTCTCCGGTTGCTTCCCGCAACTTCTGGCACAATACTTTTTGAAGGCCGAGATATCGCAAAGTTTCATGGCCGTGCCCTTAAGGAGTACTATCGCCAAGTGCAAGGCGTTTTCCAAGACCCATTTTCGTCGTACAACCCGATTTTTAAGGTTGATCGGATTTTTAACATTGTTCAGAAAGAATTTTTCCCAAAAGTAAGCGCACAAAAGTGGCGTGAGCGCCAAGAAGAGGCCCTCTGCGCGGTGGGCTTGACCCCAGAGGAAGTGTTGGGGAAGTATCCACACCAGCTAAGCGGAGGGCAACTCCAACGTCTCCTCATTGCCCGGGCCCTTCTCCTTGAGATCCGCTTACTTGTGGCCGATGAGATCATTAGCATGCTAGATGCCTCTACGCGGGTCGACGTATTGAATCTTCTGGCTGACCTCAAAAACGCACAGGGATTATCCGTTTTGTTCATCACCCATGACCTTGCGCTTGCGCACTACGTAAGCGACGAAGCCCTTATCCTTTATCGAGGAAATATTGTAGAAAGCGGGGACATCGCGAAGGTGTTTGGTTCTCCCTTGCATCCGTATACTCAGATGCTCCTTCTTTCTGTGCCCCGGCTGGACCAAAAATGGGAAGACGTGGAAATAAAGTTACAGGCACAGTCGGCTCCTTTGGGCAAAGGTTGCGTTTATTATCATCGATGTTTTGTGCAGGAAAAAGAAAAGATTTGCGCCAATGAAAAGCCTGGGCTTTTGGAAGTGGAAAACGGCCATTTTGTAGCTTGCCATCGATTCAGGGAAACAAAAAAGGAGGTGAGATATGCCACAGGCGAAACTCGTGGGACCAGCACTTCCTAACATCCCCTGGGAGGATCGGCCGCAAGGTTGCTCTGATGTGGTATGGCGATCAAACCGCAATCCTATAATCACTCGGGCTGCTGTTCCCCAAGCAAATAGCATCTTCAACAGCGCAATTGTGCCGTTTGAAGGGGGTTTTGCCGGCGTGTTTCGCGTAGACACGACAACGCGCAACATGGAGCTCCATGCCGGCCGAAGTCCGGATGGGATCCACTGGGAAATCACCTCAAAGCGCATCGAGTTTGTATGCAATGATCCAGAAGTGGGAAAGTTCGTGTATGGCTACGATCCGCGTGTAACTTGGCTTGAGGATCGATATTATATCACATGGTGCAATTGGTATTACGGTCCCACCATTGGTTTAGCCTACACCTTTGATTTTTGCACTTTTTATCAGATGGAAAACGCTTTTCTTCCCTACAATCGCAATGGTGTCCTCTTTCCCCGAAAAATTCGCGGAAAATATGCAATGCTAAGCCGACCCAGCGATCCAGGCCATACACCCTTTGGAGATATCTTTTACTCGGAAAGCCCAGACCTCATCCACTGGGGAAAACATCGGCATGTCATGTCTCCTACCCCCAATTCTTGGCAGTCCACAAAAGTTGGTGCTGGTCCCACGCCCATTGAAACCACAGAAGGATGGCTCCTCTTCTATCACGGGGTCCTTACTTCTTGCAATGGGTTTGTCTATAGTTTTGGTGCGGCGATTTTGGACTTGGATGAGCCATGGAAGGTAATTTACCGCACGCGCCCTTACCTTTTAAACCCGCGTGAATATTACGAGTGCGTTGGTGATGTTCCAAACGTTGTTTTCCCAACGGCTGCCCTCTATGATCCCCCAACGGGACGCATTGCCATCTATTACGGAGCCGCGGATACTGTAACCTGTTTAGCCTTCACCCTTTTTGATGAGCTTTTCGATTTCATAAAAGAAAACTCATTATGAGCAAACTTAAAATCGCGGTCATTGGTGGAGGAAGCGTCTACACCCCTGAGCTCATTGAGGGCTTCCTTGTGCGCAGGGAAGAGCTTCCGCTGGATGAAATTTGCCTTATGGACATTGACCAAGAAAGGCTGAAGATTGTTGGTGGATTGGTCGAACGGATGGTTCAAGCTGCAAAAGCTCCAATCCACATCAAATTGACAACGGCTTTAGAACAAGCTTTAACTGAAGCCGCTTTCGTTATAACTCAAATCCGCGTTGGGGGAGTGGCCGCCCGCATACTCGATGAGAAGATCCCCCTCCAATTTGGTGTGGTGGGGCAGGAAACCACAGGTCCCGGAGGGTTTGCTAAGGCCTTGCGCACTATTCCTGTCATGCTCGATCTTGCAAGAAAAATTGAAAAAATTTGCCCTAATGCCATCCTCATCAATTTCACCAATCCTTCCGGCATTGTCACCGAGGCCATCCTTCGCTATACCCGCGTTCGGGCTATCGGACTTTGTAATGTTCCCTTGGGGATGAAGCACATGATCGCTGGATGGCTTAGGGCTGATCCTGAAACCGTAGAACTCGATTACTTCGGACTAAATCATTTAAGCTGGGTCCGCGGGGTTAAGATCTCTGGTGAGGATGTGTTCTCCAAAGTCTTTGCGGCGGCCTTGGAGCAAGCGCGCCTTGGGGTTTTTCCTTTCTCGCCGGACCTTCTTGAAGCGCTTCGCTTAATTCCAAGCTATTACCTGCGCTACTATTACCATCATGATGAAGTTGTTGAGGAACAGAAGAAGGCTTTGAAAACTAGGGCCGAGGAAGTTCAGGAAATTGACAGGGAGCTTTTCAGACTCTACGCAGATCCCGCGTTATCCAAAAAACCAGCTCTTTTGGAAAAACGCGGCGGTGCCCACTATTCTACAGCCGCTGTATCTTTGATCAGTGCCGTTTATAACGACAAAGGGGAGATCCAGATTGTCAACCTACAAAACCGCGCAGCTATTCCCGATCTTTCTCATGAGGCGGTGGTAGAAGTGCCTGCCCGAATAGACCGGAATGGAGCACATCCTATCCCCACGTCCCCTCTTCCAAAACAGGTACGCGGCCTAGTCCAGGCTGTCAAAGCGTATGAAGAGCTTACTTTGGAAGCAGCAATAACAGGAGATGAGCACCTCGCTCTTCAAGCTCTTCTTGCTCATCCTCTGGTGCCCTCTTTTTCTGTAGCGCATAACTTGTGGAGGGCAATTAAAGCGGCCCATCGGCCGTATCTTCCGCAATTTCATTAAGGCACTATGAGCTGTGTGATAGGTGTAGACGCAGGTAATTCCAAAACTTTCGCTTTGGTAGCGGAAGTGAACGGGCGAGTTTTAGGCTTTGGTCGAGCTGGCCCAGGGAATCATCAGACCGCGGGCTTGGGGCCCGCCCTTCAGGAAATCCGAAGCGCCTGTGAAGAAGCGCTCGCCGCAGCTTCGGTGCCCAAGCCGGTGGCATACGGAGTGTTCGGGCTGGCTGGTGCCGATCTCCCTGAGGATTTCGCCCTGTTGGAGAATGCCATTAGGGAACTAAAACTTGTCCATGTCATCCGGGTGGAGAATGACACCATAATAGCCCTACGCGCAGGAGCCACGCGGCCTTGGGGAGTGGTGGTTGTCTGCGGGGCTGGATTCAACGCCGCAGGGATCGCACCCGACGGCACAACGTTACGGCTCCCCGGCCTTGGCTGGATTTCCGGGGATTGGGGAGGTGGCTTAAAAATTGCACGGGAGGCGGTGCGCCACGTGGCGCGCGCCTGGGATGGGCGGGGGCCACCAACCTTGCTTACCTCTCTCGTTCTGCGTGCCCTCAACGTAGGCAGTGTGGAGGAAATGATTGACAAACTCTATCACGGTCACATTGAAGAAAGAAAGCTTTTGGATCTTGTCCCTTGTATTTTTGAAGCAGCCCATTGTGGTGACGTCGTGGCGCAAAAGCTGGTCATTCGCCTAGGGAAAGAAGTAGGAATTACGGCCGGTGCGATCATAAGAAAATTAGGCTTAGAGGATACAGACGTGGAGGTGATATTGGCGGGCGGAGTATTCCGCGGCAAAGGGCCACTACTTCTGGACACCGTTGTTCAAACTGTACATCGCACAGCGCCAAAAGCCCGCATTATCCGTCCAAAATTTGCCCCCGTGGTGGGGGCAGTCCTTATGGCCCTGGAAGCAGTTACCGGCTCTTTGACGCCCCAGATCTTGGAAAACCTTGAAGAAAGCCTTCCCAAAGAGCTTAAGGAGTGAAGAATGGCGAGAGATTTGGGACGAACACTTCTGATACAAAAGGAGGCAAAGTGTTGAAATTTCCAGAAGGTTTTTTGTGGGGAGCAGCGACTTCGGCCTATCAAATTGAAGGGGCCTGGAACGAGGATGGAAAGGGACCGTCCATATGGGACACGTTCGCCCATATCCCGGGCAAGATCCGCGACGGCTCCACGGGAGATGTGGCGTGTGACCATTACCATCGCTGGCGCGAGGACGTAGCGTTGATGAAAGAACTAGGCCTCAAGGCCTATCGATTCTCCATCTCCTGGCCGCGCGTGATCCCTTCAGGAAAAGGTCCGCTGAACTCTAAAGGGCTTGACTTCTACGATCGCCTGGTGGATGCGCTCTTAGAGGCGGGCATTGAGCCTTTTGTGACCCTCTATCACTGGGATCTACCCCAAGCCCTCCAAGATCTTGGAGGGTGGGCGAACCGCGATGTGGCCTACTATTTCTCCGACTACGCCGCCGCTGTGGCCCGGCGCCTGGGGGACCGCGTGACGTACTGGACCACCCACAATGAACCGTGGGTCGTGGCTTGGCTTGGCCACGGCTGGGGCGAGCACGCTCCCGGTGTGCGAAATCCAAAGATGGCCTTGCAGGTGGCCCACCACCTCCTCCTTTCCCATGGGCTAGCGGGGGAGGTTCTCCGCGACCTGGGAAGGCCAGATGCTCAAGTAGGCATCGTCTTAGACCTCTCTCCGGTACACCCCGCTTCCGAAAATCCGAACGACTTAATAGCTAGCCAGCGAGTAGACGGCTTCCGCAACCGCTGGTTCTTGGACCCCTTATTCCGTGGAAGTTACCCGGCCGATATGTGGGCCTTTTATGGGAACATCGTTCCCGAAGTAAAACCGGGCGACATGGCCCAGATCGCTCGGCGCCTGGACTTCCTCGGGGTCAACTACTACACCCGTACTGTGGTCACCTACGATCCCAAAGAGGAATTTCAAATCCGCCGTGTTCAAGTAGAAACGAGCGAACACACGGAAATGGGCTGGGAAGTTTATCCTCAGGGCCTATATGAGCTCCTTGTCCGCCTTGTCCAAGAATACGAGGTGCCAGCCCTCTTTGTCACCGAAAATGGCGCGGCGTTTAACGATAACCTTGCTCCCGACGGCCGTGTGTGCGACGAAAAAAGAATTCAATATCTGCGCGCGCACATCCGCGAGGCGCACCGGACCATCCAAGAGGGCGTACCACTTCGGGGCTACTTCGTTTGGTCCTTTCTAGACAATTTCGAGTGGACCCACGGCTACACCAAACGCTTCGGCATTGTCTATGTGGACTACAAAACTTTACATAGAATTCCAAAGGAAAGCGCGTATTGGTACGCAAGAGTCATCGCTAACAACGGACTTGATTAGCCTCGGCTCCCTTTAGCAACTTAAAAAGCTGAAGCGCCAGTTCATCGGCGGCCTTAGAAAAAGGACGAGCAAGGGCAAATTTCCGTGCCTCTTCGCCCATGGCTTTGAGTTCTTCCCGGTCGGAAAGGAACCTTACTAGCCCAAAGTAAATGCACTCCGGATTGGGATCGACTACAAGGCCGAACTCAGGGCGCACAAGGTCCTGGGCGGAGCGGTGGTTGGTGGTAAGGACGGGGAGCCCCGCAGCCATGGCCTCCATCATGGTGAGACCGTAGCTTTCGTGCCGGGAGGGAAAGACGTAGAGGTCGGCAAGCCGGAAAAACGCATATTTCATGGCCCCTCCCACGTGCCCTGGGAAGATAACCTCCGTCTTCTTGAGCCCAGCCGCAAGTTTCCGCAGCTTCCGTAGATACTTTTGGCCGTGCATGAAGGCCGCCTCCCCGCAGATGAAAAGGAGAATCTCTTCTTTGTTGCGCCTGTCCCAAAACTTGAGCGCGCGAAGAAGGAGATCCTGTCCTTTCTCTGGGGAGATGCGAGAAAGGGTGAGGAGCACTGGACGCCGGCCCACGGCGTAGCGCCTTCGCAGCTTCGCCAAAGCCTCCTCCGCCCCCTCCGCCTCCGCTTCCAGAGCACCCCAGGAAATGACCAATACATCCCTTTCCGATCGCCAGGGGTACGACCGCCGAAGGATTTCGGCCATCCCGGTGGAGGGCACAATAAGCCGGTCACAAAAACGCGCGCAAAGCTCCTGCTTCCGAAAGATGAGCTTCAACACATCTGGCGCACAAAAAGAAAGCCTCGTCTTCTCCAGCCCCCGCCAAAAGCGGGTGAGGGTCTCGGCGGAAACTAGCCCCTTAAGGTAGATCCGGGAGGTGTAGTCCACGACGTCCACGTGGAAGATGGCCGCCTGCCGGTAGCCCATTTTGGCAATGGATTGAAAATCCCCAGCCTCAGCAATGTCGTTGTGAAGCACCACGACCTCTTTAGGATTTTCTTCCTTGGCGAGGTGAGCCAAAAAATCGGTCACCGCCCGCTCGAACTCCCGGCACATGCGCGCATAGCGAGACACAGAGAAATCCGTGAGCAGGCCCTCCTCGGCCACGGCGATGCGCTGGTAGGCGACGCGGGGCTCAGGAGAGAGGGGGCCTGTACCAAGCACAAGGAGGTCGAAGGGGTTGGTTTGGACCCAGCGGCGGACCAGAGCATGCCCCACGGTGGCGCCCCCGCCAATGGGCACTTTTTGCGAATCATAGCCCAAATGAGCTCCAGCAAAGACCACAAGCGGCATCACACCCAGCCTAAAATGCCCATCACCCCTAATCCATCGGGTTTTTGCAGGAGCTTAGGCCTTGGCAAGTTCGCGCTTCTGCCTTAGGCTTTTGGGCCCTTTCTTATGCCGGAAGGAAGAGCTTCAACGGGGACGATCACCATCCGTCCGGGAACGTTGGAAGACATCCCGGCGCTTGTGGGCCTTCTCATGCAGGCCTACCGGGGCCTCGAGGAGTACGGGGAAGAGAGCCCCAAGGAGGCCAAGCACTACCTCAAGTGGCTGCGGCGGACGTGCAAGGAGGGGTTCTTGGTGGCGGAGGCGGAGGGGCGCCCGGTGGGGTTCATCGCTGCCTGCCCGGATTGGAAGGATTGGGAATTGGGCGTCGTTTTGGAGATCCATGAGATCGCGGTAGCGCCGGATTGGCAAGGGAAAGGGGTAGGAAAGGCCTTGCTGGAAGAGGTTTACGCCCTTGGCCGAGCCCATGGAATGAGCCTCGCCGCCCTTTGGGTGGGGGAGGGCAACCGCAAAGCCCGCCGGTGGTACACAAAGCTCGGGTTTAAGGAGATCGGGCGCTGGGGCGATTGGATCCGGATGTTCCGCCCTATCCCCGCGGCCAAAGACGAATGAGGGCCACAAGGACTTGGGCCAACGCCTCTAGCTCCGCGATGCTCACGGCCTCGTGCCAGGTATGGGCCACGGCCAGATCCCCTGCTCCAAAGACCACAGCTGGAACGCCCTTTCGCACGATGTTTGCCGCGTCGGTCCACGAGGACATGCCCGTGAACACGGCCTTGCGCCCAAGCGCCGCTTCATAAGCCCTCATAAGGATCTGCACCACTTTTGCCTCCTTTTCCGTCTCCCAGGGCTCCCAAGCATCGGTGACAAAGATGCGCTCTGCTTCGGCCATGGCTTCCTCGGTCTGGCGGATGACCTCGTGGGCGGAAAGCCCGGGCGCAAAGCCCAGATCCAATTCCATCCGGCAATGCGGGGGAACGACCATGGTGTCGTAGCCGCCCTCGATGCGGCCGAGGTTCACCCAGGCCCCTTTTGGAAAAAGGGGGTGGCGGTGGGCCATGAACGGCGCGGAAAGGAGGCGCCCATAGAGGGAAAAGGCCCGCTCGATGGCGGAGGTTCCGGCCCAGGGAGTGGTGCCGTGGGCGGGCTTTCCCCGCACCAAGATCTCCAATCCCACGGAACCGGCTTCGGCAATGGCGATCCCGAGTTTTGTAGGCTCGAGAACGACCGCGCCCTCCACCCCAGCGGGAACCTCCAACGCCTCCGAGCCCCGCCCTAATTCCTCTTCGTCCACCACCAACGCCACCTGCACCGGCTCCTCCGTATGGGAGAGAGCGGCAAGGAGAGCGGCGATTTGGCCCTTGGTGTCCACCGCGCCCCGGCCCGCAATGTGGTCACCCTCCAGTTTGGGCCTAAAGGGATCCGGATGGTCGAAGGGAGGGTATACGTCGAGGTGGGTGACGAACCACGGACCACCCTCGCCTCGGCTGGCCAGGATATTGGCACCTGCTCCTAACACCGGCTGTTCCCGAACGCGCATCCCCAGGCGGTGCAACTCCTCAAAGAGGTAATCCGCGCAGAGCTGTTCGCGGCCGGTAACGGTGGGAAAACGCAATAGGTCCAAGGCCCAGCGCACAATCTTTTCTTTCACAGTCCTTTCCTTCATTGTACCGCCCACGGCGGTCCACCGGGGCAAAAGTGCCCGGGGCTCAGACGTACATGGGGACCGGGCACGATCACCAGAGCTTTTCCATGCACCAAGGCCTCGGCGACTTTGGCTCGGGCGGAGGCCAATAGCCGTTGGACGGTGGCGCGAGAAACGCCCATGGATTGGGCGGCTTCCTCTTGCTCCTGACCGAGAAGATCGCAGAGCCTGAGGGCTTCCAGCTCGTCCAACTGCAGAAAAACGGCCTGGAGACGGCCCGGAGGAACGCCTACGGGCACAAAGGTCCCGTAGGACGGACAGATTCCGCAACGGCGCGGTTTAGGTGGACGCGGCATGGCACAAGAAGTTTATCCCATGGGAGGCCCGGCTTGCCTATTACGAGCATATGCTTATAATTCTTCCCGGAGGTGGTCAGGATGCGCTGGCGGCACATGTTTTACCTCACCGGACTCCCTGGTTGGGTGCGGTTCGGTCGCTTTGGAGGTTGGGGTGGAATGCCTCTTTGGTGTCTGGCTTATCCACGCTTTGTGCGGCGATGGCCGGCTTTTCCCTTGCGGTGGACCATGCCCTGGTGGTGGCAACCCCCTAGCCCGGAGCAGGAGAGGGAATGGCTCTCCACTTGGGCCCGGACCCTCGAGGAGGAGCTCGCCGCCATCAAAAAGCGACTGGAAGAGCTCAAACCGGAGAAAAACGAAGGAGACTAAGCGTACAGCCCACAGAGATCAATAGCCCGGGACACGGGCCCTCACGCATCGGGGCAAAAGCTCCTCATCAAACATCCTCGATTTTGAGGAGGAGAGGATGAGGATATGTGTGCCCACCGCGGAAAAGGGCGGTTTAGATGACCGAGTAGGAGAACACTTTGGCCGCTCTCCCACTTATACGATCTACGACACCGATACCGGTCAGGTAGAAGTTCTGAGCAACGTCTCAAAGCACATGGGCGGTAAAGGTCATCCGGCTGAGCTTTTGGCCAGGGCTAAGGTGGACGTAGTGATCTGCTCTGGCATTGGTCACCGGGCCCTAATGCGCTTGAAGGAACACGGCATCCAGGTTTATTCCGGTGCCTTTGGCACCGCACGGGACGCGATCCAGGCCTGGCAAACGGGGAGGTTGAGTCCCGCAAGAGCAGAGGACACCTGCGCCCACCATCAGTCCACCGGACATTGAACGACGTTCCGCCCCAAAATTTAAACGCCACAGCCCTCTCGCTCTCCAGAAGGCAGAGTACTCAACGAAGAATTTCAATGGCCGATTACGGAGAGGTTTGCTTAGGAAAGCTCGCCTGACGTTAAGATCACAAGCAGTCGGGGGTAGGAGCTCATGAAAAACGTGAAACGGGTGCTCATGGTGCTTTCGGGAAAAGGAGGCGTGGGCAAGTCCACCGTGGCGGTGAACGTAGCCACGGCCTTGGCCCATCGTCTCAGGGTGGGCCTTTTGGACGCGGATCTCCATGGCCCAAACGTCCCCAAAATGCTGGGTTTGGAGGGAGCCACTCTCATGATACGCGACAACAAAATTGTCCCCGCAGTAACTCCCCATAATCTGGCCGTGGTCTCCCTGTCCTTTGCCCTTCCCGCGCCCAATGTGCCTGTTATCTGGCGCGGCCCCCTCAAGATGAAAGCCATCCGGCAATTCGTGGAGGATGTGGAATGGGGTGATCTCGACCTTCTGGTGGTAGATCTTCCTCCGGGAACGGGGGATGAGCCTCTGTCCGTGGCCCAGCTCCTCGCTCCTGTGGATGCAGCCCTCGTCGTCGTCACCCCCCAAGAGGTTGCCCTTCTCGATGCCCGTAAGGCTGTGAACTTCGCGCGCCAGGTGAATGTGCGGAAAATCGCGGTGGTGGAAAATATGGCCGAGCTCCGTTGCCCCCATTGCGGAGGGTCGATCAAGCTTTTCGGCCAGGACGGAGGGGAGAAAATGGCCGCGGAAATGGGCGTGGCTTTCCTGGGGCGGCTCCCGTTCTTTCCGGAAGTGGTCGCCGCGGGCGACAGCGGCAGGCCCTTGGATTTCGGGGATCCCGCGCGCCGAGCTTTTTTAGATCTGGCAGAGAAAGTCTGGGAGTTTGTGGACGGTGTTTGATGCGCACCTATCCTGAGTGCATTCCCTGTATTCTTAGCGCTTCCCTCCGGGCCGGGAAGCTCGCCGGAGCAGAGGAAAAGGAGCTCTGGCAAGCTCTGCAAGCGGCAGCCGAGGTTTGTGCTCGCTGGAAGGAGGAGGACAAGCCCCCGCTGGTCCTGGGAGCAGCGGTGGCCAAGGTCCTCCGGCAAAAGCTGGGGGAGGGGGATCCGTTCAGCGGCGCGAAAAGGGAGGGGAACGCGAAACTATTGGAACTTTATCCTGATCTCAAAAAGCGCGTGCGCAACGCGCCGGATCCGCTTGCGGAGGCCATCCGCTTGGCGGCAGCGGCCAACGCCCTAGATCTTGGCGTTTACGAGCGGGTCGACTACGGGCGGGCACTGGACCGGGCCCTGGCTTCGCCCCTGGGCCGCTGGGAGTACCGGGAACTGGTGGCCCAACTAACCGAGGTTTCCCACGTGCTGTATCTTGCGGACAATGCTGGGGAAATCGTGGCCGACCGCATCCTCATTGAGGAGCTTTTGGAACGCGGAAAATGGGTGACGCTTGCTGTTCGAGGCGGTCCGATCCTCAACGATGTGACCCCCGTTGACCTTGCGGAGGTGGGGCTTCCCCCCGAGGTGGAGGTGATCACCACCGGTGCCGACACCCCCGGCGTGTTCCTGCCTCTTTGTTCCCCGGAGTTCCGCGCTCGCTTCGCTCAGGCGGAGCTAGTGCTGAGCAAAGGCATGGGCAATTTCGAGGGGCTCTCTCGGGAAAAGGTGCCCATCTTCTTCCTTTTCCAGGCGAAGTGCGCCCCGGTGGCCAGGGAAGCCGGGGTAAGGGTGGGCGAGCTGGTGCTCATGGGAGGACGGAGTTCATGAGTAGGGCGGCGAATGCCCAAGAGGCCTTCGTGGATTTCCTCCGGAAATCGGGGTTGAATGTGACCCGCAGTCGGCTTGCGGTTCTGCAGGCTTTAACCGGGCTTCCCCAGCATTTCGAAGCGGCCCAAGTCTGGATGGCTCTTCATCCCCGGGTCTCTCCGGCCACCGTATACCGCACCCTGGAGCTTCTGGAGCGCGCGGGTTTAGTGCGCAAGGTGGAGCTGGGCGAGGCTCACGCCCACTACGAGCGCGTTTTTGGTCAGGAGGACCACGGACACCTGGTGTGTCGGGTTTGTGGGCAGGTGCTGGAATTCCCCGGAAAAAGTGCGCGCCGCGTGGTGGAGAAAGCTGCGGCGGAAGAGGGTTTCGAGTTGAACGAAGTGGTGATCCAGGGTTACGGAATATGCGCCGACTGCCGGAAAGCCCGGTATAATTGCCGCGAGGCCGAGGTGGCGGAATAGGCAGACGCGCGGGACTCAAAATCCCGTGCCCCGGAAGGGGCGTGTGGGTTCGACTCCCACCCTCGGCACAAATGTCCTTTTTTGATGTGGTGCGCATACTTGGCCACCTTTTGCGCGGACACCTCCGGCTTTATCAGTGCTACACAAGCGTGAATTGGCGCACTTGCGAGGCTTGCCTTTCCTGGCACGGCCGCATCGTCGCCCATCCCGAGGAATTCCCCGCCCACGAGAGCTGTCCCCACGAAGTTTTGGCTTTTCCTATTTGGAAGCTAGGGGAACACCGCAAAAAAGGGGAACGCATGCGGGCCAAAGCCACGGAGGAGATCCAAAGGCGGGAAAAATGGCGGAAGGCCACAGCGCTCCTTCCCCAAGACCCAGCCGGCGCCCTGAGCCTTTTTAAGGAAGCAGCCCAGACGGACGTGTATTTGCCGGAGGTGGAGGAACTAGTGGAGAAAAACCGCGTCTGGCTAGCGGAGAACAAGGCCGTGCGCGCTGCACTGCGGGAGATCCTCGTCAGCGCTTGGAAGGCGAAGTTCACAAAAGAGCGGTATGAGCGGCAGCCCGAGCTTGCCAGGATTTCCCAGGAGAAATTCGGGCTTGAGCGCCTTGCAGAGCTTCTCCCCTAAAGCCCCTCCCCGCTTTTGGGCGGCCTGTCTTTTGATCCTCGCTTTAATTGTCTATTTTGGAGTCCAGTGGATCCCGCCAGAAACGAAGAAGATTCCGGAGTTGCGCCCCATCGAGATCGAGGCCAAGGTGTTGCCGGTGAGCTTTGTGGAATCAGGCCCGTTGGATCTCAACCGCGCCACCGCCGCGGAACTGGAAAAATTGCCGGGAATAGGTCCGGTTTTGGCCGCGCGGATCGTGGCCTGGCGGGAAACCCACGGACCGTTCAAATCCGTCGAGGACCTTTTGGCCATCCCCGGGATCGGCCCAAAAACCCTGGAAGGGCTGCGGGATAAAGTTACTGTAGGATCGCCATGAGCAAATTGAGGTCTCCCGCGGCGTTTTCCACCTGGTCCACCGTGTTCCCCAGAATAACGACCATTTGCACGAGGTGATAGCGGTCAAACGGAGGAAGATCCTCCATCTTATAAATCGTGGCCACAATTTCCCGCTCAAGGAGATCGGATTCGTGTTCAAGCCGGTTTACAAGGTCAATCTGGGTGGAGATCTCCTGCGCCTTTTCTCTGAGTTTTCCTGCGGCGTAGGCTTCGTCGAAGGCGACCACGGCCTGAACGTAGGTGTGGGCCGCTTTGCTCAGGGCTTCTCCTAAGGCCCGGAAGGCGTCCTTCAACTCCAGCCCCAGATTGGGTCGGCGCAAGGCCATGAGCAAGGCCGCATCCTGAGAGAGATCGGCGATCTCATCCTGATGCCAAAGGAGTTCCAAAACCCTGTCCTTGGGGAGCGGCATTCTGGGGGTCTTGGCCACCTGCATGCGGATTTCTCGCTTTACCAAATCCGCAGCGTGTTCCCGTTCGCTCACCAAATCGGCCTGGACTGGCTCCCCCCTTACCCAGGCCCGCAGTTGTTTCCCCAGCTCCTCCACCGTCTCCTCAACCCTTTGAGCGTGCTCCCCAAGACGCAGAGGTCCCCTCCCGCCAAGTCCACACTTCCACCGCAACTCTCCCACCTCCTAAAAGGAAAGGCTGGCCGCCACGGCCACTGTGAGGAGATCCCCCACATCCTCCATGGCGTTGGCGCAGGCTTCAAGCTGGTTGAGAAAATCACGGGCTTGGATCTTTTCCGCCAGTGGCAACTCCAAGGAGAAAAGGCGCATGATGAGGCGCCGGTGGATCCCGTCCAAAAAGCTCTCCCGCTGGTCTACTTCTTCGCACAGCCGTACCGTTTCCTCGGCATTTCCTGCTAAAAACGCCTCCACCGCGGAACGCAAAATTTTCCATTCTTCTTTAAGACCAGCGAGGAAATCCCGGATCAAAGGATGCAAGATCTCGGGAACGGCCACGCGTTGGTACACGAGGAAATCCACGGCGGCCTCGGCGTTGTTGGCGACAATGTCGAGGGCATCCAGGATGTCCAGGAGATTGCGACGGGTTCCCACGAGGAGCGCGCCCCGTACCAAGGCCGTCTCCGCAACACGGCGGGCATCGTCAGCCCGGCTTTCCTGGCGGTGCACCTCCACCGCCCGCTCCTCCAGGACCTCCCACCTCTCCCCACCGAGGTACGCCTCCACCGCTTGCCCCATGGCCGAAAGGGTCTCCTCCACCCAATGAAGGTGCTCCTGCACCAGATCCCGCACCTTTGCCACGGCGCGGCCGCGCAATCCGAAGACGCCCACTTTGTCCCTCCTTCGGGTCTAGGATATACTGGCCTAAACGTCTACGGCAACTTCCGGGGTGATCTGAATGGGAAAACCTTATAGCGTTTGTCTTATTGGCCACTCTGGCTCAGGCAAGACCGCCCTGGCTGAGGCCCTGCTCAAGGCGGCCAAGGCGCCGGAGGCCGTGTTCGACCGCAGCCCCGAGGAGAAGAACCGCGGCATCACCATAGACCTCGCCCTTGGGGTATACACCTGGGAAGGGCGAAAGGCCACGATGCTTGTAACCCCGGGGCTTGGGGAATTTGTAGAGGAGATCTATAAGGGCCTGGATGTGGCCGACCTCACGGTGCTTGTGGTCAACGCAGAAAAGCCTGTGGAGGTTGTGACAGAGCAAGCTTGGGAAATCGCGCGCAATGTTTATCGGCGGCCGGCCCTCGTCTTCGTGAACATGGTGGACAAACCCCTCGCCGATCCAGAAAAGGCCCTGGAGCAAATAAAATCCTCCCTCCCTGGAAAGTTCGTCCCTCTTTGTTTTCCCTTGCGTGAGGGTGGGAACTTGAAAGGATTGGCGGATTTACTTTCCGGGAAAGATCTTCCCCCGGCCGCTCAGAATCTGCGGGCAAGCCTCATTGAGGAGGTCGCTTCCTACGACGACGCCGTTTTGGAGAAATTCCTGGCCGAGGAAGAAGTAGGGCAGGAAGAAGTGGTTAATGCTTTGCGGACGGGGTTTTTGTCCGGGGAGCTCGTGCCCATCCTTTTTGGCTCCGCGACAACTGGCGTGGGGATACCGGAGCTTTTGAGGTGGCTTTCAGTGCTAGCCCCGGAGCTTCCGGAAAGCCCAGAAACAAAATTGCGTTGCTTCAACCTCGCCCTCGATCCTTATTTGGGCCGCCTGACCTACGTGCGCGTCCTTTCCGGGGAGATAAAGGAGGGCGACACCCTCTACGAGCTTTCCACAAAGAACAAGGTGCAGCTTCGCGATATCTATGGGTTTTCCGGGACGAAGATGGAGAAGGTGGGGAAAGCGGAGGCGGGGGAGATCGTGGCCCTTGGAAAAATCGAGGGGATCCCCCTTGGAGCGACCCTCAGCGCCAATCCTGACGCGGAGCCCCTCCCGCCCATTCCCTTCCCCAAGCCTGTGTTCATCAGGGCGGTCGCTCCCAAGTCCCAGGCGGACGAGGAGAAGATGAGCACGGTCCTCAGGGATTTGGTCAGCACCAAGGCCACCCTCACCTACACCCGCGATCCGGTGACAAAGGAAGGCCTCGTCTCCGGGATGGGCGACATCCACCTGGATGTTTTGGCCGAGCGCCTCCGCAACCGGTACGGGGTGGAGGTGACCTATCGTCTGCCCAAGGTCCCCTATCGGGAGACGATCCGCAAGACGGCCACAGCGAGCTATCGCCACAAAAAGCAGACCGGTGGCCGCGGGCAATTCGGGGAGGTGCATCTTCGCATCGAGCCCCTGCCGCGGGGGGCCGGCTTCGAATTCGTGGACGAAACGAAAGGCGGGGTCATCCCGCAAGAGTTCATTCCCGGGGTGGAGAAGGGCGTGCGGGACGCCATGGAGGAGGGGTTCCTGGCCGGCTTCCCCATGGTGGACATCAAGGCTGCCGTGTTCTACGGGATGTACCACGAGGTGGACTCCTCCGAGCTTTCCTTCCGCATCGCTGCCCGGCAGGCGTTCAAGCTCGCCGCGGAGAAAGCGGACCCGGTGCTGCTTGAGCCCATCATGCTCCTCACCGTCATTACCCCCGAGGCTTTCACCGGGGACATCATCTCCGACCTCAATGGCCGGCGGGGACGCATCTTGGGCATGGAGTCCGAGGGCGGCCGTACCAAGATCCGCGCGGAAGTGCCCCTGGCGGAGATCCTCTCCTACGCGTTGGATCTCAAGTCCATGACCCAGGGCCGAGCCACGTTCCAGATGGAATTTCTCCGCTACGATTACGTGCCCGGCGCTTTGCAGGAGCGGGTTTTGGCGCAGCTCCGCGCCGCCGCCAATGGTGGTTAAGGAGTGGATGAACCCGGCGGCCCAGGCGGTGGTGGAGTCCACCCCCGTCCGGGAGGCCCTCAAGCAGGCGGAGGAAAAGGGCCTGGCCGTTTTGTTCGTGGTGGACGAAGGCCAAAGGCTCCGGGGCTTCCTCACCAAAAAGGCTCTGACCTCTGCGCCCTCGCCCGACCTCCCCGTGGAAAAACTCCTCACCCCGCCCCAGGACGTCCTGACCCCAAAGGACCCCTTGGAGCGCGCCGCCGCCCTCCTGGCCCACTATCTTGTCCTGCCCGTGGTGGATGGGGAGCGCCGCCTTGTGGGGACGTTCTCTAAGGATGGGCTTTTGCGGGCCCTTTCACATCTGGCTGCGCTCGGGGAAGGGGGGATACGCATCAGGCTCCGCCCCCATCACCCCGCCGAGATCTACCGGGCGTTGAGCGTGCTGGCCGAGGAAAACCTCACCTTGGTGGCTGTGCTCCGCGGGCAAGAGGGCGAGGTGATCCTCCACGTGCAAGGGGTTCAGGATCCCGAAAAACTTGGGGAGAAGCTAGAGGCGGCCCTCAAATGAGCCCGCGCAAGAGGGAAATCGCTATCCAGACCAGGGCTAAGGAAGAAGTACAAGACATTACGGCCCAGGTGAACGAAGCCATTGGCGCCCTCGGCGTTCAGGAAGGTTTTGTACTTCTTTTCTGCCCCCACACCACCGCTGCCCTCACCGTGAACGAGGCTGCCGATCCCGATGTGCGCGAGGATTTCCGCCGCGCCTTTTCCCAAATGGTTCCGAACATCTCCTTTTATCACGAGGAGGGAAATTCCCCGGCTCATGTGCGGGCGGCCCTCCTTGGTCCTTCACTTCTTTTGCCTGTGGAGGGCGGGAGATTGGCCCTGGGGACTTGGCAGGGCGTGTATTTTTGCGAGTTCGATGGGCCGCGGCGCCGGCAGGTTTGGGTTTACGCCCTGGTTGAGGGGAAGGCCGCGCAAAGCTAGAATGGGCGCGGCTGGCCAGTGTAGCTCAAGGGGTAGAGCATCCGCCTTGTAAGCGGAAGGTTGCCCGTTCGAGTCGGGCCACTGGCTCCAGGAGGGGTAGCGAAGCGGCCAAACGCACCAGGCTGTAAACCTGGCGGCCTTCGGCCTTCGGGGGTTCGAATCCCTCCCCCTCCACCACTTGCGTTGGCCCAAACTGTTCGGGTAGACTCGGAAGTTAGGCCCGTGTAGCTCAGTCGGTAGAGCGTCCCGCTGGTAATGGGAAGGTCGCCGGTTCGATTCCGGCCGCGGGCTCTCGAAGGCGCCAAACTTAAGGAGGTTGGGAATGGCCACGAAAGAGCAGTTTGTCCGAACTAAACCGCATGTCAACGTGGGGACCATTGGTCACATCGACCATGGGAAGACCACCTTGACCTCGGCCATAACAAAGGTTCTCTCCTGGAAGGGCTTTGCCAAGTTCCGCTCCTACGAGGAAGTGGCGAAGGCCGACGCGAAGCTCTTCCGCCGCGACGAGACGAAGATCCTCACCGTGAACGTGGCCCACGTGGAGTACGAGACGGAAAAGCGCCACTATGCTCACATCGACTGCCCTGGGCACCACGACTACATCAAGAACATGATCATCGGCGCGGCCCAGATGGACGGGGCGATCTTGGTGGTGTCCGCGGTGGACGGGCCCATGCCCCAGACCCGCGAGCATGTCCTTTTGGCCCGCCAGGTGAACGTCCCGGCCATGGTGGTCTTCCTCAATAAGGTGGACCTCGTGGACGATCCTGAGCTTCTGGACCTGGTGGAGATGGAGATCCGCGAGCTCCTCAAGAAGTACGAGTTCCCGGGCGACGAGGTTCCAGTCATCCGGGGCTCGGCCCTAAAGGCCTTGCAGGCGAACTCCATCGATGACCCGGCGGTGAAACCGATCCTCGAGCTCCTCGATGCCCTCGACAACTACATTCCGCTTCCCAAGCGAGAGGAGGACAAACCCTTCCTTATGCCCATCGAGGACATTTTCTCCATCAAGGGGCGCGGTACCGTGGTGACCGGAAGGGTGGAGCGCGGCCGGCTCCGGCCCGGGGACGAGGTGGAGATCGTGGGGCTCACCGACGAGATCAAGAGGACCGTGGCCACCTCCATCGAGATGTTCAACAAGGTTCTGGACGAAGCGGTGGCCGGCGATAACATCGGGGTGCTTCTGCGGGGTATCGAGAAGGACGAGGTGGAGCGCGGTCAAGTTTTGGCCGCTCCGGGAAGCATCACCCCACACACGGAGTTCCTGGCCCAGGTGTACGTCCTCTCCAAGGAGGAAGGCGGGCGCCATACCCCCTTCTTCACCGGCTATAAACCCCAGTTCTACTTCCGCACCACCGACGTGACCGGGGAAATCGTCCTTCCCGAAGGGGTGGAGATGGTCATGCCCGGGGATAACGTGGACAACCTCCGCTGCAAGCTCATCAAGCACGTGGCTCTGGAGGAGGGCCAGCGCTTCGCCATCCGCGAGGGCGGTAAAACCGTGGGCGCTGGAGTGGTCACGAAGATTCTGAAGTAACATGGCGAAAAAAGAGAACGTGCTCATTGTGGCTCTGGCTTGCTCCCAATGTGGGCGGTACAATTATTACACTCGTAAAAATCGGCAAAAGGTTCGAGGAAAGCTGGCGTTCCGCAAGTACTGCAAGTGGTGCCGCAAGCACACGGAGCATAAGGAGGTGTGAGACCCGAGGCTCGCCTCGGGTTCGAACAGGCCCGTAGCTCAAGTGGCAGAGCGGCGGACTCCAAATCCGCAGGTTGGGGGTTCGAGTCCTCCCGGGCCTGCCAAGGAGGAAGGATGTCGGTGCTAACGAGGGTGCGGGAGTACTTCGCGTCCGTGCGCGCCGAGGTGAGCCGGGTAAGCTGGCCCTCGCGCAAAGAGGTGGTGACATTTACCGTCCTCGTGATCCTCCTTACCGTGGCCTTGGGGCTCTACCTCGGCCTCGTGGACCTGGTGCTCCAGCACCTCCTGCGGCTTCTTGTCACCAAGTGATCCGGCGATGCAGCGCAAAAGGTGGTATGCCATCCAGACTCATACTGGTTCCGAGCTGCGCTTAAAAGAGGAACTGGAGGAAAGGGTGCGCAAGCTCGGCTGGGAGAAGTATTTTGAGCCGATAAAGGTCGGCGACCGGGAGGAGCTCTTTTTCGTGCCCGTGGAGGAGGTGGTGACCTCCCGCTCCGTGCGGGGAAGGTCTGCCGATTACCGCGTACCCTACGAATACGATCTCCTTGTGGCCAACAACACCCGCGTCCAGCGCGGCGAACTCCTCGCCCGAAAAGCGCCGCGGCACATCCCCGAAGCGGCGGAGGTGTTGGCCATTGAGCCCTATTGGCGAATTGTAGTGGAGACGCCAAACCACACGGAAAAGGCCTACCTTGTGCCCCAAACGAAGATCCTGCGCCGGGACGTGCGGGTGGGAAGCCGGGTGCGACCGGGGCTCCCCATGACCGTCGACGCCGACGAGCGCTATACCTTCGATCAGCAGGGCGAGATCGTAGCCCGAGAGAAGGTGAAAAAGGTTGTGCTCCGGTATGAATCGGGCAAAGAGGAAGAGATCATCGTGCCCGAGGCCCTTCTTCCCCCGCGGGTGCGGGTGGGGGCCAAGCTCCCCGCCGGGGCGGAGATCGAGCAGGAGCACAAGATCTATGCGGGAGCCTCCGGGTTGGTGAAAGTGCGAGAGTACAAAGATAAACGGCTGGTCACGATCCAAAGGATCGAGAAGCGCCGACTCATCCCCGGTTATGTTTTTGCTAAGATGGGCCTGGATGAGGAGCAGATGCGGGAGCTCGTACGGGGGCTAGAGCGGGCGGCGAGGTTTGTGGGAAGCCGCGCCGCTCCTGTGCCCATCGATGGCCCGGAGGTCACGGTCCTCGGTCGGCTGACGGGGGCCGTGGCTGCCCCAACGCCTGAAGGAAAGCCCAAGGTGGAGGTGGGCTTCGAGGTGGGCGAGGTGGTGCAGATCGTGGAGGGGCCGTTCGCCGACTTCACCGGGGAGATAAAAGAGATCGACAAGGAGGCTGAGGAGGCCGTGGTGATGGTGCGGATCTTTGGCCGGGAGACGCCGGTTCGCATCAGCCTGAGCGGGATCGAGAAGATCTAAGGAGGGGAAGATGCCGAAACAGGTGGTGGCCAAGATCAAGCTCCAGATCCCCGCTGGGCAGGCCAACCCTGCCCCGCCCGTGGGACCGGCCCTGGGCGCCCATAAGGTCAACATCATGGAGTTCTGCAAGCGCTTCAACGAGGCCACGAAGAACGAAGAGCCCGGGACGTTGATCCCCGTGGAGATCACCGTCTACGACGATCGCTCCTTCGATTTCGTCCTGAAGCAGCCGCCTGTTTCCGTTTTGCTAAAAAGGGCCGCGGGGATCGAAAAGGGCTCTTCTCAGCCCAATAAAATCAAGGTGGGCAAGGTGACTATGGAACAAATCCGCCGCATTGCGGAAAAGAAAATGCCCGACCTTAATACCGAAGACCTGGAGGCGGCCATTCGCATGGTGTTGGGGACGGCCAAAAATATGGGGATCGAGGTGGTGCCATGAAGCGCAGCAAGCGCTATCTCCAGACAGTTACCCTCGTGGAACGGGAGCGGGTTTATCCGGTGCGGGAGGCCATCGCCCTCCTCAAGCGCACCGCCACTGCCAAGTTCCCAGAGAGCGCTGAGGCCGCATTTAAGTTGGGGATCAACCCCAGCCAGCATCAGATCCGTGGGACCTGCGTTCTCCCTCACGGCACAGGCAAAACCGTGCGGGTCTTGGTGTTCGCCAAGGGTGAGAAGATCCGGGAAGCGGAGGCCGCGGGCGCGGACTATGTGGGCGGCGAGGAGCTGGCCGAGAGAATCCTCAAGGAGGGGTGGTTGGAGTTCGACCGGGTGGTGGCCACCCCGGACATGATGCCCATCGTGGGGAAGCTCGGGAAGATCCTGGGCCCGCGCGGGCTCATGCCCTCCCCAAAAACGGGCACGGTCACCCAGGACGTGGCTCAGGTGGTGCGCGAGCTCAAAGCCGGGATGATCGAGTTCCGCGCGGACCGGTACGGCATTGTCCACGCTGCGTTCGGAAAAACCTCGTTCACTGAGGATCAGCTTTACGAAAACCTTCTTGCCCTCACCAAGGCCATTTTGGAGCGGAAGCCGGAGGGCGTGCGGGGCCGCTACGTGCAGAGGGTTTCCATATCCTCCACCATGGGGCCGGGGATCCGGGTGGATGAGCGGGAGCTCCTGGCAGCCGCCTCGCAACTCCGCTGAGGAGGAGAGAAATGCCCAAACCGGAAAAGATCGCGGCGGTGGAGGAGTTGGGGAAAAAATTCGCCCAGTCCAAAGCCGTAGTGGTGGTGGCTTTCCAGGGGATTCCGGCGGCTGAGATGACAGCCCTGCGGCGGGAGGTGCGGAAGCGCGGGGTGGAGATGCAGGTGGTGAAGAACACCTTGGCCCGCCTGGCTGCGGAGAAGGCCGGGGTCCCTGGCCTTGGGGAATTCCTGCGAGGGCCGAACTTGGTCATCCTCGGCCGTGACGACCCCACGGTTCCGTTCAAAGTGGCCGTGGAGTTCGTCCAGAAGTATCCGAACTTCTTCCAGGTGCGGGGCGGGGTGTTTGCGGGGGAGACGGTCCCCGCGGAGCAGGTCAAATGGTACGCCACCCTTCCCTCCCGAGAGGAGCTTTTGGCGAAGCTCGCCGGGGCCATGACAGGACCCGTGCGCGGCTTGGTCTTCGCCCTCTCCGGGATCCTGCGGAAGCTGGTGGTGGCGCTGAGCGAGGTTCAGAAACTCAAGGAAAAGAGGGGTGAACAATGACGAAGGAAGAGATCATCCAGGCGATCGAGGGGATGACGGTGAAGGAGCTGGCGGAGCTGGTGAAGGCTCTGGAGGAGAGGTTCGGCGTGTCGGCCCAGGTGGCGGCGCCGGTGGCCGTGGCTGTCGCTCCTCAACCTGGGGCGGCGGAGGCCCAGGCTCCGGAGAAGACCACCGTGGACGTGGTCATCACCAACGCCGGCCAGCAGAAGATCCAGCTCATAAAAGTGGTGAAGGACATCACCGGGAAAGGCCTCAAGGAGTGCAAAGACCTTGTGGACAACTTGCCGGCGGTGGTGAAGGCCGGCGTGTCCCGCGAGGAGGCCGAGGAGATCAAAAAGAAGCTGGAGGCCGCCGGCGCGGAGGTCCAGATTAAGTGATGAACATGCGCCGCTTCTATAGCCGGGTCAAGCCCCGCCTGGACCCTCCCGATTTCATCGCCCACCAGCTCCAGTCCTACGAGCGGTTCCTGCGGGAGGGGATCCCCCAGGTATTCGCCGAGGTGAGCCCCATTCGCGCGCCGGGGCGGGAGGACCTTTACTTGGAGCTCGTCGACCCCTACCTGGGCGAGCCGCGCTACGACGAGTGGGAGTGCCGCGATCGCGACCTGACCTACGCCGCGCCCCTTAAGGCCACCGGACGCCTCTACGCCGAGGGGAAACTGCGCCAGGAAGCGGAACTTTACCTGGCAGACATCCCCCTCATGACCCCGCGGGGAACGTTCATCATCAACGGCACGGAGAACGTGATCGTGAGCGAGCTCGTGCGCTCGCCCGGCCTTTATATCACCCAGGATGAGCCACACCTTTTCCGCGCCCATTTCCTCCCCGAGCAGGGCGCGTGGTTGGAGATTGAGCTCGATGTGCGCAAGTGGACTCTCAAGGCCCGGCTGGATCGACGGGCCACTGTACCCGTCACGACCTACCTGCGCGCTCTGGGCCTGAGCACCGAAGACATCATCACCCGCTACTCCGTGCAGGTTCCGGTAGAGGGCCTAGATGAACTTTTCGAGCGCTGGAAGGCCGTTCTTCTTGCGGAGAGCATCCCCGCGGGGGATGAGGTCTGGGCGTTGGGGGAGGAGCTCACGCCCGAGCGGGCGAAGGTCCTCAATCGGCTGGGGCGAACCCAGGTGCGCGTGGCCCACCCGGCTATTGCCCGCTCCCTGCAAGAGGAGAAGGTGGCTTCCCGGGAGGAGGCCATCCGCTTCATCTACTCGAAATTCCGGTCCGGGGAGCGGGTGCCCCTCTCCCAAGCGGAGGAGTACCTACAGCGCTTCTATTTCCGGCCGGATACCTACCACCTGACCCCGGTCGGACGGTTCAAGATAAACCGGAAACTCGGCCTTAGCCGCGAGGAGACCTTCCTCACCCCGGAGGACGTGTTCGCCGCTTTGGCCCTCCTTTTGCGGGCTCCGGAGGATCCTTCCCTTTTGGATGAACCGGATCACCTGGCGAACAAGCGCGTGCGCATGGCGGGCGAGCAGGCCCAGGCCGCGCTGCGGGAGGGGCTTATGCGCATGGCCCGCGTGGCCGAGGATAAGCTTATCCACATCGAGCTCGAGGAGAAGGACCTCATCCGCCGCATCGTCTCCACCCGCACCATCCAAGCAGCCCTGAATAGCCTCTTTTACACGGGCCGACTCTCTCAATTCCTCGAGCAGACTAACCCCCTCTCCGAGCTCACTCACAAACGGCGGCTTTCTGCCCTGGGAAACGTCGCTCCCGCGGCAAAAAGGGCGAAGGTGGAGATCCGCGACGTCCATCCCTCCCACTACGCGCGCATCTGCCCCATCGAGACCCCGGAAGGACAGAACGTGGGCCTTATCACCTCCATGGCCGTGTACGCCCGGGTCAACGAGTACGGATTTTTGGAGGCCCCCTACGCCGTGGTCAAAAACGGTCGCATCACCGGGGAGATAAAGTACCTCATGGCCGACGAGGAGGAGCACTACAAAATCGCCCCGGCCACGGTGGAGGTGGATGAGGAAGGGCGCATCCTTGGGGACAAAGTCCTCGTTCGCACAGGAAGCGAAGAGTTTAGCTATGTCTCCCCTAAAGAGGTGGACCTTGTGGAGGTCGCTCCCAACACAATCCTTGGGGTTTCGGCGGCCCTTATCCCCTTCCTTGAGCACGATGACGCCAACCGGGCCCTTATGGGAGCAAACATGCAACGCCAGGCCGTGGCCCTGCTGCGCCCCCAGGCCCCCATTGTGGGCACGGGCCTTGAGGCCAAAGTCGCTCGCGATTCCGGGGCGGTGGTCCTCGCCGAAGAGGATGGCACCGTGGTCTACGTGGACGCCCAAAAGATCGTGGTCAAGGGGAAGAAGGGGCAAAAGACCTACCGGTTAAGGGTCTTCGAGCGCTCGAACCAGGACACCGTGATCCACCAGCGCCCGGTGGTGCGCAAGGGAGACAAGGTCAAAAAGGGTGACGTCCTTGCAGACTCTCAATTCTCCGATGGCGGGGAATTGGCGCTAGGGGCAAACCTCCTTGTAGCTTTCCTTCCTTTTGAGGGCTTCAACTACGAGGACGCCATCGTCGTTTCTGAAAGGCTTGTGCGGGAAAACATTTTGGACTCCATCCACATCCAGGAGTTCGAGGTGCGCGCGGAGGACACGAAACTTGGCCCGGAGGAGATCACCGCGGACATCCCCAACCTGCCCCGCTCGGCCATGCGCAATCTGGACGAGCACGGGATTGTGCGCGTGGGAACGGAGGTCCGCACCGGGGACATTTTGGTGGGCAAGATCACCCCCAAAGGCGAGAGCGAGCCCACTCCGGAGGAGCGCATTTTCCTCTCCATCTTTGGGGAGCGCATGCGCAATTTTAAGAACACGTCCTTACGGATGCCCCCCATCACTGGCACGGCCACGGTGATTCGAGTGAAGCGGCTGTCCCGGGCTGCGGGCGACGAGCTCGAGGCGGGAGTAAACGAGCTGGTGAAGGTTTATGTGGCCCAGCGCCGCAGGATCGCCGTGGGGGACAAACTCGCCGGTCGGCACGGGAACAAAGGGGTTATCTCCGCCATCCTCCCCGTGGAGGACATGCCCTTCCTCCCCGATGGCACTCCCATCGATGTGATCTTGAACCCGCTGGGGGTGCCGTCCCGCATGAACCTCGGCCAAATTTTTGAGACCAACTTGGGCTGGCTTGCTTCCTTGCGAGGGGAGAAGGTGGCCTCCCCACCGTTCGATGGGGCAAAAGAAGAGGAAATCCTCAGTGAGCTCACGGAGGAGCTCAAAAAGCGCGGCCTTTCTGATGGTTCCCGCAAGGATGGCAAGGTCATTTTGCGCGACGGTCGCACCGGGGAGCCCTTTGAATCGCCGGTGACGGTGGGGGTTATGTACCTCCTCAAACTTGAGCACATCGCCGCCGACAAGATCCACGCCCGCTCTACCGGCCCCTATGCCCTCATCACCCAGCAGCCCTTGGGCGGGCGGGCCCATTTCGGCGGGCAGCGCCTGGGCGAGATGGAGGTCTGGGCCCTGGAGGCCTACGGCGCCGCTTCCCTCCTTCAGGAAATGCTCACCCTCAAAAGCGACGACGTGCGGGGCCGGGTGGCGTTGTATAAAGCGATTCTGCGCGGGGAGGACTTCCCCCGTCCGGGCATCCCCGAATCCTTCCGGGTCTTATGGCAGGAACTCCGCTGTCTTGGTCTTTCCCTTAGAGCCTACGACAAGAGCGGCCGAGAATTGGATATCATTTAGCCAGTTATGGAGGAGCGGGCAGCGGGTTTGATCCTGTTCCGCGAGGACGGCGGCCGGCGAAAATATCTCCTCATCAAGAACCGACGCGGCGGGCACTGGGGCTTCCCCAAGGGCCATATCGAACCGGGAGAAGACGAATTCCAAGCGGCGCTGCGGGAGGTCGCGGAAGAGGTGCGCATCAACAACTTTCAGGTTTTGCCGGGCTTCCGCACCGTGGTGCGCTACACCTTTTGGCGCGAGGCGAACCCCGTCCACAAAGAGGTGGTCCTCTTCCTCGCCCAAACGGAAGAAGATGGCGAGCCGTCTCGGGAGGAAGTGGAGGACATGGTTTGGCTTCCTTTCCAAGAGGCCGTGGAACGCATCACGTTTCCCGAGCAGCGGGAAGCCCTGCGTCAAGCGGAAGCCTGGCTCAGCGCGGGTTAAACTTCACTCTTAGGTATGAACTCCGCTGCCGCGTTCACGTCACTTGCCGTTTTTGTTGTCACCTACGCCCTTATCCTCTCCGGACGCCTCCAGCAGACCCTAGCCGCCGTGGTCGGGGCCACGGCGATGATCCTTGTGGGCGTGGCCTTCCGTTTTTATAACCCCCACACGGTCGCCGAAGTCATCGATGTGGACACCATTTGGCTCCTCGCGGGAATGATGATCATTGTGGGGTTGCTTAAGCGCACCGGGTTCTTCCAGTATGTGGCCATTAAGGCGGCCAAATGGTCCAAGGGAAACATCACGAGCCTATTCTTAGTTATGAGCCTAGCGAGCGCCGTCCTTTCCATGTTTTTGGATAACCTGACCACCATGCTCACCTTTTTCCCCGTGACCCTTTCCATTGCGGAAGTTCTGGGAATTTCCGCGACTCCTTTTGTTTTGGGTGAGGCCATCGCCGCCGATATTGGCGGGGTGTTCACGCTGATCGGCGATCCGCCGAACGTTCTTATTGGCTCGGCCGCGCGTTTCTCCTTCAACGACTTTCTTACCCATACCGCTCCGGTGTCTCTCCCTGTCCTCCTTTTGACCCTCGCGTTTTTGGTCTTTCGGTATCGGTCGAGCTTCCGTTCCCAGAGCGCGCAGGTTTCGGTGCTCATGCAGCTGGATGAACGGCGGGTGTTGGAGTCGCCCCGGGATATGACCAAGCTTCTTGGAGTTTTCGCGCTCGTGATCGTTCTTTTTCTTGTGCATAGCTGGCTTGACATTTCTCCTGGTCTTGCCGCCCTTTGTGGCGCCGCCCTGGCCATCGTTTTCCTGCGGCCCAAGGTGGAGGCTGTGCTGGAGAGCATCGATTGGGAGCTCATCATTTTTCTTCTCTGTCTTTTTGTCGTCGTCGGGGGTCTGAACCGCAGCGGCGTTCTTCCGTTTTTGGCTCGGCGCCTAAGCCTTCTTGGAGGCGGCTCGGTCCTTGCCCTGGCCCTTTTGTTTTTCTGGGGCGCGGGTTTCCTAGCCCTTTTCATCAGTGCGGTCCCCGCCACGGTGGCCTTTGTTCCCCTCGTGAACGAGCTGGGCACTTTGGGCATCGCCACGAACCCCCTTTGGTGGGCTTTGGCTTTGGGCATAGGGTTTGCCAGCGTGGGCACACCGTTTGCCACCGCCGCCAACATCGGGGTCATGAACCTCTCTAGGCACGGAAACCAGCCCATCCGCTACAAGGAATGGGTTACCGTAGGGATCCCGGTGTTCCTCATGGCCGGGATGCTGGGAAGCTTTTTCGTTTGGTTTGGGATCCAAACCGGATGGTTTTTCTGAGGCGAAGGGTGTGAGGGATGGTCGTCCTGGAAGAAGTTTTGCCCGCGCTTTTCCTGGTGGACATTCACCACTTTGGCCAGCCCGGCCTTGGGGGCGCGTACATCCTTCAGGACGAGGGCGAAGCGGCCCTCTTCGACGCGGGCACATCCCTTGCGAAAGATCGCATCCTTGAGGCAATGGACGCTTTGGGGATAAAGCGCGCGCAAGTTCGCTGGTTATTCCTCACCCACGTTCATTTGGACCACGCGGGCGGAGCCGGCGTCCTTCTTCCGGAGTTGCCCAACGCCAAGGTGGTAGTCCATCCCCGGGGAGCCAAGCACCTTGCGGACCCGACGAAATTGGTGGCCTCTACGAAAAATGCGGTGGGAGAGCGGTTTCGTTTCTATGGCGAGGCCGTGCCCATTCCCGAGAACCGCATCTACTCCGCTCAGGATCGCGAAATTTTCCAGCTCGGCAAGCTCCGGGTGCAGGCCATCGACTCTCCCGGGCACGCTCCCCACCACCTCTGTTTTTTTGTCCCTGAACGGGGCTGGCTTTTCACCGGTGATGCTGTAGGCCTCTACATCAAGGGAAGGCTCCTTCCCACTACAGTCCCACCGAGTTTTGACCTCGAAGCTTCCTTAGCTACCCTCGATCGCCTCGCGGCCCTGAATCCCCAAAAACTCCTTTTCACGCATTTTGGCCCAGGCGAGCCTACGCTCATCGAAGGGTACCGAAAGCTTCTCCTCTCTTGGGTGGAGCGGGTTCGGCGCCACCTGGATAAACCCGAAGAGGAAGCGGTCTCCGCGGTTCTCGCGGAGATTCAAGCCGAGGGGTTTCCCGTGGGACCGGGTGTTTCCGGCGACTGGTCCATGTCCGTGCGCGGCGTGCTTCAGTACCTGCGCCGCAGGGAGGCCGGTTGATCGCTTTTGTCCTCCTTCCCGTTCCGGGTACGTCCGGCTTCGATTACCTTGTGCCCGAGGGAATGGAGGTCGAACCGGGATTCTGGGTAGAGGTTCCTTTCGGAAAGCGGGTCCTTCTCGGAGTGGTCCAGGAAATTCGGGATCTCCCGGAATATCCCGGCAAGCCTAAGCCCATCCTCCGGGTTCACGGTCCAGCTCTGCCCCCGCGCCTTTTTCCGCTCTTCTCCCTGGTGAGCGAGGAGGCGTGCACGGCTTTAGGGATGGCCTTGGCGCACATTGTGCCCAAACCCGCGGCCCGCCGGCACAGCGCCCCCTTTTTGCCTTTCCGCTACACCGAGGAGCCAAAGCACGTGGAATTGACGGAAGAACAAAAAGCCGCGGCGGCAGCGATATGCGAGGGGATCGGGAAGGGCGAAAAATTCCTGCTTTTTGGCCCACCGGCTTCCGGGAAAACCGAGGTGTATTTGGCCTCCGCGCAGGAAGCGATCCACCAGGGCTATGCGGCCCTCCTCCTCGAGCCGGAGATCTCCCTCCTTCCCCAGCTTTGGGCCCGGGCCGCCCGCGCTTTGGGAAAAGCGCCCGCGGTGTACCACGGCGAGCTCTCTCCTGGAGAGCGTTTTCACGTGTGGTCCTCCGCTTTACGGGGTGAAATTTCTTGCGCTGTGGGGACGCGTTCCGCCGCCTTTCTCCCTTTCCCCCATGTGGGGCTTATGGTCCTGGATGAGGAGGGCGAGCCCGGCTATAAGGAGGAACGCTCCCCCCACTATCACGCGCGGAAAGTCCTGGAGGAGCGAGCCAAAGAAGGGGCGGCGCTCGTGTTGGGTGCGGCGGCGCCCGCGGTGGAGACCTTTTTTAGGGCGGAACAAGGGGAAATTCGCCTTCTTTCCCTCACTCAGCGGGTTTCCGGCTCGCCGCCCGAGGTGAAAGCGGCTCAAAAGGAGCCCGAGGAGGTCATCGGCGCCGAGCTCCGCGAGGCTATCGCCCGGCACCTTCAGGCCGGCGGCCAAATCCTTCTCTTCCTAAACCGCCTGGGCTTTTTCACCGGGGCCTCCTGCCGAACCTGCGGGGAGATTTTGCGCTGCCCGGATTGCGAGGTCGCCTTGGTCTTTCATCTTGCGGAGAAAACGTTTCGCTGTTCCGCCTGCGGAAAAGATTTTCCCGATCCGGCCTGCCGGCGCTGCGGCGGAACGCGCTTCCGCCTCTTTGGGGCGGGAACAGAACGCGTGGAGTACGAGGCAAAAAAGCTCTTTCCCCAGGCTCGGGTCGCGAGGTTGGACGAGGAGACGGCAAAAGAGCGAGATCGAATCCTCTCGGCTTTAGCCAAGGGCGAAATCGACATTTTGGTGGGCGCACAAATGGTGGGAAAGGGCCTAGATTTTCCGGGGATTACCCTAGTAGGCGTCATCGATGCCGATCAGCTTTTGGCTTCGCCCACTTTCTATGCGGCGGAGCGGGCTTTTCAGCTCCTCCTTTCCGCCATGGGCCGGGCCGGCCGCGGGGAAAAACCCGGGGAAGTTGTGGTGCAAACCCACATGCCCGACCACTACGCGATCTCTTCAGCCCTGCGCGGCGATTACCTCGCGTTTTATCAGGAGGAGATCAAATTCCGAAAGCTCCTGCGGTATCCTCCCTTTTCACGCCTGCTTCGCATCCTGGTTTCCGGAAAGCGCGCGGAAGTTCAAGCTGGGAAAATGGCGGAGATGCTGCGGGAAAAGGGCCTTGAGGTTCTCGGCCCGGCAAGACTTCATCCCTTGCGGGGCGAGCCCCGGTTTCAAGTCCTTCTGCGCGGCGATTCATCCCTTCCCCGCAGGGTGCGTGCCCTTTTCCCCAAACTTCCCCAAAACGTCCGAGTGGAACCGGATCCCCTTTGGCTTGGCTAAAAGGGCCAAAAACCCCGTTCGTGCCAGATCCTCTGCCGAAGTTCTTCATCTAAGCTCGCCAATAGATCCAGGTGGGATTGTTCCCACCGGGCGAGGCTCTGGTAGAGTTGCGCCAATTCCTGCGGCGCGGTCTTCGCTTTTTCCGCGTAAAAGGCCACGGCCTTTTCCTCCAGGGCCATTCCCGCGTAGATCGCCGCCGCCTCAAAACCGGCGGCCTCGATCTCCTTTTTGACTTCCGGGGTGATCACCGCCGAGGTCACGTCCACGGGCTGGCCGCTTAGGCTCACTTTTCCTGTGCGCACAAATTCCGCGAAAGCTTTGGCCAAGTATTCCTTATGCCGCTCCTCCTCGCGGGCCAGGATGGAAAAGATCTCTTTGACCCCAGGGTTTTGTGCAGAAAGCGCAGCATGCTCGTAAAAAGCTTTTCCCCGCTCCTCCAAAAGGATGGCGCCCTTCAGCACATCTTCCGGTGTCTCCACGTTTTCCTCCTTTTTCGGCATTTTACCTGAGCCTTGAAGCACCGAGCTTTCTTGGGCCAAAACGATGAGGAGCTCCTGCCTTCGGGCCCGGGGGATTTGGCAGCGCAAAAGCTCTCCCCGCACTTCTCCGCACCCCACGACCTCGCCCTCCAAGGAAAGGGCAACAAAGCCTTGGGGAAGGCCCAGCTTCCGCAAGGGGTGGCCCAAAAGGAGTTCCCGCAGCTCTTCCCTTGTGAGCTCTACCCGGCGGCGTTGAATTCGCGGACCCAGGAACATGAGCCCAAAGCTCGTGGGCTTAAGGCCAAGCTTTTGCACGCGGACCAGCCGGATTCCCACCGCATGAATCTTCACATCGTTCGGCAGCCCTTGGGCGGTGGTGAGCCAAAAGGCGTCGTGGCGGAAGAGGAGCTCGCCGGGGATCTCCTCGACCCCGAATTCCCGAAGCAGCCTTTCCACCTCATTGGGGTCGGCGTAAAACGGCAATGAAACCCCCTTCGGAATCGAAATGATGGGGATAGATCCGCACGGTCTTTTGCATCTCCGGACCGTACTCGGCCTCTCCAAACTGGACGAGTCCTCGAGCATGGGGAACGGGCGGCTCCCAGGGGAGGAGCTCCGCCAGCCCGCGTTCCAAAACGGACTGGACGACGCCTTCGTTTTCCTCGGGAGCGAGGGTGCATGTGGAATAAACCACGATTCCTCCGGGCCGCACGAGTTCCAGCGCCCGCACCAAAAGCTTCTTTTGTAAAGTCGCGAGGCGCTGAATGACCCCAGGCGGCGCGCCCTTCCGCAAATGGGGGAAACGCCGGGCCACCCCCTCCGCAGAGCAGGGCGCATCCACAAGAACCCGATCGAATTCCGCTTCCCCTGGAAACTCCTGGCCCGGACATTCGGTCACCACCACGCACCGCACGCCGAGACGATAGACGTTCGCAAGGAGGGCCTGGATCCGTTTGGCCGAATCATCGTTGGCCACAAGGAGGCCGGAATCTTCCATGTATTGGGCGATCTGCGTAGTTTTCCCGCCCGGCGCAGCACAGAGATCCAAAACGCGCTCCCCAGGTTTGGGCCCTAAAGCCTTCACGGGAAGAAGCTGGGTAGCTTCCTGAATGTAGTAGTAGCCAAGCCAGTGCTCCAAAGTATTCCCCGCCGGGATTTCTCCGCGAATTTCAAAGCAGGTTTCGTCCCACAAAAGAGGCCTAAGATCAAAACCCTTCCGCTCAAGACGCCGGCGAAGATCCGAAGGATCGATGCGCAGCGTATTCGTGCGGATCACCGTGGGCAAAGGGCGGAGAATTGCCTCCCAAAAAGCTTCCCATTCGGGGATGACCTCGCGATATCGCTCCACAACAAAATTTTAGCGCCCAAAACTTCGTTTGTCGAAAGAATCTGAGGAAGCTAAACTTTCCACCCATGAAGCTGAAAGAGCTTCCCCGGAACGTTTTGGCCGCAAGCCTCACGAGTTTCCTCATGGACATCTCCTCCGAAATGGTCCTCAACCTCGTTCCCCTCTTTTTGGCCAATGTCCTCGGTGCGGGCGGGACGGTGATCGGCGCGGTGGAAGGGGTCGCGGAGTCCGTGGCTTCCCTTTTGCGCGTGGTTTCCGGATACATTTCTGACCGTCTTAGGCACCGCAAATGGCTTGCGGTTTTGGGCTATGGGATTTCTGCTTTGAGCAAACCTTTCTTTTATTTTGCGGGAAGCTGGTGGCATGTGGCTTTGGCACGCTGGGCCGATCGGGTGGGAAAAGGAATCCGCACTGCCCCAAGGGATGCCCTGGTTGCGGATTCCATTGATGCGAATAATCGTGGCCTAGCTTTCGGTTTCCATCGCGCTGCCGACACAGCTGGAGCTTTTTTGGGGATCCTCGGCGCCCTTTTCGCCGTTGCCTTCACCCAAGGTGGCGCGGCTTCGCTTGCTGCCGGAACCTTTCGCCTCATCGTCCTCGTGAGCGTTGTTCCTGCGGTTTTGGCCGTCCTTTCTTTGTCCGTTTTGGCCAGGGAACCGAGGGCTTTGGCGCGGACCGATCGCTTACCCATTCGCTTTTCCGGCCTTGGCCGGCCCTTCCTCCTCTTCCTTCTCCTCGTGGGGATGTTTGAGCTCGGGAATTCTGCGGATGCCTTTTTAGTCTTGCGGGCCCAGACCCTCGGAGCCTCCGTTCTCGAAATTTTGGGAATGCTTGCCGTTTTCAATTTCGTTTATTCGGCGATTTCCACTCCGGCCGGCGCTCTTTCCGACCGAATCCCGCGAAAGCTCCTTATCCTTGGCGGCTGGATTTTTTACGGGCTCGTGTACTTTGGGATCGGCTTTGCCCGCGCGGGTTGGGCGATGTGGGCGATTTATGCGGCGTATGGGCTTTACTACGGTGTCGCGTATGGGACCGCGCGGGCCCTCGTGGCCGATCTCGTTCCGCCAGAGCTCCGCGGCACCGCTTACGGTGCTTACGCTACCGTGGTGGGGATTATGGCCTTTCCCGCCTCTTTAGTCGCGGGAATTCTCTGGGATGCCTTTGGTCCCGCTGCGCCCTTCTTTTTCGGTGGAGCACTGGCCTTCCTCGCGAGCCTCGGTTTAGCGGTCTGGAAGCCTAAAGCGGCCCTAAAGTAATCCGAATTACGGGCTTTCGTCCGAAAGCCACGTGCCCCACTGCTCCTTTTTGGGGATCGTGAGCCGCCTATTCCCTTCTTTTTACGCCGTACGTTCTTTTGGCCATGGCGAGAACATTCATTTTGTTGTGCATTCTCGGGCTTTTGAGCTTTGGGCTCTATGGGAATCAGCCGCCCCGGGCGCAAAGCCTTGTCCTCTACGGCCGGCCTGGCGAACCCTTGGAGATCATCCTTTTCGCGGAGGATCCGGATGGCGACGCGCTTGAGTTCGAGATCCTGGCCCGACCTGAAGTCGGGGAGCTCCGCGGTACCCCTCCTGTTCTTCAGTATCGGCCAAAACCGGCGTTTGAGGGAAAAGACTGCTTCTCTTTTCGAGTCCGCGACCCTTACGGCGCTTTTGACATCGGAGCCGTCGAGGTTGTGATCTCCTCGAAAATTACGAGCTTAAAGATCGTTCCCAACTCGCCGGCCTTCAGTTTCTCTACGGATCTCGTTGATTTCCTGGTCTCGCGGGGAGTTCAAACCTGGTACGTCGTGGAACTACGGGAACCCAAATCCATTTCCTCCTACGTCGCGCCTTTTGTCTTCCTCGGAAAAGGGGTGCCGAGCTTCTTTCTCTTCGGACCCAAGGAAAAGCCAAGCCTTGCGCCGCTTTCCGGCTCAAGCGGGCTTAGTTTCCTCAATTTCCAGGGTTTCCCAGCCGGCGAATACCTCCTTCTTATCGTGGCGGAAGGAGTGGCCTATTCCTTTCCGGTGGTGATCCCCGCGCCGGATCGGAAGCTCGTCTACGGCGGATAAAAGGAGGGCGCAATGCGGAAATTTTTCCTTTGCGTTTTTTTAAACAGCCTTCTTTGCAGCTTGACAGCAGTGGCTCTGGAATACTACCCGTTGCAAATTGTCTTCGTACGGCCTGCTACACCCACTCCCGTGGTTCTGGCCACAGGAACGCCGGATGAACTCACTAAGCTTATCTTCGTCATCGTAGAGCCCCCGAAAAACGGTGTCCTCTTGGGTTTCCCACCGGAACTTGTATATATCCCAGCTGAAGGCTTCACCGGCACGGATTGGATCACGTTTTTGGTGCAAGCTACCGACGGGACCCTTTTCGATTACGGAACCGTGCAGCTACGGGTACTGGGCCCCATGGAGATGCTGGCGCCCTCCCTGCGTTCCGAAGGTTCTTTAACCTTTTCCGGGCCGACTTTCGCCGTGGACTCCTACCGCTTCGATTTCGGCTTTTACGGCCGTTTTGCCTACTTAGACGCCCAAGCCCACGCTACCTGGGACCAAACAGGTTTTTCTAGCTTTCGCACCATCGCTCGGATGGAGCTCGAGGGCGACTGGCCTTCGGCCTGGCGGCTTCCCATTACTTCGACCCTGACCTTCAATCCCTCCACTCTTTCCTTGACTTCCTGGACAGTGGATGCGAGGACCTTGATCCTCGGCTGGAATCTTTCCTACTACTTTTACTACTCCGGCACCAATCCTCAAACGGATTCCTACGCAACTTTCACCGCGCAGGGCTCCATCGATCGCTACACCTTAACCAGCCGCACGAAATTCGCCACCTTAACCCCAACCTTCGCGGAGTGGACCCTCAATTTGTCCGGCCCCTGGCCTTTCTGCGATTGTCCCATCAAATGGGAACTGGAGTTCATGCAGACAAAACTCGGCTTCGACCACTTGGGGTTTACGATCAAGGACATCCCTCTTCCTTGCCCCATCTGCCAAGCCCTCCAGGTTTATCTCGATGTGCGCGTCACCTTTACCACGGAAGCAAAAGAGGTAGCGCCATCCCTTCGGTTGTGGTCGGGGTTCGTGTGCCTGCGGCCGCTTGTGAACCTGCTTTTTCCCAGCGGGGGATTCGGAATTTCCGGGCTTGAGGTCTACGGCATGGAGATTCGCTGTGACCTTCCCAGTGGATATAAGGCGAGGTTTGCCACCTCCTTCAACCCCGAGCGGGATTCCGCGGTCACCGGCTACGCGGATTTCTTCGAGGTGATCCAGCTGGAAGGCCCAGTGATCCCCTGCTGTGGCGCGCCGGGTTGGTGGCAATTTGCTTTTTACTTCCAGCGCGATCCTGGTCGCCTCTTTGGATTCGCTATGCTGGATGCCAACATGTATATTCCAATTTCCCGGGAAGTCATCGCCCAGGTGCGACTACAGGCCGGTAAGATCCCCAGTGATCCCACAAAGACCTGGGTCTTGACCCTGGGCTGGCGAGGGCTTTTCTGAAAAAGAAAAAGGGGCGGGGTCACTGCCCCGCCCCTTTTCCCTCTTTAGCGCACCACTAAGGAGAACACTGCGTATTGGCCGGCCCCCAGGGTTACAACAACCTCATAGGAGCCGGGCTCAAGCGCCTTGGTGTCCAACAAAGCCAAAGCAGTTTTCACAAGCTCATCGTAGCGAAGCTCGAGGGCTTCGTTGTCGAAGGGCACAAGAGCACCCGCACCGCCGGCCACATCCGCGCGCAGCACCACGACCTTGGCCTCCGGTGCGTTCGGGACAAACCGGGAAAGCGCCACTTTTTGACCGCGTTCCACAACCAGCGTCTCACCCGCAATGGCGAGGATCTCTGGCTCATTCGGATTACGAGCCGTGGCGGCGAGGTCGTTTCCCTTTCGATCTTTGCCGAAAGTCACGATGCCAAGGTTCGTGTGCCAGTTTTCGTCGAGGTCAGGGAGGAAGGGCGATTTGCGCTCCATGGAGGCAGGCAAAGTGTTTCCCGCAGCCCAGCCTTCCCGGCGCCGAGGATCTGCATTGGCCGTGTCCACAAGCTCTCCCTTTTCGTTCAAAAGCTCCACTACGTCGCCTTCCACGGAGAACAGGAGCGGAAGATCTTTGTCCCCAGCCCGGAAAACCATGGGATAGATGAGGTCTGCATGGACATTTTTGACCACGTCGTCGTGCCCGCGCTCAAGGAGGAAGAAGCCGTAGGGCTCGATAGTTCCCTGAAGCCGGATCTCCCGCCAGATCAGGTCCTCCGGGGTCTTGGGGTTCTTCTTCCGCCAACGCAGGATCCAGCCCTCAAGGTTCACCGGCGAATCGGAGAGACTCCGGAGTTCGATCCACTGGTCTTCCGCGCTTGCGGACGTTCCCGCCCAGGCGATCTCGTGGATGACCACCGGGCCGGGAACGAAACCTGCGGCGCCGGCAGGGGTGAGACCGCAGCTTTCCACCGTGATGCGCACAGTAAATACCACGAACTGGCCGTATTGATCGAAGGCGCGAATGCGGAGTTCATCGCTTCCTAGGAAGTTTGCGTCCGGAGTGTAAAGGAGAGTGAGGAGTGCCGCCCCTTCTTCGTAGCGCACAGCGTTCCAATCCCCCGCTATCGCTCCGTGTTCGGGGCCCGAGATGAGCTCAAAGCTTACGGGATAACCCGTGAACCCAGTCCAAAGAATGTCCAGGTCGCTGATCTGGACCTCGAAAGCTTTCCCTTCGTTGACACACGTTCGCAGGCTCACGTCGCTGGCTTCCATCGGGTCGTTCACGAAACTCACGGTGATGGTCACCGTTGCCACGTTGGAGTAAAGCTCGCCATCAAACGCGCGGTATGTGAACGTATCCGTTCCATAGAAGTTGGGATTCGGTGTGTAGGTGAAGGAGCCATCCGAATTGAGGGTGAGGGCGCCGTGGGCTGGGCCCGAGACCAAGACCAAGACAGCGGTAAGTGGGTCACCGTCCACGTCGTAGTCGTTGCCGAGGATTCCCGGCTTCGCCACCACAAGGGGTGTGTCCTCGTTCGTGGTGTAGCTATCGTCCTGGGCTACGGGAGCATCGTTCACGCAGGTGACGTGGATCGTGACCGTGGCCGTATCGCAGGCGCCCGCGGGGTCGCAGGCCTTATAGGTGAAGGAGTCGGTGCCGCAGAAGTCGGGGTTCGGGGTGTAGGTGATCGTGCCGTCGGGGTTCACCGTGGCCCAGCCGTGCGTGGGCCCGGAAACGATGGAGACCGAAAGCGGGTCACCATCGGGATCGTAGTCGTTCCCCAAAACCGGGATCGTCACCGAGGAGTCCTCAGGAACCGTGGCCTCGTCATCGTTGGCTACCGGTGCATCGTTCACGCAAGTTACCGTGATCCTCACTGTGGCCACGTTGGAGTAGAGCGCTCCATCGTAGGCCTTGTAGGTGAAGGAATCCTCACCGCAGAAGTTCTCCGCAGGCGTGTAGGTGAAGGAGCCATCGGGGTTGAGAGCGAGGGTGCCGTGGGCGGGACCCGAGACCAGGACAGCGGTGAGGGAATCACCATCCACGTCGTAGTCGTTGCCGAGGATTCCGGGCGCAGAAACGACGAGAGGGGTGTCCTCGTTCGTGGTGTAGCGATCGTCCTGGGCTGCCGGTGCATCGTTCACGCAGGTGACGTGGATCGTGACCGTGGCCGTATCGCAGGCGCCCGCGGGGTCGCAGGCCTTATAGGTGAAGGAATCGGTGCCGCAGAAGTCGGGGTTCGGGGTGTAGGTGATCGTGCCGTCGGGGTTCACCGTGGCCCTGCCGTGCGTGGGCCCGGAAACGATGGAGACCGAAAGCGGGTCGCCATCGGGATCGTAGTCGTTCCCCAAAACCGGGATCGCCACCGAGGAGTCCTCAAGGACGCTCGCCTCGTCATCGTTGGCTACCGGTGCATCGTTCACGCACGTCACCGTGATCTTTACTGTGGCCACGTTGGAGTAGAGCGCTCCATCGTAGGCCTTGTAGGTGAAGGAATCCTCACCGCAGAAGTTCCCCGCAGGGGTGTAGGTGAAGGAGCCATCGGGGTTGAGAGCGAGGGTGCCGTGGGCGGGACCCGAGACCAGGACAGCGGTAAGCGGGTCACCGTCCACATCGGAGTCGTTGCCGAGGATTCCGGGCGCGGGAACGAGAAGAGGCGTGTCCTCGTTCGTGGTGTAGCTATCGTCCTGGGCTACGGGAGCATCGTTCACGCAAGTTACCGTGATCGTGACTGTGGCCACGTTGGAGTAGAGCGCCCCATCGTAGGCCTTGTATGTGAAGGAATCCTCGCCGCAGAAGTTCTCCGCAGGCGTGTAGGTGAAGGAGCCATCGGGGTTGAGGGTGAGGGTGCCGTGGGCGGGACCCGAGACCAGGACAGCGGTAAGCGGGTCACCGTCCACATCGGAGTCGTTGCCGAGGATTCCCGGCGCGGGAACGAGAAGGGGCGTGTCCTCGTTCGTGGTGTAGCTATCGTCCTGGGCTACCGGAGCGTCGTTCACGCAGGTGACGTGGATCGTGACTGTGGCGGTGTCGCAGGCGCCCGCGGGGTCGCAGGCCTTATAGGTGAAGGAGTCGGTGCCGCAGAAGTCGGGGTTCGGGGTGTAGGTGATCGTGCCGTCGGGGTTCACCGTGGCCCAGCCGTGCGTGGGCCCGGAAACGATGGAGACCGAAAGCGGGTCACCATCGGGATCGTAGTCGTTCCCCAAAACCGGGATCGTCACCGAGGAGTCCTCAGGAACCGTGGCCTCGTCATCGTTGGCTACCGGTGCATCGTTCACGCAAGTTACCGTGATCCTCACTGTGGCCACGTTGGAGTAGAGCGCTCCATCGTAGGCCTTGTAGGTGAAGGAATCCTCACCGCAGAAGTTCTCCGCAGGCGTGTAGGTGAAGGAGCCATCGGGGTTGAGAGCGAGGGTGCCGTGGGCGGGACCCGAGACCAGGACAGCGGTGAGGGAATCACCATCCACGTCGTAGTCGTTGCCGAGGATTCCGGGCGCAGAAACGACGAGAGGGGTGTCCTCGTTCGTGGTGTAGCGATCGTCCTGGGCTGCCGGTGCATCGTTCACGCAGGTGACGTGGATCGTGACCGTGGCCGTATCGCAGGCGCCCGCGGGGTCGCAGGCCTTATAGGTGAAGGAATCGGTGCCGCAGAAGTCGGGGTTCGGGGTGTAGGTGATCGTGCCGTCGGGGTTCACCGTGGCCCTGCCGTGCGTGGGCCCGGAAACGATGGAGACCGAAAGCGGGTCGCCATCGGGATCGTAGTCGTTCCCCAAAACCGGGATCGTCACCGAGGAATCCTCGGGAACCGTGGCCTCGTCATCGTTAGCTACCGGCGCATCGTTCACGCACGTCACCGTGATCCTCACTGTGGCCACGTTGGAGTAGAGCGCTCCATCGTAAGCTTTGTAGGTGAAGGAATCCTCGCCGCAGAAGTTCTCCGCAGGCGTGTAGGTGAAGGAGCCATCGGGGTTGAGAGCGAGGGTGCCGTGGGCGGGACCCGAGACCAGGACAGCGGTAAGCGGGTCACCGTCCACGTCGTAGTCGTTGCCGAGGATTCCGGGCGCAGGAACGAGAAGAGGCGTGTCCTCGTTCGTGGTGTAGCGATCGTCCTGGGCTACGGGAGCATCGTTCACGCAGGTGACGTGGATCGTGACTGTGGCCTCATCGCAATCGCCGTCGGTATCGCAGAGCCGGTAAATGAAGGAATCCTGGCCGCAGAAGTTCGGGTCCGGCATGTAGGTGAAGGATCCATCTTGGTTCAGGGTGAGGGAGCCGTGGGCCGGCGAGGTCACCACCGCAAGGCTTCCGAACCCATCGGGGTAGGAGTCGTTCCCGAGGATTCCAGGCGCAGCCACATAAAGCGGTGTGTCCTCCGAAGTGCTGTAGCTATCGTCCACTGCATCCACCGGCTGATCGGACGAGACGGTAATGTAAACGGTAGCCGTATCCGTAAATCCTTTCGTGTCCTTAAGCTGGTAGACGAACGAAGCCGTTCCAGACCAGCCGGAGGGCGGGGTGTAGGTAAAGCTTCCGTCGGGATTGAGGGTGACGGTTCCATAATCAGGCCCGGAGACGACCACGAGCTCCGCTACCCCATCGGGATAGTAGTCATTTCCCAACACTCCGGGCGACGGAACGTAAAGTGGGGTATTGATGGCCGTGTGGTAATAATCTTCAACGGCGTCTAGGCCGCGGATAAAGTAAGGCGTCGCTGTGGATTTCCAGCATTTGGAGCCCACAGCATACAAATTGCAGTCGCCAGTGGGACAACCCGGATACGGCCGGTTTCTCCAGATTGCGTAGAAGCGACACACCCACAGATCCCGCGTGGCTACCTTTACTGTGGCCACGTACTGATTCGTGTAGGTGCCCTGGGAAAGGTCTCCAAACATGCGCCAGGCTGTGACGAGATTCGAACAATCGCTCGAGGAGGAGAATCCAGCGGCCACCATGATGCAGTAGCGATCTGCAGCGGTAACCGAGAAATCGGCATACACATCCACGTAGTAAACCCCGCCTACAAAGCGCATGTTGACTAGATAAAGCCGGTCAACCTTGACGTCTTTTGCCGTACAGCCGCTTTGGCAAAACGGCCACTGTTGGGCCAAGGCTCCATAGCCTAGAACCACTGCCAAGATTCCAAGTCCGATGAAAATCTTGCGGAACTCCATACTCACCGCCTCCTAAAACAAAACCGGGCTGCCAAGTTACCCCTGGCAGCCCGGCTGTCCTCTCTGGACCCGTGGCTTTGCGCCCCCGCCTCCCGACGGGTTTGCCCTTTTTCAGGGTTTTCTCCACTATAAACCCACCGAAATTGGAAGTCAACCCAAATTTAGGGGACATTTGTCGGCAATCGGTATCGAGAAAGAGAACGCTATACCTCAGTGGAAAGGCAAAATCGACCCGGTTGCTAAAAGGGACAGAAGCTCCGGATGAACTCAGTGAGGAGTGAGGTTTGGTCTACACTTCTTCGGAAGATGCTGGAACGGGCTTGACGACCCTGAGCTTCCAGGTGCCTTTTCGCATCCAAAGATACATTCCTACCCCAGCCAGAACGTTGCTCAGGGTCATCCCCGCCCACATCCCCGTGGTGCCGAAACCCAGCTGATACCCGAAAAGCCAGGAAAGGAACACGCGCAGGCCCCAAAGGCGCACGATGGCCATGATCATGGGCGGGACCGTGTGCCCGGAGCCCCGGAACACTGCGGCCGAGGCATCAAAAAGCCCAAAGAACGGGACGGAAATGCCAAAAATCGCGATGTACCAAACGCCCTCCCGGATCACCGCGGGATCGGCCACGAACATGGCGAACATGGGCCGCCGCAGAAGGAGGGTCAATCCGTAGAGCCCCACCAAGGCTAGGAAAGTGGCGGCGATGCCGCGCCGGGCCACCTGCGTGGCCCGCTCGTACTGTTCCGCTCCGAGGTTTTGCCCGATCATGGCCACAAGAGCGGAACCCGCGCCCCAGCTCACCACGTTGATGAGGTTGATGATGCGGTTTCCCACGGTGTAAGCGGCCACCACGGTCGTCCCGAATCCCGCCACAAGCCCCATCATCACCACAAACCCAAAGGAAGTGCTGGCCCGGTCCAAAACATTGGGCAATCCCACCCGGAGGATGGGGAGAACCCGAGAAGGTTTGGGCCAAAGGGCGCGGGGAGAAAGACGCAAGCCCCGCATGCCCGTAAAGAGAATTGTTAAACCCACGACGGCCACGGCGGCCCGGGAGAGGACCGTGGCCCAGGCAGCGCCGGCCACACCCCAGGCGGGAAAAGGTCCCCAACCAAAAATAAAAAGCGGGTCCAAAACCGCGTTCAAAAAGAGGGAAGAAGCGCTGATGTACATGAGAAACTGTGTTTGGCCTAACCCAACCATAAACCCGCCGAACGCCTGGGCCACAAACATGATGGGAAGGCCCATGCATTCGATGCGAAGGTACGTGAGGGCGTAAGGAAAAACTTCCTCGGGGGCACGGATGAGGCGGAGCACGGTGGGCGCAAGGCCATAGCCCAAGGCGCTCAGGATTACGGAAAGCAAGCCCAAAAAGCCGAGGAGCTGACCCGCGGATTCCTCGGCGCCGCGGCGGTTCCCAGCCCCGAAGTGTTGAGCTACAAAAGTGGAGCCGGCAACTTGAAACCCGCCGGCGAAGGACATGAAGAAAAAGAGGATGGGCCAGGCCATGCCCGGCGCGGCCACCGCCGCCGTCCCCAACCGCCCGAGCCAAAAAGCGTCCACTAAGTTGTACAAGGCGTGAAGGGCATTGGTGACCATCACTGGCCAGGCGAGAAGAACCATGGTTTTGAGGATGGGCCCGTGAAGGATGCGTTCCCGTACTTTTTCCGGATTCATAGGAGATTCAAGTATACTCGCGGTTGCGAGCACCAAAAAGCTTGGGTAGCGTGTGAGAAAAGGAGGTCCGCATGGATTGGCGCTTAGTTTTCTCTACATTCGGGCTTTTGTTCTTGGCCGAGCTTGGGGACAAGACCCAGCTTGCCGTTTTTGCCCTGGCCGCAAGACACCAAACACCATGGTCGGTCTTCTTGGGTGCCACCTTGGCTCTGACTACCGTCACCCTGATCGGCGCCTTTTTAGGGGGGCTCATCGGCTGCTACCTTCCCACAAGGTACGTTCAAGTTGGCGCAGGAGTCCTTTTCATCCTGATCGGCATTTTCGTTATCTTCCGCGCCCTAACCCAGTGTTGATAGGCTCTAAGTTGCGAGATAACGCAAAGCTCAGGGCTCGGCCAAGAAAAGCTTGTGAAAGAGGGAAAGGACGGGGCGGTGGTGGCCAGGCACAAGGACGTGGTGATTCCCCAAAGGCTCGCGCAATAGCTTCTCGATCGCCCCCTTGGGCATTTTGAACCACACCTGGGTGCGACAAAGATCTTCCCGACCGGGTGCCTCCGAAAGGACTGTGCCCTCCACAATGAACGCCCGCTCTAACCTCTTCCCGCTGAACCGGACAAGGGTGTAAGGCCCGGGCCTGAGCTTCCCCGCCACGGCTAAACCTATCCCGGACTCAAAATGCGTGCGAAGCCCAAAACTTTCCACAAGCAAAAACGGCACGGTGCAGTGGGCCAAAAGGAGGCGCTCTCTTTTTAGATCAGCTTCCGCGGGATTGGCCAGAAAACCGGGAAGGCCCGTGAGAATTCGGCCAAGCCACAACGCCAAAAGGGCGGGAAGATCGCCTTCACAGCCGCCCGGGATTCCTTCGTCGCTCAGGCGGGCCAAAGCCCAACACGCCGTGCACCCCTCCGAAAGAAGGCCAAAACAGGCGAGAGAAACGGCGGAAAGCTGAAATTCCGAAACAAGGGATTTCAGGGCAGTATAGGCCCGGCCGACCATCTTGCGCTCATTATCGCCGATCCCGATCCCTTCCCCTTCGGGCAAAACCAAAGGCTTCAAAGGAAGCCTCTTTTTCAAGTCCTCGAGGGGTACTTCCACCACCTCCACCCCCAACTTCTCCCCCAGGACAGAGGGATCCAGGGAGCTGGCCACGAGCCAAGGGGAGGCACCCCCGATGAGACCGATGCGTTTTCCCCGAATTTCCCGGGCCAGGGCCGCAGCCCAGGCAAACAAAGGAAGCGTCTCTCCGGAATTTTCCGTAACTAGCCAGGCCCGGCGGCCATCCTCCCGCAGGCGGGCCAGGGTCTCCAATGCCGCAGGAAGGGAATTGTGACTCCTGTGGGCCAAAAGCAAAATCGGAGCCTTTATAGCTTCGACAAGCTTCAACGCCAAATGCTCCGTTCCACCGGTAAGGTGCAGAAGCACCAAAAGGGGTTCATTTCGGATTTCCTCTTCGGACTTCACCAAAAGCTCTACGCCCGAGCTTTCCCAAAACCTCCGCAAAACGGGCTCAAGGGGCAAAGCCTCGTGCCCGCGGAGGGAGGAACTCAATGGCAAAACAGGAAGAGCCGGCACCTTCAAGGCTCGCTGGCCCAGCGATCGGGGGAGGTGTCGAGGGCAAAGGTGAGACGTGGCACGCGCCGCACCGAAAGGCGCTTAGCCAAAGCGGTGCGCAAAAACCCCGTGTCCTTAGCAAACGCCGCCATCACCCGGGCCCTCTCCTCCTCGGTCCCGGAGAGGTACACAAGAACCTTGGCTTCCTGCCCGTCTTGGGAAAGTTCCACCCCAAGCACGGTGGGAAGGGATTCACGTAAGACAGGATCTTTCACCTCAAACTCCAAAATATCGGCAATCTCCCGGGCAATGGCCTCCGCCAGCCTTGCGCGAGCCCGCGGTCGCATCAGAGAACCTCCATTTCATGGGCCTCTACGTAAAACTCGCGGCTCCCCTCCAGGCGCTCAAGGATCTTCTGCAGGACGCCGTCGGAATAGGCGCCGTTATTGGAAAGGTGGGCAAAGCCAAGGACCGCCCGTTCCGGGTTATCCAGCTCCGCAAGCTCCGCTGCCGACACGTTGAACTCCCGCCTGAGCCGCACCAAGAGGCCCTCGAGAACCGACCTCTTTTCCTTGAGGGTATGGACCCCGTACAAACGCAAATGCACCCGCAATATTCCCACTGGCATGGCTTATTGGACGGGAACCTCTTCCACCACGTAAACCTCGATGACGTCTCCTTCCCGGACGTCATCGAAATCCCGGATGCGTAACCCGCACTCGTAGCCCTCGCGCACCTCTTTCACGTCTTCGGCGAAGCGCTTGAGGGAGGCGATTTCTCCCACAAAAACCTCTTGGCCGCGGCGGAGGACCCGCACTTTGGCCCCCCGCACCACCCGGCCGGAGCGCACCGCGCATCCCGCCACCCTCCCCACCCCGGCGATGTCGAAGGTCTTGAGGACCTCGGCCTCGCCCACCTTGACCTCCCGGATCTCCGGGCCGAGGAGGCGCTTCATGGCCCGCTCCACGTCGAGGGTAAGATCGTAGATGATGTCGTAGGTGCGCACGGGAATTCCCCGCTGCTCCGCAAGCCTCTGCGCCTTGGGGTCGATTTTCACCCCAAACCCAAGGATCAGGGGCTGTCCCTGCGTTTCCGCCGCGGCAAGGAGCACATCCGATTCGGTGATCTGTCCGACGCCAGCGTGAAGCACCTCTAGCTCCACTCCCTCGGCCTGTATCGTGTTTAGCTCGAGCTTCACGGCCTCCAAGGCCCCCACGGTCTGGGCCTTGAGCACTAAAACTAGCTTCTTTGTTTGGGCTGCGGAAAGGAGTTCCTCCAAGGTTGGCCGCGGCCGGACGGAAAGTCTCTTCGCCCGCTCCTCCTCCCGCCTTTTTTCCACAAGCTCCTCGGCTTCCTTTGGGCTTCCCAGCCGCTCAAGTTTCTCTCCCGCGGGCGGGACCTCGGAAAGCCCAAGGATTTGCACGGGCGTGCCCGGCCCGGCGGCGGGGATGCGCTTTCCTTGGTGGTCAAGGAGGGCGCGGATCCGGCCCCAGGCCGTGCCGGCCACAACCACGTCCCGCTCCCTAAGCGTCCCGTTTTTCACGATGGCCGTGGCCACCGGACCCTTAGCCGGATCAAGATGGCTCTCGATGATGATGGCCTCAAGCTCGCCCTCGGGATCTCCGGAAATGCCCTCGAGCTCGGCCACAAGGAGGATCATCTCCAAAAGGTCGTCCACGCCCTGGCCAGTGAGGGCAGAAATGGGGACCATGATGGTCTCCCCGCCCCAGTCCTCCGGGACATACCCAAGATTCGCGAGCTGTTGCTTGACCATCTCGGGTTTTGCCTCGGGTTTATCGATCTTGTTTATGGCTACGATCATGGGCACACCAGCGGCTTTGATGTGGTCCAGGGCTTCCAAGGTTTGGGCCATGACCCCGTCGTCAGCGGCCACCACGAGGACGGCGATGTCCGTGGCCTTGGCGCCCCGGGCCCGCATGGCCGTGAACGCCCGGTGCCCAGGGGTGTCGATGAAGGTGATGAGTTTTCCATCCACTTGGGCTTGATAGGCGCCGATGGATTGGGTGATCCCCCCGGGCTCTTCGGAGGCCACGTGGGTCCGGCGGATCCGGTCCAATAGGGTCGTCTTTCCGTGGTCGATGTGGCCGAGCACCGCCACCACCGGCGGGCGGGGCTTCCCCTTGGGCGGGGCTTTTTCCGGCAAAGCCGGAGCCTCCGCAGGCGGGGCTTGGGCCTCCGCCCGCTCCAACACAAGGCTGCGGATGACCTCGGCCTCCTCCTCGGAGACCATGTGGAACGCGCTCATCCCGGGCATGCCCAGCTTCTCCAGGGCCAAAATGAGGTCCCTGGTGGACATACCCAGTTCGCGCGCTAGTTCATAGATGCGTTTACGCGGCAAATTGCTCCTCTCCTAGGCCGGGGTCAGGCGTTTGCGGCCCTTTTTCCGACGGCGCGCGATCACCGCTCGACCACCGGGTGTGCTCATCCGGGCCAAAAATCCATGCACACGATGCCTTCTTCGCCGATGCGGCTGATATGTTCGCTTCGGCATGCCTTCCCCCTAAACGTGCTTAATTTTCCCAAACTAGACCTCTCCTTGCAACTTCAAAAGGCTAAAGCATTGCACTGACCGCCAGCGTTTACGACAAATGGGAGGAAGCTCCTCGTGTTCCCGAAACCAACGCTCAATGAACTTTTGCACCTTCTCCTCGCCCGGATAACCCCAACCCACGTCGCCGAACTTTTGGCGCAGGACCTCCATGTACCCGTCGCGCACGACCTTGGCCAAAATGGAGGCCGCAGCGACAACAGGGTTTTTCTTGTCGGCCTTGGGGAAGGCCCAAAGCGCCCCTTTGGGAAGGCCGGTTTCTCGGGACAAAGCCCAGCAAAAACGGGTAATGACCTTCGGGCCCACAGGAGGGTCCAAAACCACTTTTTCCGGCCGCCCCCAGCGAATGAGCCCGGCCATGGCCTGAAGCTCGAGCACTGTTAGGTTCCCTTGGTCGATCTCCGCCGGGGGGATGACCACTACCCGCCCGCGCAGATCCTCCTGCCACAAAGTGCGCAGGATTTTCTTACGTTTTGGCCGCGCAAGGCTTTTGGAATCCCTGGCCCCAAGATCCCAAAGAATCTTTTCTTTTCCTTCCTCAATGGCCACACCGGCCACAACTAAAGGACCCAAAACCGCTCCCCTGCCGGCCTCGTCTAATCCCAGGACGATCCCCAAGGCTCACCAATACCGGCGATATTGGCGGCGCTCCCACCAGCGCACTACGCCGGGAATCACTTCCCGCCGGCGGAAGAGGAAAACCAAGAGGGCCCCGGTCAAGAAGCCCCCGATGTGCGCCCACCAGGCCGTGCCGCCAAGGCTTTGTAGATCCACAATTCCCGAGAAGAATTGCAAAAGGAACCACAGGCCCAAAAAGACCACGGCCGGCACCTCCACAAGGTGGAGGAAAAACCAAATGGGCACCACAGTGAGGATGCGCGACCAGGGGAAGAGGACGAAGTACGCCCCCATCACCCCGCTGATGGCCCCGGAAGCTCCCACCATGGGCACCGTGACTTTTCCGCTCACCGCCATTTGCAGTCCGGCCGCGCCCACGCCGCACAAAAGATAAAAGATGACATAGCGCAGGGGACCCATGGAGGCTTCTACGTTGTCCCCAAAAATCCACAGATACCACATGTTCCCGATGATGTGGAGCCACCCGGCATGGAGGAACATGGCGGTGAACAAAGTGAGCCAAATGGGGAAAGGCACGGTGGGAGGAAGGTCTTTCCCGCTCAAAAACTCCGCGGGGACGAGCCCATACTGAATGTAAAACGCATCCCGTGGGGTCACCGGGTAAAAACAGCCCCGGCCGTAGCGGCGGTATAACGCGGAACTGAATCCCGGCGGAGCCCGACCAAACTCGTCTCGCCAGGCACAACCGTCGAGCAAAACATAGCCGGAGTCAGGAATGCTCAGGGTGTAGAAAAAAACGAGGGCATTCAAGGCGATGAGGATGTACGTAGCCCACGGACGCCTTCCGCTGACCCGGTAGTCTCGTATGGGAAACATCGAACTTATTCTAGCCGCGAGTTTAGATCTTGTGAAGTTGTGGGAAACAACACGCTCGGTTAGGCTCATTGAGGAAAGGGGGAACAGTGGAGCTTCTTAAGCGGCTATCGGAGGCGCCAGGAGTGCCTGGTCGGGAGGAATCGATTCGGACATTGGTGCGCGAGGCCCTGGCAAACTACGTGGACGAAATCGATGTTGACCTCCTTGGAAACCTCATCGCCCACAAAAAGGGCACGGGGCCAAAGGTGGTGGTGGCCGCTCACATGGATGAAATCGGCTTTTTCGTCTCCCACATCGATGAAGAGAACGGATACCTGCGCCTGGAGCCGGTGGGCGGATTCGATGCCCGCACCCTTATCGCCACCCGGGTGGTGGTGCACACGGAAAGCGGACCCCTCCTCGGCCTCATTGGGATAAAACCCATCCACATCCTCACCGAAGAGGAAAAGAAGAAGGAAATTCGCATTCAGGACCTGTTCGTGGATGTGGGGCTCCCGGGAAAAGAGGTCAAGGAGCGGGTGAAGGTGGGCGATCCAGTGACCCTTTTCCAAAGCTTTTCTGAGGTGGGCGAGCTGGTCTCCGGGAAAGCTTTGGACGACCGCGTTGGTCTTTATGTGGGGATTGAAGCACTGCGACGGCTAAAAAGCCACAAGGCCGATATTTACTTTGTGGCCACCGTCCAAGAAGAAGTGGGCCTCCGGGGCGCCCGCACCAGCGCCTTTCAAATCGCCCCGGAGATCGGGGTGGCCCTGGATGTGACCCTGGCCTGTGACATGCCGGGAGTACAGCCCCACGAACAGATCACAAAGCTCGGGAAAGGCGTGGCCATCAAGCTCAAAGACTCCGCCTCCATTTCCCACCCCGGGCTTGTGCGGTTCCTCGTGAAACTCGCGGAGGAAAAGGGGATCCCCTACCAGATGGAGATCCTTCCCCGCGGTGGCACCGACGCCGGCGCGATTCAACTCGCCCGGGAGGGCGCCGCAGTGGTTACCATTTCTGTCCCCACCCGCTACGTCCACACGGTGGTGGAGGCCGCCCACAAAAAGGACATCGAAGCGGCCATCCAGCTTTTGGTCTCCTTTCTCGAGCGCTGCCACGAGGTCGACCTTCGCCTCTGACTTTGAGAAAGGAGGAACCATGGGGCGCATCCTTTTTAAGGACGTGGAGGTAATTGCCACTTTCGATCAAACTGGGCGGGAGCTGAAAAAAGCCTGGCTTTTGGTGGAAGGAAATCGCATTGCCGCCCTGGGCGAAGGGGAGCCCCCTCAGGGAAAGTTCGACGAGGTAATCCTAGGAAGGGACCGGGTGATGATCCCCGGCATGATCAACACCCACCATCACCTCTATCAAACCCTCTTTCGCGCCGTCCCCGGAGCCCAGGACAAGAAACTCTTTGATTGGCTCGTCTTCCTCTACGAGCGCTGGCGGGGGATCGACGAAGAGGCCGTTTATGTCTCCACGATCGTGGGATGCCTAGAACTCCTCCTTTCGGGGTGCACCACCACCACCGACCACCTCTATCTATTCCCCCGGGGAAAAAGGAACTTAATCGACGTACAAATCGAGGCGGCGAAAGAAGTGGGCATTCGCTTCCATCCCACACGGGGCTCCATGTCCCTTTCCCGAAAGGAAGGGGGCCTTCCTCCCGAGGACGTGGTTCAAACGGAAGAGGAGATCCTAGAGGATAGCGAGCGCCTCATCCTGCGCTATCACGACAAAAGCTTTGGGGCCATGCTCCGGATCGCCCTCGCCCCTTGCTCGCCCTTTTCCGTTACCCCCACCCTGATGAAGGAGACGGCCAAGCTCGCCAGAAGCTATGGGGTCCTCCTTCACACCCACCTCGCCGAGACCTTGGACGAGGAGGAATATTGCCTTGAGAAATTCGGGAAAAGGCCGGTGGAGTATTTAGAGGAGCTTGACTGGCTTGGCCCAGACGTTTGGATCGCCCATGCCGTGCACCTCAATAGCGCGGATATTGAGAAACTTGCAAAGGCCGGGGTTGGGGTGGCCCATTGTCCTACCTCCAACATGCTTTTGGGATCGGGGATAGCTCCCGTTCCGGAGATGCTTAAGGCCGGGATGAAGGTGGGGTTGGCCGTGGATGGTTCGGCCTCCAACGACTCTTCCAACATGATCCGGGAGGCCCGTCAAGCCATGCTCCTTGCCCGGGTGAAATATGGCGCTGAAGCAATGCCGGCAAGGACGGCGCTAAAACTCGCCACCACGGGCGGAGCCAAGGTCATGGGCTGGGAAAAAGAGATCGGCTCCTTGGAAGTTGGAAAGTGCGCCGATCTTGTGCTGTTTGATATCTCCAAGCTCGAGTTCGCTGGGGCGGCCGATCCCGTGGCGGCCCTCCTTCACTGCGCGGCCCAATATGCTGACTTGGTGATGGTAAACGGAAAGATCCTCGTTCGGAACGGGGAGCTTGTGAATCCGAGCCTTTACCGCTATATCCCCCGGCAAAGGGAGATCGCTTCCCGTTTGGTAGGAGGCCGGTGAGCGATGAAGGTGGAGGTTCACCTCCTCTTCCCGTTTCGAGAGGAGCTTGCGGAGCATCCTTTGAAGTTGGAGCTTCCCGATTCGGCCACGGTGGCCCAAGCCATAGAATTTTTGGTTTCCCGCTATCCCCAGCTTTGGGAAAGGTTCTACGATCAACAAGGCCGAATTGGTCGGCACATCTCTGCCCTCGTAAACGGCGTTTCCGTCCTCTCCAGGCAGGGCTTTTCCACGCCCCTTCGGGATGGCGACGTTCTCACCCTCCTTCCCGCCATCGGCGGCGGCTAGGTTTTCAAATTTCCTGCTAGGACAATTCCCCTCATTTGAAGCACTTGCCAGCCCTTTTGCCTGGCATATAAACTAAAAAGTGCCATGGAGTTCGAGGACCGGGAACGCCTCATTAAGGATTGGAGTCAGAAGATTCAAAGGCGATTGGAAGAGCTTCTTCCCCGAAAGCTCACTGAAGCAGATTTCCGCCGCGAAATAGACCCCCTTCTTACCGAATTCTGCGAGGACATCGGAGTCCACCCCATCGCCCACGCCGAGTACACCTTAGCCACTGGACGTGCCGATGCGGTCTTCAATAGGTTCGTGATCGAATACGAAAGACCCGGTGTACTTAAATCCCCTCCAGATTCAGCAACTCGGCATGCCATTCAGCAAGTGAGAGACTACATGATCGGCCTTGCCCAAAGGGAACGGCAAAAGATAGACCGTCTCGCCGGGGTCGTCTTCGATGGGAACTTTTTCATTTTTGTCCGCTTCATTGGCGGACATTGGATTGTGGAGCCTCCAGTAGCGGTCAACGTGCATTCCTTGGAGCGTTTCTTGACCTGGCTGGCGGGACTTTCCTCAGGTATCGCCCTTACCTCAGAAAACCTCAACCAGGATTTTTCCATTGAGCAGATGCGCACACAGAACGTGCTCCGAAGGTTGTTTCAGGCCCTTGAAGTTGCTTTGAAAAACCCCCAAGGACTTGTACCGAAGTTATTCCACCAGTGGAAGATCTTCTTCAGTGAAGCGATTGACTACTCCGAGGCCTTCGGCGGCCGGAAACTGGAGCCCCTGAAAAAGTGGGTGCGCAAGGCAGCACTGGAAGTCCGCACCCCGGAAGAGGCGGAGCGGTTCTTCTTCGTCCTACACACCTATTTCGCTCTTCTGGTCAAACTCCTGGCCTGGCTGGCCCTTTCTCGTCACTTGGGTGTCCGGCTGGGTGCCCTCTCTTTCTCTGGGCTAGCGGCCGCTGATGGGGAAACCTTGCGCCGCCAACTGCAAGAGATGGAATCGGGCGGCATCTTCCGCGCCTACGGAATCACGAACCTCTTGGAGGGCGACTTCTTCTCCTGGTACCTCTATGCCTGGAACGACAAAATAGAGGACGCCCTTCGCGAAGTGATCAAGCGGCTGAACGAATACGATCCGACGACCCTGACCCTCGTGCCCGAAGAGACCCGGGACCTCTTCAAAAAACTCTACCACTACCTCTTACCGCGAGAAATACGCCATAGCCTCGGCGAGTATTACACGCCTGATTGGCTGGCACAAAGGTTGCTGGTGCAGTTAGATAGCGAGTTTTTCACTGCTAACCCCAGCAAGAACGAAGGCAGGATGCGCCAAAAGCTCATGAACACTCGTTTTCTTGACCCTGCCTGCGGTTCGGGCACGTTCCTTGTCCTCATCATCGCGCGCATGCTGGAACTGGGGCGAGCGCTTCTCGTTCCCGAATCGGAACTGCTGGAGAGCATTCTGCGCAATGTGGTGGGCTTTGATTTGAACCCGCTGGCAGTGCTCACCGCCCGCGTGAACTACTTGCTGGCCATCACTGACTTGCTGGAACACCGCCGCGGCGAGATCACCATCCCCGTTTACCTGGCCGATTCGGTGCGCACCCCATCGTTAGGCGAGGACCTGCCTGCGCAGGGCGCATACAGGTTCCCGACTGCTGTCGGCGAATTCCTCGTGCCGGAAAAACTTTGCACAAAGGAGCACTTTGACTGGTTCACGAACCTGCTGGAAGATAGCGTGCGGAGCGGGATCAGCCCGGAAAGTTTCGTCCATCAGGTGCAAAGCCGTCTCCCTTCAGAAAGCCCCTTAGATGAGCGGGACAAGGCTTTCTTAAGAGACCTCTACGAAACAATGCTGGACCTACACCGTCAGGGGCTGAACGGCCTCTGGGCGCGCCTGCTGAAAAACAACTTCGCCCCCCTCACTGTCGGAGAGTTTGACTACATAGTCGGCAACCCGCCCTGGGTCAACTGGGAGCATCTCCCTGATAAGTATCGGCATGAGATAAAACCGATTTGGGAGAAGTACGGACTATTCCCGCACGGCGGAATGGACACGATTCTCGGCAAGGGGAAAAAAGACATCTCCATGCTGATGACCTTTACCGTTGTAGACCGTTTGCTCAAAACGGGCGGGAAACTCGGTTTTGTGATCACCCAGTCAATCTTCAAGACTTCGGGGGCTGGGCAGGGCTTTCGGCGATTCCAGATTCCCCACCGGAATCAGGCGCCGACGCTTCTCGCCTCCGTCCACGTGGACGATATGGTGGACCTCAATCCCTTTGAGGGCGCCTCCAACCGCACAGCGGTGATGGTGCTGGAGAAGGGAAGGCCGACCAAATATCCCGTGCCCTACACCGTTTGGCGGAAGCGGAAGGGCGCTCGCTTCACGTACGAGAGCACCCTGGAGGAGGTGGTGGCGGCCACCCGGCGCCTGAACTTTTTCGCCGAGCCCGTGGATCCCACCGACCCGACTTCTCCCTGGCTCACCGCCCGCCCCAAGGCGCTCCAGGCGGTGCGCAAGATCCTCGGTAAATCCGACTATGAAGCCCACGCAGGTGTATACACCGGTGGCGCCAACGCCGTCTACTGGGTGGAGGTTGTCTATCGCCGTCCCGATGGCCTGGTCGTGGTGCGCAACCTGACCGAAGGGGCGAAGGTCCAAGTGGACGAGGTGACGGAGGCGATGGAACCGGACCTGCTCTATCCCCTCTTGCGCGGGCGGGATGTGGGGCGCTGGCGGGCGGAGCCATCGGCGATGATCCTGATGGTGCAGGATCCGCTCAGGCGGCGCGGCATAGACGAAAAAGATCTGCAGACGCGCTACCCGCGCACTTACGGTTACCTTAAGCGGTTTGAGGAAGTGCTACGGGAGCGTGCTTCCCGTGGTGTTTCTGACATGCTGAAGCAGGGTGCACCGTTCTATACTATGTTTGCCGTCGGCGACTACACCTTCGCCCCGTGGAAGGTGGTGTGGCCTTGGATCTCTCCAAGTTTGGTGGCAGCAGTGATCGGCACCGATGACACTGGCAAAGTCATTGTGCCTGAGCACAACACTTCGCTGGTCGCTTTCGACAGCGCCGAGGAAGCGCACTTTTTCTGTGCGTGTTTCAATTCGAAGCCAGCCGACTTTGCTGCTATCTCATCGTACCCGGGCGGTGGTGGTGGGATTGCATCACCGCAGGTCGTTGAGCGGATTCGCATCCCCCGCTACGACCCGTCCAACCCGGTGCATCGGCGGCTGGCGGAGTTGTCGCAGGAGGCGCACGAGGCGGCCCGGCGCGGTGATGAGCGTGCCCTGCGCCAGATTGAAACCGAAATTGACCGTCACGCCGCCCAATTGTGGGGCCTGAGCGACGAGGAACTGGCGGAGATCCAGCGCAGCCTGCGCGAGTTGGGTCGGGAAGAACAGGAGGGAGGGGAAGAAGAATGAATGCTTTGCCAGAGCTCCGTCACATCCTCCGAGCCATCGCACAGGATGTGGAGGTCCTCCCCGCCGTGGGTGGCGCCGTGGAGGATTTGGAACGCCCCGATTTTGAAGAGCGCGAGGATCAATTGCTGAATGAAGACGAAAAAGTCTTTGAAACGATTTTCGAGCATGACCCTTCAACCCCAAGGCCGCCTATGTATCGTCCTGTGCCCCCCGCCGGGCGCACAAAGCAGCTTCTCTTTCGCTACTTCCTTGACGGCTCATTTCGCTCCTACTTTCTCGGCACGGTGCTGGAAAACGAGCGGGAATCGCCGGTGCACTACGCGCAAATCGGCGCCTGCGTCCTGCGACGGGAAGATGATGGCTCGGTGCGGCGGGAAGCTTTGCGGGTAGACCATATCCTGCTGGTAGGCAGGCAGCGGCTTTCCGAAACGGTCTGGGCCCGATTGGAAGCTCTTTCCTCGCAGAGCGCCGTTAGACTGGTGGACTTGACGGAAAGGGACATCGTCAGCCAGGTGCTATCAGACTTTGACCTGCGTAACAAGGCAATGGGTAAAGTACAGTTTGAGATGCGGAAGTTGGAAGCGGAAATGATAAGCAGCCTCCTGGACAAACTGGACGAAAACTCCTGGCTCATCGCGGACGGCTCGCTGATGTTTGACCCCGTGCTCCAGAGTTTGAGCGCTGGCGAGAGAATCAGGCCAGTGATTGGGGTGTCAAAGAATTTTCGCAAAGACCCGCAGTTTGTCTTCGGTCGCGGTCCGCGCGCAGAGTGTCGCTCCATTTATCAATTGCTGGCGGGCTTAGAGGCAGAGCATCGCACGGCTGCCTTTAGGGCTCGCGATGGCAAGGTCGTTTTCTGGTATGTTCGGCTACGGGAACAACGGCATCTGGACTACCCGCTAATGGGTGTCGTCAAGGTGGAGCTGGTCAATCCGACTGCAGAGCCAGTGCCCTCCGAGCTGATTGACAGGCTCTCATGTGCTTTAGTGGCAGAGCGCCAGGTAACGCCTCACGGGCTGGACCGCCGTTGGCACGCCCATCTGTATCACATTTTCCTTGCCGAGCGGGCGGTTAAGGAAAGCCTTCTCTCTCGCGAGGTGATTCAGCAATACCTGAAGTGGAGGTGAGGCAGTATGGCTAACGAGATGATGACTGACGAACGCCCAATCATTGGGCTTTCATCGGCGACCGCAAACCAGCCCAACACATCCAATGAGTTCTCCTTCTGGCTTGCACCCAATGTCATTGTCAACCCTTTTGATATCGTGGAAGCGGAACAGGTTGCTCCAGAAGGGACGAGTCGCACCTTTGGCATTGTGACCACGTTGGAGCACAGTACCGATGCGCCTACGCACCTATCCAATTACATTTCCAACGATTTCGGGCAAATCACTGCGGAGCCCAACACCGTGCGGCAGGGGACTACGGTGGCACGCGTTGCGGTTCTCTCCAATGACCAGGACATCTACATGCCGGTGATGAACGATCGCCCCGTGCGCTTCGCCGACGAGCAGGGGATCCATACGGCCCTGGGGATTGACCAGGTGCCGGAGCGCTACCGGATACCTGCCGGGCTCATTGAGATGTCCAACGGTACCCGTGCCGTGGTGTACCTGGACAGCCGCTACATTCTGGGACCGGAAGGCGCGCACGTCAACATCACCGGCATCTCCGGGTTGGCGACGAAAACCTCGTATGCGATCTTCCTCATCCAGTCCATTCTCCAGAAAGCGGAGAATCGCAACCGCATCGGTGTCATCATCCTAAACGTCAAGCACGGCGATTTGCTCTCGATTGACCAGCCACCTAAGGGAGGGCTACCTCCAGAGCAGCATGAATTTTGGGAAGCGCTTGGACTTAGGCCCAAGCCGTTTGACAACGTGCGCTACCTCTTGCCCTACGGAAAAGAGACTCCCACAACCGGCAGGCCCAACAGTTTCCGCCTGCCGGAGCGCAACTGGTTCCTCTACGCCTACTCGCTGGCAGATACCTACGATAAATTAGACCTGCTTCTGTCCAACATTCCCGATCCCTGGGATACGGTGGGTGCCCTGATCGGCGAGATCCAGCAGGGGCTCTCCGATCCCAGGACTGGACATTGGGGGCCGCAGGGTAAATGGAAGAGCGTTACCGACTGGGAGAGTTTACTGAACGGTGAGCCGTTGGTGAAAGAGGGACAGGTCCAGCCGGTGGGCGATGTGCGCGCGGTATCGGTCGGGCGCTTCCGCCGATTGCTGCGCCGCATCGTGCAGACCCGCCAGTCCGGAATCTTTGTGGATCAGCGCGACAAAAGGACAAAAAATCTTAGCCAAGAGATTGCCACGATCCGCGGCGGCGAGACAATCGTCGTGGACATCGCTCGCCTTACCGACGAGGAGCAGACTCTGGTCTTTGGCGATATTCTGCGCACGATCTATGCTTTGTACGCGGAAGAGGGCAGCGAAAGGGAAGATTTGCCAGAAAAGGTGATTATCTTTGTGGACGAGTTGAACAAATACGCACCCGCGAGAGAGAAAGAATCCCCCATCATAGAGCAAGTGCTGGACATTGCAGAGCGCGGTCGTTCGCTGGGGGTGGTGCTTTTCGGTGCCGAGCAGTTTATGAGCGCAGTGCATGACCGCGTAGCAGGCAACTGCTCAACGATAGTTATTGGTCGAAGCGGCTCCGTTGAACTTTCATCCCCTGCCTATCGTTTCCTGGATCCGGCGGTTAAGGCGAATGTCACACGCCTGGAAAAGGGTGAACTGGTCATCAGCCACGCCACCTTCCGCCAGCCCATAAAGATCAAATTCCCACGCCCAGCTTACTGGCAAGAAGGGACAGAAAAGTAACTTACGTGCCAAAACCTTTGGCGCCCTGAAGTTTTACACGGGCAGGAAATCTTGACTGGTGGGTGGTGCAGGACTCGAACCTGCGACCCCACGCACGTCAAGCGTGTGCTCTACCAGGCTGAGCTAACCACCCTGGAGGCGGCGCCCGGATTCGAACCGGGGAATAAGGGATTTGCAGTCCCTCGCCTTAACCGCTTGGCTACGCCGCCACTTAGCCCCATTATACCTCCCTCGCTAAAGCCCCGTCACCCCGCGCCTCCAACCCCACCGGACTGGCACACCCCTCGCCAATTCTTCGGCCAAAGAAGCCTTCTCCGGAAAAACTCAGAAAGACCCTGGTTCCCGCAAGCCAAAGCGGGGTTAAAGATCGGAGGATTTTTGGTCTCGCAAGTATTCGGCCAAAAGGGCTTTTTGCTCAGCGGGGGAGAGGTCCCCGGGTTGGCCAAGGAGGCGGCGCCGGGCCGCGCTAGCAAGGTAAAAGGAAATGCCGGCCGCAACCGAAACATTGAAGGATTGGGTAAGACCGAACATGGGCACCCGAAAAGTGCCATCGCATAAGGCGAGGATATGCGGGCTAATCCCCTCTTTTTCGTTACCAAACACCAAAGCCAGGGGCGAATCCAAAGGAAGTTCCTCTACGGTGATGGATCCGGTGGGAGTAGCGGCAAAAATGCGAAACCCCCGGCCTCGCAGCTCCGAAAACGCCGGCTCGGCCCGCCGAAACCGCCTTATTCGCAGCCACTTATCCGCGCCTTGTGTCACCTTAGGCGAGGGATAAAACGGGCGGTCCTCTTCGATGACATAGACCTCAAGGATGCCCAAAGCTTCGCAGGTCCGCAGGATGGCCGCGGCGTTGCGCGGGTCTTCAAAGTTCACACAAACAGCAACGATACTAGAAAGACGGGAAGCGGCTATTTCCTTAAGCCTCTTTTCCCGCTGCACAAAATGAAAAAGGGCGACTTTCGTCGCCCCTTAGAACTCGTCTTCCTCGAAGTCGTCCTGAAACTCGAAAACCTCCTCAAGCTCGAGGGGGTCCTCTTCCACCACTTCCAGGACGGCCCCACACTCCGGGCAGGTCAAGCGCCGCCCAAAAACCACCTCCGCTTGGCTTAAGCGGAGCTCTGCATCACAGACCGGACAAGTCGCCCGCGGCATGTTGCTCTCCCTCACATGGAAGGTTTCCCTGGCTGCTTAGGCTTCTTCTCCTTAAGCAGCATCACGGTCACCCCTTTTAGCCCTCCTCCTTGGGATGGCCGGCGAAGTTTAGGTCTGCCCCTTCCCCATGTCAAATCCCGGGATCCTTGCCCACCAGACCCAGATCCGCAAAGGGCCAACGGCAAAGCCGCCCCTTTGGTGGGCCAAAGGTTTGCCCTGGTGCTCTCTCTCCAAAAAATCCTGCGCAGAAGTTACTGACAACAAAAGAGGATTTTTACCCGAACCGTCCGGCGAGGTAGGCCTCGGTTTTTGGGTCCTTTGGTTTGGTAAAAAGGAGCCCGGTGGGAGCGAACTCCAAAACCTCCCCAAGGAACATGAAGGCGGTGTAGTCGGAGATGCGGGCCGCCTGTTGCATGTTGTGCGTTACGATCACAATGGTCACTTCGCGTTTTAGCTCGTGTATGAGGTCCTCGATCTTGGCGGTGGCGATGGGGTCAAGGGCCGAGCAGGGCTCGTCCATGAGGAGGACCTCGGGCTCCACAGCGAGGGCCCGGGCGATGCAGAGCCTCTGCTGTTGCCCGCCGGAGAGCTCGAAGGCGCTTTTGTGAAGGCAATGCTTAACCTCATCCCAAAGGGCGGCCCGTTCCAAAGCCCATTGGACTTTGGCCTTTAGGTCCCCATTGAAACCGTTTATGCGCAGCCCAAAGGCCACATTCTCGAAGATCGATTTAGGGAAGGGGTTGGGCACCTGAAAAACCATGCCGATCCTCCGCCGCACCTCCACGGGATCCACGGAGCGCGCATAGATGTTGAGACCGCGGAAAAAGACTTGCCCCTCGGCGCGCATGCCGGGGATGAGATCGTTCATCCTGTTTAGGGACCGCAAAAAGGTGGATTTCCCACATCCTGAGGGGCCAATAATTGCTGTGACCTGTTTCTCCGGGATATCCATGGTTACGTCCTTAAGCACCTGTTGGGCTTTATACCACACGCTGAGTTGGCGAATCTCAAATATGGGGTTCTCCACAAGGAAAGACTGGGTCGTCTCCGCCAAAGACGCCCCTTTCCCCTTCATGTCCACCTCCTTTGGTATCTATTTCGCAAGAAGATGGCGAGGCTATTGAGGGCCAAGTGGGTGATGATCAAGACGATGATGGCAGCGGCGGCCACGCAGGAAAAACCGTCCTGGGGTTTGGTAGCCCAGTCAAAGATCTGCAAGGGAACGATGGTGAAGGAGTCCATAAGGCTTTTTGGCACAAAGGTGACGTAGAGGAAGGCCCCCAGGAGCAGGAGGGGGGCCGCCTCGCCCAGGGCCCGGGCCAACGCGAGGATGAAACCGGTAAAGATCCCGGGCAAAGCATAGGGAAGCACGTGGAAGCGGACCACTTGCCATGGGGTGGCGCCCAGGCTGGCCGCGGCCTCCCGCACCCAGCGGGGCACGGCCCGCAGGGCCTCCCGGGTGGCAATGATGGTCTGGGGAAGGATCAATAAAGCCAACGTCAAGCCGCCGGCGAACACGCTCCGGCCCAGCCCCCAAGAGCGGGCAAAAATTTCCAACCCGAAAATCCCCACCACGGCTGATGGCATCCCCGCCAGGTTCGCGATGAGTATTTGCACTGCCTCCGTGAACCAGTTCTTAGGGGCGTATTCCTCGAGATACACCGCGGCGCCCACCCCCAAAGGAAAGACAAACAGGGCCATGACACCCACCACCAAAAGCGAGCCGACCAAGGCGCTGAGGAGCCCAGTGCGCTCCGGATAGCGCGGATCCCCAATGCGGGTGAGAAACCTCCACCATGCCCCGAAAAAGTCCAATTGGAAGGGGATCTCGGTCCGCTGCACCGGGTGTAGGGATAGCTTCAGCCTCTTCCCCTCTCGCTCAATTTCGAGCGGGACTTCTTCCAAACCGGAGCGAACGGCGGCCACCACAGCCTCCCAGGCCTGGCGCGTTCCCGTGACCGGGAGGTCACCCACGCTGATAAGGACATCGCCGGGTTGGAGGCCGGCTTCTTGCGCTTTCGATCCGGCGGGAATCGAGGTCAACGTCACGCAAAACTCTCCAGCTCGCTCGGGGCGGGCCACGGCTTGAAGCCTCCCCCATAGCTTCTCCGGTTTCGGAATCCAGGCGATAGTCGCAGGGCCCTCCCCGCGGGCTTTCACCGCCCCCCAGACCTCGTTTGGTCGGCCCACAGGCCTCCCTCCCACGGCCACGATGACGTCGCCTTGGCTTAACCCGACCTGCGCCGCAGCGGAGTTCGCATCAACTTGGGCGGCGACGACATAAGAAAGAAAACCAAGGCCGGGAAGGTCCACCGAGCGCAAGGAAAGGGCTAAACCGGCTTGGGCCATGGCGTCCATCGCCGTAAGCTTCCCGGCCTGAAGGGCCGTGGTGGCGATCATCGTGCCCAACGCCAGAAGGGCCAAAAGAAGCCCGCTTGTAGCTAAAACTCCGAACGCGTTCCCCAACCCTTTGCGCCAGCTGCGCCGCATCAAGGGAACCTTTCCCTAAACCGCCGGACGATGACGTGGCTGGCCACGTTGAAGACCAGGGTGGAAAGGAAAAGAAGAAAGCCCAAAGCAAAAAGAACTGACCAGATGAAGGCTGTGGCCTCGTGGTCTCCGGTGGCGATGTTCACAATGGTGGTGGTGATGGTCAACATGGGCCGGGTGGGGTCGGGAGGCCAGGCCGGGGTCCTCCCCGCAGCTAAGGCCACGATCATCGTCTCGCCAATGGCCCGGGACAGGGCCAGGATGAAGGAAGCGCCAATCCCGGAGGAGGCGGCGGGGATCACCACCCGGGTGGTGACCTCGAACTTCGTGGCCCCTAGGGCATAGGCCGCCTCCCGCAGCCTCCGCGGCACCGCGAATAGCACCTCCTCGCTGATGGAGGCCACGAGGGGGATGATCATGATCCCCATAACTAGCCCGGCAGAAAGGCCATTCCAGAACGAAAGCTGGGGCAGGAAGGTGCGCTGAAGGAGGGGAGTAACAAAGCGCAGGGCAAAAAAGCCGTAAACCACGGTGGGGACCCCGGCTAAAACCTCCAAAATGGGCTTGCAAACTTGTCGCAGGCGAAAGCTCGCGTACTCGCTCAAGAACACCGCGGAAAGGAGACCAAGGGGCAAGGCCACGCCCAAGGCGATGGCCGTGATGACCAGGGTATCGGCGACGAGGGCCAAGACCCCGTAGCTCGGGGGTTCGTGAAGGGGAGCCCACCTTATGCCGCCAAGGAATTCCCCTAGGGAAACCTGCGCAAAGAAGGGGAGGCTTTCCGCCACGAACATCCCCAGGGTAGCGAAGGTGATGACGACAGCAAAAAAGGCACAGACCATGAACACCCAGCGGATGAAGCGTTCCTTCAATAAACGCCCAAAAGGAGGACGAAGCTCTAAGCTAGTTATGGAGTGATGACTATTTACCAGCATGGGCCTTGTACTTGGCAAGAAGGTCTTCAGCCCCAAGACCAGAAATTTGTCCGGCGAAGGCTGAGCCCGTGATGCGCTTAGCCCAGATTTCCCTGGCGGCCTCAAGGAGCTCAAAATATGCAGGCACATAACCCACGTCCAGCATGAACTCTTCGTCCTCTACCAGCTTAAGAAGGAACTCCACAAACGCTGCCACGGCCGGACGTTGAGCGCTTTGGGCATTTACGTAGATGAAGAGGGGCCTAGTCAAGGGATAGAGGTAAGCGCCGATGGTGTCCAGGGTAGGCAGGATCCCACGGGGCGCGCCGCCTTCGTTGACCAGAGGGGGTTTACCCGCAGCCGTCCGCCGCCGGTTTATCTCCAAAAGCACCTCTTCTGGGGCATCCACCAAAGTGCGGCGGGGATCGATGGCCACGGCCTGCACCCGGTCCCGGTTGTGCTCCAGATAGGCAAAGCCGAAATAGGTGAGCCCGAAGGGCTCCGCTCCGGTGAGCTCGGCCAAAAGCTGGTCCTCTTCAGTGCCGAAGTAATCGGCCCGGGAGTCCCCTGCCCGGCCGTTCACTAGCTCGGTGAAGAAATCAAAAGTCCCCGAGGTGGAAGCTGCCCCTGAAAGGAGGATCTTCCCGTCTTGAAAACGGCTCCCTAGCTGGCTCCATCGGGTGATAAGGCCCTCGGACTCCTTGCTCCACAGGAGCTCGAGCTCGCCTAAGGTCAGGACTGGAGGAACACCAGGTTTAAAGATGGAGGTGTTTAGGGAGATGGCCACGGTTACGCCATCGAACCCGATGAGGAGTTCGATGTACTCTATTCCCCTTTCCCGGGCCGTGGCCATTTCCGCATCGCGGATGGGCCGGGAGGCGCAAACGATGTCCAGTTCCGCGGCCAGGAACCGACGGAATCCTCCGCTTGTCCCGCTTACCCCCACTGAAATCCGCACATTGGGGTGTTCAACGGCAAAAAGGGC